>JAFXCE010000139.1 GCA_017521565.1 Clostridia bacterium | reverse complement strand
GTCGGCGCCTTTTCTTCTCCGATGTTCATCCGATACTGCGCGTTCTGTCCTGCATTGAAGCAGGCTCGATCCAGCGAATAGACCGGTTCATCCTTGCCGATCACAGGCGGATCTTTATAGTCACGCGCCATGATGGGCGGAGTCTTTTCTTCGCCCAACTGCGTGAAATTGCCGGTGGTCATGCAATAGCTGGGATGCTTCTGCTGGGCGACATATGTCTGCTGATGGGTGCCTGGGGAGGCCGAGATGGTACCCGACTGGCCTCCGAGTTCACGAACTTCATCTCTCTGATTCTGCGTGAATGCGACAGGCTCCACAACAATCATGCCGCCCTGATTACAGGCGGGCGAACCACCATTGCAGTCCAGCGTCCGGCTGGTATCTGCTTCATAGATGCCGGCATGCGGATTCTCAGAAAGCATGGCATTGCTCTGATCCGCGCTGATGCCAAAGACCAGAGGCACCTGATTACCGCCCGTACCCATGCGGGAAAGAAGCGTCTGACATACGCCATCCTCCCGGATCTTAATACGGCTGTCGGTGGGATTGAATTCGATGGCGACTCCGGGAACAACGCCCGCTCTGAGTGTAGGTGCACGTTCATCTTCATAGCCGATGCCGCGGCTGTCCGCACTGTGTTCCGTGCAGAAGCCACCGGCAAGGCTCATTCCGTCGCGTTCGCCTGACGTTCCAGCGCCAGTCGCAGCACATCCGGCAGTTCCTTTCCGCGCTTCTCCGCGCGGCGGAGTATACCCTGACATGCCTTCGGACTCAAAGAGAACCTTTCCGGCACATTGTCCATCAAGATCGAGGACAGCAAATAAACGTTTCCGTCTTTGTGCGACGCCCCAACCCTGCGCTGCGTCGATGATTCGCCATGCGAGAGAATAATGGTTTCCCATGATCTCTCCGGCTGGCATCCACTTTCCCGAACCCGGCAGAGGAACATCTGCTTCGGGTTCTTTGATGCGGATGAGGCTTTCGAGGACGCAGCGGAAATCCTGCCCATTCTGAGAGGACAGGGCGCCCGGCACGTTCTCCCACACAGCCCATCTTGGATATTTTCCATTGGTTTTTTCCCTCATTTCCCGGATGATGCGCACAGCCTCATGGAAGAGGTTGGACCGACTGCCGGAAAGCCCCTCGCGTCTGCCCGCAATGGACAGATCCTGACAGGGTGAACCGAACGTGATAATATCCACCGGTTCCATCTCTGCGCCGTTCAACCCATGCACATCACCGTAATGCTTTACCTCGGGCAGCCGCTTTTCAGTAACGCGAATGGGAAAGGGCTCGATTTCTGACGCCCAGATGGGCGTGATGCCGGCCATCTTTCCCGCCAGCGGAAAACCGCCGATCCCGTCGAAGAGACTGCCCAGGGTAAGGTTCTTATGTTCCATTTTGATCACCCCCGTTCTGCGCGGCAGCAGGTACGTTGGAAGCAACATTCTGCGCCGCCTGTGCGATTCGGATCATATTGCCGTTTACCAGATACTCGTTGCCGCCATCTTCGTCGGGGATGGGGTTCATGTTCTCCAGTTCACGGATATCGTTAGCGCTCATCCAGCCGTTTTGCCTTGCAATGGCATAGCCTTCCATGCGGCTCTTATAGTCGCCGCGCATCAGGCCGTCCATGTTGAACTGAGCATAAAAACAGCCCTTCTCCTTTTCGGGGAAGAGCTGACGGTTGAGCGCCTGTTCGATGCGAACCAGCCAAGGCCGGATGGTATGGACGCCAAACGAGATTGACTGGTGCTCGATATTTGAAAACGTCGCATGCTCAAGGTCACCGATGAGATGCGGCGGGACTCTGTAGATACGGCAGATCTCCGACACCTGGAACTTGCGCGTTTCAAGGAACTGCGCTTCGTTGTTCGGCATGGAAATCCGCTCGAACTTCATGTTTTCTTCAAGGATGGCCACCTTGCCGGAGTTG
>JAFXCE010000005.1 GCA_017521565.1 Clostridia bacterium | reverse complement strand
CGGCGCGACCGGGGCCTGCGGCATCACCGGCGCCTTCGGCGCGACCGGAGCCTTCGGCGCGACCGGAGCCTGCGGGGCAGCCGGGGCCTGCGGCGCGACCGGACGGGCATACGGGCTCGTCTGCGGCTGCGCGCTGCGCGCATTCTGCTTCACATAGGACGGAACCTGACCCGCCTGATTCTGCGGCATACGCGGCGCTGCCGGATTCACCGGCGCGGACGCCTTCGGTGCAGCTGCGGCGGATTCGGCGCGGCGCTGACGCTGGATGTTGAGCTGCTCACGGCGCAGCTCCTCTTCCTCGTCCTCATCCGCTTCGTCCTCTTCTTCCTCCTCGGTCCTGCGGCGGTAGACGTACACGCCATACACACCCGCAGCCACGGCGATCAGCAGACCGCCGATCACAAACGGCAGGACGCCCATACCTCCATCCTCCTGCACAGGCTGCGCCGTGGGCAGGGGCGCGGCGGTCGGTTCCGGCGTTGCGCCGGTATCATAGGTCACGCCATAGCGGGCATACGAACCGTCCGTCGCAGCGAATTCGACGATATACTCGCCCGGCTGCGGCAGCTTGACGTCCATCACGAACTGTCCCTTCGCATCCGCAACCGTCTGGCCGACGGTGCGCTTGACAGCCTGCGCCGTTTCAGCAATCGCACCGGCAATCAGGCTGTGCGCCTTTGCCGTCTGCTGCGCCGGCATCTCGACGCTCGCGGTCACCGTGCCATAGGGAATCGTTTTGCCATACACAGAGAACGCGCCGTTTTCCGTCGTCGCCGGCACATTGATCACCGTCAGCGTGCCCTTGCTGCCAATGAGCGCAGCGCCGGTCGCCGGCGGCACCGGGGTCGGGGTAACGTTCGGGTCCGGGGTGGCCGTCGCATAGCTCGGCATGCCGGAAATCACGTTATTCGTCCAGCTGCCGTCCACGGGAATCATATCCGCCAGCTCGGAGCCGTTGATCGTGATGCTGGTATTGTTATTCTTGTTCGGCGTCACAGACACGCCCGGCTTGGCGGTCGGCTGCTGCGCCTGCTCGGCCAGGTAATCCTGCAGTTCGGAGATGGTCAGCATCTTCGCCATATCGCTGCGGATATAGCCATCCTTGCCGCCATGGTTGACCTGATACCAGGTATAGGTGCCGTCGTACTCCTCGCCCATGACCAGCAGCAGCGTATTGACGCTGATGCGGCCCAAAGACGTGCCGGAGGAAGACGGCGTGCGGCGCAGGTTGACCGCATCCTTGATCAGCTTGGCGTACGCGCTGGTGGAATTCGGTCCGACCGGTTCCGGCGTGACCTGCGGCATCGGGGTCGGGGTAGCCAGTTCTGCCTCCAGCTTCGCGAGGTAATCCGCCGTCTCCTGCTCGCCCATCGGGCGCACAAGGTCCGCGCGGACATAGCCCCACTGGCCGCTGAACTGAACCAGATACCACAGCATGCCGTCTGCAGCGTACTGGCTCTGGAAGATATAGACAACGTCCTCCTCTGCGAGAATCGTCTGCAGATAGGCGTTGGCGTCCGGGTTGCCGCGCAGCGGAGTCGCATCGTTGATTACGCGCGCATAGATCTCAAGGCGCTGCGGTTCGGGCGTTTCGGTCGGCTTCGGGGTCGGCTCAGCCGTCGGCTCGGCCGTCGGCTCAGCCGTCGGCTCGGCGGTCGGTTCGGCCGTCGGCTCGGCGGTCGGTTCGGCCGTCGGTTCAGCCGTCGGTTCAGCCGTCGGCTCGGCCGTCGGCTCGGCGGTCGGCTCGGCCGTCGGCTTAGCCGTCGGTTCCGCAGTCGGCTCTGCCGTCGGCTCGGTGGTCGGCGCCGGCGTAATCAGCTCAACAAGATCGGTCTCTTCCGGCTGAACGGTTTCCGTCTCCTCGCGCTCCGGCGCAACCTCCGGATCCGCCAGCGTTGCGCGGTATTCCTGTTCCTCGCGCACGCCCATCAGCTCGACAAAATCCGCCTTCACATAGCCTTCTCCGCGGTCGGTGCGGACATGGCACCAATCGCCTTCAAGCGTCATGACCCACAGGATCGTGCCCTTTTCCATGCGGAAACGCAGGTCAGCGCCCTGCTTCGCCGCCTTGCGCAGCGCAACCTGCGCGTCATTTGTGCGGCCATAATGGTAGATATCACCCTCAGTCAGTTCCTGCGGCATATCCGGCTCCGCTTCAGGCTCTTCTTCTGGCTCTTCTTCCGTTTCGGATTCTCCGTCGTTATCTTCGCCTTCGTTTTCTGTCACGTTCTCCACGCCCTCGCCCTCAATGGGCTTGATGACGCTGACGACCTCCTTGATGTTGGCTTCCGCCGTCTCCTTGGAGACCTGCTCAACCTTGAATGCTTCGATATATCCCGTCTCGTCGGTGGACATGTTGCGCGCCATATACCAGGCGTCGCCGTCCTCGTCATAGACCAGCTCGCTGAGCTCCAGCGGAGACGGCTCGCGGATCATCGGGATCGCGCCGTTCGGCAGTTCATCCGCCAGCTCAGGACGCAGGACGATCATCGCATTGTTGCTCTGCGGCAGGGTCATGCCATATGCCGGGAAGGATGTGATCAGCCCGCCGTCCTGCGTATCGGCTTCGCTCTGCTCCGGCTCTTCCGGCTGCTCCGGTTGCTCCGGCTCTTCCGGCTGCTCCGGCTCTTCCGGCTGCTCCGGCTCTTCCGGCTGCTCCGGCTCTTCCGGCTGCTCCGGCTCTTCCGGCTGCTCCGGTTCTTCCGGCTGCTCCGGTTCGGCGAGTTCGCCGCTTTCCGCCTTGCCGGCGAGGATTTCCGCCATGCGCACCTGCGCATCCGCCTCGGAAATCTCGGTCAGCAGGTAATCACGCATGTAGCCCTGCGCGCCGTCGCGCACGACCGTCACCGGATACCACTTGCCATCCTGCTCCGGCTCGCCGATGATCAGCAGCTCGCCGTTCCTGTATTCGCCCACGACGGAAGCCTTCGACTCCGCACGTTCGCGCAGGTTGTTCACATCGCTGTTGCTATTGCTGGTCACCGCATAGCGAACCGCAGGTTCGGCGGTCTCCTCATCCGTTCCGGTTTCATCCTCGGTTTCCGATTCAGTCTCCGGTTCAGTCACCTCGCCGTCAGCAGCGTCGCTCTCATTGCCCTCGCTGCCATTTTCGTTATTCTTCTGCTCCTCAGCAGCAAGGCGCTCCGCCTCAAGGCGCGCCTGCTCCTCGGCAAGGCGTTCCGCCTCAAGGCGCGCCTGCTCCTCGGCAAGGCGCTCCGCTTCAAGGCGTGCCTGCTCCTCGGCAAGCCGCTCCGCTTCAAGGCGCGCCTGCTCCTCGGCAAGGCGCTCCGCCTCAAGGCGCGCCTGCTCCTCGGCAAGGCGCTCCGCTTCAAGGCGCGCCTCTTCCTCAGCAAGCCGCTCCGCTTCAAGGCGCGCCTGCTCCTCGGCAAGGCGCTCCGCCTCAAGGCGCGCCTGCTCTTCAGCAAGGCGTTCCGCTTCAAGGCGCGCCTGCTCCTCGGCAAGGCGCTCCGCCTCAAGGCGCGCCTGCTCCTCAGCAAGGCGTTCCGCTTCAAGGCGTGCCTCTTCCTCAGCAAGTTCTTTCTGAATCTCTGCGTCGATCCGACCAATCGCCTCGCCGGCCATCGCCGCATCCAGTTCAGCCGCAGCCTCCGCCAGAATATAGCCAGTCAGACCCGTACGGTAGTCCTGAACCCACCACCACAGATTGCCTTCTTCGTCCATCGCATAGCTCTCAGGCATGAGCACTTCGCCCATGCCAATCTCAGCGATTGCTGTTTCCTCAGAAATCCACATCTCGCTGTACAGGCCCATGCTGTCATCCACCGGAACGACATAGGCAGGCATAACGATCTGCTCCGGCTCTTCAATATACTCTTCCGTATACTCCTCGGTGTATTCTTCCGTGTATTCCTCGGCGTATTCTTCCGTGTATTCCTCGGCGTATTCTTCCGTGTACTCTTCCGTATACTCTTCCGTATACTCCTCAACATATTCCTCGGTGTACTCCTGCGCAATCTCGCTGCTGAAGTCCACGTCAAAATAACCGTACTCCGCCAGCACGGCTTCCGTCTCTTCCGGCGTCTGCGGCATCGGCATGGGCGCAAGCATCAGCGTATAGCTATACACCGGATCCTGCGGATCCTCAAGCGTGAGCAGGGCTTCGCCTGCGGCAGCCGCCTCATTCTCCTCAAGGAAGAGCTGTATGAGCACGTCGCCCGCTTCGTCGATCAGCACCATCTGACCATACGCCAGCGCAGCGATCTCTTCCTCGCTCATCATGCTCAGATCCAGCCAATAGACCGTCTCTCCCAGCGAGGTTATCGTCTGCTCCATGGGCAGCATCTGCTCTGTGCCGTCCGCAAGCACGACGATCATCTGCGCATTTGCGCTCTCCTGCGCCTCAGCGCATCCGGAAGCAAACGCGAGCAGCGCGCAGAGCATCACTGCCATCAGCCGGCGGGTGATCTTCTTCATATCGTTTATCCTCCTTTTTCAGGTAAACCAAGAGCGACGAGGCCCCTTCCATCCGGTTTTGCCCCTTCGCCCTGTAATCCCTATGCATGGCATCATTGTAAAACGACCGGCCTTCTTCTGTCAACTCCGCGTACGGCTTTGCCATGGATTTGCTCCCGTTTTACATGTATAAGACGGACAGCAGGCAGGGATTCATCCCGCAAAAGCAGAATAATACGCAGATATGTAGTTGTAAATTTCTGATCGGTAAGGAGCATGGATCATGGACGATATGAACCTTCGGGAAATCCCCTTTGAAAAGGAAACCATCTTTGACGGCAGAATCCTGCGCGTGGAGAAGTGGCAGGTCACCTGCCCCAACGGGCAGAGCGCCCCGCGCGAAATCGTCGTGCACAAGGGCGCGGCCGCCGTCGTGCCGGTATATGAGGACGGAACGACGCTGCTTGTGCGCCAGCATCGCGTAAGCGTCGACCGCGTGACGCTGGAAATCCCCGCCGGCAAGCTCGACAGCTGGGGCGAGGATCCCTACGACTGCGCCGTGCGCGAGCTTGAAGAAGAAACGGGCCTCAGGGCCGAATCCTTTACCCTGCTGACCAGCGTGCTGACCACGCCGGGCTTCTGCACGGAGAAGATCGCCATCTATCTGGCGCAGGGCCTCACGCAGGGCGAAACCCATCCGGACGAGGACGAATTCCTCGGGCTGGTGCGCATGCCGCTTGACGAGGCGATCGATCTGGTCATGCGCGGCGAGATCCGAGACGGCAAGACCATCTGCGGCCTGCTGATGGCCAAAGAGGTCATCGCCCGCCAGAAGGAGCAGGCGTAATGCAGCGTCCGCTTCTTTCCTGCTGGCGCATCAGCGCGCCCAACCTGCCGGACAGCCTGCTGCCTGAAGAGCAGACGCTCGCCTTCTCCCTGCCCGGCGCAGAGGAACTGCTCGGCTTTGCCGATCTGCTCGGCGAGCCGGCCCTGCAGGAGGCCGCGCCGGACGCCATGCAGCCCAGCGCGCCTTTTCCGCTGCCTGCGCTCCTGCCGGATGCGCTCTGCGGCGAAGCGGAGCTGACCTGTGAAGTCGATTTCGGCGCGCTTTCCGGCGATCACGCCGTGCTGACCTTCGCCCAGCTCCTGGGCCGGGGCAGCATCCTGCTGGGCGATACGCCCATCGCCGCCTTTGACAGCGCTGCGCTGCCCGAAACGGACAGCACATTTGACCTCTCCGCCTCGCCGTGCGCTTTCGCCGTCGATCTGACCGATGCGCTGCGGCGCGGACGGAAAGAGACGATCGCCATCCGCTTTGACAGCACGCGCCCCGCAGGCGTACGCGGCCCGGTCTTTCTGCAGACGGCGAGGTTCGCCTTCCTCTCCCGCCTTTGCCTCCTTCCCGACGCCGCGCAGCAGACCATCACCGTCCGGGCGCTGATCACGGCGGATCACACGGGCGAGTATGCGCTGCGCGCGCAGCCTGTACCGCCCGCCCCCGGCAGCCAGCCTATCCCTGCGCGGGAGATTTCCCTCTCCCTCGGCGCGGGCGAAGCCCGGCAGACCGAGATGACGCTCGCCTTGTCCGCGAAGCATTTTGTTCCCGGCGCCGCCTATGACGCGCCGGCAGTAAAGATTGAACTCCTGCGCATCGCCGGCGGCAAAAAAGCCTCGGGAATCCTCTGCGACAGCACCGTGCTGTCCTGCGGCTATTCCGGCCATGCGCCGCTGGCCAGCCTCCCGCTTGATGCAGACGATCTGCTCACCCCGCCCGAAGCGCTCATGCAGGCGATGCAGGAGATAAACGTCAGCAGCGTTTCCCTTCACGCGCCTGCCTCCGAGCGCTTTTACCTCTGCGCTGCGCGCGCGGGGATCAGCGTGGTCCTGCGCCTTGAGGAGGGCAGCCCGCTAAAAAAACGCCTCCTGCGCCATCCCTGCCTGACCTTCGCCCCCCGGCAGGACACCCGGCCTCCGCTTTCCCCCGCTGCATCCGCGTGGCAACTCTGCGGCATGATCGGCTGCCGCCGCGCCAGCGACGAGGCGCTTTCCGACCGCGCTCTGCTGTATGAAGCCGCAGGCCATGCGCTTGACCCGCAGGACGAAGGCATCTGCGGCGTGCTTGAGTGGCTCGAGGCCGTCTCTGTCCGCCTGCGCTGCGAAGCCGCGCGTCAGGGGCGTTTTGCCGGCGCGCTCTGCGAAACCGGCGCATGGCGCAAAAGCGATGTGTCCGACGCCATCCGTACGGCCTTCGCGCCGCTGCATCTGTCCGCGCTGCCGCTGTGCGGCGCATGGTGGACCGGCACGCGCTTCTCCGCCTCGCTTGAGGCGTTCATCCCCGAGGGAACGGGCGGCGGAAAGCCCCTTTCCGCGCTCGCTGTCCTTGAGGACGAAAAGGGGCGCGAACTCGCCCGCCTGTTCATGCCCTGCCGGAGCCGGGGCGGCTACGTCGGCGTGATCGACGCGCAGCTGCCCGATTCTCCCTGTACGCTTGAGCTGCGCACGCAGCTCCTCTGTGCAGATGAAATCCTCGAGGAAAGCACCCTGCCCGTCTACGTCGGCGAGCGCGGTCCGCTTGAGGCTGCGTTCCTGTAAAAGCTCATCTCCATCAGCGCGCCGCTCAGCCGGCGCGCTGATTGTTTTTTCTCTATTGCTCTTTGCTTTTTCCTCTCATTTCCTTCTATGCTGCGCACATCGCCCTGTCGCTCAAAATCTCTCAAAAACTTCTTCAAAACAGATTGACAGTCTTTTGCTTTGGTGTTATACTTTATCACACTAAAGCACTAATACATTAAAGTATCCGAAAGGAGATTCACATCATGAAGAAACTGTTTGCCATCCTGCTCGCCGCCGTGCTGCTGCTCGCCTGCTCCGCTCTTGCCGAGGATACCGGCCTTGCCGATATCATGGCCAAGGGCAAGCTGATCATGGGTTTTGACGAGGCCTACCCGCCGATGGGCTTTGTGGATGAAAATGGCGAACACGTCGGCTTCGATATCGATCTGGCCAAGGAAGTCGCGGCGCGCATGGGCGTGGAGCTCGTTCTTCAGCCGATCTCCTGGGACGCCAAGGAGCTTGAGCTGAACGGCGGCAACATTGACTGCATCTGGTCCGGCCTGACCATCACCGAGGAGCGCAAGGCGCAGATGCTCTTCACCATGCCGTATCTGGCCAATGAGCAGATCATGGTCGTCATGGCCGATTCCGGCATCGCCTCCGTCGCCGATACCGCCGGCAAGGTGCTGGGCACGCAGGCCGGCTCCGCCTCCGTGGATGTGCTGGAAGCCAACCCGGAAATCCGCGATGCGCTGGCTGAAGTCGCGCTTTCCGACGATTTCGTCGCCGCGCTGATGGATCTCAAGCTCGGCGGCATCGACGTGCTGCTGATTGACTCCGTCGTGGGCAACTACTACATCGCCCAGCAGGACGACCCGGCTGCCTTCTGCGTCCTGCCCGAGGTGCTGCAGGCCGAGGAATACGGCATCGCCGTGCGCAAGGGCGAAGCAACGCTGGCCGACGCGATCAACGCGCAGCTCATCGCCATCCAGGAGGACGGCACGCTCGACGCCATCCGCGCGAACTGGTTCGCCAACGACGTGACCACCATCGCCAAGTACGCAGCGGAATACAAGAAGTAATTCCCCAAATTGTTTATTGAGGCTGTAAAGCGATTTACAGCCTCATCCTTGTGTTATGCCATTGACAGTATAGCGAAAAGAGGTCTCCCATGCGGTATTTCAACAACCCGGAAGCGCTCATGAAGCTCATTTCGTCCATGCAGGACGGCATGCTCAACACGCTCACCATCTTCTTTCTCACGCTGGTCTTCTCCATCCCGCTGGGCATGGTCGTGGCGCTTTTGCGCATGAGCAAGCAGAAGATCATCAGCGCGCCCGTCTCGCTGTATATCCTGATCATGCGCGGCACGCCGCTGATGCTCCAGCTCTTCGCCGTTTATTTTGCCATCCCGATGTTTCTGGGCCTGAACCTTGACCGCATGTCGGCAACCATTCTCGCCTTCGCGCTCAATTATGCGGCTTACTTTGCCGAAATCTTCCGCGGCGGCATGATGTCCATCCCCGTCGGCCAACATGAGGCCAGCCAGGTGCTGGGCCTGACCAGGGTGCAGGCGTTCTTCTATGTCGTGCTGCCTCAGGTCATCAAGCGCGTGCTGCTGCCGGTGTCCAACGAAGTCATCACCCTCGTCAAGGATACGTCTCTGGCGAACATCATCGCCGTTTCAGAGCTCTTCCGCGCGGCGAAAAACGAGGCCAGCCGCACCGCGTCGATTGAGCCGCTGTTTGTCGCAGGCCTGTTCTATCTGCTGATGAACGGCGTGGTTACGGTCGTGTTCAGCTATCTCACCAGGCGCTTTGATTACTATAAGGATTGAGGAAGGAGGTTTCCCGCATGCTTCAGGCGATCAACGTTCAGAAATCCTTCGGTGAAACCGGCGTCCTCAAGGGCGTATCGGTGCGCGTCTCCCGCGGCGAGGTCGTCGCGATCATCGGCCGCAGCGGCTCGGGCAAGTCGACCCTGCTGCGCTGCATGAACAATCTGGAAACCATCGATAGCGGCGAAATCCGCATTGGCGGCGAAGCGCTGGTCACAACCGGCGCAGACGGCAGGCCTGTCTACAAAAAAGACAAAGCGCTGCGCATGCTGATGCTCAAGATGGGCATGGTCTTTCAGGATTACAACCTCTTCCCGCATTACTCCGTGCTGAAAAACCTGACCATGGCGCAGCAGCTCGTCCTTGGCCGCAGCAAGGCTGAAGCCACGCAAAAGGCCCGCGCCCTGCTTGACAAGGTCGGCCTGGCCGACAAGGCGAGCGAATATCCCTGCAACCTCTCCGGCGGCCAGTGCCAGCGCGTAGCGATTGCCCGCGCGCTGTGCATGGATCCCGACATCCTCTGCTTTGACGAGCCGACCTCCGCGCTCGATCCTCAGCTGACGCAGGAGGTGCTCTCCGTCATCCGCCAGCTTGCAGACGAGGAGCGCACGATGATCGTCGTCACGCATGAGATGAACTTTGCGCGCGACGTCGCCGACCGCGTCATCTACATGGAAAACGGTCTGGTCGTCGAGGATGGCCCGGCGCAGGAGGTCCTTGGCGCGAACCGCAGCGAAGCGATTAAAGCGTTTGCTGGCGAGGCGAACTACTGATCCGGAAGACCCAAACAGCACAAAAATCCCCGCTCCGGCGCTGCCGGAGCGGGGATCATTTTATTTTTCTCGTCTTTCTTTACGCCCTGTGCGCAAAGTACGTCACGCCGTGCATGCCCGCCAGCTTCACGCTGAACGCGCCCGCGCGCGCGGTATGCGTCTCGTCGCGGTCGGAAATGATCTCCGTCGCGCCCATCAGATCCTGCTTCGTCAGGTACAGGTCGATCGGACGGGAGCTGCGGTTAATCAGCGTCACCGCGCAGGCGTCCTCCGCCTTGCGGCCCAGCGCATCCTTTCCGCCCTCGATATAGCGGATCACACCCAGCACATCGTCGCACGGCGCAATGAACCGGCATTCGCCGGTGCGCAGCACCGCATTCTTGTTGCGCATGGCAATCATGCCGCGATAATAGGAGAGCAGCTGCTTATCCTCCTCGCCCCACGGATACGTCCTGCGGCAGAAGGGGTCTGCGCAGCCTTCCATGCCCGCCTCGTCGGCGTAGTAGATGCACGGCATGCCGGGCACGCTCATCATCATGCGCAGCATCATGCGCTGACGCAGGGTGCCGATCATGCGCTCCTCCTGGGAGAGCGTGTGCTCCGCCCGTCTGTCGCGCGGGATGTCGTTGCCGTCGTTGCCCGCAAGGACATTGAGGATGCGCGGCCTGTCATGGCTGCCCATCAGGTTCATCAGCGCATACAGGAACGGCTTGGGGTAGTTCTGCATCAGCGCGGACAGCTCGCGCACGATTGCGCCGGCGTTCTTGCGTCCCATCAGGAACGCCACCAGCGCCTCGCGCAGCGGATAGTTCATCACGCTGTCCAGCGTATCGCCCAGCACATACGAGCGCATCTTGCCGTAGGAAATCTTGTGGCTGGCGTCCTCCCAAACCTCGCCGAGCACCGCCGCCTCTTTGTCGACAGACTTGACCTCCCTGCGCAGCTCGCGCAGGAATTCCATCGGGAGCTCGTCGGCAACGTCCAGCCGCCACCCGCTTGTGCCCTGACGCACCCAGTGCTTGACGACGGAATCCTCGCCGTTGAGGATATACCTGCGGAAGTCGTCGTCCATCTCGTTGACGTTGGGCAGCGTGCGGAAGCCCCACCAGCACTCGTAATCGTCCGGCCAGTTTTTGAAGGTAAACCACTTCTTGTACGGGGAATCCGGATCGCGGTACGCGCCGACCTTCTCGCCGTGCGTGCCGCGGCGGTTGAAGTACACGCTGTCGCTGCCCACGTGGGAAAATACGCCGTCAAGCATCACGCGGATGCCCATGGCCTTTGCCTCCTCGCAGAGCT
Organism: Clostridia bacterium; assembly: GCA_017521565.1. Lineage (GTDB taxonomy): Bacteria > Bacillota > Clostridia > Christensenellales > Aristaeellaceae > Ventricola. The sequence continues at coordinate 73,963 of JAFXCE010000005.1, read as the reverse complement.
GGCGCAGCTTTGCCTCGTCGCCGAACATCGGGTCAACCTGCATGTAGTTGCTCGTATCGTATTTATGATTGGTGCGCGCGGTAAAGATCGGGTTAAAGTAAATCACACTCACGCCCAGCTCCTTGAGGTAGGGGAGCTTCTGGCGCACGCCCTCAAGGTTGCCGCCGAAGAAATCATGCGCAAAGTTATCGCCGTTTTCCGAAACGTTCAGCCACGGCATGTCGTTCCAGTTGTCGTGCAGTTCAATCTTCTTGTCGATATCATCCTTCGCATGGCGCAGCGCGTCCGTACCCTCGCCATGATAAAACCGGTCCACCATGATCTGGTACATCACGCCGTCGGGCATCCATGCGGGCGTGCTGTATGCAGGATCGTACACGGTAATCTGGAAATCCGTCGTGCCGCTCATCATGCCCTCTCCGCAGCCGGTATCGTCCGGCGCATTGAGCGTCATCTTCGTCCCGCCAAGGACGGCCTCAAAGCGATACCAGTACAGGCACGGCGTCTCGCTGACGCTGACCTGTACCTCGTAATACGTCTTTCCATCCCGTGCGCCAAGCGAACGCATCGGGAAATACTGCTCCTTGCCATCCCAGATGCGCAGCTTTACGCTTTCCGGCTCGCCCGGCCCGAGAACGGCCACACGCAGACGAACCTGCGCGCCGGCAGGCAATGCGCCCAGAGGAGAACGATAGAACGCGTCAGTGGTGTTATGCTGAAGAATCATATACGGGGATCACTCCATACCATTGTTTTCGTTGACAGACGGCCGGCGGAAGACTCCCTGCGGAAATCGTTTTTTCAGCCGGACACACCTATCCGTCAGCTTTGCATACGCTGCGTGTTCTCTTTCCCCTCGAACAAGAGCAAAAGAGCTTTATTATTTTATCGTACTTTACATTTTCTGACAACCCTATTTTCCCTCGAGGAAGCAAAAAGAGTTCACAATTCCGCCCAATTATCACTGTCTTTGCGCTACATCGGAACAGTATAATAGCAGTATCACAGCGGAAGGAGGGATCTATGTGGCCAAAGCGCTTAAAATCGCAGGAGAGGTCTATGCGGCGGGCCTGTTGATCGCCGCGCTGCTTTTCTGCTTTGTCCACGCGCCAAAGAACACCTCTTCCGCGCCGCCAAAGCAGAATAAAACCGGCGAAGCGCATGCGCCTGCCGGTCTTGTGAATCTCTCTGTGCTCTTTCCCGGGCTCGACGTCCATGCCGTCACCGCCGTATCCATCAGCACCCACGAGCGCAGCTTTGAATTCCGCAGCGACAACAGCGCCGTCACCGTCAACGGCAGCGCCGCAGACAGCGATATCTATCGCACGCTGCTTTTGCAGATCGCCGAGCTGCCCGTCTCCGCGCTGAACGCGCTTCCCGCCGGCGCCAGCCAGATTCTTTCGCTCGTCGTCACCACAGGCACGGAGCGCCACCATGCACAGTTTTATGGCGGCACAGGCGCTGAGGCCTATATCCGCTGCGGGACGCAGCATGCGCCGCAGTACCGGCAGACGGACGGCTGGCGCGTGGGCACGCTGATGATGACCTGCGAGGGCGCGCGCATGGAGCCCCTTCCCCATAGCACTGCTTACTGACGCAGCGCCCGTCCGGCCATGACGCCCGTTGCGCGGCCGTCCTTCGCCGCGATTTCCCCGCCGACGATCACCGCCCGGATGCCCTCCGGCGCAGCGTTGGGCTTGCCCAAGCCCGGAAAATCCGCCCGATCTCCGATCATGCCGGGATCCAGCACGACCAGATCCGCATCGCAGCCCGGCTGCATGCGGCCTTTTTTATGAAGGCCAAAAACCTGCGCGGGCAGCAGCGTCGCATGCCGCACAGCCTCCTCCCACGAAAGCTCCGCGCGCTCGCGCACCATCTCGCGGAAATACCGCGGGAAGCTGCCAGCGATCTGAGGGTGCCCTTCTCCCGGGCGATACGCGCCGGTATCGGTGGAAACCATCGCGCACGCGTGCCTGTGAATCGCATACACCGCGCGCTGAGAACCGGTATTGACCACGACAGCGTCAGCGGGATGATGCTCCCGCAGATGGAGATAGAGCTCTTCATCCGGCACCACGCCGATATGATCGCCCGTGATCATGCGCAGATGGTACAGCTCAATGCCGTTGGCGCGCATGATGCCCGGCTCAAACAGCGCCGCACCGATGGAGGAGCACCAGTCCTTATACATACCGCTGTCAAACACGATGTCCACGCCCATGCCGCGCGCGCGGTCCACCATGGCCATCGCCTCGTCCTCCACGCCCACGCCGTACTGATACACAAAATGGGACACAATCATCCTGCAGCCGGAATGTGCCGCCAGATCGATGGCCTCCTGCAGGGAATCAAGGTCCGTCATCGAGTTCATACGCGTGTCGATGGATACCGGTTTGCCATACGCCTTTGCCAGCCGGCAAAGCGCCTGCATCTCCATGATCGACGAGCCCGGCGTATAAGCCGGACCAAGCGACACACCGGCTGCGCCGTTCCTGAACGCCGCCTCGCACAGCTGCACCATCCTGTCGATCTGCGCCTCATTCGCAGGGACAAACGGATCGCTTACGCCCGCCGCGGTCCGCAGCGCGCACATGCCGATCATCTCCGCCTGATGGATCGGAAACGCCTTCTGCTCATCAAAAAAACGCGCAAGATCCAGCGGAGAAAAGCCGCAATTTCCGCCAATGGTCGTCGTGATCCCCTGAAGCAGGGACAGTTCGCCCGTATATACATGCCCGTCGATATGGCCGTGCGGATCGATAAAGCCCGGGCAGACGATGCAGCCTAAAGCATCCAGCACCTCGGCGTCCTCCGGCGCGCAAAGGCTTCCCACCGCTGCAATGCGCCCATCCTGTACGAGCACATCGGCGCGCATGCTGCACATCCTTTCGGGGTCAATCACCATACCCCCGGAAATGAAGAGTTTCGACATGATCTCACATCCCTTTGGTATATCATAAGCATCATTCCGTACGCGTGTTCTTCAAATAAAATCCGCAATCTTTCGCGGACTTTATTTGAAGAGCGCCGCATAAAAGCGGCGCTCGTATGGGTTCCTCTGTTTTCTTCGTGCCTTCTTACAGACCGAGCTTGAAGGTGGTCCAGATGTCCTGGAACTTCTGCTCGTCCTCTACCGGCAGATTCAGCACAAACTCCGCGTCGTCCATGCGCTCATACAGGCCCATGAATTCCGGACGCGCCTTGAACCAGTCGCCGATGACCTCCAGCGCAGCCGCGTTCGGGCTGCAGTAGTACTGCCACTCGGCGCAGACCGCTGCGATCTCCGGACGGAGCAGGAACTCAAGGAACATGTTCGCATTCTTGGCGTGCGGCGCATTCGCCGGAATGAAGCAGCCGTCGATACCAAAGCCCAGGCCTTCCTCCGGCCAGACGACCTTCAGATCCGGGTTGGCGTCCAGCGCGAGGCCAACGAACGGGGTGAAGGTATACGCCACGCCGATATCGCCGGAAACGAGATAGTTGTGCAGGTTCTCATACTCCAGCACGTGGATGTTCTCCTTGAGGCTCTCCAGCTTCGCAGCCGCCTCGGCAAGAACCGCCTCGTCGGTGGTATTCATGCTCTGGCCCATGGACAGCAGCACCATGCCGAGGGTTACGCGGGCGTCGTCGATGAGGCCCAGCGTATCGGCAAGGGACGGATCCCACAGATCGTTAAAGCCCTTGATCTCCTTTTCCACCACGGCCGGATCATACACGATCAGCGGAATGCCGCTGACGTAGGGCACGACGTACTCGTTGGTCGGATCGAAGAACTTGCCGGTGAAATCCGGGTTGAGGTTGCCGTAGTTCGTCACGATGGACGCATCGAACTTCTGCATCAGGCCCGCCTCGCGGGTGGTATTGAGGATATAGTCGCTGGCGAGGATGATGTCGTAGTCGCCGCCGTTCACGGCGGACAGCTTCTCAAACATCTCTTCGTTGCTGGCGAAGGTCGCATAGTTGACCTTGATGCCGGTCTCCTGCTCAAAGGGCTGGATGACCGTCGAATAGTCGATGTAGCCTTCCCAGGTGAAGATGTTGAGCACAGCTTCATCCTTCTGGTTCACGGTCTCGGCGACAGCGCAGGCGCTCATCATCACAAGCGCCAGCATCAGGGCGAAAATCTTCTTCATGTTGTCGTCCTCCTTGTGGGGGAATTTTCTATTTGTCATCTGGCAGCTTTCACTGCTTCGATGCGTATAGCTTTTTATCGCTGCGCGCGCGCAGCAGCTGGGAAAGGCCCACGATCACAAAAATGGCCGCAAGCATCAGCGTAGAGAGCGCGTTGATCTCCGGCGTGCCGCCCGAGCGCAGGCCTGTATAGACCTTGAGCGGGAGGGTCGTCGTCTCCGCGCTGGTGACAAAGAACGAGATAACCACGTCGTCAATGGACATCGCCACCGCCAGCATCATGCCGGAGATGACCGCAGGCATGATCAGCGGAATCGTGATATCGCGCAGCACACGCAGGGGGCTTGCGCCCAGATCGCGTGCGGCTTCTTCGATCGCCGGATCCATGCCGACCAGACGGGACTTGACGTTGATGAACACATACGGCACACAGAACGTCGTATGCGTAAGCACCAGCGCGGCCATGCCGAGCTTCACGCCCACCGCCGTGAACACCGCCAGATACGCCATACCAAGCACCAGCTCGGGGATCATCATCGGCAGCGTCGCCAGCGATTCGATGAAACTGCCGCCCTTGAGGTGGCCATTTGCCAGACCAATCGCGCCGAGCGTGCCGATCACGCCGGCAAAGCCCGCGGACAGGCCCGCGAGAATCAGCGAGTTTTTCAGTGCATCCGCCATCAGCGCGTTGTTGAAGAGCCTCGTATACCAGTTGGTCGTAAAGCCCTGCCACGCAGCGATGGTTCTGCCGGAATTAAACGAGTAGATGACCACCATCAGAATCGGCAGGTAGAGGATGATCAGCACGAGCGTCAGGTAGATCGGGGAAAAGATCTTGCGCTTTTTTCTTCTTTTGTTCGCCACTCAGAACACCCCCAGATCATCGCCGCCGCTCTTGCGGTAGACGAGGTAGATGCCCGCCGTGAGCACGATCAGCACCATCGACATCGCCGAGCCGGTGTTCCAGTCGCGAACCTTCAGCAGCTGATCGCGGATCAGATTGCCCACCAGCACCAGACCGCCGCCCATGATATCCGACAGATAGAAGATACCGACGCTGGGCACAAACACCAGCACGCAGCCGGCAAGGATGCCCGGCATCGTCAGCGGCAGCGTAACATCCAGAAATGCCTTCCAGGGCTTGCTGCCCAGATCGCGCGCCGCCTCCACCAGCGTAAAGTCCATCTTATCCACCGCGCTGTGACACGGAAGGATCATGAACGAGATCATGCAGTAGACCATCGCCAGCAGCACGGAGCCGTAGGAGCCCAGAAACTTGATGTTCTTTTCAATCAGGCCGAGACTCTTCAGTACACCGTTCACCGGCCCGCTGCCCTGCAGCAGGATCTTCCAGCCGTATATACGCACCAGCGCGCTCGTCCAGAACGGGATGATGACCAGCATCATCAGCAGCGCCTTCCAGCGCCTTCCGGCGCGCGCCATGCAGTAGCCGAAGGGATAGCCAATGATGAAGGAGACCAGCGTCGTCAGGAACGCGAGCTTGAGGCTGTTGAAAAAGACCATCAGATAGTCCGTGCGAAGCAGGCTTTTGTAATTCTGAAGCGTGAACGTCGCACCGAAGGAAAAATCCTGTCCGCTTTGAACCAGCGACGTGCCCAGCACATAGATCAGCGGCAGCGCCACCAGCACCACGGCAAACAGCGTCATCGGCAGGACAAACAGCGCATTGCGGCGGGTATCCGCCGCGCGAAGCGCGCTCTTATGCGCCATAGGACGCACCCCCAATGACCGCTGCCTGCGCCGGATTCCAATGCATATACACCGTATCGCCGGGATTCGGGGCGTCGGCCATGCGCTCTACGCCCTCCGCCACGACCTCCGTGCCGTCGCGAAGGGTCACATACGTCAGCACGCTGCCGCCGGCATAGCGCGCCTCGCGCACCGTCGCCGGAAGGCTGAAACCCTCGACCGGCGTTTTGCTTGCGCGCATGCGCTCCGTGCGCACGCACAGGTCGCACATCTCCCCCTCGGTCAGCTTCGCATGCGCGCTGTCCACGGTAAAGCTTCCGTTCCCGGTTTCAATCACGGCGCTGAAGCCGTTGGTATGCTTGACCTTGCCCGTCAGGATCGTCGAGCGGCCGATGAACTGCGCGACATAGCGCGTGGCCGGCCGGTCATAAATCTCCTCCGGCGTGCCCAGCTGCTCGAATTTTCCGCCCTTCATGACCGCAATGCGGTCGGACATGTTGATCGCTTCTTCCTGATCATGCGTGATGTAGATGAACGTAATGCCCAGCTTCTTCTGCAGGCGCTTGAGCTCAATCTGCATCTGACGGCGCAGCTGCAGATCCAGCGCGCCCAGCGGCTCATCCAGCAGCAGCAGCTGAGGCTGCGGCGCAAGCGCGCGGGCAATGGCGATGCGCTGGCGCTGTCCGCCGGAAAGCTGCGCCGGCATGCGCCCCGCATAATCGCTCATCTGCACCAGTTCAAGCATCTCTTTTACGCGCGCGGCGATGGTCTTTTTGTCCGCTCCGCGCACCTTCAGGCCATAGGCCACGTTCTTTTCCACGTTCATATGCGGGAAGAGCGCATAGCTCTGGAATACAGTATTCACCGGGCGGCTTTCAGGCGGCAGACTGGTCATGTCCTGCCCATTCAGGATGACCTCGCCGGTATCCGGCGTCTCCAAGCCGGCAACGATGCGCAGCGTCGTCGTCTTTCCGCAGCCGGAAGCGCCCAGCAGGGTGACAAATTCTCCGCGCTTCACATCAAGTGACACATCGGACAAAACGTCGCCCTCTCCGAAGTTTTTGGAAATATGTTTAAGTGAAAGCAGTACCTCAGACATCGCTTCATCCATCCAATCCTGTCAATCAGTCTGATTAGTAGCCTGATTATATGATAGGTTATCTCTCATGTCAACAAAAAGTTTGATGATCGAAAAACGCCAGTTTAGCACCGCTAAACATTTCCAGCATTTTAAGCCAAATCAAAAAAGACAGACTGATTCGTCTGTCTTTCATAATTCCGATGATACAGTCATCTGCAGGCTTCTGTTCGTCAGATCCTTCTGTGCGCTATGCAGAATCAAAGAAGCGTAATGCCCGCCTCGCGGAAGACGCGGTGCGTCTCCTCGTCCCAGATGGAGGACTGCACCTCGCCGATATGCGCCTTGCCCAGCAGGAGCATGCACAGGCGGCTCTGGCCGATGCCGCCGCCCATCGTCAGCGGCAGCTCGCCCGCCAGCAGCATCTTGTGGAACGGAAGATCGCGGCGTTCGTTGCAGCCGGCGATCGTCAGCTGGCGATCCAGGCTTTCCGGGCTGACGCGGATGCCCATGGAGGAGATCTCCATCGCGCACTCAAGCACCGGATGCCAGAAGAGGATGTCGCCGTTCATCTCCCAGTCGTCATAGTCCGGCGCGCGCCCATCGTGCCGCTTTCCGCTCTCCATCACGCCGCCGATGCCCTGAATGAACACCGTGCCATGCTTTTTGGCGATGATGTTCTCCCTCTCCTTGCCCGTCAGGTCCGGATACAGGTATTCAAGCTCCTGTGCGGTGACAAAGGTCACGTTGCGGTTCAGAAGCGGGGTATCGCACAGCTGCGGATACTTGCCGCGCACGGTCAGCTGCGTGTCGCAGATGCTGTTTACAATGTTGCGCACCGCTTCGTGCAGCGTATAAATCGTTCTGCCCTCCTCGGTGATCACCTTCTCCCAGTCCCACTGGTCGACGTAGATCGAGTGCAGATTATCAAGGCTCTCATCGCGGCGGATAGCGTTCATATCGGTATAGATGCCCTTGCCCGGATGGATGTCGTAGCGGTAGAGCGCCATGCGCTTCCACTTCGCCAGCGAATGCACGACCTCGGCGTCCGCCCCGGCGCAGGGCACATCAAAGCGAACCGGACGCTCGACGCCGTTGAGGTCGTCGTTAAGGCCGGAGGTCGGCTCGACGAACAGCGGCGCGGATACGCGCTTGAGGTTCAGCGTACGCGCCAGAGAATCCTGAAACACACGCTTAATCAGGCTGATCGCGCTCTGCGTCTGATAAAGGGAAAGATGCGGCTGATATCCCTGCGGAATGAAAGAAGAACCCACTGTGTTCTCTCCTCCTTCTCGTTTCAAGTCAAAGTATGCCTAACAGTATACCGCGCATCGCAAAAATTGCCAACACTTTTTTCTGTACGGCGGAAATTTCACGCGCCAAAGTGCCCATACTACGCAAAAACAGCAACGGAGGCATTCATTATGGCGGCGGAACGCGGAAAAATCGTCATCATCGGCGCGGGCCATGTCGGCAGCGCGATCCTCAATTCCCTTCTCGGGATGAATCTGGCCAAGGAAATCGTGCTCATCAACCTCGACCGGGAGCAGGCGCTGGGCGAAGCGCTCGACGCGAGCCACACGCTCGCCTTCTCCTATACGGCAGGCTGCGCAATCCGCGTGGGCGATTACGAGGACTGCCGCGATGCGCAAATCATCATCAACACCGCCGGTCCGTCGATCAAGCCCGGGGAAGCCGGCGACCGCATGGCGCTGCTTGAAACCAACCTTTCCGTTCTTTCCTCCGTGATGGACGGCGTTACGCGCTATACCCGGGATGCCATCCTCATCAACGTCACCAACCCCGTCGATGTCCTGACCTATTATTGTGTGAAGAAATACGATTATCCGCGCGAAAAGTGCTTTTCCACCGGCACGCTGCTGGACACTGCGCGCTTTTGCAAGCTGCTCGCCGACCGGCTGCGCATCGATCCAAAGTCCGTAACCGGCTTTGTCCTCGGCGAGCACGGCGGCACGGCGTTCATCCCCTGGAACACGGTCAGCATCGCCGGCATTCCGTATGACCGCTTTACAGAGCAGTTTGATCTGGAAAAGCCCATCGATCGCGAGCAGATGATCCGAGACGTCAAGGCCAGCGGGCTTGATATCATCGAGCTCAAGGGCTATACGTCCTCCGGCATCGCGCTGACGGCATGCCGCGTGGTCTCTTCCATCCTCTTTAACAGCCGGTCCGTCCTGCCGCTCTCCGTCATCCCGGACGGGGAATACGGCCTCAGGAACGTCGCCATGAGCCTGCCCTGCATCCTCGGAGAGCACGGCATTGAGAAAATCCTTACCCTGCCGCTTGACGAGGACGGCGAGCGCGGCATGCGCGGCTGCGACGAATACCTGCGCAGCGTCATCCACGATATCGATATGGAAACCGGAAAGGTGCATCGCGAAGGATGGCTGGGCGGCTTTCCGCCGCAGCACACGAATCCGGCCGCAGCAGGCCCCATCCCCTCCTGAGCATGCCAAGAAGATTACGGCGGCCCGCTTCCAAACAGAAGCGGGCCGTGTTTTATTCAATCGGAAAATCGTAATAGATCTTCGGCGCATCGCATTTAAACGTGTAATGCCACCATTCCTCGACATAGTCGCTAAATCCCGCCTCAAGCATACCCTTCCTGAGCAGCTCGCGGTTCTGCTTCTGGGCCGGGGTGAGATGCTCGTAATCATGCGAAGAGACCTTAGAGAACCAATCAAATTCGCCGCCCATGTCGATTTCCTCTCCATCCCCGTCCGTCAGCGTCAGGTCGACCGTCAGCCCGCGGGAATGGCCGGAATACGCGGCGATGTAGCCCTTGGGGAAGAGCTCGGACTTGTCAAGCGCCGGATAGAACTCCTCCTTCGTCTTGATATCCCCTTCGTCCTTTGCCCAGCGGACAAAATGATCCACCGCGCGCTGGGGCCTGTAGGCGTCGTAAATCAGCAGGCCGTATCCCATTTCGGCAAACGCCTCCGCGGCCTTTTTCAGCGCCTGCGCCGCACAGGCCTGCAAGATGGATTTCGGCGCAAGGTATCCATCCACCGGACAGCCGACAAAATTGTGGTATCCGGCATAGCGGATATCCTCCCGAACGGCCGGGATCACATCCTTGATGTACACAAATCCTTCAGGAAGCATAGGATTCCTCCGATCTATGAAATAAGGGAGGAGCAGAGCCCCTCCCCTACATATTTCTCCGGCGAACGCAGTTCGCCTATGCACAGCATCTTCAAACTGCCGCGAAGCGAAATAGAGTCAAGGGATAAAATCCCTTGCAGGGGCTTGGGGACAGCGTCCCCAAACCGTTCTCCCTCCGCCGCTTAGAACAGGCCCGTGATCCTGCCGGTCTCGTCGACATCAATCTTCTCCGCCGCCGGCACCTTCGGCAGGCCCGGCATGGTCATGATGTCGCCGGTGAGCGCAACGATAAAGCCCGCGCCGGCGGAGACCTTCAGGTTGCGCACGGTGACGGTGAAGCCTTCCGGCGCGCCCAGCAGCTTCTGGTCGTCGGAGAAGGAATACTGCGTCTTGGCCATGCAGATGGGATATTCGCCAAAGCCCAGCTCCTCGAGCTGCTTGGCCTGCTTCTTGGCGTTCGGCGTCAGGGAGACGGCCGCGCCGCGATAGACGTTCCTCACGATCGCCTCGAGCTTCTTCTCGATGCTGGTTTCAAGCTCATAGGCAAAGCGGAAGTTGTTCTCGGCAGATTCGCACAGGCGCACGACCTCCTCGGCCAGCTCCACGCCGCCGTCGCCGCCCTTGCCCCAGACCTCGGAAAGCGCTACGTTGACGCCCAGCTCACGGCACTTCTCGCGCACAAGCTCCAGCTCGGCCTCCGTGTCCATCGGGAAGCGGTTGATCGCCACCACACACGGGAGCTGATAGGTCTCGGTGATGTTGGACACATGGCGCAGGAGGTTCGGCAGACCCTTGGCGAGCGCCTCAAGGTTCTCGTTGTTCAGATCGGCCTTCGCCACACCGCCGTGATGCTTGAGCGCGCGCACGGTCGCCACGACGACGACGGCAGCAGGCGTCAGGCCCGCCTTGCGGCACTTGATATCCAGGAACTTCTCCGCGCCCAGATCCGCGCCGAAGCCGGCCTCGGTCACGCAGTAATCGCCAAGCCGCATCGCCATGCGGGTCGCCATGATGGAGTTGCAGCCATGGGCGATGTTGGCAAACGGGCCGCCGTGGATGAACGCCGGGGTGCCCTCCAGCGTCTGCACGAGGTTCGGCTTGAGGGCGTCCTTGAGCAGCGCCGCCATCGCGCCGGCCGCCTTCAGGTCGCCCGCGGTGACGGGCTTGTCGTCGTAGGTGTAGCCGACGATGATGCGCGCAAGGCGCTCCTTGAGGTCGGTGATGGAGGAGGACATGCAGAACACAGCCATGACCTCGGAGGCCACGGTGATGTCAAATCCGTCCTCGCGCGGCACGCCCTGCATGCGGCCGCCCAGGCCGTCGATGACATTGCGCAGCTGGCGGTCGTTCATGTCCACGCAGCGCTTCCAGGTGATCTTCTTGACGTCGATGCCCAGCTGGTTGCCCTGCTGGATGTGGTTGTCGAGCATCGCGGCGAGCAGGTTATTCGCCGCGCCGATGGCGTGGAAATCGCCGGTAAAATGCAGGTTGATGTCCTCCATCGGGACAACCTGCGCATAGCCGCCGCCGGCCGCGCCGCCCTTCACGCCAAAAACCGGGCCAAGGCTCGGCTCGCGCAGCGCGAGGATTGCATTCTTGCCGATCTTGCGCAGGCCGTCGGCAAGGCCCACGGACGTGGTGGTCTTGCCCTCGCCCGCCGGCGTCGGGGAAATCGCGGTCACGAGGATCAGCTTGCCGTCCTTCGCGTCCACCTCGCCAAGCAGATTGTAGTCGATCTTGGCCTTGTAATTGCCGTAGAGCTCCAGATACTTCTCATCCACGCCCGCGGTCTTCGCGATCTCGCGGATATTCTTCATTTCGCACGCCTGTGCGATTTCAATATCGGACAGATAAGCCATAACTCTTTTCCTCCTTGTGTCATTTTCGGCAGCGTCTTTCCATATAAAAAGGCGCACCGATGTACTCAGTGCGCCCAGACGGTCGGCATCAAGCGCACAACTGCGCGCCGCGGCACTTCCTGTGGGTCGTCCCACTTCCGTCAGTCATGCCGCTGCAGGCTGTGCCTGCACCCATTTGCGAATCACGATCCATCATCACGATATCCCGCGCTCGCCGCAAGGATTTCTGCTCCATGGGGACAGCACAAAAAATGCTTTTCCCATATGGATAAATGATATCACGCGCACCGGAGGTTCGTCAAGTGGGATTTGCCTTTAGCACCCGCGCGCCCGGGCGCGTTCCCAATTTACAGATATATGACAAAATATCGACGTAATTTTGTTTCCGGCATTGCATTCCATTCGTTTTTGTGTTAAAATGTGACAACAACACGCCGAAAATGATATTTTCAGCAGATTATCCTGCAAGTTCGGCAACATTTGAGGAGGCTTATTTCTATGAACCGTGTCTACAATTTCGCGCCCGGCCCGTCCATGCTCGCCACTGAAGTGCTCGAAAAGGTACAGAAGGACCTGCTGTGCTATGGCAGTACTGGCATGTCCGTCATGGAGATGAGTCATCGATCTAAAATGTACCTTGAAATCTTCAACAAGACGGTTGCCGATTTCAAGGACGTGATGGGCATTCCCGAGGGCTACAAGGTGCTCTTCCTGCAGGGCGGCGCGACCGCCATGTTCGCCACCGTGCCGCTGAACCTCATGCAGGGCGGCAAGGCCGACTACATCGACTCCGGCAACTTTGCGCACAACGCGCTGGTAGAGGCGAAGAAATACGGCGAGGTCGTCGTTGCCGGTTCCTCCCGCGATGACAACTATACCTATATCCCCGAGTACACCCTCTCCCCGGACGCCAAGTACGTCCACATCACCACCAACAACACCATCTACGGCACGCGTTACGATCACGTGCCGGAGACGGGCGATATCCCGCTGGTTGCGGATATGTCCTCCAACATCCTTTCCGAAGTCTACGACGTCAGCAAGTTCGGCCTGATCGACGCCGGCGCGCAGAAGAACGTTGCGCCTGCGGGCGTGACCATCGTCGTCGTGCGTGAGGATCTGCTGGGCAATGAGGCCGCCTGCACGCCGAAGGTCATGAGCCTCCAGAAGATGGCTGACGCGGACAGCATGCTCAACACCCCGAACTGCTTTGGCATCTATGTGGCGGGCCTGACGTTTGAATGGATCAAGAAGCAGGGCGGCGTCAGCGCGATGGAAAAGATCAACATCGAAAAGGCCGGCATGCTCTACGACTTCCTGGATAATTCCAAGCTCTTCAAGGGCACGGCCAAGGCCAAGGACCGCAGCCGCATGAACGTGACCTTCGTCACCGGCGACGCCGATCTGGACGCGGCATTCGTCAAGGAAGCGGCCGCCAAGGGCCTTGTGAACCTCAAGGGCCACCGCATCGTCGGCGGCATGCGCGCGAGCATCTACAACGCCATGCCGATTGAAGGCGTAAAGGCGCTGGTCGAATTCATGAAGGAATTCGAGGCGGCCAATGGCCGCTGATGCTTGCGCTTCGCGCCGGCTTTAACCCGTTTTCTTCGCGCAGAAGGCGCTCGAAAACTACTTTAAATCTGTCAAAAAGAGAGAAGGTCATCTTCCATGGAATATAAGATTAAGACGCTGAATGCGATTTCCTCTGCGATCTACACCCAGCTTGATGAGAAGTATAAGGTTTCTGACGACATCGCCAAGCCGCAGGCTGTGCTGGTGCGTTCCGCGTCCATGCACGACACGCCGATTGACGACAGCGTGCTGTGTATCGCGCGCGCCGGCGCGGGCTACAACAACATCCCCGTCGACGCCTGCAGCGAGAAGGGTATCTGCGTGTTCAACACGCCGGGCGCGAACGCCAACGCCGTCGCCGAGATGGTGCTGGCGGGCATGCTGCTCTCCTGCCGCAACATCGTGGGCGGTATTGAGTGGACGCGCACGCTGAAGGGCCAGGGCGCAGCGGTTGAAAAGGCCGTCGAAAAGGGCAAGAAGGCCTTCGTCGGCCCGGAGCTGCGCGGCAAGACGCTGGGCGTCGTGGGTCTGGGTGCGATCGGCGTGCTCGTCGCCAACGCCGCCGTGCATCTGGGCATGAACGTCGTGGGCTATGACCCGATGATCTCCGTCGAGCATGCGTGGAAGCTCTCCCGTCAGGTCAAGCGCGAGAATTCTCTGGATGCGCTGTTCTCCACCTGCGATTTCATCACCCTGCATGTGCCGCTCAACGACAAGACCCGCGCCATGGTCGGCACCCGCAGCCTTTCCATCTGCCGCAAGGGCGTGCGCATCATGAATTTCGCGCGCGGCGGTCTGGTGGATGACGCTGCTTTGGTCGACGCGCTGGGCGACGGCCGCGTGGCATGCTACGTGACCGATTTCCCGAGCGACGCGCTGATCGGTCTGGAGGGCGTGATCGCGATTCCGCATCTGGGCGCCTCCACCCCGGAGAGCGAAGAGAACTGCGCTGTGATGGCCGCCGCGCAGACCCGTGATTTCCTTGAATCCGGCATCATCCGCAACAGCGTGAACCTGCCAGCCATCGACGTCGCGCCGGTTTCCAAGCCGCGCCTTCTGTGCATCCATGAGAACGTCCCGAACGTGCTGGGCTCCATCACCTCCGCCGTTGCTGGCTTTGGGCTGAATATCTCCGACCTCGTGAACCGCTCCCGCGGCGCGATGGCTGTGTCCGTTGTGGATATGGACGAAATCCCGACCCGCGCTCAGGATGCGCTGTGCGACAAGGTTAATGAAATCCCGGGCATGAAGCGCGTTCGCCTGCTGGGCGTATAAAAGATACAAAATGAAATCTGCCGGATGATACGTCCGGCAGATTTTTATTTTACAAAAGGGAGCTATTGTTCAGTAAGGAATCAAAATCCCGCTTGCGAAAAAGCATCAATCCAAGCGAAGAAAAGTTCTTATACAGCCCCGGTTTTCAAGGCGCAAAAGCACAGTTGCGACAAAGTCGCACGCGTGCATTAAGAATGAATCTTAGATTCATTAAGGCACTTATACCTCTCAGGCGTTTCGGAGGGGGTATGGGAGTCCAGAAGGATGTAGGGGACTGAAGCCTGCCGCGCCCAGTGGGCGAAACAGGCAGGCGGAACGTCGGGAATCGCAAGGAGCGATGGTACATCGCGACTATGCGAGTTCCCCGGAGGAAGCCGAGTATTCCCCCCTCATCCTTCTGGGCCCAGCGCAGCGCGCTGCCTGTTGGAATCCATACAGATATTCTATCGAAGTGTATCAGAATCGTAATTGTCGCCTTCGGCTCCTCTCCGATTCCCGGGTACTTTCGCTTCGCGATTGGGTTACGTTGGGCTGCCGCCCAAACCTGCTTGAGGGATTTCATCCCTCAAACTCCCTCCTTCGCTTCGCGGCGGTTATAAGATTCCTTACGCATCAAAAGATCCCAAATACGCAGCAGCCCCTCCCCATCAGGGGGAGGGGCTGCGCATTCTCTTTTACTTCTTGATCTGGTTGAGCATCGCGTTGAGGCCCAGGAGCTGTTCCTTGGTCACCTTCACGTTCGCCGCGCCCATCAGGCTCATCAGGCGAACGACGGTGAAGCCGCCCATCATCTGCATGAGGGCCGGGGTCATCTCAAAGCCCGCGCCCATCATGGACTCCTTGCCGCCGCTAGACATCATCTGCTTCATCATGCCGGCAAAGAGCTGCTGGCCCTGCGGATTGGCCATGATATCGCTGAGCTTATCGTTCAGGGAGAAATATCCCTCAACCTCGGTGATGTCAAACCAGTTGAGGATCGCGCCCTTCTCACGCAGGCGATAGGCCTCGTTCGGGGTCTCGACCTTGTTGATCACGCTCTCGTCCTTGAGATCGCCCGCGACAGCCTCCAGACGGGTCTTGCCCGCATTCGGGACGTCAAAGTAGAAGAAGTGATCCTCGGCGGTTTTCTTGCCCAGGCTCTTGCCATTGGCGAACAGCTCAACCTCCGGCTGGTTGGAGTAGACGGTGACCTTCGTCACATCCTCGACGCGGTCCACATAGCGCTTGCCGCACAGATGAACAAACGGATCATCGCTCAGCCATGCCTTGTAGGCATAGAAGGAGTCCTTCTTGTACTTGCGGTCAAACGTCACCAGACCCTTGTGGTTCTGGCCGTTCTCGCCGCCCTCCGCGCGGTTATCCGCGCCGAAGTCGAACATATTCCACACATGGGTCGCCCACATATACTTGCGGGTGAAGAGCTGGCGAATGAGTTCCTCATGGTAATACGCCTGATACTCCTCGGTATAGTCGCCCTGCGTAGGCTTGGAGGTATGCCAGTTCAGCGCCTCACAGCCGTACTCGGAGCAGCCCACCGGGATATCCGGATACATCGCATGGAACTTGTCAAACCACGGGCCGTTCATGCTCGTGTCGCCGCCGTACCAGCCGAAGTAGTGGTTCCAGGAGACGGTGTCCGGAATCTGAATGTACTCAGCGTCCATCGGGCACATGGACACGATCGCCATGGTGGTCAGGCGGGTCTTGTCCATCTCGTGGCACAGATTATTGAGGATGCGATGATTCTCCAGCAGATCCGGATCCTTTTCGCCCTTCATGGTGATCTCGTTGGAGAGACCCCAGACGACGATGGACGGATGGTTATAGTTCTGCAGAATCAGTTCCTTCATCTGAGAAATGGTGTTCTCGCGGCCATTCGGCAGGTGCTGGGAGATATACGGAATCTCGGCCCAGATGACCATGCCGTACTCGTCGCACAGATCGTAGAAATACTGGTCATGCTGATAATGCGCAAGGCGGATGGTGGTCGCGCCGACCTCGTGGATCAGCTCCATATCCTCCTTATGGTGCTCATGGGTGAGCGCATTGCCCACGCCCCAGCGGTCCTGATGGCGGGAAACGCCGCGCAGCGGATACTCCTGTCCATTGAGGATGAAGCCGCGCTCGGAATCGATCGCAAACGTACGGCAGCCGAAGCGGGTCGTCACGGTATCAAGCACCTTGCCATCCTCGACAAGCTCAACGATGGCGGTGTACAGGTACGGATCCTTGCGGCCATGCCACAGATGCACATCCTCGATCACCGCGTCAAAGGCGGTTTCAGACGCCGGCTTTTCCGCCTTAGCGACGATGCAGCCGCACGGCATCTTGATGGTATAGCGAAGGGTCTGGCCTTCCTTAACATTCTTGACATAGACCTCGGTCTTGACGCTCGCGTTCTTGCCGTCCACGATCGGGGTGACCGCGATGCCCGGCGCGCCGTAGTACTCCAGATCGAAGTGGGAAGCCGGAACGCCAATGAGGTTCACGTCACGGTACAGGCCGCCGTAGAAGGTGAAGTCCGCCATCTGCGGATAAACATGATCGTTGGCGCTGTTGTCGACCATGACGACGATCAGGGTGTCCGCCGTGCGGCTGACCAGCTCGGTCACATCCGCGCGCCAGGTAGAATAGCCGCCGTCGTGATGGGCGACGTGCTTGCCGCCGACATAGAGATCGGCGGAGGAGTTCGCGCCCTGAATCTCGATGAAGAGCTTCTCACCCTCCGGCAGATCCTCAAAGGAAAGATTCTTCACATAGGCGCAGGTGCCGCGATAGTAATCGCCCGCGCCGTCCTGGCCGTCGATCGCGTTCCAGCTGTGCGGAACATTCACAAAATACGCCGGGGCCGGCATCGCAGACGGCACGCCTTCCGGCGCCATCACAAAGGCCCACTTGCGGTTGAGGCTGACAATCTGTCTCATGATGATTTCATCCTTTCAAACAACATCGCTTTCTTAAGCGTAAGCAGTCTTTCTGTCCTATTATAACCCGTTTCCGGCCAAAATCACAGCAGAATCTGCTCCGGTCAGCCTCAGGCCTTGGCGCGGCGAGCCTTGAGTTCCTCGGTCATCTTGGTCAGGTTCTTCTTGTTCAGGTTATAGATCAGGCTCAGGCCGATGAACTGCATCACAGCGCTGACCAGATAGAGCACGGCGACGAGATAGCGCATGTTCAGCGCAGTCTCCGGAGACTGATTCGCGCCCAGCGTGCCCATATAGCCCAGGGCGGTCATGATGACCAGCGCAAGCGCCGGGCCCACGCCCTGCGCCAGCTTGCGGAAGAAGGAATGCAGCGCATACACGGTGCCTTCCTCGCGCTTGCCGGTCTTCCACTCGTTGTAGTCGATGGCATCGCCCATCATCGCCCAGGAAACGGTGGAATAGATGCCCAGACCCAGAGAGTTGATCAGCTGGCAGACGATATAGATCACGATGCCCTTGCCGTCCGGGGTGATGGGCAGCACCAGCATCAGCGCACAGGCGATCATGGAGCAGATCGCGCCGACGGTGGCCAGCTCCTGCTTGCCGAACTTGACAACCATCTTGCGGGCGAGCGGGGTGAAGAGGATGATCGGGATCATCGCAAACATGGACACCAGACCGGAGATCTGCGCATTGTGGAAGTAGCTCTGGAACATGACGGTCACAGCAGTGGCAGCGCCCTGCTGGCCCAGGAACATGCCCATCGCGGCCAGCGTCGCGCCGACGGCCGGACGGTTCTTCAGGAAGTTGCCCATGGCCTCCATGACATTGAACTTCGGCGCTTCCTCGTTCAGGGTCACGTCGCTCTCCACGCGGATCTCGGTGTTCTTGATCATGAACTGGAAGCACAGGAAGCCCAGGAAGCCCATCAGCAGCGCCGCAAAGAACACGCGCTCACCGATCAGATTGTTCTCGGCGTCATAGATGATCATCGGCAGGATGACCATCGGGGCCATGTTGCCCACCAGGGAGCCGACGGAGCGCCACGCAGACAGGGAGGCACGGTCGCCGGGGTTATCGGAAATCAGGCCCAGCAGGGAGCCGTACGGCACGTTCGCCACGGTATAGAAGGCATCCCAGATCACGTAGCCCGCGATAAAGAGGATGAACTTCGCCCAGACCGGCGCATTCGGGAACGGCAGGAAGCAGCACGCGCCGCCCACGATCAGGCCGATGGAGCCCGCCCAGATATACTGCAGGAACTTGTTGCGCTTATACTGATGCTTGTCCGCGTCAATCATGGAACCGATCAGCGGATCGTTAATCGCATCCCACACCTGCACAATCACCAGCAGCAGGGAATACCACAGGTCCATACCCATGAACTGAGTCCAGAAAATCGCCATGGTGCCCTTGAGCGCAAAGCTCATGTTGCAGCCAAAGTCGCCGGCGGCGTACGCCAGATTGTCCCTCATACCGAAGGGACGGACATTTTTCTTCTGAGCCATACTATACCTTTCCTTTCAGCGCGTCATTTGTACCGGAGAGGCCCAAGCGCCTCTATTCCGGGATTATGATTCTATTATAAAGGAGTTCGTTAAAAAAACGTGAGAAGTATTTTTATGCTTAATCGCACAATTTTTGTTTTTATTGTGAATTTACGCAAAATATGTTATGATTATTTTATTGAAGAAGGAAAGAAGGGCGATCATGAACAGGCACAATATGGTGAGCTTTTACGCCGGCGCCCATGACCAGCAGGAACTGCGCGAAATCGAGGAACGCTATGAGGTGGAGGCGCAGCTGATCCATGAGATTGCCCACGGACATACCGCGCAGGCAGCCGCCATTTTAAGCGCTTTTACCAACGACACCGTGGAGCAGCGCGCTGCGGTGCCCTTGCGCAACTACAAAAACTATCTCATCGTGCTCAACACCCTCGCGCGCAAGGCCGTTCAGCAGGGCGGCGTGCATCCGTTCTATATCGACCGGCTCTCCTCCTCCTTCGGCCATCGGATTGAAGCCATATCCTCCATGGAGGAGGGACAGCGCCTCATGACGGAAATGAACCACAAGTACTGTCTGCTCGTACGCAACTACGCCATGAAGAATTATTCGCCGCTGGTCCGAAGGGTCATTCTGCGTATTGACAGCGATCTGACTGCAGATCTCTCCCTCGCCGCGCATGCGGAGGCGCTGGGGGTAAACGCCAGCTACCTTTCCGCGCTCTTCCGCCGGGAGACGGGGGCGACGCTGTCCGACCATGTCGCCCGCGCCCGGATGGAGCATGCCGTATTTCTTCTCAATACGACGCAGCTTCAGATCCAGACCATCGCCCAGCGCTGCGGCATACAGGACGTCAATTACTTCACCCGGCTTTTCCGGCGCGTGATGGGCAAGACGCCCAGCGCATACCGGCAGCAGGCGCGCGGCGAGACACCTATTCCTCCTGAGCACGCCGCGCCTTAAGCAGCGCGGCGTTTTCATCCACCTGCCGCTTATGCAGCGGATACCAAAACCACAGCACCGCCGCCAGCAGCGCAAAGCCCAGCGCTGGCACCAGCGTCGCAATGGTGAAAATGCCAGTAAGCACCGCGGGCGGCTGGCCGGACGATGAACCGTTCACATAGCCGATCATCGTCAGCAGCCATCCGGTCAATCCTGCGGCAGCCGCCTGCCCCAGCTTGCGGGCAAAGGAATACAGCGCATAGATGGAACCATCCTCGCGCACGCCGCTGGCAATCTCGGACTGATCAATCACGTCGGTGATCAGCGCCCAGGATACCATGGAAAAGATGCCAAGCCCGAGCCATCCCAGCGCCTGCAGGGCGACAAAAACCCAGACGCTCTGCGGCCGGATAAAATAGGTCAATACGCTGACCAGCGCCGCAAATAGATTGGAGACGACGGAGATCTCCGCCTTGCCAAATCTCGCCGCCAGCGGCTTGGCCAGCGCAGCGGCAAGCAGCATGCCGCCCATCATCACCAGCGTGGAAACCGACTGCGCAGAGGCGTTGTTGTAATAATCCGGAAAGATATACCCGCCCATGTTCTGCATGGTCAGCTGCGCCAGCAGCATGACGATGGACGCGGCGACGATTGAAATCAGCGCCCGGTTTTTCAGCGCGCCCTTGAGCATCGCGATCACGCTCTGCTGCCCTGCGGGTGTATGCGCCTGCGGGACAACACGCTCCTCTGTCAGAAAATAGCAGGCGAGATACGCACCGATCGCCAAGAGGGAAAACACACCCGCCGCCAGCGTCACGCGGGAACCGATCAGCGTCTCCACGCCGTCCACCTTCTTATACGCCAGCGCCGGCAGCAGCACGCCAATCAGCGTGCCGGCCAGCGTCGCGCCCATGGAGCGATACGTCGACAGGCTCTGCCGGTCGCCCGGGTCAGCGGAAATCGCCGACGCCATGGAACCGTACGGAATGTTGACAGCCGTATAAAACACCGAGCTCCAGAGGATATAGGTCACAAAAAGATACGCCACCTTTGCCGCATACGGCAGGCCGGCCAGCGCGCTCTGATACATCAGAAACGACGCGCCCGCTACCGGAATGCACATTCGCAGGATCCACGGCTTGAACTTGCCCACGCCGGGCACCATACGGCTCCGGTCGCAGATCCTGCCCATGGTCACATCGGTAAACGCATCGACAAAGCGCGTGATCATCATGATCGTGCCGACAACGCCCGCGGAAACGCCCATGACGTCCGTATAAAATTTCATCAGGATCATCGTGGAGAGAATAAAGGTGAAGTCGTTGCCGAAATCACCGAAGAGATAGCCGAGCTTGTCCCTCGTGCCGAAGGGACGGTTGGTTTGCGACATGCTGCATCCAGTCCTTTCACATCATTGCGTCTAGTCTGACCGAAAATGCGCACAAAAAATCCCCGCCACACGGGCGGGGTCATGTTTTATTTTTCCGTAATGATTTTCTTCAGGTCTGCGATTGTCGCCTTCATCACGTCGTTCTCTTCCAGCATCTTCGCCACCTTCTCGCAGGAGTTGATGATCGTGGAATGATCGCGGGAGAACGCATCGCCGATGCGCGGCAGAGAAAGGCCGGTCATCTCGCGCGTCAGATACACCGCTACGTGGCGCGCCACGGCAATTTCCTTCTTGCGGGAGTTTCCGCGCAGCAGCGCGCTGCTCAGACCGTAATAGTCTGCGACGCAGTCGATAATCAGATCGGGCGTGATGCGCTTGGGATCGCGCACAACGGCAATGTCGTGCAGCGCGTTGGCGATCACCTCCGCGCTGATGGCGCACCGGTTGAGCTTGGCATAGGCGTTCACGCGGTTGAGCGAGCCCTCCAGTTCGCGGATGTTGCTCTCCACACGGCTGGCGATCATTTCAAGCAGCTCGTCGCTGATGACGATGCCCTCGTTCTCCGCCTTCTTGCGCAGGATGGCGATGCGGGTGTCGAAGTCCGGCTTCTGAATATCGGCGATCAGGCCCCACTCAAAGCGGGAACGCAGGCGCTCCTCAAGGCGGGCAATCTCGCGCGGCGGTCGGTCGGAGGAGATGATGATCTGCTTGCCCGCGGTGTGCAGCGCGTTGAACGTGTTGAAGAACTCCTCCTGCGTGGTATCGCGGCCGGCGATGAACTGAATATCGTCGATCATCAGCACGTCCACATTGCGGAAGCGCTCGCGGAACTCGACATTCTTGTTCTTCTGGATGGCGGAAACCAGCTCGTTGGTGAACATTTCGCTGGGCAGATAGAGCATGCGCATATTCGGGAAATGATCCTGAATAAAATGGCCGATAGCGTGCATCAGATGCGTCTTTCCAAGGCCCACGCCGCCATAGAGGAACAGCGGATTGTACGCCATGCCCGGCGCCTCCGCGACAGCCAGGGAGGCCGCATGCGCAAAGCGGTTGGAGGAACCGACGACAAAGGTATCAAACGTCGCCTTGGGGTTAAAGGCATTGGCGCCCTGAATCGGGCGGCTCTCCTCCTTCTTCTGGCTCTCCTGCCAGGAGATGCGCTCCTTCACGCTCATCAGCTCGACGGACATATCCCGACCGGCTGCCTGAGACACCGCCTCCGTGATGATGGACATGTAGCGCGTGCGGATGGTGTTTTCGATGAACTCGCTGATATACTCCAGCGCCAGCTTATCGTCGATCACATATACCGGCTTGAGCGGCTGATCGATCCATGTGCTGAAGGACGTCGGATTCAGCTCCTCGCGCAGCAGCATTTTCGCCTTTTCCCAAAGTTCAACATGATCCATGATCGTGTCCTCCATCTTGTATCTATCGTAAATGCAGCATACCACATTTTGTGCTGCAGGTTGTCCTATATATCTCTTTGTGGATAAATTGTGGATATCCACATGTGTTTCCACAGGATGTGGATAATCGCGTCCATCTTGTGGATAACTTTTTTAAAAGCTTCCCTATCATATCAAAAAAAAGCCTTGTTTTCAAGGCTTTTTTGGGGATTGCTTTTGAAAGGAAATTGCAGTTTATCCACAGGCGTCCTGCCGAGTTATGAACAGTTGTCCACAATATCCTGTGGTTTATGTGGATAGCGGTACACAACCCGTATACGTTCACGGCGGTTTTCCGTCATAATTCGTGTATACTTGTGTCGAGTTGTGTCAAAAGTTTTTTCACAGATATCCGCCGTCCACGCCCAGAACCTGCCCGGTGATAAAGGCAGCCTCATCCGACAGCAGGAATTTCGCCGCCGCCGCCACATCCTGCGGCGTACCCAGTCTGCCAAGGGGCGTCTCCTCCGCGAGGATGGCCTTGGTCTCCTCGCTGTGCTCGTCCATCATCTTCGTGTCGATCACGCCCGGAGCGATGCAGTTGGCCCGAACGCCGCTGGGGCCCAGTTCCTTGGCGAGCGCGCGCGTGAGCCCAATGAGGGCCGCCTTGCTTGCGGAATACGCCGCCTCGCAGGATGCGCCGACGCGCCCCCACATGCTCGATACCGTCACGATGCTGCCGCTCCTTTGCGAGACCATGCCCGGTGCAAGCGCACGGATGAGATAAAACGCACCGGAAACATTCACATCCATCACCGTATGCCACTCGGCATCCGTCATATCCGTCAGAAGGCCCGTATACGACACGCCCGCGCTGAGCACCAGCGCATCCACGCGATGATACACCCGCAGGATTTCATCGCACATCGCCTGAACCGCCGCGCTGCTTGCCAGATCGCAGCATACCGCATGCGCGTCCATGCCGCCTTCGCGCAGCTGCTGTGCAAGCGCGTTCGCCGCGTCCATGCTGCGGTTGCCATGCACGAGCACGGTATAGCCCGCTTCAGCCAGCGCCCGCGCGCAGGCCGAGCCGATTCCGCCGGAGGCGCCCGTCACGAGCGCGATTTTCTTTTTCACGTTTCTCCCTCTCCCCACTCTTGACGGGCACGCCGCCAGACGGTATCATGAATTTACTGCTATTATACATCACATCCGCGGAGGTTGACCATATGGGACTGCAGATTTATGCCGGCAAGGGCTTTGATACCCAAAAAGCCGAGCGCTTCTTCAAGGAGCGCCGCATCAGCTATCAGCGCGTGGACGTACTCAAATACGGCATCGGCAAGCGGGAACTGGAGAGCGTCGCAGCGGCCGTGGGGCTGGATAACGTCTGCGACAAGGACAGCAAGGCATGGCGCGAGAGCGTGCTTGCGTATACCCAGAGCCGGGAGACGATCCTCTCCGGCCTGATTGAAAAGCCGCAGCTGCTTCGCCTGCCCATCGTGCGCAGCGGAAAGCTGGCCACGGTCGGCTACTGTCCGGACGTGTGGGAAAAGTGGATCGCAGAGAAAAAAGTTTGATTTTCGTCAAAAAACTTCAATAGAGTGAAAATCAAATCGGTCGCGGCGGCATGTACGGCGCGACCGCAGCGATTTTTATGGAGGGAAATCCCATTTCCCGGAGGAAAAATCGTTTCTTTACAGATTTTACGGCCGGAAGCCGCAGGCTTCAAGTAAAATCTGTAGGGGGTGGTCGTGCGGGGGAAAAGTTCCCCCGTCCACCAGCCTGTCAAAAATACTTTTTTGACAGGCTGAAACGGGCGGCTGATGAACACAGCCGCCCGTTTTATATGCTTTACTTCGCTGCCAGCGCGCCCTCTTCCACGCGATAGCCGTCGCCGTCCACGCTCAGCGTCAGCGCCGCCGCGCCCTCAAGCGCCGTCTGCGTTTCCCTGTCCGTCACGGTGATGGCGATCACCGGATCCTTCGCGCCCTCAATCGGCGCCTGATCGCTCCACACGACGGTCTCACCGTCGCTCTGCGCGCCCGCGCCGACGCTCACATAGACGCCGGAAAGCGCATCCCATTTGAGGAACACGCCGCTCGTGCTGCTAAGCGTGAACTCCGCCTCCTTCGGCGCGCCGCTTTCATCCGTCAGGCTCATGGTCAGCATCAGGCCGGAGAGCGAGCTGTCCTGCGGGGTGTAGCGCCGCATGGTGTCCAGATGCAGCGTATAGCTGCCGATGGACACGGAAAGATTCAGCAGGGTTTCCTCCTCGCGGACATAGCCGAGCACGCCCGGCATGTAATTCGCCAGCACAGAGCCGTAGCCGCCGTTCTGGAAGAAATCGCCCATCTGCGCATCGCGCCAGATTTCGCGCTCCTCCTCCGACAGCAGGCCGCGCGCCACGATCAGATCCTCAAGCTCTGAAAGAAACGCGCCATAGCTCTCCTCCAGGGAGAGCAGATCATCGACGCTCAGCAGCGGATCGCCTTCGCCCGCCAGCGCGCAGGCTGGCAGCGCAAGGAGGCAGAGCACCATCAGAGCCATTAAGCTGCGCATAAGCGTTCCTCCCGTTCGTTTCCGTCGTTTCCCATCCGGCTTTCAGTCCGTGAAATACAGAATATCGCTGACCGGCCGCTCGCGCGAGCCGGCGCTTTTGTTGATCTTTTCGCCATCGACAACCAGCGCGGCGCTGCCGCCGCCGTCCATGTTGTAGGCCGTGCTGCAGCCGCGCTCAAGGAAGATGGCCTGCAATTCCTGCAGCGTCATGCCCTTGTCGCTCCATCCGCCGCGCCGCCCGTCGGCGACGACAAGCACATGGTG
This sequence comes from Clostridia bacterium, assembly GCA_017521565.1. Taxonomy (GTDB): domain Bacteria; phylum Bacillota; class Clostridia; order Christensenellales; family Aristaeellaceae; genus Ventricola. The sequence goes on along the minus strand of JAFXCE010000005.1, from coordinate 48,233 downwards.
ATTCTCATCCACCTGACCGATCGCCGTTCGCGGTTCTCTGACGGTGTCGCCGGTGTAAACCACGTATTTTTCCGGCAGCTGCGCCGCCTTGCCGCCAATCACCAGCAGCGGACCAAACATAAAGCTCTGCGTCACACCCGCCTGAACATACGCCTCGCCCCTTCCAGCCTCATACTGCGCCATCGGCAGCGCAAGGAAGGTTCCGGCCTTTGTAATGATCAGATGGTCGCGCTCCGCGTCGCTGTCGCGATAGAGCACGCCGTTGCGGATGACCATGCCGACCTTGTCCTTGAAATTGTAGTAATCGCCATTGATGGCGACCACAGCGTCATGCCGCGCCGCAATGTCGCTGGGCGCTTCCACGTGGTCGCGCGAGTATTCCTCGCCGGCAAATGCGGTTTTGAGCTGATCCGGGCGCTTGGTATACACATCCGCGACGAAAAAACGCAGATCGGAATTGTTGAACGCATAGCGCCACTGCTCCACAACGACGCGGATGTTCTCCCGCTCCACCGTCATGGTGCTTTCCAGCGTCTTTTCCTTCGGAACCGCCGCAGCCAGCGCGCCGCAGGATGCACACACGAGCATTATGACCAGCACAAACCCCAGAATCCGCTTCATACGCATTTACCCCTTCAGGAGGATCATTCGGTGAAATAGACGATATCGCTCACATCGCGCTCGCGCGCAGCCGTGCCTCTGTTCACACGCTCGCCCTCGAGGACCATCGTCGTGCTTCCGCCGCCGTCAAGGTTATACGCCACCCGGCAGCCTGCCTCGTGCATCACCACCTGCATTTCCTGCATGGTCATGCCCTTCTCGCTCCATCCCTCGCGCCGTCCGTCGGCAACGAGAACGACGTAATGGTTTTCCTCAACCTGTCCAATCGCCGTGCGCGGCTCGCGCTGCGTGTCCTTCGTAGAGGGGGCGTAGGTCTCCGGCAGCGTCAGGATTTCGCCGCCGTCAATCAGCGCCGGGCCGAAGGTAAACACCTGCTGCGCGCCCTCGTCGGCACACTGCTGGCCGATGCCCGCCGGATACGTGCCGCGAAGGAGGACATGAAAGCTGCCGTCCTTGTCGATGACCAGCAGATCGCGGCCCGCCTTCTTGTCGCGGTAGAGTTCGCCGTTGCGCAGCACCACGCCGCTGTCCTCTTTATAGTTGTAATAATCGCCGTTGACCGCCAGCACCGCGCCGCTTCGCTGCGCGATGGCGCTGGTCGCCTCGCCGTATTTGTTTTCGGCGAACGCCGTCATCAGCTGATCAGGGCTTGACGTATAGACATGCGCCACAAAAAAGCGCATGCTCTCCTTCTTGCTGAAGGTGTAGCACCACTGGTCGATCTGAATCTTCAGCGTTTCATATTCATAGGTATTGCTGGCCTCAAGCGTCTTTTCCTTGGGGTCCTTGACCGCCGCAAGCGAAACCGCGCAGACTGCGATCATCAGCAGCGCAAGCGCCAGACAGATTGTCTTTTTCATAAAGTGCCCTTTCTGACAGCCTTCTCTAGTCACTGGGGATTGGCCATAAACATCAGTACGTCGCTGACGGAACGCTCCTTGCCGCCGGAAGGCATATTGATCACTTCGCCGAGGAAATACAGCGTGGTGGAGCCGCCGCCGTCAAGATTAAAGGCGAACTGCGCGCCCTCCTCCAGGAACAGCCGCTGCAGCTGCGGCACGCTCGCGCCGGTGGAGTATCCGTCTCGCCGTCCGTCCACGACGATGGCGATATAGTGCAGCGGGCCAATCTGGCCGATACCCGTTCGCGGCTCATAGTAGCCCTCATTGCAGTTGACATAGAAGGACTTGAGCGGAAGCTCCGCCGCCTCGCCGTTTTCAACCAGCACCGGACCAAACTCGAACGTCTGCCATGTGTTCTGCTGCTCAAGCTTATTGGCGACAAGACCCTGCTTGCCGGAGCGGTCCGTCATCGCGGACATATCGCCGTTTTCGTCGACGATCAGCAGGTGATGCTTCTTGATGTTCTGGCGGCGCAGCGCCTCGCCGTTTCTGATGATGACGCCCTCGCGGTGGTAACGGCAGAAGTCCGCGTTGATCGCCATAACCGGGCTGTAGCGGCCCGCGATGTCGCTGACCGCCTCATAGATGCCGCTGCGGAAATCATCGCCGGCAAACGCCGTGCGCAGCTGGCTGACGTCGGTCAGGCGGATATCGCAGACGAAATAGGTCATGCCGTCCTTCTGCTTCTGTTCGATCGAAACGGACATCTTCTCCGTTTTATACTGGAGCTCGCCCGGCTCATAGAGCTTGAACTTCGACGCCGGCTCCGGCGTCACGGACGGATCCGGCGTGGCAAGACTCTGCTCGATGACAGCCTGCTGCTCCTCGGAATCAAACTGCAGCGCCTGCGCCAGCTCGCTGCCCGGTTCCGGCGTGGGACCCGGCAGCGTCTTGATGGTCTTTTCGTTCTGCACGGCCGCCCAGTTCTCAAAGCGCTCCTGCACGCTGGGCACCTCGCCCATCGGCGCGCTGGCATTGCAGCAAAGCAGCAGCATTGCGCAGCAAAGCAGCGTCATCAGTATGCGATCTACATTTGTATGAAAATGCGGCAGATCGAAATGCCGCTTGCGGAAACGGCTCGCATGCTCCATGCGGCCTTCCTGCTGCGGCGGCAGATCATATCGCCTTGTCGGGGTACGCTTAAACGAATCAAGCGGCCTCGGCTTTTTATTCATCATGCGTTCCCCTTTCTTAATGCGCAAAAAGTCTCATTGTTTATTATACTTCTCTTCGCGCAACATGTCAAACAATAGAGAAAAATGTCATGCCGGATGAAGGCGCCAATTGCAGAAAAAAGCTGCCAGACCGTATATTCCGGCCTAACAGCTTCTGCCCATGCTCTTCAGTCGCCCAGCGCGGCGCCCGCAGCCAGCTCGGCATACACGCCGCCCTGCCTGACCAGCTCGCCGTGCGTGCCGCGTTCCAGAATTCCGTGTTCGCCAATGACGATGATCTCGTCGGCATTGCGGATCGTGGAGAGCCGGTGCGCGATGACCAGCGTCGTGCGTCCCTTGGCCAGCCGGTCAAATGCCGCCTGAATCTTGCGCTCAGTCGCGGTATCCAGCGCGCTGGTTGCCTCGTCGAGGATCAGCACGCGCGGGTTCTTGAGGAAGATGCGCGCGATGGAGACGCGCTGCTTCTGTCCGCCGGAGAGCATGATGCCGCGCTCGCCGACGACGGTATCATAGCCGTCCGGCATGCGCATGATGTCGTCATGAATTTCCGCCTGCTGCGCCGCCTCGATGATCTCCTCCATCGTCGCGTCCGGCCTGCCATAGCGGATATTGTCAAGAATCGAACCCGCAAAGAGGAACACATCCTGCTGGACAATGCCGATGCTTCCGCGAAGATCGGCCAGCTTCACATCGCGGATGTCCTGACCGTCGATGGTGATCGAGCCCTTTGTCGCCTCGTAAAAGCGCGGAATCAGCTGGCAAAGCGTCGACTTGCCGCCGCCGCTCGGGCCAACCAGCGCAAGCATCTCGCCCGGTGCAATGTGCAGATTGACGTCCTCGAGGACAACCTCCTTCTCCTTGTCGTAGGTGAAGGTGACGTCCCTGAATTCGATCTCGCCGCGCACATTTTCAAGCGGCTTCGCATCCGGCGCATCCTCAATGTCCGGCTTTTCATGCATGATCGCGCGGAAGCGCTGGAAGCCCGCCATGCCCTGCGTGAACTGTTCGGTGAACATCGTCAGCTTGCGGATCGGACTTTGCACGCTGGCGACATACATGTTGAACGTGACCAGCGTCGCCACATCCATCTGCTCCTTCATGATCAAATAGCTGCCCACGCAGATGATGGACAGGCTCATCAGGTTCATGAACAGCTCCGTACCGGAATGAAAATCCGCCATGACCTTGTAGTATCCGCTCTTCGCGGCGACATAGCGGTCCGTGCAGCCGGTGAACTTGGCGATCTCGCCGCGCTCGTTGCCAAAGGCCTTCGCTACGCGGATTCCGGAAATCGAGCTTTCGATTTCCGCGTTGATGCCCGCCGTGCGCTGCTTGACCTCGCGGGAGACCTTCATCATTCGCCTGCGGCGCAGGGCCACAAAGGTTACGATCAGCGGAACAGAAATCAGCAGCACCAGCGCGAGCTTCGGCTGAATGCCAAAGAGCACGATGAACGCGCCGGTCAGCGTCACAAAGGAGATGAACAAATCCTCCGGGCCGTGATGCGCCAGCTCCGTGATTTCAAACAGATCCGTCGTCACGCGGGCCATGAGCAGGCCGGTGCGGTTTTTATCGTAGAAGCTGAAGCCCAGCTTCTGCATATGCTTAAAGATATCCGCGCGCATGTCCGCCTCGATATGCACGCCCATGACATGGCCCAGATAGGTGACCACCCACTGCGCCGCCGTGCGGATGAGGAACATCAAAAGCATCAGCCCCGCCATGAGCGCGAACGTGCGCATCATCTGGTTGGGAATATAGTCGTAGAGCACCCTGCGCGTGAACACGGGGAAGAGGATATCCACGAGCGAAATCACCAGCGCGCAGGCCATATCCAGCAGGAACATGCGCATGTGCGGCTTATAGTAGGAAGCAAACTCGCGGATCGCACCCTTTTTCGGCGCGGCCTTCTCCTCGAACGCCGGCTTGCTCTGGCTCGGTTTATTCTGACTCATGCTGTCTCCTTTTATTTCATTTGTTATCATTCATTCTGAAAATCAGCCGGTTTTCGCCGGCTGACTATTTATATAACAGGTTTGATCCACTTACCCGACAGGAAATGCCTGCCATAGACGATGGTTTTGAGAAAATCCTCGACGAAATACATGACCGCATAGGTGGCCGGCACGCTGAAATGCAGCACAAGACCGGCTGCCGCCGTCAGCGGAATGCCGACCAGATAAGCGGAAATCGAATCCACAATCAGGCCGTATTGGGTATCGCCGCCGGCGCGGAAGGTCCCCACCACGAGCATGAGCGGGATATTGCGCAGCGCCATCTCCGCGCCATAGATCATGATGACCGCCATCGATTCCCTGCGCACGGTTTCCGACACGCCAAAGAGCGACATGATCGGCTCTTTGAGGAAAAACAGCGAACCGCCGATCGCCAAGGACATGATCGTCACCAGCACGATGTGATAACGCGCACAGGCCTTCGCATGATCGTATTTCCCCTGGCCGACGTAGCTGCCGATCATCACCGCACAGGCAGAGCACATGCCAAAGACCGCCACGCAGGTCAGATCCTCGATCGACTTGGCGACTGTGATCGCCGCATACGCTTCCGTGCTCATATGACCAAAGATTGCGCTGTAGATCAGAATGCTCAGCGCCCAGATGGTCTCGTTGAACATCGCCGGCGCGCCTATGCGGACATAATCCCGCACAAAGCCGCGGCTGATGTCCAGCATGTCTTTCATCGGCGCACGCAGCATGGTCTTTCTCGCGAATCCCAATCCATAGATCACCAGCGCATTGACCACCGCAGCCATCGCAGAGGCAGTCGCCGCACCGGCAACGCCCATCGCCGGAAAGCCGCACAGGCCAAAGATCAGCAGCGCATTGAGCACGATATTCGTCGCCACCGAGCATGCCGCGCCGACGAACGGAATCACCACGCGCTGCGTGCTCTGCAGCAGCGTCGCTGCGGACTTGGCCAGCGCCTGAAACGGATAGCTGACCGCAATGCAGCGAAGATAGACCGCCGCTGCTGCAATCGCCTCCGGGTCCTTTGTAAACATACCGATGATGGTTTCCGGAATCAGCAGCGCGCCCAGCATAAAGACCAGACCCGCGCCCAAAGAAAGCAGGTTCATCAAACCGTATGTCCGGTGAATTCCCTTGCGATCATCCGCTCCGAAGTACTGCGCAATAAACACCGCCGCGCCGCTTGTGCAGCCGAAGAGCACGATATTCAGAAACCACGACCACTTGCCGGCCATACCCACCGCCGCCAGAGGCAGATCTCCCAATCTTCCAACCATCACGGTATCGATCAGCGTAAAGGAGGAGAACAGCAGATTCTGCAGCGTCAGCGGGATGGCGATGGAAAGCATCGTCCTGGTAAAGCTATAGGTTTTTTTCTTCATATTTTAATGACCGTATTATTTGGAAAGCACCTGGAAAACCGGGCTGTGCTCCGTGACGAACGGCCCATCCTGAATGAAGAAGAGCATGCCCGTCACCGGGGTCTTGAGCATCTCCTTGACCGAGCCGTCAAGCGGATTGATCACAAACGCCAGCTGTTCGCCGCGGCGCACATGCGCGCCTGCATGCTTGACCCTGCGCAAAAGACCCGCGTGCTTGCTCGTCACGGTGATGATATCCTCATTGGTGATCACCGCGGATTTCTGGCCCGGCGTCTGCTCGCTGCGGATGATGCCGCGGCCATTGAGGAAGCGGATGATGGCGCGCAGCGTCTGATCCGCCGCCGCCTCGTCGATCTCCTGCGTCTTGCCCGCATACAGGGAATACGCCTGCGTTCCGGCAAGCTGCCAGCAGTAGTTGAGCGTCGTCTTGTCGGAAATGCGCGGCGTGCGGACGTAGACATACGGCAGGCCAAATTCGCAGCCCAGCTCCGGATTCTGACGTCCGGTTTCCATCATGCGCACATGCGGCACAAACGCGCCCGGCTGATAAAAGCTCGTCAGCTGCACGCCATACTTGTACGCCTTCAGCTTATCAAACAGCGCACCCGCGATCTGCTCGGTCGTGGCGCCCTCCATATCGCCGGGGAAGCAGCGGTTGATGTCCGTGTTTTCCGGCGCCCACAGGCGCGTTCCCGCGTTCATGGACAGGCCGATCGCCGTCGGCACGACAAGCACGCTCTTTCCGGGCATGATGCCGCCGTCTCGCTCTACCTCGCGCAGGAACGCCACCAGGCGCGCGCAGACGTAAAGCTGCTGAATCTCGTTTCCGCGCAGCGCGCCGAGCACGGCGCAGCTCTTCTCGCCCTTGCCAAAGCGATAGCCCATGATGTTCATGTCGTCGCGGAAATACGACGGCACGGTAAAGATCACATCTTTTTTCATGCGCGTTCCTTTCTGCACAGGCGTGCGATCAGCGTACCGGGATAAACGGCGCTGTAGCGGCGCTCCGTAAAGACCAGGCCGCTCTCCGGCGCGACGACCGTCTCCAGCGTCTCGCCCTCGAGCGCATCGATGATCGTACCCAATACGTCGCCCTCGCGTACGACCGTGCCGTTGAGTTCGCGCGGCACATACACGCCGGGATGCCTGCACGTCACGCGGCAGATATCCGTCGCTTCCCACATGCAGGGAATGCTCTCCTGCGCAGGCGCGGCTTTCGTCTCGCCCGACCACAGGCCCATCTCCTTCATCTTGCAGAAGATGCCGTCAACCACCTCGCAAACGACAGTCTGCACGCGCAGACGGCGCTCATCCACCATCAGCACGACAGCCTTCGTACCCGCCATGGACAGCGCGCCGGTAAGAGATGCGCTGTGAACCGGCTTGTCCGGCAGCACCCACATCACGCGCGGACACAGCGCGGCACAGCCGGGAATCATCTCCTCGGCATGGCGCTCATGCAGGCGCACGCCGTACAGCTCGCTGGTGATCTGCGAGCTCGTATGGATATCCAGCACCAGATCCGCGCCCTTCATATCCTCCAGCACAGCATGGCAGATGCTTTCCAGCGCAGTACCGTCCGGATTGCCCGGAAAGACACGGTTCATATCCAGCATCGTCGACGTGGGCACCATGCGCTGGCCCACATCCAGACCGATTGCATTGAGCATCGGATACAGATCCACAATGCCCTGAAGATGTTCCGGCTCGCGCATAATCCGCTGCGCAACCTCATACGCCACCAGCTGTCCCATTCTTTCGTCGCCGTGGATACCCGTGGCGATGCACAGGCGACCCTTCGTTTCACCCTCCGGGCTGTAACGGCAGCGGCTGACCGTCCAATTCTCACCGATCGGCATCATGACCGAAGCCACAGCCGCAATCTCCTTGAGGACCGGCAAGTCAAATCCCTCACTTTCAAAAAGGGAGATGCAACTCTCCCTGTTCATTCATACAAACTCTATCACAAAACAACCTATTTTGCAAGCAAAAACGAATGTCTGATGATAAGTTCGCCCAATTTTATGCACTCAATGGAATTTCTCTTCCAGAAGCAGACGGAATGTGATAAACTATAATGGTATGGGTATACCCATATGTGCATGTGCATATATCTGATTGACAGCAGCAGCAAGCCGTGTTTCCAGAAAAGGAGATTTGACATGAAGATCGGCCTGTTTTCCGATACATTTTATCCCGAAATCAATGGCGTGGCGACGTCCTGCCTGTCGCTCCACCGGGAGCTGACGCGGCGCGGACACGACGTCCATGTCTTCGCGCCAAAGTGCCGCGGCTGGGAGAACAACCAGCAGGAAACCATCCATTACATCGCCTCCGCGCCGTTCCTCGTGCTCAAGGATCGCAACTTTGCTTTCCCCGGGCCGATTACCTCATGGGAGGCCACCAAGCTCGACTTTGACATCGTGCATACCAACAGCGAATTTGTGATGGGCTATTTCGGCCGTCACGTCGCCAAATCCAACGACAGCGTGCTCATCCACACCTACCATACCATCTGGGAAGAATACACCTACTACATCACCCACGGCTTCGCCGACGAGGCCGCGCGCAAGGTGGCGCGCAAGTATTCCCAGTGGTGGTGCAACAAATCCGACCGCATTATCGCACCGACGGGCAAGACCCTCGGCCTGCTGTATGACTACGGCGTGCGCACGCCGACGGACATCATCCCCAGCGGCATGGACATCGCCCGGTTTGCTCCCGAGCGTCACGATGCGCTTGAGCGCGCCGCCATCCGCAACGAGTGCGGCGTGCTGCCGGGCGAGCGCGTGCTGCTGAATATCGGCCGCATCTCCAAGGAAAAGAACATCGAGCAGATCATGCGTGTATTCCCGAAGCTGCATAAATGGCATCCCGATGTGCGCTTCGTCATCGTCGGCGAAGGGCCGATGCGCGAATCGCTGACCAAAATGGCTGCCGAACTCGGCGTGGCGGATCATGTCACATTCACCGGACCCAAGCCTTGGGAAAAAATCGACAGCTATTATGCGATGGGCGACGTGTTCGTCAGCGCCTCCCGCAGCGAGACGCAGGGGCTGACCTATGTGGAGGCGATGGCCTCCGGGCTGTGCGTCTGCGCGGTGTTTGATGAATGCCTGCGCGGCGTCATTGAAGACGGCGTAAGCGGCATCCTGACCGAAGAAACCGACGAAGCGCTGCTTGAAGGCCTTCTTCGTGCGTTCTCCGACGAGGGCGCAAAGATCGCCGCCGCTGCGCCTGCGCATGCCGCGCCCTTCAGCACGGAATCCTTTGCCGAGAAGATCGAGGCTTGCTACCTGCGCGCCATTGAGGACGCAAAGAAATAATCTAAACCTCATCCGCCGCAGGCTGCGGCGGATGAGGTCTCTTTTTCCAGCCGGACAGATGCTTTTTCTGTCCGGTTTCATATTTCCATTGAGCTGCATGCCACTTTTTTGATTAACCCCGATTCTTTTTGTTCAGAATCGTTGACTTTTTATCAAATTCTCTATAAAATATTGATAGTACTTCCCGCAAAGAAGTTCTGTTTGGCGTGTCCATGCGCCTCAGAATGCGATCTTCGTTTCGACTTGCGTATATATTCCCATTACGAAAGGAGACCTTCCCCATGAACATCCTGTTTGTCACCAGCGAATGTGCGCCTTTCAGTAAGTCCGGCGGTCTGGCGGACGTTGCTTTCTCTCTGCCGCCCGCCCTCAAGCAGGCCGGCGACAACATTGAAATTATCGTGCCGTATTACAAGATGACGCGCGACCGCTTTGAGGACGAAATCACGTTCGTCAAGAAGTGCTCCTGCCAGCTTGGCGAGCGCACGATCGAATACGGCCTGTGCCGCGGCGAGCTTTCCGGCGTCACCGTCTGGTTCATCGAGCATGAGCACTTCTTCCATCGTCCGCGCCTGTACGGCTATGGCGACGATTCCCTGCGCTTTGCGTTCTTCTCCCGCGCGGTCGTCGACCTCATCGGTCAGCTGACCTTTGTGCCGGACATCCTGCACTGCAACGACTGGGAAACCGCGCTCTCCATCATCTACCTCAAGAACGACGCCGTCCTGCGCGACGAGCTCAAGCCGATCAAGAGCGTATATACCATCCACAACATCGCTTATCAGGGCCAGTTCGGCGAAGACGAGCTGACCGGCACCTTCGGCCTGCCGCAGGGCTGGTACAACGGCGGTCTGGGCTATGAATTCGAAGGACGCCGCGACATCAACCTGATGAAGGGCGCTATGCTCATGGCCGACGCGGTCTCCACCGTCTCCCCGACCTATGCGCGCGAGCTGCATTACCCGACCTACGGCATGGGCCTGCAGGGCGTGGTCGATATCGTCAATCATAAGCTCTACGGCATCCTCAACGGCATCGACGTCAAGCATTACGATCCGTCCATCGATCCGCTGATCCCCTACAAGTTCGATTCCCGCGACCGCTACGGCAAGACGCTCTGTAAGCGCGAGATTCAGCGCATCTTCGGCCTGAACGAGGAGCCGGAATGGCCGCTTCTGGCCAGCGTCGCCCGCCTGAACGAGCAGAAGGGCATTGAGCTGATCAAGCAGATTCTGCCGCAGCTGATGGAAATGGGCATCCAGCTGATCGTCTTTGGTCAGGGCGAGCAGAAGTATATCGACTACTTCAACTGGGCCAAGCAGAACTGGCCGGGCCAGCTCGGTTTCTCCAGCGACTATAATGAGCCGATGGCCAGCAAGATCTTCGCCGGCGCGGACATGTACCTCATGCCCTCCCGCTTTGAGCCCTGCGGCCTGTCCCAGATGATGGCCATGCGCTACGGCACGGTGCCGATCGTCCATGAGACCGGCGGCCTGAAGGACTCCGTACGCGCTTACAAGGACTTTGACGGCATCGGCGACGGCTTCGCCTTCTCCGATTATCAGGCAAAGGACCTCTACCTCGCCATTCAGGAAGCGGTCAAGCTCTACTTCTCCAACGAGGAGATGTTTGAAAAGCTGCAGAGGCGCTGCATGGAGAAGGATTTCTCCTGGGACAAGAGCGCGCAGGCGTATCAGTCCATGTACTCCGACATCTGCGGCAGCACCGGCGCAGGCGAATACATCTCCTTCCAGGATGCGTTCGATCAGCTCAAGCACTGCTACATCGAAAACGCCAAGCGCAATATGATCCGCTATCCGGACAAGTTCCATCCGGATTATCACCGCGTCATTCAGATCCAGATCATCGGCCGCGGCTCCGGTTTCTTCTACGTCGAGTATCAGAACGGCGAGCTCAGCGTCATCCCCGAGCCGCGCGGCAATGCCGAAGCCTTCATCGAGTGCAGCTTCGACAACCTGCTGGATATGGCCCGCGGCTTCGTAACCACCGATAAACTCTTCCTCTCCGGCCAGCTCAAGCTCTCCGGCAACCTCGCCAAGGGCTTCGAGGCGCGCTACCTGCTTACCCCGGGCCGCTGAGATTCATCCCGTGCAAAGATTCAGGGCTGTCATTTCTGACAGCCCTGATTTTTATATGCTTTTTTGCGCCCGGCTGCGCGCTGCTGCTTCAGCGCACCTTGACGCGCGTATAGCCGTTCGTCAGATACATCGCATCGGGATAAACGTCCAGCGCATTAAACTCGAAAAAGACCTCATTCGCGCCCGCGTCGGTCATGCCGCGCGCGCCATCCATCGCGCGATGAAGCAGATTGCCCTCGCCATCTGTAAGCACAGCCTTCTTGCCCCAGCGCGCATTGACCTCCGCCGCGCTCCAGTTGGCGTCCACATCGAACATGCCCTTCGCCGCCCGCCTGTCGGCCTCCATCTGCGTGCGCAGCGCATCCGGCTTGACCTCCATGTTCACGCACAGATACAGCCTCGTCGGCGATGCGATGATATGGACGCTTGACGCGATGCTTTCGCCAAGATCGCTGAGCGCACGCATGGTCATGGTCGTACTGTCAGGCGTCTTGTGGTGGATTTCTTCGCGGGTCTTTTCCGCCCGCTTTCCTCCCGAAAGAAACTTCTGAAGCTGCTCAACCGCCGCCGCGATCATGGGTACCCCTCCCTGAATCCGCCTGTATGTCGTTCTGCCGAAGCATGCATCTCATGATTCCATATGTGTATATTCTACTATACCATCATATGATCCATTTGTGACACAAAATATCAAACTTTTTTACGATTTGTAAAAAATCTAAATCCATTCTCCGGCTAAGGCGCAAATTCCATGGGTCTGGGGCCTTTCATCCCGTTTATCGCAGATCTTCCACGCCCTTTTTGTCAAGCAGCCGCCTCTGCCCGACCGCAGGATCAAACCCGCAGATGGCCCCGTAGCGGCAATACGCGCAGGCGCTGTACTGCCCATGCGCCGCCGGCGCGTCGTCAATCAGGCCCGCATAGGCATCCTGCGCGATCTGCGCCGCCTTCTTCCTCGCGAAGGCGACCATCGCATCCATGCTTTCCTCATCCGCCATCGACCCGCGATGCTGGCCGCCCGGCTTTCCATCCTTGGTAATCATGGCTGCATGGCGCTCATCCTGCGCGCGCAGCACCTCGACCTCGGAAAGCGAAACGCCCGCAAGCGCGAGGCTTCTGGCAATCTGCCGCTCAATCTCCTCCTTGATGCGGGATTCGCTTTTCACCGTCGGATCGGCAATGCGGCAATAGAAGAAGCCCGCCGCCCGGGAGCCCGGAATCTGCGCCAGCGCCGCCGCCAGATACAATAGCAGCTGCAGCTGAATGCCGTAATAGACCATCGTCGGGTCAAACTTCTTTGCGCCGCTCTTGTAATCGACAACGCGGATATGCCGCGTCTCCCCGCTTTGCGCATCCAGGACGTCAATCCGGTCAATTCTGCCCTGCAGATAGACAAACATGCCATCCGGGAGCTCGAGCATGATCGGCGCGAGGCCGTTTTTTCCAAAGATCATCTCGCTGTGCATCGGCCTAAAGCCGCTGCCCGCAAACTGGGACACGATGCTGCGCGCTGCGCGCCGCGCGGTCTTCTTGACCCGGCGCGCAATCGCGCCGCCGCGCTCGCTCTCCCCCAGCGGGGATTTGCGCCATTCCTCAATCAGAGGCTGTACAGCCTCATCCATGATCCTGTCGCAGGTCGCCGCGTCGATATCCGGGAATTGCTGAAGCCGTGTCACCTCGCGGGTAAAACGCTCCGCCGCCTCATGATACAGCGTGCCCAACTCCGCGCGGTCCACGCCAGGCGTGAGCGCTTCCTGCGGCGCAAGACCGTACTGCACATAGTGCCTGTACGGGCACTGGGCAAACGTCTCCAGCCGGGATACGCTCATCACCGGCCTGCCATACAGCGCGCGGGCGCTTAAAGCGTCCATCCGGCGCTGCGGCCGCCTGCCAAGCTGCTTGGTGATCGCCATCAGCTTGTCCCTGCCGTGCTCACTCCGCGCAAGCGCGGCATAGGCCTGCGCATAGGCTGCGTCCACCGCTTCTGTGCCGTCCGCCGCGCCGGAAAGATGCACCGACAGCGCCTCAAGCGCCGCATCCGGCGCGCAAAGCATGGCCTCCCGCTCATCCTTCGCCAGACCGCCGCGCACAGGCATATCGGGAAAGATCCGCCGCAGCGCCTGCACAGCCGTGCCTGCGCGCAGTGCGCGCCCGGTTTCATCCGCCAGCGCATACGAGACAATCAGCCGCTCCCGGCAGTTGGTCAGCGTCTTGAGTTCGTCCAGCTGCGACAGCGCTGCGCGCTCTGCGGCGCTCATGCCCAGATATGCGCCGGTCGCACCGGCAGCCTCCTGCTTTTCCTGCGGGGTGAACAGACCTGCATCCGTGCCGCCGCCCATGTCATTCATGCCAAGCGCCAGCAGCACGGCGACGCGCGCCGTCCGTACATTGCCGATCTCGCCGCAGATCACCGCGCCGTCCGCAGGCGGGAGCGCGGAAAGCTCCAGCGCGGAGAGACCGCTTTCAAGCAGGAGAAGCACCAGCTTTGCCGAAACCTCCTCGCCTGCCAGCAGCGTGTGCAGCTGATCCAACGTCTCCATCAGCGCGTTCCATACCTGCGCGCAATCCTCCGCCTCCGGCTCAAGCCCCTCCTCGCGAAGCGCCGCGCGCATATCGCCCAGCGTATCATAGGCGTTCACGCTTTCAAGCAGCGCCATCACCGCTTCAATCGCCGCGTCCGCGTTCTTTGCGCTGCGGATTCCCTCCTGCAGCGCGGCAAGCGGGCTGGCCACGCGCTCGCGGCTCTCGTTGAGCCTCTTGAGCGCCTCTTCATCCTTCTCCTTGCTGTATTTGAAGGGACGCTTGATCGCTTCTGCGCGGATCTCCATGCCCTCCAGATAGCTGCACAGCGCATCCGCCTCCTCTGCATTCAGGCGCAGAAAGCCCGATCGGATGCATTCCACCACATCTGCCGTCCGCCAGCCTCCCGCTGCGACGGAGAGCGCGCTGAGCACAAACCTGCACAGCGGATGCGCCCCCGCGGGACGCTTCTGCGCGATATACGCTGTGATGCCATACAACGGCAGGACGCCGGCCAGCAGCGGCGCATATCCGCTGTCCTTCGGATAGACAATCGCAATCTGGCTGCTGTCCTCGCCGTCCGCCAGCAGCCGCCTGATGCGCGCCGCCGCCATGTGCGCTTCCTGCCGGGGCGAGCTGACAGCCTGCAGCTCAATATGCGCAGGCGCACCCTGCCGCGGCCTGGTTTCAAGCGCGAACAGCTGCCGCTCCAGCGCGCGGATATCCTCCGGCGCATCGATTTCCCAGTTCATATGTTCCCGCTTTGCCGGCCTTCCACGCTCCGCCGCCATCGTCATGAGGCGCTCAATGCTGAAGTTCACCGGCGCAAAGAGCCTTCCATCCGGCGCGCTGTTGTCATCCGTCTCCACAGCCAGCGTCAGCGACGCAGCCAGACGCTCCATTTCCAGCAGTTCCTGCGCAAACACCGGTGTGATCATGTCAAATCCATAGACAAACACATGCTGGTTTTCCATCACGCCGGAGCGTGCCATGCGGCTGAGCATCTCGCGGGAGACGTCCTCGCTGTCCGCAAGGCGCCCCGCCATGCGCTGTTCATACACCGCGTAGATGCGCGCCGTATCCGCCAGCTTCCTTGCGGAAGGCAGACTGCGCTCTCGCTCGTCCATCGCATCAAGGCACAGCAGAATATCCTGCGCGGTCTTCCCGCTTCGCTTGATGTCCGCAATCAGCGCGGACATCTTCTGCGCCAGTCCCAATGCGCCCTGCTGCGCCGCCGCCCGGTATATGGTCAGGTTCTCTTTTTCCTGCTCGATGATCGAGGAAAGCACCATGCACTTGCCGCGCTCGTCAAAGATCACGCGCTCCGGCTGCCCTGCACGCTCAAAGACCCTCGATTTCAGCCGCCCGGGGGACAGCACGTCGATCATGAACGTTCCCTCAAGATCAAGGCGCGTCATGACCTCGATCTCTGCCTGCAGGGTATACTGCGACGGCACGAGCAGCATGCAGCGCTTTCCCTCCTGCACGGCCGCGCCAATGCGGTCGATGATCTCGCCCAGCAGCCTGTGCGGTCTGGCCGTGATGATCTTCATGCCGTCTCCCCTTTCTGTCGCCGGTTTTGGTGTTTCACGTGAAACATTGCCGGCATGCCCCTTACGCAGAATGTTTCACGTGAAACATTCCCCGTGGCATGCGCGGCAGGAAACCCGGCTCAATATACAGAATTATAGCATATCATTCACCTTCTTTCAATTTCGCAAAAGGAGGCCTTTATGCGCATCGCACTCATCGCAGACATCCACAACAACCTGCCCGCACTCGAGGCCGTTCTGCGCGCCATCAAGGCGCACAGCCCGGATCTCGTCATCTCCCTCGGCGACCAGGTGAACCTTGGTCCCTGCCCGAAGGAGACGCTCAGCCTTCTCCGCGCGCAGAATGTCACCTGCCTGCACGGCAACCATGAGCGCTATATCCTCTCCGCCATGGCCGGTGATCCGGGCTATCAGGGGGCAAACTTCGCCGCCGTCCGCTTTCAGGCGCAGCAGCTCCGCCCCGAGGAGATCACATTTGCAAAAACGCTGGAGCTGGAAGGCGCGGTATTCTGCCACGCCCTCCCGGACGATGACCGCTTCCCCGTCTTTGACAGCGAAAAGGCCATCCCCCTGCTTGAACAGCGGACATTTGACAGGCCGACGCGCATCTTCTGCGGACACGGACATAACCCGACGCACATCGCCATGCACAACCTGACGATTGACAGCATCGGCAGCGTCGGATGCATGGACGACGGCGTGCCCGGCACAGCGCCGTATGCCATCCTGACCCTTGAGCGCGGCTACGCTTTCCTGCGTCCCTATGCGGTATCCTATGACGCTTCCGTTATCCCCGGCCTCTTTCTCAAAAGCGGGCTCGCGCAGGCATGTCCGATCATGTCGCACATCATCAGCCTGCAGATGATGAACAACTTTGACTTCCTGCTCAGCTTTGTCGGCCGGGCGGAAGCTATCCGCAAAGCGCGAGGTGAGGCGCTCATTACAGAAAGCATCTGGCAGGAGACGGACGCCGCCTTCCCATGGCCGGACGGCGTTGGCACAAATGACTTCTGGAAGAAGCATGCCTGACCGCGATCCTTATTATCAATACCAAAAAGCAAAAAGGCAGCTTAGGCTGCCTTTTTATATGCTTATTTGCCCACGCAGAACCGTGCAAACACCTCAGAAATCACATGCTCGCTCATCGTCTCGCCCGTAATCTCACCGAGACAATCCAGCGCAGCGGAAAGATCCACCGCGCAGACGTCAAGCGGCATCTCGTCCTCAATCGCGCGCATCGCATCATAAAGCGAATCACACGCGCGCTGCGCCGCCTGTACATGCCGCGCCTGAGAGAGCATTGACGATTCTGCGCCATCCTCCGGCGCAAAGGCGGCGATCATCGCCCTGAGTTCATCAAGCCCCTCCCCCTCCGGCGCGCAGACGGAAACAACCTTTGCCCCCGGGAATTGCTCAAGCGCATCTTCCTTTAAAACGACCGGCGGCAGATCGCCCTTGCTGAGCACGACGATATGCGGCGAAAGACCGCCGATGGCCTCTCTGTCCTCCGTATCAATCGCACAGGAGCCATCGAGCACCAGCATGCGCACATCCGCCTCGTCAAGCGCCTTCTGCGCGCGCGCCACGCCAATGCGCTCCACCGCGTCGCCCGTCTCGCGCAGGCCTGCTGTGTCCGTCAGGCAGACCTTGAGACCGTCAATCTGGATCGCTTCCGTCAGCGTGTCGCGCGTCGTGCCCGGGATATCGGTCACAATCGCGCGTTCGCCGCCGATCAGCGCATTGAGCAGGCTGCTCTTGCCTGCGTTCGGCCTGCCGCAGAGCACGACGCGCAGGCCCTCGTCCTCGATGCGCCCGGCGCGCGGATCGCAGGAGGCCAGCAGGTGTGTCCGGATCGCGCCGCAGCGCGCAAAGACCTGCTGCGCCGTCTCGCTCTCCTCAACCTCATCCGGAAAATCAATCGCAGCGGCAATCTCCGCCAGCAGCGCGATAATCTCCTCCCGTGCCGTGCGGACAAAGGCGGATACACCGCCCTCCATCTGCCGGATCGCCGCATTCATCGCGCGCTCGCTGCCCGCGCGAATCATCCGCATGACCGCCTCCGCCTGCGTCAGGTCGATACGCCCGTTCAGAAACGCGCGGCAGGTGAATTCACCGGGATCCGCCATGCGCGCGCCCGCACGCAGCAGCAGCAGCAGAATCCTGCGCACAAGCGCATCCGAGCCGTGGCAGTGAATCTCCGCGACGTCCTCGCGCGTATAGCTGTATGGCGCACGGAAGAGAACGGCCATCGCCTCGTCAACCACGCTCTCCCCATCCATCACATTGCCGAACGTCAGCACGCGGCTCTTCATCGGCTTTAAGTTTTTGGGGCGGAATACGCGAAGGAGTATCCTTTCGCACTCCGCACCGCTCAGGCGGACAATCGCAATGCCGCCCTCACCGCTCGCCGTCGCCTGTGCGGCAATTGTATCGTGTTCATGCACCATGCTCAAACCCTCAGTTCTTTCCCAAATTCTGCGATTTGCTTGAATCTCATGTCCGATTCAGTATAATGGAAACAGCGACAATAATAAAGGGGCGAAGCAAAATTTATGAAGCAGCAAAATCCGGTTTTTATGAGAAAGTCCGTCCGCAGCTATACCGGCGAGGCGCCATCCAAGGACGAACTCGATCTGATCCTCAAGGCGGCCTACGCCGCGCCCGTGGGCATGGGCCGCTATGACAGCCTGCACATCACCGTCGTGCAGCGCCCAGATTATCTTGCCCGCCTTGAGGACGCTGCAGGCGCGCAGCTGGGCAAGGAAAACTACCATCCCCTCTACGGCGCGCCGGTGCTGATGATCTTCTCCTCCATCTTCCCCGGCATCCCGACGGACAACTCCTCCTATTCCAACTGCGCCATCCTCGCGCAGAACGCCGCGCTCGCCGCCGTTTCGCTTGGAATCGGCACCTGCCACATCTGGGGCGCCATCCGCGCGCTGAACAAGGAACCTGCGCTGCTCGCCGAACTGAATCTGCCGGAGGGCTTTGCGCCCTGCTGCGCGATCACGCTGGGCAGGACGCGGGAAACGTACGAAATGAGAGCTGTGCAGGACAATCGGATCATGACGGCAACGATGGAGTAACCGGGAAACGTTGGGCTGCCGCCCAAACCTGCTTGAGGGACATTGTCCCTCAAACCCCCTTCTTCGCATAAAAAACCGGAGGCAAACGCCTCCGGTTTTTGCATAAAAGGATTATTTCTGGATACGAGCCAGTTCAATGGTACGATCGAGGATATTGGCAGTAAGAACAACCTCAAACGGCTGAGAGGCGTCGACATAAGGAGCAACATCGAGCTCGATTACAACGCTGATCATATCGGACGCACTGTGATGGGAGGTGCGCTCCTGCATGACAGGCTCACCGTTCTGCGTGACGGTCAGCGTGAGCGCGGCGTCCAGCTGAGGATTCGGGTTCTTCGTGTAGGACGACGCGGGCACGGTATAATGATAGGCTTCGATGCCGGGCAAGCTATCCATCGTCGCCGTCACCTGCGTGCCAACCACGGTCAGGCCGCCCTTGACCAGAGATTCAATCGCCTCGTCGCTCTTATACATGTCATTTCGGATATAGGCAAACGCATCCTTGAAGAACGGGATGTAGAACGCGCTGTCATGGCCGCCGTTGTCGATGAAGAAGCCGTGATTCACGTTCATCGCCTCCAGCTGCTGATTGAGCGCAATCGCCGGCACGCCGAAGCCGTAGCTGTCCTGGTTGCCGCAGATGAAGTACAGGCTGAAGCTGTCCATGTATTCCGCGCTTTCCTTCGCCGCAATCGCGTTCGGGCTGCTCGCGCCGCCGTAGGAGAACGCGCCGAAGAAGCTCACCGCGCCGGTAAAGAAATCCGGATTGCGCAGCGCCACCGCCATCGCGCCCTGACCGCCCATGGAGCAGCCCGCCGTCAGGCGATAGCGCGCATCGCGAATGGTGCGATACTTGCCGTCAATATGCGGAATCAGCTCATCGGTGATCATCTTTTCCCAGTCGCCGGCCCACCAGCTCTCCTCGCTGCTGTTGGGGATGACGACGATCATCTCGTCAAACAGGCCTTCCGCCGCGCCCTGATCAAAGAGCTGGTTGACCTTGTCGCCGCGATAAGAGGTGTGATCGCTGTTGAACTGATGGAGCAGATACACCGTGGGATAATGGCGGCCCGAGGTCTCGTAGCCCTCCGGCAGATAGATCAGGTATTTGTTTTCCACCGTGCCGCTCTTGCCGAGGCCCTTTGCCGCATATTCGGACTCAAAGCCCTCCTCGTAGAATCGCGCGCTGTCGCCCGCGCCGTTCTCCGCGTCGAAGGCCGCGCGGCTGTAGAGCGCAACCGGGCCGCCATACCAGCCGCCCGCGCCGAAGGGAAGATCATTCCACGCGCGCACGATCACGGTATTCTCGCCGCCGCGGTTGATCAGCGCCGGATCCACCTCAAAGCAGCTGTACACCGCCCACGTCGTATCGCCGGTCGGCTGGCCGTTTTCATCCATGCCCGTCGCGCCGACGCGCACGCCATTGAGGAACACCTCGCAGCGGTCGTCCACATAGCCGATGGACAGCAGCAGCTCCTGGCTGTCAAATTCCTGCGGCACGGTGAACGTCTTGGCATAATAGCCGCTGCCGGTGATGAAGAAATTGAAGTAATCCGGGCCATAGCCGGAGGTCACGTTCTCGTCGCTGATGTTGCCGAAGCCCTTGACCCAGCTGGTCAGCGCCGGCTGCACGACGGGCCACTCGCTGCAATCTTGCGCCGTCAGGGACGCCGCATCGAGCGTCTGCATGCCGGTATACTGGAAATGCCAGTCGCCCATCAGGTCGATTTTCTGGATATCGCCGTCGATGACCGGGTCCTGCATGCGAATCAGCGTCGCGCTCGCCAGCGGAATCTCCACGCCGAGCACACGCACGCCCATGGACACCACAGAGGACGTACCGTTTACCGCATTGGCCACCGCGCAGCCACCCTCAAGCGCCGCACCCGGAACAACCTGCTGATCGAGCACCTCGCCCGTGGCGGGATCGGTCACCGTGAAGACGACCTCCATCACCGGCGCAATATCTGCAAAGGCCGCAAGCGCCTCGCCGGTCGTCACGCTGTAAAGCGCCTCGGCCGTCTCATCCGCGCTGCTGAGCGCCGCCTTCTTAAGCGTAAAGCCGCCATAGACAACATCCGCCAGCATGCGGCCGGTCAGGCGGTCCATCACGCGGGCCACGGATTCCGTCAGGAACGCATCGTCATATCCGCCCGGGCGGACGGTGAACTCATGCGCCGCGCTGCCCGTGCCATAGCCGATAAACAGCGCGCCCAGATCGTTGGTGCCGCCCTTCTGGTTGGTATAGACGTCGCTGACCGGCGCGTCCATGTAGGTATATACGCCATTCAGGTATTCCGGATCGGCAATGTTAAGCATATCCAGCTTGTCCTGCACATCGCCGCACTTCGCGATCCATGGGTTATCCTCCCCCGCGAAATTGCCGCGAATGGAAACCATCGCGCCGATCTCTTCCTGCAGCTCAAGGCCGAGCGCATAGGCCAGATAGCCGCCCACGCCCGTGCCCATCAGCACGCGGTACGCCTTCCCCTTCGCCACGCGATAGGTGGATTCGGTGTCGAGGATGATCTCCTTCATCTTCGCGATCAGATCGTCGCCCTCGCTGAATTCCGGCTGGACGATGATCATGCTCAGATGATCGGTCATTTCCTCTTTCAGCTTCAGGCGCAGGCTCTCGTCAATCGTTCCAAGCCCATCCTCCGGCATCACATAGAGCACCGGATAGCGCAGGCCGCTGTCCGCATAGCCGTCCGGCAGGGTCACATGCAGCGCATCACCCGTGCCATCCTCGGCCAGCACAGACACAGCCAACAGCATGCACAGCAGCGCGCACAGGCACACAAATCCCTTTTTCATGCTCGTCAAAATCCCCTTTCGTTCATCCTCCGCGGCATATCCGTAATCCGCATATCTTTGTATCCATTATATCAGCAAGCATCCATAACGTAAATCAGGTATAAAGAAAAAGGCTGGTATTCCAGCCTTTTCCTCAATCGCTCAGTGTGTGATGGTATTGATAAAATGCGTTTCCGTTTTGGAATACATGATGCGCTGCGCATGATACAGGCCATAGTAACCGGAGAGCATGTAGCTGACCGCCACGGCAACCAGATAATACGGCATGCCTTCAAAGCCAAAGAGCTCAAAGGCGATCAGCAGGGACGTGATCGGGCAATTTGTCACGCCACAGAACACGCCCGCCATGCCGCAGGCCGCAGCAAGGGACACCGGCAGACCGAACACCGGCGCGGCAATGCAGCCCACCGCAGCGCCAATGGTCAGCGACGGGACGATCTCGCCGCCCTTGAAGCCCGCGCCGATGGTCAGCGCGGTAAAGATCATCTTCAGCAGGAATGCAAACGTGTCGGTGTGGCCCTCATGGAAGATATGCTCGATGATGTGCATGCCCGAGCCGAGGTACATATCCGAGCCCAGAAGGCCGCACAGCACGAGAATCAGAACAGCGGACACGAAGATTCGCACATAGGGATTCTTGAAATGATGCGCAAGCAGATGCTCCGTCTGATGCATGATCATGCAGAAGAGGATCGACGTCACGCCAAAGATCGCCGCCATCAGCACGACCTTGAAGAAGATCGCCGCCTCCATCGCAGGAATGCCCGCAACCGGGAACACCTCCGGCGGCATCCTGAAGAATTCCGCCACAAAGTGACCGATCATCGACGCTGTCACGCACGGCACCAGCGCAGAGTAATGCATGATACCCACGCTGATGACCTCCAGCGAGAAGATCGTCGCGGCGAGCGGCGTGCCAAAGAGCGCCGAAAAGCCCGCGCTCATGCCGCACATGACGATGATATGCTGATCGTTGGCGTTCAGCCTGAGCTTTCTGCCGATCCGCTTGGCAATGCTTCCGCCGAGCTGGATCGCCGCGCCCTCGCGGCCGGCGGATCCGCCAAACAGGTGCGTGATGACCGTGGTGATAAAGATCAGCGGCGCCATTCTGAAGGGGATACCCGTGGAGGAATGAATCGACGCGATGACCATATTGGTGCCCTTGTCGTCCGCATCCTTGAAGAAACGATACAGGAATACGATCAGAAGGCCCGCAAAGGGCAGCGCGAGGATGATCATCGGATGCGCTTCCCTGAAATGATTGACCGCAATGAGCATATGACCGAACAGCGAACCGATTGCGCCGACGATCACGCCGATCGCCGAGGCGATCACAAGCCACTTGACGAGCACCTTCGCAGAGAAGAAGCTCGATGTGACGTAATGCTTGGCAATCTCTTTGGATTTTTCTGTGATCAGCATGACTTTGCCTCACTTTTTCTTGTTGTAATCAGTTTTTCCGGATGCCTATTATACACCCATATACCCCCAGAATCCATATCTAATTTCACTTTTTCTCCATCTTTCATCGTTGCAGTGCAGTAAAAAAGTGTGCTTTGCCGACTTCAACCCCTCAGTCGCTTTCAGCGACAGCTCCCCTTTCAGGGGAGCCAAGATGCGCCATACGGACCTTGCCTCCCCTGAAAGGGGAGGTGGCATGCCGTAGGCATGACGGAGAGGTTTTACGCAATTTCCTATAAAGAAAAATAGCCATCGGCTGAGCCGATGGCCTGACGGAGCGTCCGCACGCCCCTTTATTCCTTTTTGAACGCCTGATAGCCAAACATCTTCTGCCCCTTCGGCGCCATCTCACGGATCACGCGGCCAATATCCGCGCCCGGTCCCTGCACGTTTTCCTCCCCGCGGATCGAGGCGAGCATGTTGCAAACCGCCTCCTCATCAAGCGAGCGCCAGTTCGTACAAAGCATGCCGCCCAGCTTGCCCGGCCATCCATAGCGCTGCGCGAGATACTGCGCCTCCAGCGCATGCAGCCAGAAATGCGCCGCGTTCTTTTCATCGCGCCAGAAGGACGGCACGACGAAAAATCCCTCCTTCGCCAGCGTCTCCACAGAAGGATAGCCGCCCGAGTGCCACTCATAATGCCAGTCGCAGACGATGATATCACGCGTGACCTCATCGGTGCGGTGCAGCGCGGGATGAATGCCGAAACGGTCGCCTTCCCACATCGAATAGCCCATCCTCTGGGCGTCAAGCAGGCGGTCGCCCCAGATCATCGTATCCATTCCCTTTTCGGCGAGGTGATCATGGAGAATCCTGACCGTGCGGGCATAGAGCTCCGCCGGCGTCTTTTCACGGCACTTGGGGCATATCGCCACATCGAACAGTTCATCCATGCCGATATGGAACGCCTGTGCGCGGCATGCCTCGGCCATCTCGTCGATCATCGGGAAGATGTATTTGAACACCTCGTCGTTGGAGGCGCACCAGCTGTGCAGCACAAAGTCCGGCCAATCCGTCCCCGTTACGACGCCCTGACGCTCCAGCAGCTCAGGATGATGCTTAAACAGCGGATACGGCACGCTGCGCGGCCCGGCGGACTGATGGCTCAGACACGGCAGAAGCGGCACAAGGCGAATGCCGTGGCGCTCGCAGGCGTCGGCAATGCGGCCCGCATCCTCGTAGGTGATGGTCCCGGTGGAAAATTCCGGAAAGCAGCGGAATGCATAGCGCATTTCCAGAATCACGGTGTTGAAGCCACCCGGCGCAAGTCCTTCGTCAATGAGGCGGATCATCGCATCCACACTCTCATGCGCTTTGATGATCGTATGGAAACCGATCATGGGAATGCTGCGGTCAAACATGATAAAGCCTCCTTGCTGTGGTATTCTTTTCCCCTATTATAAAATGAAATGCCTCGCATGAAAAGCATCTGACTGACCGATTTTCAAATTTACGCGCATTTGCGCGATATTTCCTGGGCCACGTTGTTGTCAGACAGAAGTGTTTTATGTTATAATCAAATTACTCAAAATTTGTCCTTCTGTTATAGAAGGAAGATACAAATACCGTAAATGGAGGAATTCTTATGCCTATGCAGATGGGTTTCCGCTGGTATGGCGAGGGCAATGACAAGATCACCCTTGGTCATATCAAGCAGATCCCCGGCGTGACCAGCATCGTTTGGGCGCTTCACAACAAGATGCCCGGCGAAATCTGGACCGTCGAGGAAATCGCTGAAGTTCAGAAGCAGCTGGAGCCGTACGGCTTCAACATGGACGTCGTCGAGTCTGTGAACGTGCATGACGATATCAAGATCGGCCTGCCGACCCGCGACATGTACATTGAGAACTACAAGCAGTGCATCCGCAACCTGTCCAAGTTCGGCGTTAAGGTCATTTGCTATAACTTCATGCCGATCTTCGACTGGACCCGCTCCAACCTCTTCCACGAGGTCGGCGACGGTTCCACCGCGCTGTTCTACGAGAAGGGCATGATCCAGGATGACTACAACGCCATGGCGAAGTACATCATGGACTTCACCGAGAAGTATAACATGACCTTCCCGGGCTGGGAGCCGGAGCGTATGGCCAAGCTCGACGAGCTCTTCAAGGCCTATGCCGATGTCGATCACGAGAAGCTCTGGGCAAACCTCAAGTACTTCCTTGAGGCGATCATGCCCACCTGCGAGGAGTGCGACATCAAGATGGCGATCCACATGGACGATCCGCCGTGGGACATCTTCGGCCTGCCGCGCCTGCTGGTCAACGCCGAGAACATCGACCGCTTCCTCAAGATGGTCGACAATCCCTATAACTGCCTCACTCTGTGCTCCGGTTCTCTGAACGCCGATCCGAACAACAACGTCGCCGAGATCGTCCGCAAGCACTGCGACCGCATCGCTTTCGCGCACATCCGCAACGTCAAGCACTTCGAGAACGGCGACTTCTCCGAGGCCAGCCACCGCGACTGCGACGGCGAGACCGGCATTCTGGATATCCTCAAGGCCTACCATGACTGCGGCTACGAGGGCTACATCCGTCCGGACCATGGCCGTCACCTCTGGGGCGAGGGCCCGGGCAACTGCCGTCCGGGTTATGGCCTGTATGACCGTGCGCTGGGCATCATGTACATGCTGGGCGTGTGGGACATGCTCGACAAGCTCGAAGGAAAGTAATTTCCAAATTATCTCCGCAAACAAGTCTCGATCGAAAGATCGGGGCTTTTTCTTTTGGCCATAAAACAGTATAATGAAAAAAGCTGATTACACATCATTTCGGGAGGAACGACTCTATGCCGAAAATCACATTCATGGGCGCAGGCTCCACGGTCTTTGCCAAGAACGTTCTGGGCGACAGCATGCTGACCCCATCTCTGGCGGAAAGCACCATCGCGCTGTATGATATCGACGCGCAGCGCCTTGAGGAGAGCTATCTGATGCTCACCGCCATCAACAACAACCTCGGAAACAAGGCGCATATCGAAAAATACTGCGGCGTGGAAAACCGCAAGGACGCGCTGCGCGGCGCCAATTACGTCGTCAACGCGATTCAGGTCGGTCTGTATGACCCGTGTACCATCACCGACTTTGAAATTCCCAAAAAATACGGCCTCAGGCAGACCATCGCCGATACGCTGGGCATCGGCGGTATCTTCCGCGCCCTGCGCACCATCCCCGTGATGATGGACTTTGCGCGCGATATGGAGGAGGTCTGTCCTGACGCGTGGTTCCTCAATTACACCAACCCGATGGCCATGCTCACCGGCGCGATGCAGCGCTATACCGGGGTCAAGACCGTGGGCCTTTGCCACAGCGTGCAGGTCTGCGCGGAGAGCCTGTTCAAGTCCGTAGGCATGGAAAACGATCCGACCGTACAAACGAAAATCGCCGGCATCAACCATATGGCGTGGCTGCTGGAGATCACCAAGGACGGCAAGGACCTCTACCCCGAGATCAAGCGCCGCGCTGCGCTGCTGACGGAGAAGCATGATAACATGGTGCGCCTTGAGATCATGAAGCGTTTCGGCTATTACGTCACAGAATCCAGCGAGCACAACGCGGAATACATGCCCTTCTTCATCAAGGACAAGTATCCCGAATTGATCGACCGTTTTAACATTCCGCTGGATGAGTATCCGCGCCGCTGCATCCGCCAGATTGCCGACTGGGAAAAGCGCCGCGACGAGCTGACCCGCGATCCGCACCTCACCCACGAGCGCACGCACGAATATGCCAGCTACATCATGGAGGCCATGGAGACGGACAAGCCCTACAAGATCGGCGGCAATGTCCTCAACAATGGCCTGATCACCAACCTGCCGCGCAATGCCTGCGTAGAGGTGCCGTGTCTGGTTGACAAGAGCGGTGTGACGCCCTGCTATGTCGGCGACCTTCCCGAGCAGCTTGCCGCGCTCAATCGCAGCAACATCGGCGTGCAGCTGATGACCATCGAAGCCGCGATGACAAAAAAGAAGGACGCCATCTATCAGGCGGCGATGCTTGATCCGCACCTGCAGAGCGAGCTGTCCATTGACGATATCGTCTCCCTGTGCGACGATCTGATCCTTGCGCACAAGGGCTGGCTGCCGGAGTATAAGTAACCAATAAGTAACAAAAAAGAAGCTGCATCTTCGCAGCTTCTTCTTTTACTTATTTTAGCTTTTCCTGTTCCTGACGATGCACGGAATCATTGCATACAGCGCCAGCACAGCCATGGTCATATTCCGATAGGTGTAATAGGTGTGATCAAACGAGTGATTCGCCATCACGAAACACCACATAAACGGCACAGCCGCCGGCACAAGCAGCGCAAGCGCGCGCAGATCGATTCCCGCGCCCCTGACCATCCTGTATAGGCTATCCGCCAGCGATGCGGCAGCAACGCCCGCCATCAGCAGCAGATACGCCTTTTTGGCGAGGATTACGTCAAGGTTCATCTTCAATACCGCGAGGCGGGAAAGCTGCTCACCGTTTGACTCCGAGGAAACGCGCAGGAAAATCTGCGCAAATATGCCGGAAAACCGTTCCCAGCCATACGCCGCGCCCACGAGAACCCACTTGAGCACCCACATGCCGCCGTAGCCCATCGCCCAGCATGCACAGCAGAAAACCGCCAGCGCAAACATACGGAGGGCGGAATCCTCCCTCTTCAGGCGAAGCGTCATCAGCAGAACCAGCGGGAAGCCAAGCGTCACCAGCGGGAAGGTCAGCACATCGACAAAATTAGTCACAAGGCCGACCAGCGCAAAAAATGCAGGCAGGCCAACCGCCGCCTCGATCTTCTCGTCCCACGCGAGCACGGCGCAGCAGGCCAGCAGCATCGTCAGCGACGCAGGCGCATACTGCAGGCACACGCCCGCCGCCATGGGCATGATCAGGAAATACGCAAGAAACAACGCCGGCATCACGCGGCATAGCCCGCGTCTTGCCATCATCAGCAAAACGGCGGCAAACAGCGCCGTCTGCGCAAAGTACAGAATCATCTGGCTGTTCGCCAGGTCCATCGCGCACAGCAGAAGGCGAAGCGGCAGCGTATAGCCATGCCAATAGCGCGTATAGCTCAGGCCTCCGTCGTGCGTCTGGCTGCCGTCGCCATAGGTGCAGAAGGCCTCCCAGCCGCTCTGCCCCTCCGCGCCGGCAAGCTCCGCGCGATAGCCGCCCAGCGCCTTGTCGACGAGGGACTGTCCGCCCGTATAGGCCGCCGTCTTGATCATCAGCACGGCAGTGAAGTTATCCAGCTGCGCGCTTTTAAAACCGCCGACCATCTGCGGCGTTGCGCCATCGATGCAGAGCATCTGCGCGCCCTGTCGGGCATTCTGGCGCATCTGCGGCGTATCGATCAAAAACGCCAGCATATTGCAGCCGATGCACAGCAGCACAGCAGCCAGCAGCATCGCACCCGCGCGCAAAACACGCCGCTTCATCGTCCGCCTCCGCTCTTTTTTCCCGCCTTTTTCTCAGGTTTCTTTTCGGCAATTTTCTTTTCGGCATTTTTCTTTTCCGGCGCGCCGAGCCGCTTTTTGAGCACCTCTTCCCGCGCGACAGAATAGCCAAAGAAGCCCTCCGGCCTTGCCTTCAGCGGGAAATACTCGCCATGCGCATACGCGACCAGATCCGCGCGGGAAAGATGCAGGCTGCCATCTTCATCAAAGAGTTCGTCGCGGACATACACCTGCTCCACATTGCAAAGAAATACATCATGCGTGCCCAGCGGAATCCGCTGCGCCACACGGCAGCAGAGGAACGCCGGCGCTTCCTCCAGCGCGGGCGCAGGAAACCCTTCCACCTCGCGCGCATGAAGCCCCATTTCCTTAAACTTATCGACGTCCCGGCCGCTCTTTACGCCGCAGTAGTCCGTCGCCCTGCACAGCGATTTGCCGATCAGATTCAGGCAAAACACGCCGGACTGCACGATCTGCTGGTAGGAATGGCGCTCCGGGCGGATGGAAACGGAGATCATCGGCGGATTGGAATTAATCACGCCTGCCCATGCGATGGTGATGAGGTTATCGCGGTCATAGCCGGGCTCCGTACCCCGGCAGGAGAGCATCACCGCCGGAACAGGCGACAGGAACGTCGTCGGTCCGATGGCGCGAAAGGTATTCGGCAAAGGAATCCCTCCTTGGTTCATGATGGATGCGTAAGAGAAAGCGGGCGGATACCCTCCGCCCGCCGGATCATGTATCCTTATTTTTCTGCAGCGATATGCAGAATCTCCTCGATCTGCGCAGGGAGCAGCTCGACAAAGTGGCCGGTCTTGCCGTTGACGACCTTGGCCGCCAGCGCCGGAATGTCCTCCTTGCAGCCGCCCGCCTGCTCAAGCGTAGCCGGCATGCCCATGGAAACGAAGAACGCCTGCATGGCCTCGATGCCCGCCAGCGCGATCTCCTCGTCGCTCTTGCCCGCAGGATCGACAGCCCACACGCGGGTCGCAAACTGCACAAAGCGCGCGACGTCATGCTGATAGACGTACTTCATCCACGCCGGGAACATGACCGCAAGGCTCGCACCATGCGCCGTATCGTACTTGGCGGAAATCTCGTGGCCGATCTGGTGGCTGGCCCAGTCCTGCTCGCGGCCCACGCCGACGGAGTTGTTGTGCGCGAGCATGCCCGCCCACATCAGCGTCGCGTGCGCCTCATAGTCATGGTCGTCCGCCATGGCCTTCGCAGCCGCCTCGCGGATGGACACGAGCAGCGCCTCGGCGAGGCGGTCGGTCAGGTCAACGTCCTTCGTGTTGGTGAAGTAGCGCTCCATGATATGCGCCATCATGTCCGTCACGCCGCAGGCCAGCTGATAGCGCGGCAGGGTGAACGTCAGTTCCGGATTCATGACCGCAAAGCGCGGACGATGGAATTCCGTAGAAAGGCCGCGCTTGAGGTTGCCTTCGATCTTCGTGATGACGGAAGAGTTGCTGCCCTCGCTGCCCGCAGCCGGGATGGTCAGCACGCAGCCGTGCGGCAGCGCCTTGGTCACCTTCGCCTTTCCGCAGTAGAAATCCCAGAAATCGCCGTCATACGGCACGCCGTCGGCAATGGCCTTCGCCGTGTCAATCGCGGAGCCGCCGCCCACCGGCAGCACAAAGTCAAGCCCCTTTTCACGGCAGATGCGGATGCCCTCGTAAACCAGATCGCTGCGCGGATTCGGCTTCACGCCGCCGAGCTCCTCATACGGCACGCCCGCCGCATCCAGCGCATCCTTCACCTGCGCAAGCAGGCCGCTGCGCACGACGCTGCCGCCGCCATAGACGATCAGCGCGCGCGTACCGCCAAATTCCTTCACCAACTCGCCCACGCGGCTCTGCATACCCTTGCCAAAGACAAATTTCGTCGGGGAACAGAATTCAAAATTCAGCATATGTCATCCTCCATGATTCTTTGTTTGATTCCAGAAAAAACCAATCAGCGCCCGGCTGATCACAACCAGCAAAGAGCATGCTGCATTTTACAGGTTTCTACATGTAATGATACAAGGGAATGCCTTTAAAAGCAATAAAAATCTTCCTGCGGGGAAGAATTGCTCCTCAAAGACCGTCTTATCATCAGAAAGAGTCAGATCGGTTGCATAAACCTTTAAAACATGATAATATGATGGAAAGATTACGATTCGTGCCCTATCGCTGAATCCGATTTCGGAGGGGAAAGATATGATGACCAATGTCAAGCGTAAAATTGCCGCCATGCTGAGCTTTATCATGCTGTTCAGCATTCCTGCGCCTGCCATGCTGGCAGAGGCGACACGCAGCGAAGCAGCCGAGGATGAGCGCCCGCTGGTGGAGCTGATTGTGCCGGCTGCTCCGGAAAAAAAGACCGTTGCAGAAGCCGCCAGCATTGAGCCGGAGCGTATCGAGCCGGAACGCATCGAGCCGGTAGTCACCGAGCCGGAGCGCATCGAGCCGGCAGTCACCGAGCCGGAGCGCATCGAGCCGGCAGTCACCGAGCCGGAGCGCATCGAGCCGGCAGTCACCGAGCCGGAGCGCATCGAGCCGGCAGTTACCGAGCCGGAGCGCATTGAGCCGGTCACGCCGAGCGTCACGACGCCCACCGTCACGACGCCGATTGCGCCCGCGCCGATCGCACCTGCGCCCATCGCAAAGGGCGAGAACGCGGGCGGCAGTTCGTCCGCGCCCGTGTACAGCAAGATTCAGGCACGCGTCACCGTTGAAGGCAACGCCATCACCGTGACCATCACGGAGGGTTCTTCCGAGGCGATGTATATCGCCGTGGGCGACGACTTTGTCATGGGCAAGCACAAGGGCGATTCCTATACCTTCACCGGTCTGGCTGCGGGCGAATATGGCGTTGAGGTCGACTACGAGGACGCCTCTAACGTATTCCGCACGAGCGTTACCGTCGAAGCAGAAGAGAATACGCCGCCCTCCGCGGGAAATCCCGGCGGCGGCACCGAAGGGGGCAGCGGAGGCGCTTCCCCGATCACGCCGGGCAGCCCGTCCGGTTCGGATCCGGATGAAAACGGCGGCGTTTCCGCCATCGTTCCGCCCTCCGGCAATCCGGATGGCGAGGGCAGCTCTTCCTCCGGCGTCAAGCAGTTTGAGATTGAGCCCATCCTCAGCGACGGCGCCATCAGCGTAAGCATCACCGGCGCAAGCGACTGGGAAATTGAGGTTCTTCTTGTCGACAAGGATGGCAAGACCATCGCCTCGGCTTATCGCATCGGCAGCGGCCTCGCCGCGCTGGGCAAATTCGCCGCAGGCACGTATACCGTAACGGCCAGCTATGTGACCCCCACGGACGACGCCTCTGCAAGAAGTGCGGCGATCACCGTGAGCGCGGAGGAGGCCGGCGCAGAGGAAAACGTCCCGCAGGAAACCGCAAAGGCCATTTCCGCCAAGGTCAGCACCGGCAGCGACTACATCATCGTCTCTGTCGAGAGCGCAAGCGATCTGCCGATGTACGTCTCCGTGGGCAGCATTGAGCCCAAGAGCATCGAAAACGGCGGCTCCGTCCGCTTCAGCCCGCTCGTCCCCGGCAAGTATGACATCGAGGTCGACTACGTCAATCCGGTATCAGGCGTAGCCCCGTTCCGCACGACGGCGGAAATCCTCGATCCGGATGTGCTCGCCAAGATCAAGATCACCTCCGTCAACGGCGGCGAAAACAAGCTGTCCGTCACCGGCACCGCCGAGCCCGGCAAAGAGCTCTCCCTCTCGACTACCCCTGAAACGGCCACCACGACCGTCACCGCCGATGCGGGCGGCCAGTTTGCTGCGGCCATCACCTGCGAAGCCGGCACGTATACCGCCGTCTCCGCGCAGTACAGCGGAAACAAGGACAGCAAGGTGACCTATTCCGGCAGCTTCACCGTAACCGCCCCGGCCGCCAAGCCGACGCTGACCGTCGATGAGATCAACGCTTCCAGCACGACCGTCTCCGCCAAGACTGCGCCGGGCATCGTCGTTGAAATGAAAACCTCCGACTGGAGCCAGAAGGTCACTGCCGACGAAAACGGCATCGTGCGCTTTACCCTGCCGCATACCTACGCCAAGGATACCACGGTCACCTTTACCGTCTATTACGGCCAGAACAACGCCGAGAGCTTCTCAGTTCAGGTCAAGGTTGCCGCGGCTCCGTCCTACGGGATGCTCAAAAAGGGCGACACGGGCGCCGAAGTCAAAAAGCTGATCGCCCGCCTGAAGGAATTGGGCTATCCGGTTGCGACCCAGAGCACCTATGATGATTCCGTCGTCGCATCGGTCCGCATGTTCCAGGCCGCAAACGGCCTTGACGTAAACGGCACCGCCGGCCCGGTTACCCAGCGCATCCTCTATTCTGTTAACGCCATCCCCTATGGCGGAAACAAGAGCTATCCGACCTTCGTGCGCGGCGACCGTGATCATCCGATGATCTACGCCCTGCAGCAGCGCCTGAAGGAACTGGGTTACTACACCATCAAGGTGGACGGCATCTTCGGCAGCGGCACACAGCGCGCCATCCGCGATTTCCAGCGTGTCAACGGTCTGACCATCTCCGGCAAGGCCGATAAGTCCACCCAGCGCCTTCTCCATTCTTCTGCCGCCAAGCCGAATGACGGCAGCTTCTCCGGCAGCTATGATACGCTGAAGCGTTCCAGCAGATATCAGTCCGCTGTGGTGCCGATGCAGCGCCGCCTCAAGGCCCTCGGCTACTACGCCGGATCTGTGGACGGCTACTTTGGCAGCCAGACTTATCGCGCCGTGCGCAATTTCCAGAGCCGCAACGGTCTTTCCGTTACCGGCAAGGCCGACGCTTACACCCAGCAGGTGCTCTATTCCTCCTGGGCAAAGGCCGCCTCCGGCAGCTCGTCCTCCTCTTCCGGCTCTTCCAGCAGCACGGGCTATCGCCTGCTGTACTGGGGCTGCAAGGGCAGCGCCGTCAGAACGCTTCAAAACGCGCTGGTCGCCGCCGGCTACAAGGACTATGTGCGCACAGTGGACGGCATCTTCGGCCGCTGGACATATGACGCCGTACGCGCCTATCAGAGGGATCATGGTCTCGCCGTCGATGGTATCGCCGGAAAGAACACGCAGAATTCCCTGTACGGCACCAATTACTAAAAACTTCACCCCCCTCGTCACCGAGGGGGTTTTTTGAAAAGGAGGATATGCTTTGAAGAAAATCGCCTTTCTGTCGCTGTTTATTCTGCTGCTCGTCTCCCTCCTGCCCGCATGCGCAGAGGATATGCGCGTCGACTTTTATGACATGGGCAAGGCGGACGCCATGCTCATCACCACGCCGCAGGGCACGCGCATCCTGATTGACACCGGCACCAACAAAGGCGGCAAGCAGCTCGCCGCGCGCTTTAAAGAAGAGGGAATTGACTCGATCGATACCCTGATCATCACCCACTATGACAAGGATCATGTCGGCGGCGCCGATCAGATCCTTGACGCCGTTTCCGTCCGTCAGGTGATCATGCCGGTTTACGACAAGGAGAGCAAGCAGCATACACAGTTTATGGAGGCGCTTGACGCCCTGCCCGATATCCTCCTTCATCCGATGAATATCCAATCCACCATGGCCATGGAAAGCGAAGACGGCGTACGCATGACCCTCACCGCAGCGCACAAAAAGAGCTACGGCAAGGATGAAGAAAACGATTTTTCCCTCGCGGTGCGCATGACCTACGGCGATACGAAATTCTTCTTCGCCGGCGACGCGGAGGCGCCGCGCCAGGCGGAGCTGATTGAGGAGGGCGACGTCGCCTGCGACGTGCTCAAGGTGCCTTACCATGGCCGGAAGGTCAGCACAAGCGAAAAGTTCCTCGCCGCTGCCAATCCGAAAATCGCCTACATCACCGACGACGAAGAGGATCCCGCCGATCCCCTCGTCATCAGGATGCTTGAAGAACTTGGCGCAGACGTATACTGCGCAAAGGATGACGGCGATGTGACCGTTTTCTCCGACGGAGAAAACGTGTATGTGCAAAAATAAAACCGCCCAGAGGCGGCCACAGACACATAAAGCAGATGCCCTCCCCGAACAGGGAGGGCATCGTCATATTTACATCTTAATGCCGCAGTCCCTTGTCTGCGTGCGGGCAATAGGTCAGATACGCCAGCAGCATGGTCGAGGTATCCGGCATCGACAGGCAGAGGATCGGCGGAGCGTTGCGCCGGGTGACCACATCCAGCGGCTGAGAGAGCAGGAACATGCCGCTCATCTTCGCGACGCGATGCACATAGCCAAAGCGCACATTCTCCCACGGAATATACAGCCCGCGCCCTGCGCATACGCCCGTTTCGTTGAATCCGGGGCAGGTCATCATCGTATTGAGCACGCGATATAGCAGCGTCAGGCCTGCGCCGTAAAGCGCCATTGCCCCGAGCGTCAATCCTGCGCAGGAAGCAAACTCCACCTGCACAGCCGCCTGCAGCAGCATCAGCGTGCCGGTCAGGAAAGCGACCGCCGCAACCGGGATGAGCACCAGCATATGCAGCGCAGCCTGATGCCACTGCGCGCGCAGCCTGCGTGTGCGCTGATAAGCAGGCATGGGCGAGAGATCCACCGGAATCGGACAGTTGATCAGCACGGCGCGCATCAGCCTGTCGCTTACCGGCACGACAAAGCCCCACGGTCCGCAATACGGCGCACGGTGAAGCAGATCCAGAAAATCCGTTCTGCTGCGGTACATGCCGTAAAAGTAGCGCCGCTTGCTGTTGCAGTAAAGCACGCCGAAAGAGGCAAGCTCCTCCCATTCCACCCGCCGCGAGCGCAGCAGAAAGCCCACGCCCACGCCGCGATGATCCACAAAAAAGCGGCTGGACATCACGATCAGGCAGAGCGCCAGCAGCACGACCGTTGCAGTCAGCAGCACCTGCGCCCATCCGTAAAGGGACGCACCCACGCATACATCCCGCAAAAGCGCGCAGGCAATGGTCATCGCGCACAGTAGCGCACTCAGGCGCGGAAAGCGCAGCACACGGGTCATCGACGTCCCTCCTTCCTGTGATTGTTCGTATCTTTCCTCTGCATAAAACCGCAGAAGAAGAGCCCTGGACGTCTAGGCGTTCAGGGCCCTCCGGGATATGATCTGCTTATCGGTCAGACCGGCGGCAGCGTAGCTTCCGGCACGACAACCGCGGCTTCCTCGCTGAAGCCATAGCCTTCCCCGGCCTCCGGCAGGGTATCGATCAGCTCGATCTCCGGCTCCTTTTCCTCTTCGGCAGCGGCGGCTTCGGCTTCCTGCTGCGCACGCAGGGCGGCCTCGGCCTCCTCACGCATGCGCTGCGCCTCAAGCATCGCGGCGGCAGTCACCGGCTGGCGGCCGGACTCCTTGACATTAAGCAGCTTCTGCATCGTCGGATACGGGCAATCGCTCTTCACAATGACGTCGCGGTAAGCATTCGGAGAAGCGTGTCTGCCCAGACGGAATTCCACATGCGTATACGGGGAACCGGAGCCACGGTTGCCCTCGTAGCCGACCAGATCGCCCGCTTCAACAAAGTCACCCTTGCGGACCTGAGAATCCTCGCAGTGCAGGTAGATCAGCGTACAGTCAAGCTCTGCGTTATACACGGAAATCGTGCCGTCCTTATCCTCGCCGCGCAGAACCTCGCCGCCCATAATCGCATACAGCGGGCAGCCCTCTTCATTCACAAAGTCGATACCCTCATGAATACCGGTGAAACCGGTCGCGCCCTTGCCATTGCCCATGCGCTCGCAATACTGACCGTAGAGCAGGTACGTCTCGCCCACGTCCGCGCCATAAAGCGCCGCGCGCATCGCGTCGGTGATATCCAGAACAATCGGCGCGACGGCATACATGCCGTTTTCGTCAATGACGAAATACTCCGGCGGAACAACCTCGGCAAACGGCGTCAGACCATAATCGCCGTGGTTATACGCATACACATTGTCGTAGTAGGTCACGGTGCGGCCGCGGATATGCTTATAGCGGCTGATGAACCAGCGATACTCCGTGGTCAGTTCCAGCTGCTCCACCTCAGCGGGTTCTGCCTCGGTCACAGCTTCAGCCTGCACAGCAGGGGTCGCGGCGGCAGCGGGCTCGTCCACACGGGCGCCCGGCAGCGCGCTGTCCTCGGCAAAGGCGCCGACAGCAAAAAACAGGCTCGCCGCTGCGAGCACCGCAATCAGACTCTTCTTCATGATATACCTCCACATATGAAAGCTTTCGTCAAATGATGCGCAATAACCCGATCCTTAAGAATACTTTTCTTCTTATCATTATACCAGACGATGTTGAAAAGACAAGCATTTTTTGCAAAATCCGGGGAAATATGGTATCATAGGCGCATAAAACGAGGAGGAAGCCGGAGATGAAAAAGGCGATTGCATGGGGGCTCTGCGTGCTGTGGATGGGCCTGATTTTTTCCATGAGCGCACAGACAGCCGCCGTATCCGATATACAGAGCGAGCAGGTCGCCGGATTGATGCAGCAGATTCTCTCCCTGCTGAGCTTCGGCCGGTTTTCCATTCCGCCTGATTCTTTGAATCTGGTGATCCGCAAAATTGCTCACTTCGCAGAATATGCCGTCCTCGGTCTGCTTCTGCGCCGGGCGCTCCGCCTGAGCGGCGTAAAGCATGCAGGGCTCGCCGCAGTCGCGCTTTCCGCCTTCTACGCCGTCACGGATGAGCTGCATCAGGGTTTCGTCGACGGCCGCTCTCCGCGCATGCTGGATGTTGTCATCGATACCCTTGGCGCAAGTGCAGGCGCATGGTTCCATTCTTTCGCAGAACATGCGGGCCGTACCCGCTTCCTCTTCCGAAAGACTGTACAAAAATAAGCCAGTCCGCGCTCGCAGCAAGCTTCTTTTTCTAAATTCCCTACAAAGCAAAATGCGGGCCGTGCCCGCTCCCTCTTCCGAAAGACCTTGCAGAAATAAGCCAGTCCGCGCTCGCAGCAAGCTTCTTTTTCTAAATTCCCTACAAAGCAAAATGCGGGCCGTACCCGCTCCCTCTTCCGAAAGACTGTACAAAAATAAGCCAGTCCGCGCTCTCAGAACTGTCTTTGACAAAAATTCCAAAGTAAAACCAGCCGGCTTCTTCATCACAAGAAGCCGGCTGCTGTATTTTTACTCCCCGTCCGTCTCTTCCTCTTCGGGCATTTCCAGCTTCGTCACCTCGGCGTAGACGATCTGATGCTCTTCCACGCGGGTGATCCGGATATGAAGTCCCTTGAAGTCGAGTTCAATGTTCTGATCGCCGTCACCCGGCACCATGTCCATCTCGTTAAAGACGAGTCCGGTGAAGGTATCCACTTCCTCCAGTCCAATGTCCACATCCAGCGCCTGCTCGATGTCATACAGATCGACATTGCCGATGATCGCCCATGTATTCTCATCCAGCTGCTCGATATGCGGCTCGGCAGCCTCTGCCTCAGGGGTATCCTCGCCCAGATCGCCGACCAGTTCTTCAATCAGATCGTTGATCGTGACGATGCCCTGCATGCCGCCATATTCATCCAGCACAACGGCCAGATTGTTATGCGTCTTTTTCATCTTGCGGAAGAGCACGTCGGCCTTGATGGTCTCCGGCACGAAGAACGCCGGCTTGACAATCGTCATCACGCTCTCGCGGCTCTTGTCATCAAGACGGAAATAGTCCTTGGCGTTAAGGATGCCGACGACATTGTCGGGCGAATCCTCGCAGACGGGATACAGCGTATGACGGCTCTCATGGATCGTCTTATCCCATTCCTTCATCTCGTCCTCAACCCACAGAATCGTAACCTCGGTACGGTGGGTCGCAATCTCTTCAGCGGTCAGGTCGTCAAATTCAAAGACGTTTTCGATGAATTCCTTTTCCTGCTCGTCGATGGCGCCCTTTTCGCTGCCGGCGTCCACCATCATGCGGATTTCCTCTTCGCTGACCTGCTCGTCCGTCTCGTTGGGATCAATCCCCAGCAGGCGGAGCACAGCGTTGGTCGACACGGAAAGGAACCAGACGATGGGCTTGAACATGACGGATATTCCGCTGATCAGGCCGGAGATGCTCAGACCAAGCTGCTCGGCGCGCTTCATCGCCACACGCTTGGGCACCAGTTCGCCAAAGATCAGCGTAAAGTAGGACAGGATCAGCGTAATGAGCACGACCGCAATCGCATCAAGCGTCGCCCTAGGAATCGTGACACCCAGAGACACCACCCATTCCACCAGAGGCTCGGAGAAGTTCTCCGCAGCGAACGCGGAACCCAGAAAACCGGAAAGCGTGATGGCAACCTGAATCGTCGCCAGGAATTTCGCCGGCTCGCGCGTCAGACGGAACAGACGCTTCGCCCGCTTATCCCCCTGCTCGGCCATGC
This sequence comes from Clostridia bacterium, assembly GCA_017521565.1. Classification (GTDB taxonomy): domain Bacteria; phylum Bacillota; class Clostridia; order Christensenellales; family Aristaeellaceae; genus Ventricola. The sequence goes on along the minus strand of JAFXCE010000005.1, from coordinate 9,546 downwards.
GCTCGAGCTTGGTTTCATTGATGGACAGGACGGCGATTTCCGCACAGGCAAAAATCGCATTAAGCGCAATCAGGAACACCTGAAACAGCAGCAAAAACCAAATTGAATGACTCAAAGTAAACCCTCTTTCTATATCAACAAATCATTTCTCAAAACAGAAAAAACACAGCCCATGCAAAAATCCCGGCACGGGTTGCGTCTTAACATCTATATTTGAACAAAATGAGATTGTTGTTTCGATCAGGTCCAGGGCAACTATCGCCAGCGTCCATGATGTATGTCCGTCCTCCTTCTTAATCAATCGCTATATAATTATAGAATAACGCTATGCTTTTGTCAAGGCATGCAGCCATGATCTTATGTAATCAAGGGGAATGATCTTTCGCACACACCGGGATTCCGGAATAGCTCTTTACAAATAAAACAGGACGCCGAGCACGCCGGAGATGACGATCAGCAGAATCGGCGAAAGCTTCTTATGCAAAAAACGTTTCGCGCCCAGCATCAGAAAAAGCAGCATCAGGGTCATCGCCGCAGGCTTTGGCGAAAACGAAGCCCCGCTTCGGATCGGGAAGCAGTTCTCAAGCAGCATAAACACGCCGGTCGCCAGAACAATCCCGCACACACAGGGCTTGATTCCGGAAAGCACGGCCTGCACATACCGGTTTTTAAGTATCCTGCCGAATATGCCCATGACCAGCAGAATCACCAGAAAGGACGGCAGCACCACCGCCAGCGTTGCCAGCAGCGCGCCGGGCAGACCAGCCTGATGGCTGCCGACATAGGTTGCAAGATTGACCATGATCGGACCCGGCGTGCTTTCGCTGATGGCAATCATATACGCGAGCATTTCCTCGGTGAGCCAGCCGTAGGACAGCACAACATCGCGAATCAGCGGAATCGCACCGTATGCACCGCCGAAAGCAAACGTGCCTACCTTGAAAAAACCGACAAACAGATCAAGCAGGATCACTTTGACGCGCCCCCCTTTCCCTCCGGCGCGCCCTTTGCCGAAAAGAGCGCGAGACTGACTCCGCCGGCAAGCAGCATCAGCGCAACGGAAGAAATATTCAGCGCGAAAAAGTCAATCATCAGCATGGCGGCAAACGCACAGGCCGCCGTCATCCTCGGCAGGGGCTTTTTCTTCATTTTCCGGATCATCGTTATGCCTGCGTCGAGGATCAGGACGGCAACGCCCGCCTTGATGCCCTGAAATGCCGCCCAAATGAGCCGGATCTCAAGGAAATTGTCGATAAACCGGGAGATGGCATAGATGATCAGAAAGGATGGCAGCACCATGCCCAGCGTCGCCAGCAGAGCTCCCATCAGCCCCGCCAGCTTATAGCCCACATAAGTGGCGCAATTGATCGCAATCGGCCCGGGCGTAGATTCTGCAATCACCGTGACGTCCATCATCTCGTCATGCGATATCCACGTTTTCCGCTCAACGCAGATATCCTGAATCACGGCGATCATCGCATATCCGCCGCCGAAGGTAAACAGCCCGATTTTTGCAAATGTCAGAAACAGATCCATCAGGATACTCACGAACATCTTCTGCCTTTCCGTTTTATGCGTTTTCATCCATACGCATGCCGTTATCCAATCTCTATGCATGGCGCAAGGAGGATACGCCGTCATGACGCATAAACGCTTTTCTCAACCTCTTCAATCGGCACAACGCTGGAAATACCGCCGCTCCTCTGGGTGGACAAGCTCGCCGCGCAGCAGGCAAAATGTGTCATTGCACGAAGCTCTTCACCATCCAGAGCGTTAATAGCCTTGCCGCTCCTGAGGATGCGGCTCAAAGCGCTGCCGCCAAAGATATCGCCCGCGCCGGTGGTATCGATCACCTGAATGCCCCTAGGCGTATCGACCACGCCGTTTTCTCTGCCGTTGCTGTAATAGCAGCCCTTCGGACCGAGGGTAACGAATACGAGCGTCACGCCGAATTCCTCGTGCAGCTTCCTTGCGCCCTCCTCAGGGGATACATTCCAGAGGAACTCCACTTCCTCATCACTGATCTTGACAATATCCGCCTGAGCAAGGCCCCAGAGAATCTGGCGCCTTGCCTCCTCAAGGTCATCCCACAGCGGCTTGCGCAGGTTGGGATCAAAGGAGATGATCTTGCCCTTTTCCTTCGCATACGCTACAGCCTTCTGCGTTGCGCCGCGCGCAGGCTCTCCCGTCAGGCTCAGTGTACCGAAATGAAAATCACGGCATTCGTCAATCAGGGAAAGATCCAGCTCCTCAAAACGGATCTGCGTATCCGCGCCCGGCTTACGCGCAAAGCTGAAGGAGCGGTTTCCGGTCGAATCCAACGTCACAAACGCCAGCGTCGTAAAAACGGAATCATCCATCACGATTCCCCGCGTCTCGATTCCGGCGCTTTTCACGGTATTGACAAGCATTTGGCCAAAGGCGTCGTTGCCCACCTTTCCAAGAAATGCTGTGCTGCAGCCATATGCGTTCAGCGCAGCCAGCAGATTGCCCGGTGCGCCGCCCGGGTTCGCTTTCATCGTCGGATAGCCCGCCTCATCTATCTCGCGGCAGGCAAAGTCAATCAGCAGTTCGCCCATTGCAGTCACATCAATCATGTTTCTCCTCCTCAATCTGTCCGCTCACACAGTCATCATTCCATACAAAAGCAGCAGAAACTGCCGCTTATATCGCCCATTTGTAATCATTGCCTGTATTATAGCACAGAAAGGGTATAGAAAAAAACAGCCAGATTGTATTGGGCGCTAACCCCATGCTTTGCAGATTCAGGAATCTGTTTTTCAAGGTTTTGAACGCTATGAAGGGTAAAAAGAAAGCCTTGGGAGATTTCTCTCTCAAGGCTCATACTTTTTTGCTGGAGGATCAACCAAATTGCTCCAAACAGGAAAAAGAATGGTGCTCCGTGACAGTCAGATTATTCCCACTCGCCAAGTGAAATTCATTCCTAAACGGGTTTGCTTAGGCGATTTGTGCTCTCGTGATTCGTTTTGATCTCAGTTATCCTGTATCCATGGAGTATACGGATTTCTGTTATCATTTGGTTATCAGGCCGTGTTATCAAGCAAATAACCTTTAGCCCAGCCGCATTATAGCATAGGGAATGACAGCGATTCAAGCGCTGCTTTTTTCCTTACATCCACTTAATCGCATTATAGCAGCAGATCAGGAAGATCACGACCAGCAGACCGGAGAACAGCTTGTCCGTCGTTTCGGCGGAGAGCTTCCTGTGCAGCTTCGCAGAGACAAAGCCGCCGATTGCGCCCGCGGCAACCATCGCCACCAGCACGGGCGCCTCAAACACAGGCACGCTGCCGGTTGCAAGGCTCACAATCAGGCTCATCACCTGACTCATCAGGATAATCAGGATAGAATTGACCGCCGCCTGCTTGGTGCCCATGGAGAAGAAGTAGTACAGCACAGCCAGATTCATCGGGCCGCCGCCAATGCCAAGGAACGACGAACACATACCCAGCAGCAAGCCGATCACGACGGCGACAGACGTGCTGCGCACATCCTTAGTGCGGATGCGTGCCTTGTTGCGGACATAGGCCAGCGTGCCCAGCACCATGATGCCCAGCACGATTGCCTGAATCATGCCCACCAGTTGATCCGCTCCGACTGCCGCCTTGATCATTTCAAACAGCCGCTTGCCCAGCACGCCGCCAACCGCCGCGCCAAGGCCGAGCGGAATGCTGCGCTTTGCATCCAGTTCCTTGGTCTTGCGGTTCTTATAGACAGAAATCAGCGACATCGCCAGCACGGTCAGCCCCGAAAGGAACGACACCGTCGATACGCTCATAATGCCCGTCGCGTCCAGCAGCGGCTTGATCACCACGCCGCCGCCAATGCCGCAGATGCCGCCGATGGTGCTGGCGCAAAGGCACACAACAAACACAAACAGAATCGTCATTTTGATTTCCTCCGTACCTTCCTGTGCAGGCTTTATCGCCTGCCGCGAATATGCTATAATACGATTATACTACGCTTTCTGCCAAAGGAGAAGACGCTATGCCGCCGATCACCGTGATGATCAAGCCCGTATCCGGCGCGTGCAACATGCGCTGCCGCTATTGCTTCTATGCCGATGAGATGACCCATCGCAAGGCATCCGTTTATCCGAAGATGACCGGCGAACTGCTGGATACCATGGTGCGCCGCGTGATCCGCTCGGCGGATTCCTCCGTGCATTTCCTCTTTCAGGGCGGAGAGCCGACGCTGATCGGTCTCCCCTTCTTTGAGCAGCTTGTCAGGCTTCAGCGAAAATACAACACGCGCGGCCTGAAGATCAGCAATGCCGTGCAGACCAACGGCTACGACCTTTCAGGCGACATGATCGCCTTCTTTGCAAAGGAACAGTTTCTCGTCGGCGTATCGCTGGACGGCACGGATGAGACGCACGACATGCTCCGGCCCGACGCGAAGGGCCTGCCCACGTCTTCCATTGTCCGAAATACCATCGATCGCCTGCGAGCCGCTGGCGTGAGCGTCAACGTGCTGTGCGTGGTCAACGGCGAAGTCGCCAAGCATCCAAAGGAAGTGTTTTCCGCGCTTGCGCCGTATGAATACCTTCAGTTCATTCCGTGTCTTGATGGGCTCGACGGCGAAAAGCGGGATTATTCGCTCAGCAGCGAAGCCTATCTTGCGTTCCTCAAAGCCACGTTTGACTGCTATCATCAGGCATATCTGGACGGCCATCCCGTTTCCGTCCGCAATTTTGACAACTGGGTCGCCATGCTGATGGGCATGCCGCCGGAAAACTGCGCGATGGTTGGCCACTGCGGGCCAAGCCTTGTCATCGAAAGCGACGGCAGCGTCTATCCCTGCGATTTCTATGCGCTGGACAAATGGAAGCTCGGCAGCATCGCCGAGGATTCCCTCAAACGCATGCTCACAAGCGACACGGAAAAGGCATTCCTTGCAGAATCCCTGCCCGTACCCGAGGCCTGCCGCGCCTGCCGCTGGTACAGCCTGTGCCGCAACGGCTGCAAGCGCGAGCGCAATCCCGAAACGGGTCTCAACCGCTGGTGCAGCGTGCACAGCGCATTCTTTGAATACGCCTATGACCGCATGAACCAGATGGCGCAGCAGCTAAAGAGATAATTTATACTATTCTCAAATCATTCTGTTCCAATGATACACAGGATACGTTGGGCTGCCGCCCAAACCTGCCCGAGGGACTTCATCCCTCGGACTCCCTTCTTCGCTTCGCGCACATAGAACAATTCTGTCTGAGAATGGTATCTTAGATCACCAAAGAAAAGAGCCTGTAAAGCAAACGCTTTACAGGCCTTTTTCCTTAAAGCGAAACGCTGAAAGGGAATTCAAAATACCGGCCTCGTCCTCAGAACTGCAATAACTATGACAGTATGTCGGAGATGCCGCCGGCAGCATGCCGGCTTAGTCGGTGATGGTCGGGGTCGCGCCCTCGGCACGCTTGATCCAGTCAAGCAGACGGCCGCGCAGCATCGCCTTCGCCTCGGCATAAGCCGGATCGGCGACGACGTTGTTCAGCTGCACCGGGTCGACGCGCAGATCATACATATAGTCGTCCGCATAGACGTCGGCAGCAGCAGCCACGCCGCCGTTCACGCCCGGTGCGTACACGGCATAGAGGAACTCCGGCGTGCGGATGCAGCGGCCGCAGCGGCTCTCGCTGATCTGAGCAAAGGCCTCGTTGACGCGGTCCGGCGTGTTGCCCTCGACCACGTCCACCAGATTCTCGCCGATCATCGCGTCGCCCACGTTCACGCCGGCCAGCGCGAGGATGGTCTTGGGCAGGCTGGCGGTGGAGACGATCTGCTCCTCGACCTTGCCGCCCTTGAACGGGCCGCCCGCAATGACCAGCGGCACGCGCAGCGCAGCGTCGTGGCCGGTACGCTTGTAATCGTCATAGCCCTCGAGGTGACCGTCGCGGTTGCGGGTCTTGAAGTGAGAGCCGTGGTCCGCGCCGAAGATGATGACCGTATTGTCATACAGGCCTTCCTTCTTCAGGCGGTCGATCAGCTTGCCCAGATTCTCGTCCAGAGACGCGCACGCGCCGAGGTAATCCGGATACTCCACCTCATAGTCGCCGCCCAGCGCCTTCAAGTCAGCCGGCGCTTCATAGTTGGCGTACTTCTCCTTGGAGCCGATCGGGCCTTCGTAGTGCTTGCGGTCGTTCTGGTGATGCGGCTCGATGTGGGAGATCGTCATGAAGAACGGCTTCTTGCCGTCGTACTGATCGAAGAACTCCAGCGCCAGATCGGTGATGCAGTCCGCACGATAGCCCTTGAAGTCCACGCGGTTATTGTTCTCATCGAACACATAGCCGTCGTAGCCGTGGGAGGTGAACTCCAGCACGTCGCTGGTGCGCCAGAAGCCGGTGTAGCCGCCGCGCAGCTCCTTCGGAATCGCGGTGATCGTGTGGTCGATCGTCGGCTTCTGCTCCAGCTCGCCATCGCTGGCCAGATGCCACTTGCCGATGTAGGCGGTCTCGTAGCCCGCCTCCTCGATGTAGCTGCCCAGGGTCTTCACATTCGCCGGGAGCATCACGTTGTTGCGGAAGCAGCCGGTCTCGGTGGGATACTTGCCCGTCTGGAACAGCGCGCGGCAGGGACCGCACACCGGCTGCGGGGAGAACGCCCACTCAAACTTCACGCCCTCGCTGGCCATCTGATCCAGGCGCGGGGTGATATCCAGCTTCTGACCGTAGCAGCCGCAGGTATCCGCACGCTGCTGATCGGTAAAATAGAAGATAATATTCGGACGATTATCAGCCATTTTTCTTCTTCCTTCCTTTCACCTTGTTGAGGGCAACAGAACCGATGACCAGCACGGTCAGGACAAGGAAAACAACGCTGAACGGGCTCTTCACGAAGATGGAATAGCTGCCGCGGGAAACCATCAGCGCACGGCGGAAGTTGGTCTCCGCCATCTTGCCCAGAACCAGACCGAGCAGGATCGGCACAGCCGGGAAGTCGATCTTGCGCAGCAGCCACGCGATCGCGCAGAACACGAGCGTGACGACCACGTCGAAGTAGCTCTTGTTGACGGAGAACGCGCCGGCAAAGCAGAACATGACGATGATCGGCGTGAGGATCTCCTGCGGGATGGAGACGACCTTGGCAAACAGGTTGGTCAAGAAATTACCCTGAACGAACATGAACACGTTGACCAGAATCAGGCCGAGCATGATGGCGTACATGATGTCGCCCTGCTCGGTGAACAGGGACAGGCCCGGGTTCAGACCATTGATCATCAGCGCGGAGAGCATGATCGCCACGCAGCCGTCGCCCGGGATGCCCAGCGTCAGCAGCGGAATCAGGGTCGCGCCGGTGACAGCGTTGTTGGCGGATTCGGCAGCGGCAATGCCCTCGACAGAGCCCTTGCCGAACTCTTCCGGATGCTTGGACATGGAGCGCGCACGGTCATAGCTGAACCAGGACGCCATGGACGCGCCGGTGCCCGGGATGATGCCAATGATGGTGCCGATGATGGAGGAAACGAGCATCGGGCGCAGCATGCGCTTCTTCTCTTCCTTGGTGATATCCAGACCGCCCTTGAGACGGGAGGTATCCATCACCAGACGGCCTTCCACCTGCTCCGCCTTGGTCATAACCTGAACGAGTGCGAACAGACCGATCAGGCAGATCGCCAGATCCAGACCCAGATACAGGCGCTCCACGCCGAAGGTGAGGCGCGCAAGGCTGGTCATCGGGTCAGCGCCGATGCAGGAAACCAGCAGGCCCACGCAGGCCGCCATGATGCCCTTGCAGATGCTGTCGCCGGAGATGCCCGCGATGATCGTCAGGCCAAACATACAGACCATGAAGTAATCCGCCGTGCCCAGCATCGCGGCGACCTTAGCCACCTGCGGCGCGAGGAACAGCAGCATGAGCGCGGAGAAGACGCCGCCGAAGGTGGAGGCATACAGCGCAATCTTCAGCGCAGCCTTGGTACGGCCCTTCTGATTGAGCGGATAGCCGTCCAGCATGGTCGCCGCGGCGTGCGGGGTGCCCGGGGTATTGATCAGGATGGCACTGACGCTGCCGCCGTAGCCGCCCGCGCAGTAGATACCAAGCAAAAACATCATGCCCGGAATCGCCGTCATCTGATAGGTGAACGGCAGGAACAGGATGATGCACAGGATGACGGACAGACCCGGAATCGCAGCGAAGACGCTGCCGATGAACACGCCCAGGTTGATCCAGATCAGGTTTTCAATGGTCAGCAGGTTCTGCAGAGCAGGAACGATAAATTCAAGCATGTCTTTCCCCTCCTATCAGAACAGCACGCCAAGGCCGAAGCGGAACGCCGCCCAGATCGCGACAGCCGCAACGAGCACGATGGCATAGTACAGCGGTTTCTTGCAGCGGAAGAAGAAGAGCATCAGCACACCGAAGACCGCAGAGCCGATGGCGAAGTTGCCGGTCTTTTCGGCAACCAGCCAGAACACGATCATGGACAGGAAGATCAGGATCGCCTTGACCTCCACCAGCAGGTTGATGGTCGTGGTCTTGACCGGCTCCTTTCGCATGAGCTTCATCACCTGATTTGCGATCAGGATGATGGAGCAGGCGATCATCACGTACATCAGCAGGTTCGGGAAGGCCTGGCCGTTGACCAATTCTCTCTTCTTCACCTCAACCTGCAGCGGGATGATATAGAGCATCACAAGGCCGAAGATCAGGAAGATCACGCCGCCCAGCAGATCGGTCGGCACCTTCCATTCCTTCTTCTTGAGCTTTTCGCCGATGGCGTCGAGCTTGGCGTCGATGCCGGCGATCAGGCCCTTATTTTCGTTATTCATACCATTTCCCCCAATGCGAATGCTTTCGCATTTCTTTACGTTTTCTCTGTAGAAAAAAGGGCAATGCAAGGCTTCCCCTGCATTGCCCGATTGTAAGCCTTGTATATTACTCGGCAACCAGATCGTAATACTCGTTCACGATGTTCTTGACATTCTCGATGTGCGCGATGGTGTCTTCCTCGGTCATCGGGTCAGCCTCCAGCAGCATGGTGTTGTTCAGCCAGTCGACCATTTCGCTATCGGCCAGGATCTGAGCGTAGAGCGCCTTGATGTCGGCGATCTTCTTCTCATCAGCGCCGGCCTTGGCAAAGATGAAGCAGCGGTTGCGGAAGTACGGATAGCCGTACTGGCCCACGCCCTCAACGCCGGCGAACGGACCCTGCGCGATGGCTTCGCCGTCGAACGCAGCAAACACGTCGACGCCGCCCTGCTGCCAGGTCTCCAGGATCTGGCTCTGGTGGGAAACCGCGATGTCAACCTCGCCGCGGGCAACAGCCTGAGCGGCCTCGGCAGCGGACTCGTACGGGATCAGATAGAACTGCTCGCCGTAGCCCATCGCGCCAATCAGAGCGGCGGCCAGGAAGGCCTCAGAACCGGTGGCGCCGTTGGTGCCGACCATGATCTGGTTGCCGGCCTCCAGATACGCCTTCAGGGCGTCGATGGAGGTGATGCCCAGCTCCTTGCGGGCGCTGGCGACGAAGATGGAGGAGTACAGGTTCTCAACGTACTCGAAATCGTCGTAGGTGAAGTTCATGCGG
>JAFXCE010000025.1 GCA_017521565.1 Clostridia bacterium | reverse complement strand
TGTCACTGTACTCGAGCTGGAAGACGAATCACCAGAGCTGGAAGACGAACTGGAGCTTGTCGATGTGCTCGGTCTCGTCACCGTACTCGGTCTCGTCACTGTACTCGGTCTCGTCACTGTACTCGAGCTGGAAGACGAATCGCTCGTGCTGGTATCTACCGACGTGCTCGGTCTCGTCGCCGTGCTCGGTCTCGCCGCTGTGCTCGGTCTCGTCACTGTACTCGGTTTCGTCACTGTGCTCGAGCTGGAAGACGAGTCACCAGAGCTGGAAGACGAACTGGAGCTTGTCGATGTGCTCGGTCTCGTCACCGTGCTCGGTCTCGTCACCGTACTCGGTCTCGTCACTGTACTCGAGCTGGAAGACGAATCACCAGAGCTGGAAGACGAACTGGAGCTTGTCGATGTGCTCGGTCTCGTCACCGTACTCGGTCTTGTCACTGTACTCGAGCTGGAAGACGAGTCACCAGAGTCAGAAGACGAGCTGGAACTCGTCGATGTACTCGGTCTCGTCGTCACTCTCGGCCTCGCAGCTGAGCTGGTCGAGATGGAAGACGAGCTGGAACTCGTCGAAGTGCTCGGTTCCGCCGTGGTGCTCGGCCTCGTTCCGATCGGTCTTCTGTTCAGCGTTACAGCTGCGCTCGCAGGGAATGCAAGCAATGCCGCAAACAGGTATGCAATGGTCAGGCATACAGCGATCTTTTTCATGAATCCATCTCCCCGAATCTTTGTCCATTGCCCGTTGGCAATTGAATCCAAATCAGCCGCCTGCCAGCTTGCTCCGGCAGACTTATTATGCTTACTCCCTCTCATAGGTGCGCAGCATGCCAAAATAATCCAGCAGCAGGCCTTCCTCGGTGACAGCGAAGTTGTAATACGTACCGTAGTAGTCGATGGTAAAACCATCTTCATATTCCACGCCCAGCACATTCACCGTACCGCGCGTCCAGCCCAGCGTCTTAACCGGGATACCGCTCATGACCAGCTCCGCGCTGCCATCCGCATTGAAGATGACATAGTCGCCCGCACAGCCCAGCTGCGCAGCGGTCATATGGATACCCTGCACGATGGAGCCGGTCATCAGGAACTTCTTGCCCACATAGGGATCTTCCGCATCTGAAACAGCAGGCTGGGCAGCAGCGCTGTCCACCCGTTCATAGGTGCGCAGCATGCCGAAGTAATCCAGCAGCAGGCCTTCCTCGGTGACGGCGAAGTTGTAATACGTGCCATAGTAGTCGATGGTAAAACCATCTTCATATTCCACGCCCAGCACATTCACCGTACCGCGCGTCCAGCCCAGCGTCTTAACCGGGATACCGCTCATGACCAGCTCCGCGCTGCCATCCGCATTGAAGATGACATAATCGCCCGCACAGCCCAGCTGCGCAGCAGTCAGCTGAACACCCTGCACGATAGAGCCGGTCATTTCAAACTTGACGCCGATATACGGATCACCGGATTCAAAAGCCTCAGCAGTCTCGCCTTCGGTCTCTTCCATCTCCGACAGCGCTGCAAGGAGCGCGATGAGCATTTCTTCCTCGCTCATTTCCTCGGTGGATGCGCCGTCCTCGGTCTTCACGAAGGTCATACCGGAAGACGGCATGACCAGCTGACCGGCTGCGTCAATGCTGATCTCCTCGCCCGCCACGTATGCTTTTCCGTTTTCCATGGTCCATACGCTTTCTTCCGTCTCGCCAAGCATGCTCATGGTGCAGGTGCCATCCTGATTGAGGGTCAGAACGACCTTCATGCCGCCCATGTCAGTTTCCCATGCGCCGAAGTACGGCTCGCCCTCCGGGCCGACCGGGATGGCTTCGGGCATTTCGTACTCCTCATCTTCGCCGTAATAGGCAGAGAGATCACCGTCCACGCTGTAAATCTGGAAGATGCCCTCGCCGTTGGTGATGGTCAGAATGCCGTCTTCGAGGGTGATTGGGCAGCCTTCCCAAGAACCAGAGGTTACGACTGCAGCGCCATCCGCCACAGCCCAAGTATACGTATCGGTCCATCCGTCGAACGAATAGGTCAGCGTCATGCTGCCGTCCGCATTCAGTACCAGCTTGTTGCCGATGTCATCCAGCCATTCACCGATCAGGTGTTCTCCGCCTTCAGTGGGATTAGCGGTCGGTTCCGGCGTGGGCTCGGGGGTCGGTTCGGGCGTCGGCTCGACATAGGGCTTCATGAGGATGGACGCGCCGTCCTGCTCCATGACGATATTACCGGTGCCGTCGAAGGTGACCTTGGCAGCGGTGTTCATCGTCGGGCCGACATACGCCGTTCCATAGTCCGCAGCCCACTGCAGATTGTAAGGATCTTCGCCCTCCTCGATGGACTGCGCGGTGCCGTCTTCATTGAGCACAAGGATCATCGGACCGACCATCGCAGCATCATAGGTTTCCCCGTCCATGGTGTAGGAAACCGCTTCCCACTTGCCGATGAAGTACTTCATGTTGTCGTAGTTCAGCTCCGGCAGCGGCTTATCCGGGATCGCCGGGACGCTGTAGACCACGCCGTCCTGCTCAAAGATGACGAAGAGACCGCCGAAGTCGATGAGCATACGACCGTTTTCATCCAGCGTAAAGGGCACCGCTTCCTCCTCGACCGGGAGGCCGCCCTCCTCAAAGATGGGCGCAAAGATCGCAGCGCCGTCCTTCACATACCAGCAGCCCGGATTGTTTTCGCCTTCCATGATCAGAGAACCGGTGCCGTCAGGATTGAGCACGGCATCCATGATCATGCCCAGCAGCTCAGCAGTGTAGTAATCCGTGCCATCATTCACAGCGACGGAATGCCAGGTGCCGAAGAACGGCATACCCGCCATCACATCCAGTACCGGGAAGCCCATTTCCATATTCGCGGGCTCAACGACCGTACAGGTCGGGTAGATGATCGCCATCAGATCCACATAGGACTGATAGACAGACTGACTGATGCCTTCCGGGAGGGTAAGGGTCGCTTCCGTATCCGTCTTGGAGAAGGCGTCGCCCGCAATTTCGATCTTGTTCTTATTCAGAATGACGATTTCCGTCATGTTGTTGGAGAAGGAAAACGCCTCGCTGCCGATGGTCTGCACATTCTCGCCGATGAGCACGCGCTCAGCCTTGTGGGAGCTGAACGCCTTCGCACCGATCTCCATCACCGTGCTGGGGATCACGATCTCGCCAGGCTTGTTGAGGCCAAAGGCCGTATGGAAGGCGCTCTCGCCAATGATTTCAAGGCCTTCCGGAAGCACCAGACGATCCAGCTTCGCTCCATTGAAAGCGCCCTTGCCGATGGTCTTGAGCGTGGACGGGAAGTTCACGCGGGACAGCATCGGCGGCGCAGCAAAGGCGGACTGCTCGATGCTCTCAACACCTTCCGGAATGGTGACCACCGCGGCAAAGGGGTTCTTGAAGAACGCACTCTTGCCGATGGACTTGACCGGCGTGCCGTCAATCTTCGCCGGGATCGTGAAGCAGCCGACCTTGCCGGTATAGCCGGTGATCGCGCCAGTCTCCTTATCAAAGGCGAAGTCCTTCGAGGTTACTTTGAGGGTGGAATTCACGACTTTCTTGCCGGAGGACTTGACGCTTATCCCCTCAGGAAGCGCCGCCGTGTAAGCGTCAATCTGGCTGGACGGAACATAAACGACCAGATCCGCAGACGCATTCTTGAACACGTTGTTGCCGAACGTCGGGCAGACTCCCTTGAAGGTGACCTTCGTCAGCGCCTTGCAGGAACTAAAGGAATCCGAACCGACATACGCCACGTTCCCCGGAACGGTCACTTCCGTCAGCGCGTCCATCTGATAGAAGTTGCGGCGGCCGATCACTTCCAGCGTGTCCGGCAAGCTAACCTTCGTGAGATCCTTGCCGCTCATCACGTTCTGGTCGCCGATATGCGTGACGCCCTTGCTGATGGTCAGAGTCGTCACGCCCTTCAGGCCGTTCATGCCCAGCGAGTCCGCATACAGAACCGGCGTCGCTTCGCCGTTCAGCTTCGCAGGAATCACGACTTCCGCCGCACCGCTGTTTGTATACTTGCCCACGGCAAAGTAATCCGGCATGTGCTTAAAATCGCTGTCCGCCGCCATCGCAGAGACGCTCAGCGCAAGCACAAGCAGCATGCTCAGGATAAGAGTCAACGTCTTTTTCATCTTTCTTCCCCCATTCTTTATTGTTCAGGCTCCCGCAGGAGACATCAAACAGGTGTTTTTCAAGCGCAGAACATGTTCGCGCAGAATCACTCGAGGATCATCGGCTGCTCCAGATAAAACGTCGCCGGCTCGGAGAAGAGCTCCGTGGTGATTGCGATCATGCCATCCTCCAGCGCATAGACGGTGAAGTCGGAATCCTCGCTGTATTCATCCTTCGCCGGAACATGCAGCTTGAGCGCATTGCCTTCCATCGCGCCCTCGCCCTCGAAGGTTTCCGGCTCGATGAAGTTAATCGTCACAGACACGCTCGCACCGGTGATCAGCGCATCCATGTACACACCCGCCGCGTCCACCGGGAGAAGTGCGCCGAAGGCGTCTACATTCGTTGCGGACCAAATACCCTCAAAATCGTCCAGTTCAGCCTCGGCGCGCACAGCGGCAGGCGCCCACGCAACAAGCTCCTCACGGCCGAAAACCAGCTCATCGGCCATATTGAGCATCTGGGCCTCCGCATCATAGGCAAACGCACTCTCGTACTCGGTACCCTTGTCAACGATCAGGGTTTCACCCTCCAGCACCCATGTGCCATCAGTAGAACCGCCCATGTCCAGCAGATAGGTGCCATCCGCGTTCAGCGTCATCTTAGCCACCATACCATAAGCTTCGGCGTACCAGTCGCCAGTCACATCCTCGGCAGCAGCGCCGCAGCAAAGCAGTGCCAGCAGCATCAGGGCTGCGATTGCAGTCGGGACCTTTTTCATGTTCTTTCCCTCCATATTTTCATTTATTGGTTACAAAATCTATCTATTCGGCTCCGCGCCGTACAAATCAAAACACAGATCAACGCCGATGCTTTTCAGCCAATTCATGCGACTCAGCACCGCTTCATTGCTCCCCGGCTCAGCCTCTTGGTTCCACTTCACCATGTTCTCCTCCAGCGCTTCGCGGAAGATTTCGTACTGCTCAGAAGCAACATTCATGTCCGCGCCGCCGAGCCTGTCTGACCAGCCCGCATACATGGTGCGGATCGAATCGAGCCAGAACTGGCAACTATTTTCCATCAGCAGGTATTCCAGCTTACAGGGCGGATTTTCGTAAGAAAGCTGAATAGCCAGAGGATACTGCTCGATATGCCGATAGCAAAACTCCGCATACACTTCGTCGCCATCCTGTGTCCAGCTGCAGGAGCGCGGATAGCCCTCGCCGTCCGCCGGCGCACCGGATTCGCGCTCCAAGCCCATGGCCAACGCCCACAGAATTTCCAGATCGTTGATCACGCCTTCATCTGCAATGCCGGTTTCCTCGACACACCAGTAACGCTGGATGGATTTGACCGCCGCCTGCGTCTTTTTGCCAAAGATGCCGTCGGCATTATCCGCAAGGAAACCAATGTCGATGAGCATCTGCTGAAGCTGTCGCACATCCTCACCCCTGCTGCCGCGGGAAAGATCCGCTAAGGCACAGGGCACGGCAAGCAGCAGCGCCAGCAGACAGACGGCAACCTTGACGACCGCATTTTGCATCCTCACAGCAGCACTCCCTCACGCACAAAAAGATACAGCTATCCATGTTTAATTTTACCAGTTTTCAAGCATGGCGAACACTACACGAAAGTACCGTTTTACGTCTCGAATGCAAAAAGCGCCATCCGGTTACCTGCCGGATGACACCCTTAGTTTATCTATTTTTTTGATCCGATTTCCCGGGAACACACCCCACGGGAGATCCAGTAGCAACCAGCCGTTCTGATTCTCCGAAAGCCTCTGCCTGCCCATATGAGCGCGGACATGGATCTCAAACGTGTTTTCGCCATCATCCTCATAAGCCTCCAGCACCTTAGCGTCAAGGAACTTTCCTTCGTTATCGATGCGCACAGCGTCGCCCTTTGCAAGCACGCCCTGCTCCACGCGGCCATAGACAGCCATCTTCTTGGCAAGCTGCTTTGCCCGGACAACACCCACCTCAGTCGCCTTGGGCTCAATCTGGAAGGCTTCCTGCACAATCAGATATGCAGAGGCGCTTTCACCATACCCGGCCAGTTCACCCCGGTCGGTCTGCTCCTTCATTTCAAGCAGCTGCTTCGCCTGCTGAAGGGTCATTGTGCGCCAGCTGCTCAGCGTATAGCCAGCCAGCGGAGAATCCTCCTGCATGCTCTTGCTCATCCAGCGCTTCTTGTCGCGAATCAGCGTCTGAATCCTTTCATCGCACGCCTTGCAGAGATTGCCGCCCTCTACGTGCTTCGTATTTGTGCTCCAGAAGCCCGTGGCAAAAAAGCCCAGCTTCTTTGAGCAGATATCGCACTCTGCCCCCAAGGGCACGTATGGACTATCCGTCGCAAACTCAACAAACCGCTTGAACCCATCGCCCATTGTATGATCCCTCACTCTTTTCATATAAAGGAATACGCCGCCCGCAATTCACGGACGGCGCAGTTATGCATTACTGAACGATCAGCCCGCTTGACCGCGCATGCACAGCCAGTTCTGTGCGATTCCTGTAACCGCTCTTTTCTCTCAGATTCTGGATATGTCCCTTCACCGTGCGCAGCGAGATGCCGAGCTTATCCGCAATCTCCGCATCCGTGCGGCCGGAAACCACCTCGCGCAGCACCTGCAGCTCGCGGTCGGTGAAGTCCGTGCTGAGCGCTTGGCCAAGGCGCACGACCATCTGCTGCGGATAGACAGATTCGCCTGCCATGGTTCTGTCCATGAGACTAATCAGCGCCTTTGCATCCGGCTGCTGATACCAGAAGCTGTCTGCGCCGCTCTCCCTTGCGCCGGTCATGCAGCTGTGATCCGGCATGCCGGTCATGGCGATGAGCTTCACATTCGGGTATTCCCGCTTAAGCCATGCGATGGTTTCCAGCCCGTCGGTGTTGATCAGCGCAAGCTGCGCCGGATGCTCCTGAAGCAGTTCCGGCGTAAGATGATGACAGCAGACGGACGCGGCAACCTGATAGCTTCCGCTTTCGCTGACGAAGAGCTCAATCAGCGCTCTTGCCATCGGGTCGTTCTCTGCAATCAGCACAGCGATCATCTGCCATCCTCCTTCCGCTTTGTCTTCCGTAAATGTGTCCTATGCTATTCTAACAATTTAAGGAAGTTTTCGGTACTACACGAAAGTACCGTTTTTTCTGTTTCAAGCGCGAATATACCGTACTTTAGTACGGTGTTGAGCAGCCATATAGCTGGTAAAATACCATACAGAACCGGTTGCCGGAACACATAAAGTACGCTATGATGGAAGCATCCAGAACCACATGAGAGGAAAACCCCTATGGCGATTTCAAGAAAACGTTCTGTTCTGTATTTATCAGTAATCGGCGTGCTGCTGCTGATTGCCTACAGCATGCGACACATCTTTCATCATATGACGGATAACGCGCTGCTGGGCATCTCCATGATGACGCTGCGCTGGGTAATTCACATCACGCTGACGGTCTTCTGGTGCCTGTCGCTGCGCAGGCGGATTCTCAGCCGGTCCATCCGAAGGCTTTTGCTGAGCGTGGGCGGCCTTCTGCTCTTCTGGCAGATCGTGCGCATCATCAAGTATGATTATGTCATCGTAACCGAGGCGATCGGCCGCTATTGCTGGTACAGCTACTATATCCCGATGACGCTGGTTCCGCTGCTGGGTGTGTTCATCATCGCGCACATCGGCAAGCCGGAAGGATATCACTCT
>JAFXCE010000138.1 GCA_017521565.1 Clostridia bacterium | reverse complement strand
TCATGGGCTGCATTGCGCACCCTCTTGGACATCTGCTTCGGCGCTTCGATCTCCACATCCACATAACGGGCTCCGGCCTCTATGGCTCTGACGAGCCTGCGCTCGGCGATCTGCATCGCCTTCACCTCGCGGCTCTGCGCCGTCAGGGATTCGTCCTGCAGAGACGACTCCGTACGCATCACATCTGCAATGCGGCACGTCGCCACCAGAGGCACATCGGATGTGAACACATCCTCGACCTCTCTTGCCGACAGCTCACTCCTGTCCAGGCGGATCTCCGCCATCTCACACTGCTCCAGAGCCTGAAGTATCTGCTCTGCGGTCTTGTTCTGTATTGTTGTACAAATCATATTCTCGTAGTTTTGAGCGGCGTGACACAGTTCTGCCGCTTCATGTCACACCGATTGGCATTTCATGTGAATTTGCCTCATTTTAGGGAGCGGCGTGACATGTTTCAGCGATTTCATGTCACACCGGAATTCATGCCAAGAGTGCAACCACCTCCTCCACTGTCATGTCGTGAATCACCACGTCGCCGACTGCACGCGGCAGGACAAAATGCACCTTGCCGCCCTCCGCCTTCTTGTCCTTGCCCATAGCGTCCGCCATCTCGCGCACGCCGTATGGGCTCATCACCAGCAGCAGACAGCTGTCCAGGTCCTTCTCGATCATGGTCGCGAACCCTTCCTCCGCCATGCCCAGATTCTCCGCCAGACGTGCCGCATATACCATTCCCAAGGCCACGGCATGACCATGGTCGATATCATTATGCTGCTTATGGGCCAGGGCCTCGATCGCATGGCCGAATGTATGGCCCAGGTTGAGCTTGCGGCGCTCCCCGCCCTCAAACTGGTCACGCGACACCACGCCTGCCTTCACCTTCGCAGCGGCCGCTATGAACGGAGTCAGCTCCGACAGCCTCTCCGAGAGTATCTCCGGCCATTTCTCCATGCTGTAGCTGTATGTATTACCCTCTGCTGCCGCTATGAACTCTGAAGCCAGCTCTGCAAGAAGCTGGACAGCAGGCCTGTAATTGTCATTATCCTCTATGATGAATGTCTTCAGCATTTCCGAAGCGCCTGCCTGGAACGCCTCCATCGGAAGGCTCTCCAGCACCTGCGGGCATATGTATGTGAACTCCGGCTGGCGGATCGTTCCGAGCATATTCTTATAGCCTCCGAAATTCACTCCTGTCTTGCCGCCTATCGCAGCATCCACCTGCGCCAGGAGAGTCGTCGGTACATACGCGAAACGCACTCCTCTCTTATACAGCGATGCCGCAAACCCCACCATGTCGGTGGTTATGCCTCCGCCTACCGCCAGCACGAGCGCATCCCTGTCAGCGCCATTGTCCAGAAGCCATCCGCATATGTCCATCACGGTCTCCATGCTCTTTGCCTCTTCTGACACCTCCAGGAGCATTCCGGGCACCCCTCTGCGGTTGAGCATCTGCGACAGTTCATAGGCCGCCGGGCACTGCATCGCCACATTGCTGTCCATCACCACATATACGGCTGCATACGGCTCGAGGCACGCATCCAGCGCTTCTATGCCGTCCTCGACAATGATACGGCTTATTATTTCGTCTGCTGAATATATATTTATCTGATCCATATCTATAGATTGCAAGTCTCAATTTGTAAACTGCAAGCCTGGACTTACAACTTACAAATATACATAATTGCAACCAAGT
>JAFXCE010000137.1 GCA_017521565.1 Clostridia bacterium | reverse complement strand
TTGCGTCGGGATGCTTGAGGGTGTGGAAGGATACGATGCGCAGCTGCTGCGGCTGTGTCAGCTGTACGGAATTGAGCTTGTCGCCCCCCGCTCGACAGCGGCACAAGATTTCGCGGCGTTTATTCCCGCTCCTGCCGCTCCTGCACAGGTTGAAGAACCTGCGGAGGATTTCAGCGAGTATTTCGAGATCTGTCAGCGGCGGTTAATGGACACGGATTATCACCGGGGAATCAGCGTCGAGACGTTAAAGCGGTTTCGTGTGGGGTTTGATCCTGAATGGCGGCAGCCCAAAAAGCCGGGATCCCCCGCGTCTCCAAGGTTGATTATCCCGATCAGTAACATAGGGTATCTTGCGAGGGCGACGGATGGCCGGACGGAATACTCCAAGATGAAAGCCGGCAAAATGGGGCTGTTTAACTCTGCTGCGCTTCATGAATCGGAAAAGCCGATCTTCGTAGTTGAGGGAGAGCTTGACGCACTCTCGATCATCGACGCAGGAGGGGAGGCCGTGGCGCTTGGCTCCACGTCGATGGTAAGTCGCTTTTTAGATGCTCTGTACAAGGCCCCGCCTGCCGTCCCGCTCATTCTCGCGCTGGACGCTGACGAAGCAGGGAAAAAGGCAGCGGACAAAATAGCCGCAGAAGCACCCCCCTCCCTCTCCCTTTATCGGCATCATGAAAGCATCTGGGGCGAACACAAGGACGCCAATGCAGCGTTGATGGCCGATCCTAGCACCTTTGCGGCTCAAGTCCGGGCGGTGGAATCAGCCGCGGGGGCTGCTGTTGATCCGTGGTCGGAACGCTCGGTATCATGGTATATTGATAATTCGTTTGCGTCCGAGGTTGCTGCTTTTAAAAAACACGCATACCGCAAAACCGGCTTTAGTAATTTAGATAAAATCCTCAATGCTCTTTACCCCGGCTTATATGTTGTCGGCGCTATTTCGGCCCTTGGAAAGACCACATTCATTCACCAGCTGTGTGATCAGATGGCTGCGACGGGTGAGCATATCCTGTTTTTCTCCCTTGAGATGAGCCGCTTGGAGCTGGTAGCGAAGAGCGTGGCGCGCCGGGCGACGCAGAAGGCCGGAAAGTCCGCGTACATTGGCGCGCTTAAGATCCGGGCAGGGTCATTAAGTCCCGATGAGTATGAGCTGGTAGAAAGCGTCAAAAAGGAGATGTCCGGCAGTTTGCAGCATTTCCGTGTGATTGAAGGCGGATTCCGGCAGCCGGTAGAGAGTATTTGCGCCGACGTCCGCGAGTATTGCAAGCGGTACAAGGTATCCCCCGTCGTGGTCGTGGATTATCTCCAAGTCCTGCCCAACAGTTCGGAGGGCACCGAGCGGGAGGGCGTCAATCACAATGTCGAGGCGTTGAAGCTGCTGTCTCGGGATTGTAACTGCCCCGTCATTGTAATTAGCGCGTTCAACCGGGCAAACTACACTGTCCCCGTAAGCTATGAAAGCTTTAAAGAATCCGGCGGGATTGAGTATACCGCGGATGTTGTTATGGGCTTGCAGGTCGCAGAAATGAGCCGTGATAAATCCTTTGACAGCTCAGATCCGTCGAAGCGCGGCACGCGGCAAGCCAAGATCAGGGAGGCTATCAAGGCCATTCCCCGAGAGATCGAGCTGTGTGTCCTCAAAAATCGAAACGGCAGATCAAACCAATCGTGCTTCTTTAGGTACTTCCCACACATGGACATCTTTGAAGAGGCGGAAGATATTGCCCCTGCCGGGCGTGAGGCGTTGACAGCAACGGCAGACGAAAAGTATTCCCCGCCAGCCGAAGCGCCGCAGGAAGAATTGATTTCGCTGGCCGATTGGTTGCCGAC
>JAFXCE010000136.1 GCA_017521565.1 Clostridia bacterium | reverse complement strand
CCGCGATATGTTCTTCCGCAAGCCCGGCCTGCCGATTCTGATGGTGCGCTTCCCGGACGGACGCGACGTGCCGTACTGGAATACGTTCTATCAGGAGGTGCGCTATGATGCGCCGGATGCGCAGGATCTCATGCGTGCGATGGCTGTGCAGTATGGCGAGGCGACGGAGCTTGCGGAATTGATTGTACAGGGACTTGAGAAGGGCGAAAAGCCTGCGCAGATCGATCTGGGACAGTACGAAAGCTATCGCGCGCAGATCGTGAATCTGCTGGAATCACGCCGCAAGTATCTGGGCCAGATGGATCTGAATCTGAAGAGCGATCTGGTTTGGGATTACTACGACCAGACGCTTAAAACGCTCAAGGATTACGGCGCGGCGATCGTGCGTCTGGATGCATTTGCCTATGCGCCCAAGGAGCCGGGCTCCCGCAACTTCCTCAATGAGCCGGATACGTGGATTGTACTCGAGCGCGTGCGCCGGATGGCGGATAAATACGGCCTGACGCTCCTTCCGGAGATCCATGCCTCCTATGGCGAGGGCAACTATGAGGAGCTCTCCCGCAAGGGCTATATGACCTACGACTTCTTCCTGCCGGGTCTGCTGATCGATGCGATCGAAAACGGCGACGGCAGCACGCTGACGGCGTGGGCGAAGGAACTCATTGAGAAGAACATCCGCGTGGTCAATATGTTGGGCTGCCACGACGGCATTCCGATGCTCGACCTCAAGGGTCTGATTCCGGAGGAGCGTATTCAGGCGCTGATCGATCTGATTGTCAGCCGCGGCGGTCTGATCAAGAATCTGCATGGCCAGAAGAACATGTACTATCAGGTCAATGCGACGTATTACAGCGCACTGGGCGAGGATGACCGCAAGATGCTGCTGGCACGTGCGCTGCAGCTGTTCATGCCGGGCAAGCCGCAGATCTGGTATCTGGATCTGTTTGCCGGTAAGAATGATCTTCAGGCGGCGCTTCGCGGCGGCTCTGCGGGACATAAGGAGATTAACCGTACCAACCTGAGCCAGGCGGCGATCGAAGAGGCGCTTACAAAGCCCGTTGTGCAGCAGCAGCTTTCGCTTCTGAAGATGCGCAATATCTGCAAGGCATTTGCCTTTGACGCAGATTTTGCAATTGCACAGCCGGAAAAGCATATTATCGAAATGAGATGGAGCAAAGACGATGCGCATGCGTCTCTGAAGGCTGATCTGCTTACGTTTGCTTTTGAGATTGAAGCGGATATGCCGGAAAGTCGGTTTGTTTTCAAGCAGTAATCCTTTTGGAAGAATACAGGCGGTTCATTTGAAAGGAAAGCGGGATTCGCTTTGGGTTCTTTGATTCATGCTGACTGTCCGAAAGGAAAAAGGAGCTTGACAGGTATCATAAAGAACGGATTGTCGATGACCTGAAGGTCTATGGAGATTCTGGAAAGACCGAGATTTCGAATGCGCTTGGCCTGGGCAGAAAACGGCTGGATCGCCTGTTGTTTGAACTGGACGGGATGATTGCCAGAAAAGGTTCTATGCAAAGGCCCAAATGGAGAGCGCCAATTTTCAGGGGAAGAGATTGCCTATGAGAAAGAATTGGGGATAAAAAAGGAAAAATGCGCCCACCTCATCCCATATCCGTCCCCTGTATCACAATTTGTCCCTTTAGCCAGCAGAACTCACTAAGATTTGATGCTTAGTGAGTTCTTTTTGCGTAATGGGGAATTGAGAGAATAACTGACAGATGAAAAGTGCTTCGGAAATGGCGGCGGCATGGCTCGCTCCGCCATGCGATTCAAAATTATCCTCATAAACTGGCACAATCAAGAAATAAATACGTGAAAACCTCCCTCTGATGTGATATAATACCATCGGTTTAATATAGAGATTCTGTGACTGCAGCGGGAGGAGCTGCCGTCGAACATATATGATTCACAAGCGCCGAGGCAGGAGTGGCAATGGTCCGCAGATGGGGCGCGCCCGGAGCGAAGGGGGATATATATTCATGATGAAGAGAGCAATGACGGAAATGCTGAAAAAGGGCCGCATGCAGGGCAGGCGCGCTGTGGCGATGGTGCTGCTGTTGTCGATGCTCAGCGGCTATTTGCCTGCGCCCGCCGCCGCGCGTGCTGCGTCCGCCTATGCGGCGCTCAACGGGGCGCAAGTCTTGGTGGACGGCATGCGCAGGACGGACATCGGCTCCGTCACCTACAGCCGGGAGAGCGACGGCGATTATGAGATTGACGCCAGCTCGCAGCGCGTGCGCGTGGGCATGGAGGAGGAGATCGCCTTCACCGGCTCTATCAGCGCCCCGCAGGGCGAGACCCTCTCGTGGGTGCGCGTGGACGTCTATGACGCGGATACGGCGCAGCCCTATACCGAGGGCGCGGAGTATTACCGCGAGGACGGCCTGCAGGCGCAGCATTATGATCTGGCGGATATCCCGGCGATGACGATCGGCGGGGAGGATGCGGCGTACCCCTTTGAAGAGGGTGGGCGCTATGTTGTGATGCTCTGCGTGGGTATCTCCGGCGGCGGCGGTTTCGCGGATACCGACGGCGACGTCGATGATGCGCAGGGTCCGGCGATCCTGCTGGATGTGCGCTATGACCCGGAAACCTGCGATCATCCGCACAGCAGCTACCGCTATGTGCTGCATGCCTCCGGCGAGACCCGCTATCAGAGCTATGGCGATCCGCTGACGCACCAGATCGAGCCGCTCTATGAGCGCTGGTGCGGCCTGTGTGACAGCTTCCTGATGAACATCTGGGGTCAGGGCCGCCCGGCTGAGCACGAGATCTCGGCGTATGGCCTGTGCTCGCTGTGCGGCTATGCGCCCGTGGAGGAGACCGAGCAGATCGACGTCGAGGTTCTGAATGTGCAGGCGCTGATCGACGCCCTGCCCACAACGCAGGAAGCGTCCCTGATGGAATCCGACGAATACCTTGCCGCCTATGCCAAGACGCAGGAGGCGTATGAAGCATACCTCGCCCTGAGCGAGGAGCAGCAGGCGGTCATCACCGGCATTGACCGGGTTGAGGCGCTGTTTGGCATGTTCAATGCCGGCGTGGCGACGCTGGCGGCAACCTCCGGCAGCGGCTGGAGGATTGAAAACAGCGTGCTGTATATCACCGGCAGGGTCACCAGCCTGCCGGACGGAAGCTATTATTATATCGATGTTCAAAATGGCGGCGAGCTGGCGCTGTCGGGTTCTACCGACAAACTTATTACTGTACGATCTGGCGGTAAGATCAGCAGCGGTGATTTCACCGCTACAGCCGGCAGTGTGCAGAACTACGGTACGATTGCCGGCGGTTCGTTTAGCAAGATTATAGATAACTATTCGGGCACGATCACCGGCGGTACGTTCTATCGCGAGGTGCGCAACGACGGCACGATCACCGGCGGCACGTTCAACGCCAAGGTGGTAAACGACGGAACGATCAGCAATGCCCGGTTTAACAGCGGCGCTTCTCTCTCCGGCGGAAATCCCCAGTCCGTTATCCATCAGGTGAACGGCGCGAATATAGCTCTGGCCTTTGGCGCGGCGCTGCCCGGCGCGCTGGGCGATGCGGGCGAGGGCAAGGTATGGTGCGGCAGCAACGGCCTGCCCGTGAGCGGCAATGTTCCGCTGAAATATACCTCTTATATTGCGAAAACGCAGTATACCGTCAGCATCGGCGGGAGCTCAAACGGCATGGTGACGGCGAATCGGGATAAGGCCATTCAGGGCGAAACCATCACCCTGACCATCGCGCCCGACACCGGCTATGCGCTCAGCAGCCTGACGGTGAACGGCGAGGACGTTGCCGCGCAGGTCGCCGACGGTGCATACAGCTTCGCTATGCCCGAGGGCAGCGTGACCGTGACGGCCACCTTCGAGGCGATTGATTATGTCATCACTGTCAGCGAAAGCGAAAACGGCGCGGTTGGCGCGGACAAGGCAACCGCCAACTACGGTGAAACCGTCACCCTGACCGTCACGCCTGACACCGGCTATGTGGTTAACAGCCTGACGGTGAACGGCGAGGACGTGACCGCGCAGGTCGCTGACGGCGCGTACAGCTTCACCATGCCCGCGGGCGACGTGACCGTGACGGCCACCTTCAAGGCGATTATTTACGGCATTACCGTCGTCGAAAGCGAAAACGGCGCGGTTGGCGCGGACAAGGAAACCGCCATCATCGGCGAAGAAGTGACGCTGACCGTCACCCCCGATACCGGCTATGCGCTGGAAACCCTGACGGTGAACGGCGAGGACGTGACCGCGCAGGTCGCGGACGGCGCATACAGCTTCACCATGCCCGCAGGCAACATGACCGTAACGGCCACCTTCAAGGCGATTGATTATGTCATCACTGTCAGCGAAAGCGAAAACGGCGCGGTTGGCGCGGACAAGGAAACCGCCATCATCGGCGAAGAAGTGACGCTGACCGTCACCCCCGACGAGGGCTATGTGGTTAACAGCCTGACGGT
>JAFXCE010000135.1 GCA_017521565.1 Clostridia bacterium | reverse complement strand
GGGGCAGTCTACGTGAGCGTAGTGACGTTTGTCGGTCTGATATTCTACGTGCGCAGTGTTGATCGTGATACCACGGGCCTTCTCTTCCGGCGCCTTGTCGATTTCGTCGTAACGCATGGCCTGCGCGCCGTTGGTCACGGACAGAACCATGGTGATCGCCGCGGTCAGGGTGGTCTTGCCGTGGTCAACGTGGCCGATGGTGCCAATGTTAACGTGCGGCTTAGTGCGCTCAAACTTTTGCTTCGCCATTGGAATTACCTCCTTAATACTTTCGGCTGACAGTTGCTAACGCGGCCCGCCGAATTGTCGGAGGTCGCTTGGAGCAGGTGATGGGAATCGAACCCACGCGATCAGCTTGGGAAGCTGAAGTTCTGCCATTAAACTACACCTGCAAGGGGCTGTCAACCGGTTTATTCATCCCTTATTCTATCCAAATATCCGGAAGTTGTCAATACACGCGCGATATTTTTGACGCAAAGACATCAGCTGTTGCGCTCACGGATGAGTTTCTCCAGCTTGTGCTTGACGCGCTGAAGCGCATTGTCAATGCTCTTGACATGCCTGTCAAGGTTCTTTGCAATCTCCTGATAGCTCTTGCCGTCCAGGTATGCCGCGAGCACCTTTCTTTCCAGCGGGGAGAGCGCCTCGTCAATCTGGCTTTCGATGCTCACATAGCTTTCCTGCCCGATGATCAGCTCCTCCGGGTCGGCGCTGCGCCCCTCGGTGATTACGTCCATGAGCGTGCGGTCGCTCTCCTCCTCATAGATCGGCTTATTCAGCGACACATAGGAGTTGAGCGGGATATGCTTCTGCCTCGTCGCCGTCTTGATCGCCGTGATGATCTGCCTCGTCACGCACAGCTCGGCAAACGCATGAAACGACGCGAGCTTGTCGGGCTTGAAATCGCGGAACGCCTTGAACAGGCCGATCATGCCCTCCTGAACGATGTCCTCGTGATCCGCGCCGACGAGGAAATACGACCGTGCCTTGGACCGGACGAAATTTTTGTATTTGTTAAGCAGGTATTCCGACGCATCCACGTCGCCCTGCTGCGCAAGCAGCGCGATCTCCTCGTCGGTCATGCCATCAAAGTCCCGGTACATTTCGTCCTCCTCGGTGTGATTCTGCATATTTGGGTTTCTTCGCTTCCGCGAAGGCTTTATCCGTTTCGTCTGCGGCGGGCTGTCGGATTCTTTTGCGGAATCCCGGCGGGCTGCCCGGCCGGCTTCTTCGCCTTGGGCGCGCTCTGCTGCGCAGCCTTCTGCGGCTTTTTTATCTTCTCGTCCTCTTCATCCAGGCCCTTGCGCATCCGGTCAAAGATCTCCCGCTGATGCGGCGGCAGCCGGGAAAAGATATCCCCGCGGGAAACCTTTTCTTCCTTCATGCGCACGCGGCCCACGCTGCGCACCTGCGTCAGCTCCATCAGGAACTCCCGCGAGGAGATGCGCACCGCGCCGCGCCCCATGGTCACCGTCTGCTCGATGGAATCGCTCGTCGCCACGCGGACATGCCGCCATTTTGGCGCGGCCGCGCAGAGCGACTCGATGTAATTATCCGCGCTCTCAGCATGCTTGGTGAAGACGACCTCCACGCCATGAACGGTGGAATGCGAACGCATGGTCCGGTCGGTATAGTGGCCGTCAAAGACAACGATCACTTCCTCGCCGGAAAACCCTGCGTAATCCGCAATCAGATGCACCAGCCGCTCGCGCGATTCATCAATGGACAGATGCTCGCTTCTGGGTACGTCCCATGCGCCAATGACGTTGTATCCGTCCACAAGCAGCAGCGGTTTCATCGCTTATGCCCTCGCGCCGGCCACGGCATACAGCAGGATACCCGCCGCCACGGACGCGTTCAGGGAATCAATATGGCCCTTCATCGGCAGGGAAACGATCTTGTCGCAGCTCTCCGCCACCAGTCGGGACATGCCCTCTCCCTCGGAGCCGATCACGATCGCCGCCGGGCCGGAGAAGTTCACCTTGCGGTAATCCTCGCCGTTCATCGCCGCGCCGTAGATCCAGATGCCTTCCTTCTTCAGGCGCTCGATCGTGCGGGTCAGGTTGACCTCCTTGGCCACCGGCAGGTATTCCACCGCGCCCGCGCTCGCCTTTACAGCGCTCGGAGTCAGGCCCACCGCGCGGCGCTCCGGAATGATCACGCCGTGCGCGCCCGCGCATTCCGCGCTGCGGATGATCGCGCCGAGGTTATGCGGATCGGTCACGCCATCAAGGATCACCAGCAGCGGCTCCTCGCCGCGCTCCTTCGCCAGCGCCAGCATATCCTCCACCGTCTTGTAGCCATATGCGCTCGCCACGGCGATCAGACCCTGATGGTTCGGGGCCATCTGATCCAGGCGGATACGGTCCACTTCCTGCACGATGATCTTTGCATCCTTGGCCATCGCCACAATCTCACGCGCAGAGCCGATCAGTTCGCCGCGGGCAACCAGCAGCTTCTCGATGTCGCGGCCGGCGCGCAGCGCCTCGCGGATCGGATTGCGGCCCACGAGCAGGTTGTTCTCCATCGGTTCCTCTTCCTTAACCGGCATCATCGGCGGACGGCGATCCTCACGGGGGCGGCGATCCTCGCGCGGCGGACGGCGGTCGTCACGGCGCTCCGGGCGCGGGCCGCCAAAGGCCGGCCGCTCGTCACGGCGGCGTTCAAAGCCCTCCTCGCGTTCGCCATAGGGCTTGCGCTCGCCGTACTCGCGGCGCTCGCCGTAGGGCTTGCGCTCGCCGTATTCGCGGCGTTCGCCGTAGGGCTTGCGCTCGCCATATTCACGGCGCTCGCCGTAGGGCTTGCGCTCGCCATAGTTCTTCTTCTCGCCATAGCGGCGCTCCGGCTCCACGGCGCGTCCTTCGTCGCGCGCGGGGCGGCGGGTCATCTCGTCATCGCGCCAGTCATCGCGCTTGCTGACCGGCTTCTTCGTGAAACTATCATAGTATGCCATATATTTCCCTCTTTTATATGTCCGTTGTAGGGGAGGGGCGCTGCTCCTCCCCGCCTTCTATTGCATATTTCCGGGCAGAGCAGCGCCCCGCCCCTGCGCGCCCTTACAGGAGCGCAGCATGCCTTTCCTTCACTTCCTTGGCTTTGCCGCAGGTAGCCTTGCCCTCCGGGCAGGGACCGCTTAAGCAGGCGGGACCTGCCCCCGCAAACAGCGCCGGCGCGGCCTTGCGGCACTCGGCCAGCATCTTCCATGCCATCTCGCGGATCTCCCACTGGGCGCGATTGCAGCAGCGCAGCTCAAAGAAGTGCATCAGCTCGCGCGCGTTCATCGTCACCAGCAGGCGCGTCGCCGCGGCATTGGGCAGCACGAAGCGCGCGTCCTCGTTGGATTTTTCCTTCGCCCCGCCCAGCTTATCCTGCCACTGGCAGTACCATTTATGCATCGTATCCATCTGACGGATAAACTCGGCCTCCTCCTCCTCGCCCAGCGCGGAAATGCTCGGCGGCACGACGAAGTCAAATCCGTCCGTCATGGAGACATAGCGCTGGCTCTGCACGGAGAAGCTCGCAATGCGGTGCCTTGTCAGCTGAGCCAGCAGCGCGCGGCTCACACCCTCCACCGCGAAGGTGAAGCTGGCATGCTCCGTCACCGAGAGATGTCCGCGCTCCATCACGCCCGCGATATACTTCTGCTGGTCGTGCGTCTCCACGCGCTCGCGCAGCGTATCAAGATCCGCCTGAGCATAGCACAGCCGCGCACCCAGCGCCACCACCTCGTCCGGGTCGGGCGTCGCGCGCAGCAGCATCACCTTGAGCTCTGCTTTTGCCATATTTCCTCCGTGCGCGAAAGCGCCTTCTTCATCAATTCATCCAGTCTCTGCGTCTCTCCGCTCAGGTACAGATAGCCCCACAGCGCCTCCAGCGCCGTCGCATGCGCGTAATCTGCCGGATCCGCGTGCTTCGGCGCGGCGTGCTTGGCCTGGCTGTTGCGTCCCCTTCGGGCGACGTCCGCTTCTTTTTCCGTCAGCTCCGGCTCAATGGCGCTGAGCATCTTCGCCTGCGCTCCCGCGCTGACCATGCGCACCGCCTGCTTATGCATCTTGCCGACAGTCATGCCGCGCGTCACCAGCATGCTGCGCACATACAGATCATGCACCGTATCGCCGACATACGCCATCTGCAGGGGATTGAGCTCCCGCACATCCCGGCAGGCAAACGCATCGTGAACGGCATTCAATTCTTCCTTGAGCAAAAGGCCACTTCCTCTTGAAATTTTCACAATCCTTAAAACAGCGCAATCCGCCATTTTGTCGCGTACAGTATAGCACCAAAACCAAAAAAAGGGAAGTCCTTCTTTTCAGGACTCCCCCCTCGTCCCTCGTTTCCCGTCTCTTTTTTCATTGCGTCTCTTCCCGCTTTACCGCCGCCAGCGGCTGCGGCTTCTCCTGCGGCAGCGCATGCCAGTCAACCACACCCTGCACGATCGCCGCCGCCACGCGCTCGCGGTATTCTTCCGTCATCAGCAGTTCCTCCTCGACCTTGTTGGAGAGGAACCCGCACTCCACCAGTACGCTCGGCACGCCCAGCGTCAGGATGTAATAATCCCCGCCCAGCGCAGGCCGTTCCTTCTTCGGGCTGAGACCGCCGATCATCGCCTCCTGAATGGCGCCCGCCAGCAAACGCCCCGCCGGGCAATCCTCCCTGTAAAACACCTGCGGACCGCTCTCGCTGCGTCCGACATATTCGTTCATATGAATGGATATCACCATATCCGCCTCATTGATGCGGATGATCTCCGCGCGCCGCTGCATGTCCTGCAGCTTCTTTCGGATCGGCGGATCCTCGTCGCACAGCGCGTAGTCTCCCGTGCGCGTCATGACGACGTCCGCCCCCTGCCCGCGCAGCATTTCCTCCATGCGCTGCGCCACATCGAGGTTCAGCCCCTTCTCCGGCACGCCGCTCACCCGGCCGACCGCGCCGCCGTCATAACCCCCATGCCCCGCATCCACCGCAATCGTCAGCCCATAAAGCGGCCCACGCGCTTCCTGCGCAGCGCCCGCCGCTGCCGTCTGTGCAAATGTGCGCACTACGCTGTCCGCCGCCGCGCCGAACAGCGCCGCGGTGCATAGCGTCGCCATCGTCAGCATCAATCCCGTACACAGCTTTACCCGATCCTTCTCCCGCATCCCATCCCCTCGCCTTCCATACAGCTCCAGACAGACCTATGCAGGCGCCGGAAAAAAGATGCTTTACGCGCATCCAATCGAATATACCTTCACAATCTTCATGTTCCTCTAAACAAATGTTACAATTCTTTTTCACACTTTTCCCCATGTTCCCCACAGGTTATCCCCAGTTTTCCCCACAGTTGTCCACAATTTCTTTTCCTTGATTCCGCTGAATATTCGCACTTTTTCAAACAGTTATCCACAGTTATCCACAAGCTCACATTGGACAACTCCGTTCATTTGTGGAAAACCCAACTTTTCCACAGTTTTCGATATATGAAAAAACTGCGACAAAGTATTACATTCCCGTAATATCTTTGACGCAGTTTTGCTTGATTTTGCTGTGTTTTTCTGCCAGATTATACCAGTTTCAGCGACGGGCAGGCATTGAGATCCAGCCCGGCGATTTCCCCGCGCATCAGCCTGTAGAAGCCCGCGCTGCCGATCATCGCCGCGTTATCCGTGCACAGGATGGGCGGCGGCATCATCAGGCGGATGCCGGCCTTCTGGCATTTGTCGTTCATCGTGTTGCGGAGGCCCGAATTGCTCGCCACGCCGCCGGCCAGCGCCATGACCCTGCTGCCTGCTTCCTTCGCTGCCAGCACCGCCTTGTCGCTGAGCAGCTCCACAGCCGCATGCTGGAAGCTCGCCGCGATATCCGCCGCCGGCACCTCCTGTCCGTTCTGGCGCAGCTTGTGAACGGTGTTGATCAGCGCCGTCTTGAGGCCCGAGAAGCTGTAATCGTAGCGGCCCGGGGTCTGCACGTGCGGCAGCTTCAGTGCATGCGGGTTGCCCTCGCGGCTGAGCTTGTCAAGCAGCGGGCCGCCCGGATACGGCAGGCCCAGCACGCGCGCCGCCTTGTCAAAGGCTTCGCCCGCCGCGTCGTCCATCGTCTGGCCCAGCAGGGTGTATACGCCGTAATCGTCCACGCGCACGATGTGCGAATGGCCGCCCGAGGCCACAAGGCACACAAACGGCGGCTCAAGATCCTTGTGCGCAATGTAGTTCGCGCTCACGTGCCCCTCAATGTGATTGACCGGGATGAGCGGCTTGCCTGCCGCATAGGCCAGCGCCTTCGCTGCGGATACGCCGATGAGCAGCGCGCCGACAAGCCCCGGGCCGTACGTCACAGCAATCGCATCAATATCCGCAAGCGCCATATCCGCCTTCTTGAGGCACTCGTCAATGACCGGATCGATGCTCTCCACATGCTTGCGGGAGGCAATCTCCGGCACAACGCCGCCGTACATCGCATGCAGCGGAATCTGCGAGGAGATGATGGAGGAAACGACCTCGCGCCCGTCGCGCACGATCGCCGCCGCCGTCTCGTCACAGCTGGATTCAATTGCCAGGATCGTCGCATGGCCTGCAGCCCGCAGCTTCTCCGCCTGTTCCTTTACGCTCTGTTCGTAATTCATATCATGACGAAGGATTCCGTGCCCGCGGGCACGGCCAAAGGGCTTATCGCTCGCCCTTTGGAAACCTTCTCCCTCCTTAACGAAGTATGAAAAAATTCGTCAATTTGAACCCTTCTTCAATTGCCTGCGGATCATGCCCGATACGATCTCATAGACCGCAAGCAGCATCAGGTAGACGATCATCAGCATCCGCAGCGCCTGATTTGCGCCGTTGAGGAGCGCCTGCTCAAACAGCGGCTGCGGCATCATGCGGATGAGAATGTCCGTCGCCGGATCCATCATCCACAGATCATTGGTAAACAGCGCCTCGTGCATGGCGATAAACAGCTGCTCAAATCCGCCGGACGTGACCTGATTCATCACGTTGACCACGATCAGCATGATGACGCTCACCGCAGTAAGTCCGCCGATCAGCCTGGGCTTGATGCTGCCTTTGAGCTTCGCGCCCGTCCATGCACTCACCACCGCCAAGATCACAGCAATGGTCAGGTAGGTTCTGCTCATGTTCGCCGCACCCTGCGTGATCGCGCGCACATCGAGCATGTGCTGCCGCTCGTTTTCGTTCAGGGCGTCCGGCTGCACGTCGGTTTCCCCGGCCATGAACGCCGCCATTTTGCCGGCAAACGCCGTCTGTTCCTCGTCCGTCATGCCGATGTACCCGGTAATCTTTGCGCTGATCTGCGGATCATTCTCCACACCCAGGTATTTCGCCACAGCCGTGCGGGACATGCCGCCGTAAAAATCTTCATCGGTCGCCGTCTGATCAATGGCGCCGCAGACAGCGCCCAGCGCCGCAAACAGCACCATCAGGCAGGTCAGGATGCCAGTGATCCATGAAAGTTTTTTCATCTACATAACCTCAAAATAACCTCAAAGGTAAAAAACGGACGCCAAACGACGCCCGTCTTTCATTCTCTTACACAGCAGTTTTCGAGCGCCCTTTGCGCGATGAAAACGGATTCAGCGTCAGAAAAGCTATTATCCCCCCAGGCAAGGTATCGGAGCGCCTTCTGCGCGAACGATACCCTTTGAAGCAGGCCCGAAGGGCAAGTGGGTGTGGGCACAGCCCACTCACTGCATCTGGAGATAGGCGGTGATAAAGCCGTCGATCTCGCCATCCATCACAGCATCGGTGTTGCTGGTTTCAAAGCTCGTGCGGTGATCCTTGACCATGGAATACGGATGGAAGACATAGGAGCGGATCTGGCTGCCCCATTCGATCTTCTTCATCTCGCCCTTGATATCGGCCATGCGCTCCTCGCGTTCACGCTCGCGCAGCTCCAGCAGCTTCGCCTTCAGCATGCGGATACAGTTCTCGCGGTTATGCACCTGATCGCGGCTGGTCTGGGAGGAGACGACGATGCCCGTCGGGAAGTGCGTCATACGCACGGCGGAAGAGGTCTTGTTGACGTTCTGTCCGCCCGCGCCGGAGGCGTGGTACACGTCCGTGCGCACATCCTTCATGTCGATCTCAATGTCGTTGTCGTCGTCCTCGATGATCGGGGAGACGTCCAGCGAGGAGAAGCTCGTCTGGCGGCGGGCGTTGGAGTCAAACGGGCTGATGCGGACCAGACGGTGCACGCCCTTCTCGCCGCGCAGGAAGCCGTAGGCGTTCTCACCCGTGATCTCCATCGTGATGGACTTGAGGCCCGCCTCGTCGCCGTCAAGGATGTCGATGATCTTCACATCAAAGCCATGACGCTCGCAGTAGCGCTGATACATACGGCTGAGCATCTGCGTCCAGTCCTGCGCCTCGGTGCCGCCGGCGCCGGCATGCAGGGAGATATAGGCGTTATGATCATCGTAATCACCGCGCAGCAGCGTTTCAAGGCGCAGCGCCGCAAGATCCTCCTGCAGCTTCTTGATCTCCTCGCCCGCCTCATCGACGAGGTCCTGATCTTCCATCTCCTGGGCGAGCTCCATGGTCGCCTCGATGTCGTCCGCACGGGCGATGAGCTTGTTGTAATGCTCCAGCTTGCCCTCAATCACGCGAACCTTCTTGGAAACAGACGTAGAGCGCTCCAGATTATTCCAGAAATCCGGCTCGTTCATGGTCTCCTGCAGCTCCATGAGCTGCTCCTTCATGGTTTCAATATTCAGCGCGCCGCCGACCTCAACGATGCTCTCGCGAATCTTGCCAAGGCTTTGGCGGTAGGTATCCAGTTCGATCACGGTGATTCACTTCCTTTATTCGGTCTCTGTCAGTATCTTGTGTATGGGGAACGGGCGGAGCAGAGCCCCGCCCCTACGTTTTTACAATTCCTCGTCGCCTATTGCAGGGGAGGGGCTCTGCTCCTCCCTTAAGGTGATACGCACACTTCCGGCCTCGTCTGTATAAGCAGCTTATTGCTGTCCGCCTTTGTCGGAGGAAAGGCCGTCAGGCCCCGCAGCAGTTCTTGTATTTCTTGCCGCTGCCGCACGGGCAGGGATCGTTGCGGCCGGGTTTCTTGGCGACCTTCTTGGTGCCCGCCGGGCCGCCTGCCGCCTTGGCCTGTTCGAGGTTGGTCTCCTTCACCTCGGCGACCTGCTTGCGCTCCTGCGGAACATTGATGCGCGAGAGATACATCCTGCGCACGGTGTCCTCGCGGATCAGGCGCACCATCTCGTCGAACATGTCATAGCCCTCGATCTGGTATTCCGTGATCGGATTGCGGTTGCCGTAGGCGCGCAGGCCAATGCCGTCGCGCAGCTGATCCATCGCGTCGATGTGATCCATCCAGCGCTTGTCGACGCACGTGAGCAGCACCACGCGCTCCAGCTCGCGCACATCCAGATTGATCTTTCCAAATTCACCCTCGCGCAGCGCGTAGAAGTCGCGCGCCTCCTGCTTGAGCATCTGCGTCAGCTCGCCCTTGGGGATGTGGTTCATCTTATCCTCATGCGCCGCGAAGAAGCCCACGCGCACGCACAGGCGCTCCATGTAATTCTTGAGGCCTTCCATATCCCAGTCGATCGTATCGTCGCCGTTGCCGCAGTACAGCGCAATGGCGTCGTCGATCAGCGCATCCGCCATCTTCGCGATGGTGTCGTGCATGTCGCGGCCCTCGAGCACCTGCAGGCGCTGACCGTAGATTTCCTTGCGCTGCTCGTTCATGACGTCGTCGTACTGCAGCACGTTCTTGCGGATCTCGTAATTGCGGCCCTCAATGCGCTTCTGCGCGTTCTCGATCTGGCCGGTGAGCATGCCCGCCTCAATCGCCTCGGTCTCGCCAACGCCCATCTTCGCGATCAGGCCGGACACCTTCTCGCTGCCGAACAGGCGCATCAGGTCATCCTGCATGGAGATGAAGAACTGCGAAGAGCCCGGATCGCCCTGACGGCCGGCGCGGCCGCGCAGCTGGTTGTCGATTCGGCGGGACTCGTGGCGCTCAGTACCGATGATGTGCAGGCCGCCCACGGCAACCACGCGATCATGTTCGCTATCGGTCTGCTTCTTGAATTCGCTGTAAAGCTCCTTATAGATCACGCGCGCGTCGAGGACTTCCTGCGGGACGTTCTCGTTAAAGCCCGTGGCTTCCTCGATCGTCATCTCGTCATAGCCCTTCTGCTTCATTGCGCGGCGGGCGAGATACTCGGGGTTGCCGCCCAGCAGGATGTCCGTGCCGCGGCCCGCCATGTTCGTGGCGATGGTGACCGCGCCGTAATGGCCCGCCTGCGCGACGATCTCCGCTTCCTTCTCATGGTACTTGGCGTTGAGCACCTCGTGCTGGATGCCGCGCATCCTGAGCATCTTGGAGAGCAGCTCGGACACCTCGACGGACACCGTACCCACCAGAATCGGCTGACCGGTCTGGTGGCGCTTGTCAATCTCATCGATGACCTGCAGGAACTTGCCCTTGATGGTGGTGTACACCAGATCGTTCATGTCCTTGCGGATCATCGGGCGGTTCGTCGGGATCTGCACGACGTCCAGCGCGTAGATGCCCTTGAACTCCTCCTCCTCGGTCTTGGCCGTGCCGGTCATGCCCGAGAGCTTTTTGTACATGCGGAAGTAGTTCTGGAAGGTGACGGTGGCCAGCGTCTTGCTCTCGCGCTCCACCTTCACATGCTCCTTCGCCTCAATCGCCTGATGCAGGCCGTCGCTGTAACGGCGGCCGACCATCAGGCGGCCGGTGAATTCGTCAACGATCACGACCTGATCATTCTGCACGACGTAATCGACGTCGCGCTTCATCAGCGCATGCGCGCGCAGCGCGGCGTTGATGTGATGCACCAGCTCGTTGTTGGCCATATCGGCGAGGTTCTCCACGCCGAACCACTTTTCCGCCTTGTGAACGCCCGCCTCGGAGAGGTTGCAGGTCTTTTTCTTCTCGTCCTTGACGTAGTCCTTGCGCATCTCGGCGATTTCTTCGTCGGTGTAAGGACTCTCCTCAAAGCGATTGACCTCCTCCGGCTCCACGCCCTCCTTCAGGGTGCAGACGAAGCGGTCCGCCTTCTCGTACATATCGGTGGACTTTTCGCCCTGACCGGAGATGATCAGCGGCGTGCGCGCCTCGTCGATGAGAATGGAGTCCACCTCGTCCACGATCGCAAAGTGATGACCGCGCTGCACCATGTTCTTCTGATAGATGACCATGTTGTCGCGCAGGTAGTCAAAGCCCATCTCGTTGTTGGTGCCGTAGGTCACGTCGCAGGCATACGCCGCCTTGCGCTCCTCCTGCGTCAGGTCATGGACGATCACGCCCACACTCATGCCCAGGAAACGGAAAATGCGGCCGA
Organism: Clostridia bacterium; assembly: GCA_017521565.1. GTDB lineage: Bacteria > Bacillota > Clostridia > Christensenellales > Aristaeellaceae > Ventricola. Next base: position 9,716 of record JAFXCE010000135.1, on the reverse strand, counting down.
TGTCCTCGCCCTGGAACTTCGCCAGATAATCGTTGACGGTGACGACATGCACGCCCTTGCCCGTCAAGGCGTTGAGGTAGGCCGGCATGGTCGCCGTCAGCGTCTTGCCTTCGCCGGTCTTCATCTCCGCAATGCGGCCCTGATGCAGCACGATGCCGCCCATCATCTGCACGCGGAACTGACGCTTGCCCGTCACGCGGTAGGTTGCCTCGCGCACGACAGAATACGCCTCCGGCAGCAGCTGATCAAGCGTTTCGCCCTTTTCAAGGCGCGCGCGGAACTCCTCCGTTTTGGCGCGCAGCTCGCTGTCCGAGAGCTTCTTGTGCGCCTCCTCAAAGGAATCGATTTTATCGACAATCTTTTGCAGTCTCTTGATCTCCCCGGCATTCGGGTCGAAAAGCTTACTGAATAAACCCATTGTTTTCCTCCAAACTGCAAAGCGGGAATTTTCTGCGCACAGGCGCAAGTTTCCATACTTCGCTAATAGTATATTGTATCACCATCAGCGTTTTTTAGCAACCTTTTCAGCAATAATTCAATTTCCGGTCAGCAGCAGGGCGCAGAAAAGCCGCCCTGCATCCCTGCATAGCGGCCGAAGATTCCATTTTCATTCCGGTCGGCGTTTACCGCCTTTTCCAGCGTCCCAGCTTCCGCTTCGCTTTTTCAATCACGAACGGCACGAGCATCGGCAGAAGCAGACCCGCAAGAAGATACAGCACATTGAATTCCGGTCTTCCGCCCGGCGCATAGTTGTAATTGTACATCGTGCGGAAGGACTTCACAGAAAAATCCGCCGCGCCGATTCCCAGCGCGTTGAGCGTCAGGAACACGCCGTTGAGCGCAAAGAATCCCATGAAATGATGCATCATCACATCAAACGTATGCCGGCTGATATACAGCGCCAGCCGGCTTCTGGCCATATGCGGCGCGAGCAGGCGCGCAATGCGCAGCCAGAACGCGATGGCCAGCAGCGCGCCGAAGTATACCCCAAACGCATCGCAGGTAAAATACGTGCAGGAGGAGAGCAGATATGCCAGATTCTCGTACCTCACGCACAGCAGCGCACGAAGCACGACGATCACCGCCAGATACGGCACAGTCGGCAGGACGTCACGCTTTTCAAGGCAGCGCCTGTAGAGCGCGCCGCCCGCATAGCCCGGCAGCAGGATCAGCGTCCGCGTAAGAAACAGCGGCAGCATATCCTGCATGCCGGCGCGGCAGATTTCCACCGCGGCGCAGCCCGGCAGCAGACAGACAAGAAACGTGATCCATTCATTGCCCTTAAACAGCGCGGCAGCCCGGCGAATCAGGCCATAGATCACCTGCGAAAGAAAAAGCGGGAAAATAAACCACGAGCCCAGATTCCAGACGAAGTGCTCTCCATCCACAACCGGCGCAAGCAGCAGCGTATACGCGCTGATTTCCGCGCCGATTTCAAACCCGCCAAAACGCCGCAGCAGCGCGGCGCCCACACCGTATACCGCATTCCAGATATACAGCGGCACAAGCAGGCGCTTTGCCCGGGACAGCGTATCCTTCAAAATTCCTCCATGGAACCTGAAGAAATACCCCGCGCCAAAGGCAAAGAGCATCAGGTGAAAGGAATAATAGCGGAACAGGCTGTCCATATCAAACATGTCCGCCAGCGTCGTATGTCCGTCCACAACCAGAATGATCGCAATCAGATACAGCGCGCGCAGAACCAGATTTTCCTCGCGTCCGCGCAGCGGATTTTCGCTCATAACATGCCCCTTCTCTTTTCTTGGTTTATTGAATTCTCAGGGATCCCCCTCCAAAGGCGCCTCTTCCCAGCGGCAATCCCATGACAAAAACACGGTATATTCTTTCATGATTATATCATCTTTTCGCCGGTGGTCAATGGCCGTTGTAAAAAATCCAAATCTCCAAAAAATACAGAATTAACTGCATAACTTTGGGTCGAAAACGAGTGAAAAAGGTTGAAATAGTGTGAAATTCTCTAAAATACATCATTTTTGTCAGTAGACGTTCGGAAAATCAACCGTATACTTAAAGTATCAGGCGAAATACGCCTAAATAGCGAAGTATTCCGATTTGGGGAGGTGTCTGTATGGTGAAGTTTGGTGAGCGTCTGAAAGTCGCTCGTACCGCCAAACATATGAGCCAACAAGCGCTGGCGGATATCATCGGCAAGAGCCTGAACACCGTCGGACTGTATGAACGCGGTCTGCGCCAGCCGAGCCTTGAAACCCTGTGTCTGCTGGCGGACACGCTCGATGTATCCTGTGATTATCTGCTCGCGCGGACGGAGGCTAAAAAAACGGCAAAGGTGTCGGAGGCAGGCGATGATACGCTTGCTCAGCGCGTATCAAGGATCGAGAATCACCTCGGCCTTGACTGAACACCTCCACCACTCCGCTTACCCGTCAATTCAATAAGAAAAAGCGTCGGAATCCGGCGCTTTTTATGTTTGCCCAGTCTATGGAGCCCGGCTTATTCCTGCCGGTTCTTTCTGACCGCCTCTTCCATATTCAGGCGATGATGGCGCTTTCTCGGCGGGGTGATCAGGTACAGCCGGTAGCGCTCGCGCACATCAGCAACCTCCTCCTCGCAGGCGGAATACACGCGCTGATGCATGATCAGAAGCCCGGAAGACGCGCGCTTGAAGTGCATCTGCCCGTAGGCAAAGCCGTGCGCCGGGCAATGGGCGATGGCCATGTACTTTTCCCGCCCGCTGTCAAACCAGGGCGTATCAAACGCCGTGCGCCTGCCGCAGCTGGGGCAGGCAATGTTCATCAACCCCTCGTCCGCAAGCGCCTCGGTCTGATAGGTATGGCGCGTGGGCATGGACTTGAGCACTGAAGCCGCGATGCGCTTCTCCCGGGCGATCGTCGCATCCAGCTGCGCGCGCCTGTCCTCCTCCAGCGCGGCAATGGCGCTGTCAATCGCCGGCAGCATCGCCGCCGTGCACTGCGCGTCATAGACCGCCCTGTGCGCTGGCACCTCGATCTCGATCCCCTGATGCTCCAGCGCGGCGTGCAGATTCATCTGCTGATGGCAGGAGCCCAAACATACGCCGCCAAAGACAAGCTGCGCATCCAGCGGCGGCTCAAAGGGCATGGGGCACTGAAAAAACGCCGCATTGCGCTTGAGTACCGGAAAATCGTCCCGGCCCCATGTGATGAGCTGCGCATCCTCGCCGCACCATGCGATAAAATCGGCAAACACGTCGGAGAATTCGCCGCCTATGCTCAGCTCCTCCTCCGTGATGCCGGTCACCTTCTTGATATGCTTGTCAAGGCGCTTATACAGCCTTGGGCGGATCACCCTTGAAAAGGTATCCACCACCTGAAAATCCCGGTCCACGCGGCATGCGCCGATTTCGATGATCTCGTGCGGCATGCGGTGATTCGGGTTATAGCTGGACTGGTTCCATTCCAGATCAAAGACAATGAGATGGCGGCACGCGCCGCTGGCAAGAGAAAACATGGGTCACATCCTGTTCCTGATTCGTACTGCTTTTACTTCCGCTCTATTGTACAGCATCAGGAAGCATTTTCATAGAGGGAATTCCTTGAATACCCGCTGCAATTCTGATATGATCAGGGTATCATCGGGAAACATCATAACGAGAAGCGAGGACATACTATGAACCTGTTTGATATACTCGGCCCTGTGATGGTCGGCCCCAGCTCTTCGCATACGGCGGGCGCGGTGCGCATCGGCCGCATGGCGCGCAGGCTCCTTGGCGAGGAAACGCCGCAGACAGCGCACATCGCGCTCTCCGGTTCCTTCGCCGCTACCGGACAGGGCCACGGCACCGACCGCGCGCTGATCGCGGGCCTGCTGGGCATGCAGACCGACGACGAGCGCATCCCGGCAAGCTTTGACGTAGCACGCGAGGCCGGCATGGGCTTCACCTTCTCCCGCACGAATCTGAGCGGCGAACACCCCAATACCGCCAGGATCAGCCTAACCGCCGCAAGCGGCAATACGCTGTCCATGATCGCGTCGTCCCTGGGCGGCGGACGGATCATGGTGGTGGAAATGAACGGGCTTCGCGTCAGCTTCTCGGGCGATCTGCCCACGCTGATCGTGCAGAACCGCGACCAGCCGGGCCATGTGCGCGACGTCACCAGCCTGCTGGCGGAACACAGCGTGAACATCGCCACGCTCCATCTGTATCGCGACTACCCCGGCGGAAACGCCGTCATGATCATCGAAACCGACAAAGCCGTGCCGCAGGCGATCCTTGACCGTCTGCGCGGCATTAACGGCATCAACGGCGTGACGTTTGTCGGCACGGAGAAAGAGAGGTAAACCGGTATGGCCATCGAATCTCTCTGCGCGCTGATGAAGGCGGGCAGGCAGGAAGATCTCTTTGATGTGATCGTCAAGAGCGACTGCGTCGACCGCGGCGTGACGCCCGGCGCGTCCATCTCGCAGATGACGGTGCTGTACAATGCCATTCGCCGCGCAAAGCAGGGATATGATCCCGCGCTGCGCTCCCAGAGCGGCATGGTCGGCGGCGACGGCGCAAAGATGCGCGAATATGCCGCATCAAAAAAGAGCATCTGCGGAGAATATATCGGCACGGTGCTTGCGCAGGCGATCGAAATGGGCGAGAGCAACGCCTGCATGAAATGCATCGTCGCCGCGCCGACTGCGGGCAGCTGCGGCGTGCTCCCTGCGGTGCTGCTGCCCTATCAGCAGCGCGAAAACCTCGACGATGCGGCGATGGTCCGCGCGCTGTATGTCGCCGGCGCAATCGGTCAGGTGATCGCGCAGAAGGCCTCCATCGCGGGCGCGGCGGGCGGCTGTCAGGCGGAGATCGGCACGGCCAGCGCGATGGGCGCAGCGGCGCTTTGCTATCTGGCCGGCGGCAGCGCAGAGGCCGTCTGCCACGCGGCGGCGATGGCAATCAAGAGCCTGCTGGGCCTGGTCTGCGATCCTGTTGCCGGTCTGGTCGAGGTGCCCTGCGTCAAGCGCAATGCCGCGGGCGCGATGATTGCCATGTCCAGCGCAGATCTGGCGCTGGCCGGCATCCGCAGCGCTGTTCCGCCGGATGAGGTGATCGACGCGATGCGCGAGGTCGGCGATAAGATGGACGTCTCCCTGCGCGAAACAGGGCTGGGCGGCGTCGCCGCCACGGCATTCGGTCAGGCCATCGCCGAGAAGATGAGCGGACAGTAAAAAACCAACCAAAGGAAGGATGAACGCCATGCCGAAACTGATCGCCGATCTTCATACGCACACGCTGGCCAGCGGCCATGCCTACGGCACCATCCGCGAAAACGCACAGGCAGCGGCGGAGCGCGGCCTGCGCATTCTGGGCGTCTCCGAACACGCGCCGGGAATCCCCGGCACATGCGACCCGATTTACTTCATCAACCTGCGCTGCGTGCCCGACGAGCTCTTCGGCGTGCGCATTCTGCGCGCAAGCGAGATCAACGTTCTCGAGGGCGGAAAGCTCTCCCTATCCGACCGCTGCATTTCCTATCTGGATTATGCCATCGCAGGCATCCATCCGCACTGCTATACGGTCCTTGACGCCATAAGCAATACCAGGAACGTGATCGGCTGCATGGAGGCAAACCGGAAGGTTCGCCTGATCTCCCATCCCGACGACGACCGCACGCCGCTTGATTACGAGCTGCTGTGCAAGGCCGCGCGGGATAACGATGTGGCCCTTGAGGTCAACAACAGCTCCGTCAAGCCCCCGCTATTCCGCGTCAACAGCCGTGAAAACTACCACATCATGCTGGAAAAGTGCGAAAAATACGGCGTGCCCGTCATCGTCAACACCGATGCGCACGATCCCAGCGCCGTAGGCCGGTTTGAGCATGCGCTCGAAATCATCCGGGAGACGGGCTTCGATCACAGCTTGATCCTCAATACCGACGAAAAGAAGCTGATGGACTTTCTGATCCGGTAAAATCCCGGAAAAACCGCACAATCCGCACCATAGAAAAAAGCTGCAGAGCGATTGCCCTGCAGCTTTTTTGCTGTTTTGTCATGTGAATTCGCTTGAAAAACGCCGGTCCTGAGCGCAAAGCCGCAGAATTGACTGCGCCCTGCCGCTGATGCCGCCGGCTGCATGCCGGTTTTATTCCTGCGCCGTGTAGACCGCCGTCACCCGCGCACTCACGCTTACGCCGCCGGAGCGGATGCCCGTGCCGGCCGCTTTGCTTTCCATGGTCACCATATCCGCCCTTGCGTTGATGGCATAGCCCTCGCCGTAGCCCGCGTTTTCCTCGATGCTCTTCAGGCCCGTGAGCGTCCTGCCGCTGGCCGCCGCCATCGTCTGCGCCTTTTCCTCCGCTGCCAGAATCGCCAGCTCCAGCGCCTGCCGGTACAGCTGGCTGCGTGTGGAAATATCAAAGCTCACATCATAAATCTGGCTGAGTCCGCAGTCCGTCAGCACGCCGATGACGCTGTCGAGCATCTCCACATCCCGGCATGTGACGGCGAGCGTGTGGTTTGCCTCGTAGCCGGTGATCGCGTCGATCTCATAGTTGTAGGTGGGATAGTAGCTGTAGTTGCTGGTCACGATGTCCTCATCCAGCACGCCGAGTTCCATCAGCTTGACCGTCGCATCTTCGATGATCCCGCTGATCTGCTCCTGCGCCGCCGCCATCGAGCCTGCCTTTGCCGATGCGCTGGTCTGGATCGTCACCATATCCGGATCGGCGGACACCTGCGCAGAGCCCTGCACGATGATTTCCGCCGTACCCGCCGCGCCGCCGCCCGGCATCGCTGCCGGAACCGGCGTCGCCGAGGGAGCCGCCATTGCCGCCGTGCCGGTCAGCATCACTGCCGCGCACAGCAGCGCCGCAAAAACCTTCTTGCTTTTCTTCTTCATCGGTCATACCTCCTTGGATTTCACTTATATTCAATAGACGCAGGCATGAACCGTTTTCATCCCAGTTTTTTCCGAATTCACAAAGATGCCGCAATTGAAACAAAAACGGACGGCCATCAGACCGTCCGCAGATGATGAAACTTACGCCTCGATGATGCTCTTGCCCGTCATTTCCTTGGGAACCGGCAGGCCGATGTACGGCAGCATGGTCGGCGCGATGTCCGCCAGGCAGCCGCCCTTGCGCATCTTCACATCGCCCACGCCGGCGGCCAGGAACGGCACGACGTTGGTGGTATGCGCGGTGAACGGAGAGCCGTCTTCGTTCTTCATCTTGTCCGCGTTGCCGTGGTCGGCAGTCAGGAACATGCAGCCGCCCATCTCCTTGGTGGCTTCCCAGACCTTGCCCACGCATGCGTCGACAGCCTCGACAGCCTTCACAGCCGCCTCGAACACGCCGGTGTGACCGACCATGTCGCAGTTGGCGAAGTTGAGGATGACGACGTCGTACTTGCCGCTCCTGATGCGCTCGGCGCACTCGTCAGCGACTTCATAGGCGCTCATCTCCGGCTTGAGGTCGTAGGTGGCTACCTTCGGGGACGGGATCACCTTGCGGTCCTCGCCCTCGCACGGCGCCTCACGGCCGCCGTTGAAGAAGAAGGTCACGTGCGCATACTTCTCGGTCTCGGCGATGCGCAGCTGAGTCTTGCCGTTGGCAGCAAGATACTCGCCCAGCACGTTGGTCAGCGGAACCGGCGGATAGGCGACCTCGACGTTCGGCATGGTCTTGTCATACTCGGCCATGCAGACATACTGCACCGGGAAGCGGCCGAAGCGGCGCTCGAAGCCGGTGAACGCATCGTCGACGAACGTGCGGGTGATCTCACGCGCGCGATCCGGACGGAAGTTGAGGAAAACGATGGTATCGCCTTCGGTGATGCGGCCCTTGTCGCTGGTGACGCACGGAAGGACAAACTCGTCGGTCACGCCGGCGGCGTAGGTCTTCTCCATGCACTCCTGCCAGTTGGCGGCCTTCTCGCCCTCGCCGTAGACGAACGCGGCGTACGCCTTCTCCACGCGATCCCAGTTGGAATCGCGGTCCATGGCGTAGTAACGGCCGGTGACGGTCGCGATCTCGCCCAGCTCGATCTCGTCCATCTTCTTCTGCAGATCGCCAAGGAAACCGGCGCCGGACTTCGGGTCGGTATCGCGGCCGTCCATGATGGCATGGACATAGACGTCCTTCGCGCCCAGATGCTTGGCCAGGTCGAGCAGACCGAACAGGTGCTCAATGTGGCTGTGAACGCCGCCGGTGCCCTGCAGGCCCATGAAGTGGATCGCCTTGCCGTTATCGATGGCGGCCTTCATGTTGCGAACGAGCACGTCGTTCTCCTTCATGGTGCCATCCATGATGGACTTGGTAATCAGGGTCAGCTGCTGATAGACGATGCGGCCCGCGCCGATATTGGTGTGACCAACCTCGCTGTTGCCCATCTGACCGTCCGGAAGGCCGACAGCCATGCCGGAGGCATCGATGGTGGTATACGGGCAGGACGCAAACAGTGCATCCAGATTCGGCTTCTTCGCCGCGGCGATGGCGTTGCCCTCGTCGACTTCCGGCATGCCGTAGCCATCCATGATGCAAAGCAGAACGGGTTTCTTGGACATTTTAAAAACTCCTTCTGTTACAAAAATCAGGGCGGGGGCAGAGCCCCGCCCCTACGGATTCATTCTATAGATTCTGATGCCGGAAACTGGGCGGAGCAGAGCCCCGCCCCTGCATTTCTGCATCATTCCACTGTAGGGGAGGGGTTCTACTCCTCCCCCTTTTACATCAGATGCTTACTTGTCGAAGTTGACGACCTGAGAGAAGTCGACAGCCTTCAGGGACGCGCCGCCGATGAGGCCGCCGTCGATCTCCGGCTGAGCCATCAGGCCCTTGCAGTTCTTCGGGTTCATGGAGCCGCCGTACTGGATGCGGACCTCGTCGGCAGCATCGCCGTAGACGCCGCGGATGGCTTCACGGATGACGCCGATGGTCTCGTTGGCCTGCTCGTCGGTGGCGGTGAGGCCGGTGCCGATGGCCCAAACCGGCTCATAGGCGACGACGACGTTCTTCACCTGCTCGGCGGTCAGGCCGGTCAGGGCGATCAGGGTCTGATAGGCGACCAGCGCGTTGGTGTAGCCAGCCTCGCGCTCTTCCTTCTTTTCGCCGACGCAGATGATCGGGGTCAGGCCAGCCTCAACAGCGGCCAGGGTGCGCAGGTTGACGGTCGCATCGGTCTCGCCGAAGTACTGACGGCGCTCGCTGTGGCCGAGGATGACGTACTCCACGCCGCACTCCTTGAGCATCGCAGCGGACAGCTCGCCGGTGTAGGCGCCGCTTGCCTTCCAGTGCATGTTCTGAGCGCCCAGCTTGATGTTGGTGCCCTTGATGACCTCGGCAACAGCCGCAAAGTTGACCGCCGGAACGCCAACGACGACGTCGCAGCAGGCGTCCTTCACCAGCGGAATCAGCTCGGTGACGAGCGCCGCGGCCTCGGACGGGGTCTTGTTCATCTTCCAGTTACCGGCAATGATCGGCTTACGCATAATGGTATTCTCCTTTTTCTGTTTATAAGATAAGCCCCGGTCCGGCCATGTGGCCGGCCGGGGCGATGTTTACTTCGTTATCGCGTCAGGTGAAAATTACTTTTCATCCAGGCACGCAACGCCCGGCAGGGTCTTGCCCTCCAGATACTCCAGGGAGGCGCCGCCGCCGGTGGAGATGTGGGTCATCTGAGCGCCCAGGCCCATCTGCTCAACAGCAGCCGCAGAGTCGCCGCCGCCGATGATGGTGATCGCCTCGGACTCGGCCAGCGCCTTGGCAACAGCCAGG
>JAFXCE010000134.1 GCA_017521565.1 Clostridia bacterium | reverse complement strand
TGATGCTCTTCTTCGCCTCGGCAACGGACGGACCGTTGAGGAATCCGGAGTTGCACAGCACGCCCTCGGCCACATCGGTATAAGCAGCCTTCTGCACATCCTCGCCGCCGGCGACGACCTCGATGATCGGCAGGCCGAACTTGGTGGCGAAATCCCAGTCGCGGGTGTCATGCGCCGGAACGGCCATGATCGCGCCGGTGCCGTAGGTCACCAGGACGTAGTCGGAGATAAAGATCGGGATATCCTTGCCGTTGACGGGGTTGATCGCACGGATGCCCTTGAGCTCCACGCCGGTCTTATCCTTGGCCAGCTCGGTGCGCTCGAAATCGCTCTTCTTGGCGGCAGCCTCGCGGTAGGCGATGACGTCGTCCCAGTTGGTGATGCGGTCCTTGAGCGCGTCGACGGTCGCATGCTCCGGCGCCACGACCATATAGGTCGCGCCGAAGAGGGTATCCGGACGGGTGGTATACACGCGCAGCTTCATGTCGGAATCGGCGATCTTGAAATCAACCTCAGCGCCCTCGCTGCGGCCGATCCAGTTGCGCTGCTGGGTCTTGACCTTCTCAATGAAGTCCACGTCGTCCAGGCCGTCGAGCAGCTTCTGGGCATACTTCGTAATTTTGAGCATCCACTGGCTCTTCACGCGGCGGATGACCTCCGCGCCGCAGCGCTCGCACTTGCCGCTAACGACCTCTTCGTTCGCCAGGCCGCACTTGCAGCTCGGGCACCAGTTGACCGGCATCTCGCTCTTATAGGCCATGCCGTGCTTATACAGCTGCAGGAAGATCCACTGGGTCCACTTGAAGTAGTTGGGATCGGTGGTATCCACCTCGCGGCTCCAGTCGAAGGAGAAGCCGATGCGCTGGAGCTGATCGCGGAAGCGGTCGACGTTCTTCTTGGTCACCTTCGCCGGATGGACCTTGTTCTTGATGGCGAAGTTCTCCGTCGGCAGGCCGAAAGCGTCCCAGCCCATCGGGAACAGGACGTTGTAGCCCTCCAGACGGCGCTTGCGGGAGATGATGTCCATCGCGGTGTTGGAGCGCGGATGGCCGACATGCAGGCCCGCGCCGGAGGGATACGGGAACTCGATCAGGCCGAAGAACTTCGGCTTGCTCTTGTCGGTCTTGGCCTCAAAGGCATGAGCGTCCGCCCAGTTCTTTTGCCACTTCAGCTCGATCTCGTCGGGATTGTAAGGCTTGATGTACATGTGAGAGTCCTCCTCATTTTTCGCAGGGATGCAAAGAGCGCCCCTGCAGCGGGCTGTGCCCGCATCCTCTTCCGACCGGCGCTGCCAATCATGCAGCTCTGTGCTCGGGGGCAGGCTGGCCTATATCCCCTTGCGAACAACTTTGCCAATCGTACAGCTCTGTGCCCGAGACCGCTTTTCTGTACATAAAAAGCGCCCCTGCACAATCTTTGCACAGGGGCGCCTGTTAAAGCGCGGTACCACCCTGATTCGGCTGCAGAGCAGCCCTCAGCGGCAAAAGCCAAGGCCTTTTACGGGGCCAAACCGCCGCAGACTACTGGAAACGCCGTTCGCCTGCGAAGCTCCGGGAGGAGAATTGTCGCATCTGTCTGCCGCCTTGCACCGACCGGCGGCTCTCTGAAAAACATGCTGCGCAACGATTCCCATCATCGCTTTTCACATGTTGTTTATTGTATCCAATCCGGCCAAAAAAGTCAACACCGATCTTTATTTTTACGCGCCGGGGGCTTGACCGGTTATTCTTTGAACTGCTGCAGATAGACCGACACGGACCGGTTTCTTTCGCGGGAGAAATCGGCATTGTATTTGCGGCTGCAGAACGCCTGCATCCACGCCTGATAGCCCTTTTCGCCCGCGTGAGGGCTCCACATCGCCTGCATCTCCGCCTCGTCCATGCAGCGGTATGCGTTTTCATGCACAATGTGCGCCATCGCCACGCGGCCCGGCTTTTTGCGCTCCTGCTGCTGGCGGGTGGGATAGCCGAAGACCAGCATCGCCGCGGGGAACACATAATCCGGCAGATGCAGAAGGGCCTGCTGCTGCTCGGCGTTTTCCATAATGTCGCCGATGTAGCATGAACCGATGCCCAGACTTTCGGCGGCGGTCACGGCGTTCTGCGCTGCGATGGTAGCGTCGGATACGGCAATCATCAAATCACCCACGCCGGGCTTTCGGGGCTCGGCGTCCGCGGCTTTAAAGCCCTCGTACCACTTGCGGCAATCTGCGCAGAAAATGAGAACCATCTGCGCCTTGGCGATGAAGGGCTGATGATCGCAGGTATCCACCAGCGCCTCCTTGATCGTCTGATCGGTTACGTCGATGATGGTATACAGCTGCCGGTTGCCCGCCGTGGGCGCCATGCATGCAGCCTGCAGAATAAGCGCCTTGTCGGCGGGGGATATCGTGCGCTCCTCAAATACGCGGACGGATTTGCGCGCAAACAGCTGGCGGATGATGTCGTTCATGTTTTCTCTTCCTCCATGGTCTCAAAGCGCGCTGGAGAAAACGCCGCTTCAAGCTTTCATATGGTTCATTGTACCATCTCTTGAAATCGCTCCGCAAGTGTAAGTCCTTTCCCGCGGTTTTCTCTTGTGTGGTTTGACGCGCGATAGGCCGTGCGATATAATATAAAAAACAGCGCAACTGGATTGTGACGATGGAGGGAAACCCTATGGCCTATCATTATCTGGATTATCAGCAGCTGCATGATTTTTGCTGCGCGGCTTTCCGCTCTTACGGCTTTGACGGGACGCAGAGCGCGGACATCACCGACGTTCTTCTCGCTGCGGATCTCAATGGAACCGAGTCCCACGGCGTGCAGCGCATGGTGCGCTACGATTATGAAATCTCCTGCGGCATGGTGGATGTTCACGCGAAGCCGCAGATCGTCCATGAAACGCCCATCTCCGCCGTCATCGACGCATGCAACGGCATGGGCCAGGTCGTGGGCAAGATGGCCATGCGGCTGGCGATTCAAAAGGCCAAAACGTGCGGCTGCGGCTTTGTTTCCGTCCGCCGCTCCAATCATTACGGCGTTGCGGGCTACTATACCGAAATGGCGGCGCGTGAGGATCTGATGGGCCTTTGCATGACCAATACGGAGGCCATCATGGTCCCTGTTTATGGCAAGCAGCCGATGATCGGCACTAACCCGATCGCCCTCGCCATGCCGGCGGATCCCGTTCCGTTCTCCTTTGACTGCGCAACGACCGTCGTTCCCCGCGGCAAGTTCGAGGTGTATACCAAGCGCGGCGATCCCGTTCCGCTCGGTTGGGGCGTGGATGAAAACGGCTGCGACTCCACGGACGCGCCGCATGTGCTGGCCAACATCATCAGCAAAGCAGGCGGCGGCATCCTGCCGCTGGGCGGCTCCAGCGAGCTGATGGGCGGCCACAAGGGCTATGGCCTTGGCGTGATCTGCGAATTGTTCACCGGTATCCTCGCCGGCGGCATGACGGCAGAGCGCATCTACAAGACCGAGGACGGCGGCTCCGGGATCTGCCACAGCTTTATTGCCATCGACTACGGGATCTTCGGCAGCAAAGAAGAAATCCGCAGGAGCTTCTCCGAATACCTGCAGAAGCTGCGGGACAGCGACAAGGCCGCCGGACAGGAACGCATCTACACCCACGGCGAAAAGGAAGTCGATATGCGCATCCTGCGCAGGGAGAAGGGTGTGCCCGTCAACGATAAGACCCTTGAGGAGCTGCGCGCGATTGAGGCAAAGCTGGGCAGCTTTGCTGTTCCGTTCCCGCGCGAACTCTGATCGGATACAGACAACAAGCCTGAGCGCATCTTCCTGCGCTCAGGCTTGTTTGGATATTCAGGTCTTGCTTACTTAGAAGCTGGAAATGCCGTGGCTATTGACCAGCGCGTCGAGCTTCACGCCCGCCCTGCACATCGGGCATTCGCGGGAGGAATAGCTGGCGTAACCGTCGAGATCGTCCTTATTGTAGATGCTCACGACCGGGAAGCCTTCACAGGAATCCACACAGGCGAAGATCGAGCAGACACCGGTCGGGATGCCGCTGTAATAGCGGATCGCCTCGATGGCGGCCTGCGCGGTATATCCGGTGGCGACGGAGGCCGCCAGAACCAGCACATGCTTGCCCACGATCATCGGCGCGGTGTTGTCGCGGAAGATCAGCTGGCTGCCGGAGGTGTGTTCCGGCGTGGCGACATAGATGGTGCGATGGGCGTTCATGTTCATGTAACCGGAGCGCGTGAGCTCTTCGGCCATGCATGCGCCGATGACCTCTGTCCCGTCCAGACACAGGATGGTGTCGATGATGGTGGAGGAGTTAAACTTACTGCACAGCACGGCAGCCGCATCACGCGCCTCGGAAAGGCGGTGTTTGGTCATCGTCATGTCGATGTAGTAATTGAGGTGGCTGTGGCTGGTGGCAAAGTGTCCTGTCGCAAAGCGAAGCTTGACGTTGCCGTTGCGGTGAGGGAGTTGGATCAGTTTAATGGCCATAGCGCTCACTCCTGTCTTTTTGTGCGCGGCGTCTTTGGGTCGGCCAACGCCGCGCAGCATTCAGTTTTCTATATGTAATTATGCATAATTTGGGTCATGATGTCAATATAAACGCAAGAAAACTGATCAAATTGCAAAAATTCTGGGTGTGCGATGGAAGGGTATTTTCCTGTTTTATGCTTCTTTGTACACGGAAAAAAGAATTTTAAGAAATTTGACAAAAGGGCTTGAAAAATGAATCAAACTGTGCTAGAATACTATTCGTTGCCGATGCTGATGTAGCTCAGCAGGTAGAGCGCATCCTTGGTAAGGATGAGGTCACCGGTTCAAATCCGGTCATCAGCTCCATATGAAACCGCCTTCGCTTATAGACAGCGAGGGCGGTTTT
>JAFXCE010000133.1 GCA_017521565.1 Clostridia bacterium | reverse complement strand
GCGGGATACGCGCACGTCTTCAAGCGGCGACACGGCTGCGACGGGCTGGTGCGTGACCGGCCTGATTCCGGCTAAAAAGGGCGACATTATTCGATTCAAAAACGTGGAGTATTTCGACATTTCGGGTGACGGCGGTTCTACATCGAGGACTACATTCTTTGCATATGATGCGTCGTTCAACAAGCTCACTAACGCGAGCCACAATCCTAATAGTCTGCCCGGCAGCGAATTTGCGCCGGTTGTATACGGAGACAACGGTGATGTTATTCAGTTCACAGCTCCGAGCGGGTGGGGCACATACGCCTACATCCGCATCTGCTGCGGCGATCTGAACGAGAATTCCATCATCACGGTCAATGAGGAGATCGATTGAGTATAAATCATGATCAATATTTATATTACAAAGAAAGAGAATGCATCTTTACTAAACGCAAAAGTCGGAGATAGTATTCAGCTTCCATTTGAAAAATACCTATGTGGCGTTGTCGCAAGTGAAATCGGGAATGCTCCAATGGAGGCTTGTAAGGCGCAGGCAATTGCCTCACGTACAAACGCCTATCCGTATTATAAATCGGGAAAACCAATCTCCGATTCATCCGATACATCTCAATCTTTTAGTGCCAAGCATATGATTAGCACTCAATATCCAAATGCTCACGCCGCTGTAACGCAAACAGAAGGTTGGATTTAGTGTTATAACAATAAAGCACTTTCCCCTTGCGCATACTCTTCTTCAAATGGAGGTAGAACAACTTCCTCTAAATCTCGTTGGGGAGGTCACCGTGATTATCTGATTGAGCAAGATGACCCATGGGATCTGGCTGCTACCAAAGGTAATAAACGAGGACATGGCGTCGGTATGAGCCAGGAAGGTGCTAAGTACGCAGCAAAGACAGGAGTTTCTTTTAGAAATATCCTGTCTTTTTATTATCCAAACACAACACTGGAGTTGATGAAAGGAGTTGATACTACCATGGCAGTCAAAGCTAGTTACTAGGTTGAGAAATTTAAGTACATGGCAGATCAAGGCTGGGATTATGTAGCCGGTGGCGCTTCAAAAGGCGCTGTTGATTGCTCCGGGGCTTTCACTTATTGGTATAAACAAGCAGGTGGGTATATGTACCACGGCTCAAATACAATGTGGAGACAGTATTCTACCAAGAAAGGCAAGATCGGAGAAATTGATCTTTATCCCGGCATGGCTGTTTATAAATGGCGTAATGACGGGAAAGAACCTTCTCAGTATCAGGACGATGGTATTGGAAACTTCTACCATGTTGGTCTTTATATCGGAGACGGGCAGGTTGTTGAAGCTAAAGGAACAAAGTACGGTGTAGTCTATTCCTGCATTAACCAATGGACCCATGCTTCGAGATAGAAGAATACCGACTATGACGTTGACGAGATTGGTTCAGACAATTCAAGTACCGCTTCCGCATTCCCCATTAAGGGATCGGTTAAAACTTCGGGCGGAGTATTGAGAGTGCGAAAAGCTCCGATAGATGGCGAGGTGCTTGGTAAACTTTCCAACGGTTCTTTCCTTACACTAATCGGAGAAACAAATGGATGGTATATGATTAACTACAAAGGACATACCGGATACATCTCAGGCGATTATGTATCTCTATCTTCAAGTTGGAAGATTGCAGTTACAATCAACAATTCAAATATGAAGGATGAAATTGTTTCTTATCTTAAAGACAAGGGACTAACTCCTTCGATTGAAAAGATCGGTAGTTAATAAGCAATGGCAACTGTCAATCAGATTGTAAACAAATATGTCCAGCACAGCAAGAAGCTTGCAAATTGGGGTTAGCTCCAATGGGTAATTATCATTGCCGCCATTCTAATTATTTTGTCTGTACATCCCATTGAGGATAATACAGTCTCGATCATCGAGAAGATAGTCGTTTGGTCAGCTACACTTGCCGGTGTCACTGTTACCGGGTACATGGGTAACAGCAGCGTTGAAAAGTATGCTGAAAAGAAATTCGCTCTTGTCTCCTCTACTGAGGAATCTGATATAGAGGAATTGGAACAAGGTTAAGGAGGAATAAGTAATGGAATTGTATCAGGTTGTATTGCTGGTGGTTGCAGCGGGAATTGCCGTACTCTATTTTATTCAGCGGTTTACTGGCGTCAACTACATCCACATGATCGTTCAATGGAAACCTGTCTAGGCGGCGATTACAGCGCTTGTAAAGGCCGTATCGAACATTCTCCCAAGCCCTTACTTCAAGACGGTTGTAGCCGTCCTGGAGGCCGCAGGAGAGGGCGCTGAGACAGCAGAAGAGCTTTGGAAACTTGGTGAGCTTCCAAAGGAAGAACGAAATGCTTATGCTAAAGAGATTGCAGCAGAAGTTCTAACTAAAGCAGGCATTGAGGTCACCGATCAGATTCAGATGATTATTGATGGTGCTATTGAGATGGTCTGCATGTTGATGCCTCATGGTGTAATCCCATATGAAACAACTCAGCCTGAAAGCGAGGCTGAGTCTACTTGCTAAATTATCTTGAATATCTTACCACATATGCTAGTATGCCGTAGTGGATTGGCGCTGCTCTCGTCATTCTGTTTCTTGTGATTCAGGTAATTGGAGAGCTTCTTGAATTCAAAGGGAAAGTTATCGTTCCAGAGTTCATGAAGATCCGGAAACGCTTTGATCGAAAGAGACAAGAACGTGAGTTGATTGCTAAAGTATCAAAACAGCTCGACGAAAACAATGTACTGTTCAAAGAGATGATGTCTCACTACAGCAAAGACAACATCGAAAAGCGTAACATTTGGATGCACGACGTTGACGAGGATCGAATCCATATTCATTTGCTTGAAGAAATTCTTCTGAAGCTAAAGCAAGAAGTTGTGAAGCTCAGAATCGAATCTATGCGAAGCGAGATTATTGCTTTTGCTTCTCGCGTAGCCAATGGAAACTGTCTGGTAACCAGAGAGGAATTCCACCGCATCTTCAGACTTTACGATGACTATGAAAAGATTCTTGAAGAAAACAATATGGAGAATGGTGAGATCGATATTAACTACCAGATTATCAAGAAGGCTTATGAGAAGCATCTTCTTAACCACACCTTCCTTGAAGATCTGCATGATCCAGTATAAAAGAAACGGGGAGAGTTCCGAGAAATCGGACTCTCCCCTATTTTTCGTTTATAGAGCAAAGGAAACCTTCACGCAGATTTTCTTTGCGGATTTAAGAAATAGATAGATTGTTGCATTGCTTTATGTTCTTACCAACCTGTTCGCGAATCCGGTTATGGGTACAATGCTGCCTGCGCCTGCATATTTGCCGATTCTGTCGTAAACGCCAAGACCTGTCAACAGCGCTGCAAGAAAGATCATGCAAACACATGTCGCTGTAGCGCTCGCCTGTGCGCCCCACAGAAGCACATGGGCAAAGAAGTCTGTGATTCCCTGCCCAATCATACAGATTACGCCGCCAACCCAGAATGAGCGAACGAGCCCCTGCGCAATCGGGCTTTTCGGCGCAAGCCTTTCGACCATCTGTGCATACCGCTTCGCTGCTTTACCTCCCTTGAGATTGCCCATCCGCTTCTCCCCTCTCGTTTCGGATCATCAGTCCGCTCGGCGCAGGTCGAACCCGAATCTCGTGCGAACCGGGATGCGGAATTTCCTCCAGCGCATACAGAATGATTCCGTGTCTGTTTTTCATGGTTGTTCCTCCGCTTTTTCACTGGTTTTTCTCTATTGTCTCCACTTCCCCAAAGGCTATGCGATATGCTTTTTTCTTTTTATGTTTTCATCAATGAAAAAGCAGAATCAGGGTTGACTTTCTTCCGGTATTTGTATATAATATGTCGCTAGAGAGCTTTTCTATGGATGCCGTGGCACCGAGCAGGGTCGCGTATTACACTGGTGCAGCTTCACTTGCTGCTCCCTCTTCCAGTGGAGTCAGACGAGATCAGATCTCTGTCATCATTTCATTGATTTATAACTTTTTGGAGGGAAATTCCGATGCCGAATATCAAGTCCGCTATCAAGCGCGTTTCCGTTACCGAGCGTAAGACCATGCGCAATAAGATGGTCAAGTCTGCCACCAAGACCGCGCTCAAGAAGTTCAACAACGCTGCCTCTGTCGAGACTCTGGCCGCTGCCGCTGCCGCTGTTGACAAGGCTGCCAGCAAGGGCGTTATTTCCAAGAACGCCGCGAACCGTCAGAAGGCTCGCATGGCTCGCGTGCTGAACAAGGCTGAGTAATTTCGCTTTGCTGCCCTCCCCTTGCGGGAGGGTTTTTTCTATCTGGTTTTCTATCTCCTCTGGCAATGGATATCTCCATTTCTATGCGCAAAACCTGCTCCGGCATATCAGCTTTGCCGAAGCGGGTTTTGTTCATTCTCTATTCTAGGAGAACATTTTCTCCAGTTCCTCATACTTCTCATGCGTGATCAGTGCGTCCTGTTCTGTGCCCAGCAGGTGAACCACATACGTCCAGCGGCCATACGGCGTGATGCTGTCAATCGCATTGAGGTTGATGATGTACGACTTATGGCATCGGAAGAAGGTTTTCGGATCCAGCCGTTCTTCAACATCCCCCAAGGACTCGCTCGTTTCAAACCGCCGGCCTCCCGAAGCATACAAAACCGTCGAGCGGTTCTCACGTTGTACAAGCAGAATATCAGCCTGGCTGACGAAATTCACGCCTTCCTTATGATGAAGCATAATGCGTCCCGGCCCTTCGCTGCGCGCTTTGGCAACCGCAGCAGCCATTGCGCTGCCAATCTGCTGCATAGTATTTTCTCTGTCGAGGATGATCTGCCTGATGCGCTCCAGCGTCTTGAGGACACGCTCCATCTTGAACGGCTTGAGCATATAATCAAACGCATACATCTCAAATGCCTGCGCCATATACCCTTCGTGAGCCGTTGCGAAGATAATGATCGTTCTCGGGTCAAAATCCTGAATGGCTTTCGCGCATTCCACGCCCGTCATGCCTGGCATCTCGATATCCAGAAACACGACATGCGGTCTGTATTCTTCCACCAATGCAAGAACCTTGTCGCCGCTGTCCGCCTCAGCGCAGAGCGTAAAGCCTTCGGCACGTTCGATCATTTTGCGCAGAATGAGACGCATCCCTGCCTGATCGTCCGCGACCACAACACGAATCTCGTTATCCATGGTATCCCTGCCTGTTCTGTCTCCGTGCCGCGTTCAGCGCTGCGCGCTCATGCGGTCTTGTCAGTATCTCACTCATGATCACGCCGCGCAAAACATCCTCTGTCCATGCAGGCTTCGGCTCATCTTCCTGTGCAGAAACCTCCTGTTCAGGCTCCCCGCCGTGCGTATACCCGCCAGCGTGGCAGGGATCCTTCCCTTCGCCCGCCTGCACCATCTGCGCCTGCGAAACTTCATGCAGATGGATCGGTTGATCGTCGCAAAGCTCGCTCTGCTGATGCGCATCAAATGCTTCGTAAAAGCCCTCATTCGCCTGTTCTGTGCGCAGGATGCTGCGCCAGTCCATTTGCTCTCCCTGTGCTTCGGTACGCATCGTCCCCTGTCTGCGGCGTTCTCCCTCCCTGAGAGGGCGCTTTTTCTTCTTCTTTTTATTCCCGGAGGATGCGGTAATCAGGTAAATGATCAGAAAAATCAGAAGAATCGGTGCATCTTCCATACGCTTCCTCCTTTCAGGCTTCTTTCACGCTCATTTCTTGGGCGCAGTCTGTGCTCCGCCCATTCCAGCGATCGCGTCACGCATAGACGTATCGGCTATGGTGTTCTGCATCTGATAATAGTCCATCACACCCAGCTTCCCCTCGCGCAGCGCGGCTGCCATGGCTTTGGGTACCTCTGCCTCGGCTTCAATCACCTTCGCGCGCTGTTCCTGCGCAGCCGCCTTCATCTCCTGCTCGCGCGCGACGGCCATGGCCCTGCGCTCCTCCGCTTTGGCCTGCGCAATGCGGCGATCCGCTTCAGCCTGATCCATCTGCAGCTGTGCACCAACGTTACGGCCCACGTCCACATCCGCAATATCAATAGAGAGAATCTCAAACGCCGTTCCGGCGTCAAGTCCCTTGCCCAGCACGGTGCGCGAAATCAGATCCGGGTTCTCCAAAACCTCTTTGTGCGTCTGCGCTGAGCCGACGGTGGTGACGATACCCTCGCCTACACGGGCAACGATCGTTTCCTCACCCGCGCCACCAACCAAGCGGTCAATATTGGCGCGAACAGTCACGCGCGCCTTGGCACGCAGTTCAATGCCGTCCTTGGCAATTGCAGCGACAACCGGCGTCTCAATGACACGCGGATTGACGCTCATCTGAACAGCCTGCAGCACATCGCGTCCAGCGAGGTCAATGGCGCAGGCTTCCGAAAAATCGAGCTTAATGTTCGCACCGCGCGCCGTAATCAGCGCGGTAATGACGCGATCAAGATTGCCTCCAGCGAGGTAATGCGCTTCCATTTTACTGATCTCCATGGTGAGGCCGGCCTTTTCCGCTTTGATTAGCGGGCCAACAATTTTCGCCGGTGAGACGCGACGGATGCGCATACCCACAAGGGTAAAAATTGACACATGCACGCCGGAAGCCAGCGCAGAAACCCATAGTCCCAGCGGGAAGAAGGTTAAAAATGCGATAACGACAATAAGCAGAGCAACAATGACGATAATACCTTCCATACCGATAATCCCCTTTCGTTTCTGTATTGATGTTACAGTTTACTGCACTTTCACAGGGCGCACAACGATCCGTGCGCCTTCTACGCGGACCACCTGTACATGCGCACCCTGATCGGCAAAACCGCCCTCGGTGACAACATTCAAACGAACGCCGTCAAAATCTGCAATGCCCGCCGGACGCAGCACGCTGGTGGCAATCCCCGTGCGTCCAACGAGAACTTCCATGTCCTGGTTGATATGCAGTTCGTCCTTTTCCTTGAGGAATATTCGGCAATACCGCCCCTTGCCCTCAGAAGCAGCATTTACCACCCAGGTCACCAACACCGCCAGCACAGCAATGAGCACAAGCAGAACCGCCACCGCCACAAGCGGACCAAACGTCAGCCACGCAAGCACCACACCCACTGCAACGAATACGATACCCGCTATCCCCGGCAAGCCGAAGCCCGGCAGGAATACCTCCGCCACCAGCAGAAGCGCACCAAAAAGCAGACAAAGCGTCATCGGGATATTGGCTGCGATATTTGCAAAAAGATAGGCCATCAGGGTCTCTCCTTTCGATTCATTCGTATAACCAGCATATCATAGCGTGTGGATTTGATAAAGCGTTTCTGCTTCAAATATACGTTTCCGTGTCTGAAATAACAGCATCGGTTACACGCTCCGCAGCTTCAGCGCCAGTGTACGCACATCTTCCTCGTACACGCTCTCCAGAGAGCGATTATAAATCAGGCTCGCAGGATGATACAGCGCAAAGAGCGGCAGCCCTGTCTCGCCTGCCGGAATGACGCGTCCATGCACAGCGCCAATGGTTTGCTTTGTCGCAGTGAGCGCCTGCAGAGGCACATTGCCAAGCGTGGCAATAATTCTCGGCCTTACCAGCTCAATCTCGCGAATCAGCCACGGGCGAAAGAGCGCAATCTCATCTTTTGTCGGCGGACGGTTGGAAATCCGTCCCGTTTTCCCCGTTTTGGTCGGACGAAGCTTCACGGCGTTGGAAATATAGATTTCTCCGCGTTCAAGTCCTGCGAGCTCCAGAAAGTGATCGAGATTTCTTCCGGCTTTGCCAACAAACGGCCGCCCTTGCAGCGTCTCCTGCTCGCCAGGCGCTTCACCGATGAGCATAAGTACCGGCTTGCATGGCCCCTCACCGAATACAATCGTCTGTTCCTTCCCCGGAAATACGCCTGCGATGAATTCCTTCAGCTCTCGCTGGTATTTTTCCATATCGCTCACCTCTCTCGCTTATTGCGGGATACGCGGCTCATACGCGCCCAGTTCAATCAGTTTATCCCGAATCGCCTTGAAATCCTCCCATGCAGGGCGCTTCTTATCCAGATCACGCAGCAGCGCCGCAGGGTGAAATGTCGGCATGAACCACACGCCTTTCTTCAGATGCCACACCCCGCGATCCCGCGTGATGCGGATATCATCGCCAAGCAGAGCGCGTGCCGGCGTCGACCCGAGGCAGACAATGACCTTCGGCCGCACAAGCGCAACCTGCTGCCGCAGATAGTTCATACAGGCCGCGCGTTCATCCGCCTCCGGCACACGGTTCTGTGGCGGACGGCATTTGACAATGTTACAGATATATACCTGTTCGCGCGTCATGCCGATCGCTGCAAGCATTTTATCAAGCAACTGACCCGCCGCACCCACGAACGGACGCCCCGTTGCATCCTCCTGCGCACCCGGACCCTCGCCAATAAACATGAGGCTTGCGTGCAGATCACCTTCGCCAAGGACGACATTCTGCCTTGTTTGGCAGAGTCTGCATTTTCCGCAGGAAAAAACCTCCTGCGTCAGCGTCGGCCAGGATGTATTCATGCGCTTATCCTCCCATGATCAAAAAACAGCTTCGTTCCTATAACGAAGCTGCATCATTTTTTCGCGCCGTCCGTAATGATGACAGCATCCGTGATATTATCCGTCAGATCAGCAAAAGTGATGGTCAGATCCTGCATCAGCCAGCTGAAGAGGCTGCCCAGCATCAGCATGAACACGACAATCGCCGCCGCTGACGCCGCCACACCCAATACATCCATCACACCCGCAGCCACGCGATAGCCAATCTGGCTTTTTTTCTTTATCTTTTTCGCCACGCAGCTACACCCCGCTTTCAGGAACCGATGGCTTTATTGTACCTTAATGCAATGAGGCATGTCAAGAGGAACGACTCCCGTCCCCTGATCCCCTTTTACCCAGAATCGGCGCCGATCAACCCTTTCCGCCAAGGTAATCCAGCCAGGCGCCTTCTGCTTCCTCGCGCCCGGTCAGTTCGCCATGATCAAGCAGGCTCTCAAAGCCATGCTGGCGAAGCGCTTCATAGCAGACAATCGCCACGGAGTTTGACAGATTCAGGCTGCGCGCACCGCTGACCATCGGAATGCGGATGCAGCGGTCATACACCTGAGCAAGCAGGTTTTCGGGTAATCCCCGCGATTCCCGGCCAAAGACAAGAAAAACGTCCTTTGGATACTGCACCTGCGCATAGCTGCGCGGTGCTTTGGTGCTGGCATAATAAAACGCAGAATCCGGATACTGCTTCAGCACATCGGAAAAATCCTTGTGAACATGTACCTTGACAAGCGGCCAATAATCCAAACCAGCGCGCTTTAAATACTTATCTTCCAGCTTATACCCCAACGGCTCGACAAGGTGAAGCTCACACCCGGTCGCAGCACAGGTACGGGCAATGTTGCCGGTGTTTTGGGGAATTTCAGGTTCGACCAATACAATATGGATCATATATACTCCTCGTTATGCTGAATCACTTCAGTCGGCATGTCTTTGCTTTCTTTATTTTACCCTAAGTCGCGAATCTTGACAACCCCAGCCAGCTGCCGTATCATAGATCTGTTACCAAAGGAGGAATGTACATGCAAAAGCAAAAGGCCCGTGGCATGGCGATGCTCATCTTTGTCAACGTAATGTGGGGCCTGTCGTTTATCTTTTCAAAGACAGCGCTTTCTGAGGGCATGTCTCCCATGACGCTCGCCTTCTTCCGTTATGCGCTCACTGCTGTTATCATGTTTCCGCTGTGCCTGAAAACCGAAGGCGGCATACGCCTTGGCAAATGGGCTTCGCGGGCATTCGTCACGACGCTCCTTGGCATTACGGTGTATTTCTTCTTTGAATACAGCGGCCTGCAGCGTACAACAGCCTCTGCTGCTTCGCTGATTCTTGCATTGGTGCCGATGATGACGCTGCTTGTACGCGTGTTCTTCGGACGTGAGCGCATCTCCCTGCTGCGCTGGGGGGCCGTGGTCATCTCCCTTGTCGGTGCGTATTTCGTCATCGTGACCGACGGCAGCGAGGGCGCAGGCACGCTTGCCGGCAACCTGCTGATGGTATGTGCCTGCCTTTGCTGGACAGGCTACATCCTGACTACGCCCAAGCTCATGGACGCCTGCTCATCCATGCGCGTCTCCACCTGGCAGGCGATGGCAGCTGTGATTACCCTGGCGCCGTTCGCGCTTGCCGAACGCGGCGCATGGGTCAGCGTTTCTCCGATGGCATGGCTGTGTATCTTCCTGCTTGCCGCTATCTGTTCCGCGCTGTGCTATGTGCTCTACAACGACGCCATGCGCTTGGTCGATGCTTTAACTGTCTCGCTGTCCATCAACATCAACCCCGTCGCCGCCTGTATCGGCGGTGCGCTGCTTCTGGGCGAAAAGCTCACCAGCATGCAGCTCTTTGGCGGCGTTCTGATCATCCTGGCCATGGTGCTTGACACGCTGGAAACCTCAGGCTTCTTCACGAAAAAACAGGGTTGACATTCCCATTTTCTCCTTATATAATACGATGCATAGGCGTTGATGGGAACAAGTACGGTCGCTTCCCCTGATCAAGAGAGCTGCCGGTTGGTGCAAGGCAGAATCAGGCGGCGGACGGAATACATCCCGGAGCCCGGCACTGAACAATGCTTCTTGCTTTCAGTAGGCTGCCGCCGGTGCGCCGGATACAGCGCGAGGCCCGTGTCTGCGGGTCATGAGGAGGCTGCCGTAAGGCCGCCTTAAACGGAAGTGGTACCGCGTAGTTTCACGCCTTCCTATCATCATAGGAGGGCGTTTTAATTTGCCCTCAAAAAGGAGGAACCCCACATGGCACAGCACATTCTCGACATCCTCAAGGATCGCGGCTTTATCGCGCAGGTAACCTACGAGGAGGACCTGTACAAGCAGCTCGAGAACCCGACTACCTTCTATGTCGGCTTCGACCCGACTGCAGATTCCCTGCATATCGGTCACTACATCCCGATCATGGCCATGGCGCATATGCAGCGCGCAGGCCACAAGCCGATCGCCCTGATGGGCGGCGGCACCGCGATGATCGGCGATCCGTCCGGCAAGACCGACATGCGTAAGATGATGACCGTCGAGACCATCGACAATAATGTTGCGCAGATCAAGCAGCAGATGGGTCGTTTCCTCGACTTTGGCGAGGACAAGGCGATTATCGTCAACAATGGCGACTGGCTGCGTCACCTCAACTTTATCGACTTCATGCGCGACATTGGCTCCACCTTCTCTGTCAACAAGATGCTCACCGCCGACTGCTACAAGGCGCGCATGCAGACCGAGAACGGCCTGTCCTTCCTGGAGTTCACCTACATGCTCATGCAGAGCTATGACTTTCTGGAGCTGTATAAGCGCTTTGGCTGCCGTCTGCAGATGGGCGGCAACGACCAGTGGAGCAACATGCTTGGCGGTGCAGACCTCATCCGCCGCAAGGAGCAGACCAGCGCCTTTGCCTGCACCTTCCAGCTGCTGCTGACCCATGACGGGCGCAAGATGGGCAAAACCGAGAAGGGCGCGCTGTGGCTCTCCGCCGAAAAGACCAGCCCGTATGACTTCTATCAGTACTGGCGCAACATCGACGACAAGGACGTCGAGAAGTGTCTGGGCCTGCTGACCTTCCTGCCGATGGACGAGGTTCGCCGCCTTGGCGCGCTGGAAGGCAGCCAGATCAACGAGGCCAAGAAGGTGCTCGCTTACGAAGTCACCAAGCTTGTCCATGGCGAAGAAGAAGCCATCAAGGCTCAGGAAGCCGCTGCGGCGCTGTTCGGCGGCGCAGGCATGGGCGGTTCCATTCCGACGACCGAGCTTACCCGTGAGGATCTTGCGAATGACGCTCGCGTGACCACGCTTCTGGCGATGAGCAAGATTGCTCCGTCCAACTCCGCTGCGCGTCGTCTGATTCAGGGCGGCGGCGTTGCCGTGAACGACGAGAAGATCACCGACGTGAACGCTGTCGTCACTGAAGAGATGTTCGCCGGTGACGGTCTGATGCTGCGCTCCGGCAAGAAGAAGTTCCATCTGTTTGTGCTGAAGTAAGCAAAAAGGAGTCCCATGGCCGATCAGCTGAGCTACAAAACCCTGCGGGAGGAGAATTCCGCTGAATTCATCATCAATAAATCCCGCTTCATTGGCTACGGCTGCCCCTGCCAGACCGAAGAGGAAGCATTAGCCTTCCTTGCACGAATCCGCCAGAAGCACAAGGATGCGACCCACAACTGCTACGCATACATTATCGGTCTGAACAGCGGCATCATGCGCTACAATGACGACGGCGAGCCCGGCGGAACAGCCGGCATGCCGATCATCGAAGTGATGAAAGCGCGTGGTGTGGTCAACTGCGCTGTGGTTGTCACACGCTATTTCGGCGGTATTCTGCTGGGTGCGGGCGGGTTGGTCCGTGCCTATGCGCAGGGAAGCAAAACGGCACTGGATGCCGCCGGTGTGGTTGTGATGGAAAAGAGCGCACGCTATATGGTGGAAGTCGACTATTCCACCTGGCAGCGCCTTGAGTACTTCTTCCGCTCTGCCCCAATCATCATCGAGCACAACGAGTTTGGTGCAAGTGTCGTATGTACGCTGATGGTACGCGTCAAAGATGCAGAAGAACTCATCTCCGAGATTACCCGCGTCACCGACGGAAAAGCTGAAATTCTGCCTGACGACGAACTGTATTATCCATGGCCGGACGAGGAGTGAGCTATGGGGACGCTGTCCCCATACCCCTGGCAGGGACATTGTCCCTGCACCCTTCTTCGCTTCGCAGCGCTTTGAAGATTTATAGCGTAAAAAGGCGCTCATTATGAGCGCCTTTTTAGACTCTTGATCTATTTTGATTGCGCGTATAGAAAAAGACTGCCACATCGTGTGACAGTCTTTCTTTTACCTATACTCTAGCGCCTCATGACCTCTTATTCCCTGCAACGTCGGGCATCGGAGCGCCTTCTGCGCGAACGATGCCATTGGAAGCAAAGCGAAGCATAGTGGGTGCGGGCACTGCCCGCTTAGACGGGCATCGTCTTGTTCTCAGCGTTGAGCATCGTGTTGTCGATCTTCAGCTGCTGAGACTGGCGATACTGGAAGAACTTCGGAGCAACCTTCGGGAACAGGGCGTAAGACAGGACGTCCTCCTCCTGGGTGTAGTACTCACGAATCTCTTCACGGTACTGATCCATCTCCGGCTTGAGCAGGTCGGCCGGACGGCAGGTGATGACCTCGGCGTCGCCGATGGCGAGCTTGCGGACTTCCTCGTTCACCTCAGCCGGCAGACGGCCGTATTCGCCCTTGAGCAGACCCTTGGACTCGTTCGGGAAGGTCTTGTAGCGGCCAAACAGAACGTTCATAACAGCCTGAGTACCGACGATCTGAGAGGTCGGGGTGACCAGCGGCGGATAACCGAAGTCCTTACGGACGCGCGGGATCTCAGCCAGAACGTCATAATACTTGTCCATGGCATTGAACTGCTTGAGCTGGCCAATCATATTGGAGAGCATGCCGCCCGGAACCTGATACTTCAGGGTGTTGGCGTCAACCGGCAGAACCTTCGCGGTATCGCGCCAGCCGTCCTTGCTCAGGCGGTCGGCAACCTTACGGAAGTGCAAGGCGCACTCGCTCATCAGATCCATATCCAGACCGGTGTCGTACTCGGTGCCCTTGAGGGTAGCAACGAGAGACTCGGTCGCCGGCTGAGCAGTACCCTCGGCCAGCGGGGACAGCGCGGTATCCACGATATCGCAGCCCGCCTCGATGGCCTTCAGGATGGTCATCGCGCCGGTGCCGGCGGTGTTGTGGGTATGCAGATGGATCGGGAGCTTGGTATTGGCCTTCAGCTTCTTGACGAGGCTGTAAGCATCATACGGGAGCAGCAGGTTCGCCATGTCCTTGATGCAGATAGTATCAGCGCCCATGGCCTCGATTTCCTTGGCCAGCTTGACGAAATACTCTTCAGTGTGCACCGGGCTGATGGTGTAGCTGACCGCGATCTCGGCAATGCCGCCGTACTTCTTGGTCGCCTTAACGGCAGCTTCCATGTTGCGCAGGTCGTTCAGCGCGTCGAAAATACGGATGATCTCAATGCCGTTCTCGATGGCCTTCTTAACGAAAGCATCAACGACGTCATCCGCATAGTGCTTGTAGCCCAGAATGTTCTGGCCGCGCAGCAGCATCTGCAGCTTGGTGTTGGGCATCTTCGCCTTCAGCTGACGCAGACGCTCCCACGGGTCTTCGTTCAGGAAGCGCAGGCAGCTATCGAAGGTCGCGCCGCCCCAGCACTCCACAGAGTAGTAGCCGATCTTATCGAGCTTATCGGCGACCGGCAGCATTTCGTCCAGGCGCATACGGGTCGCAGCCTGAGACTGATGCGCGTCGCGCAGAATGGTATCGGTGATAAGCACCTTGCCCATGTCTCATTTCCTCCTTAAATCAGTCCGCTTGCAAAAGCGGGATCGCTCCCCTGCCGGACAAGCCGGCAGGGAAAGCGCGAAACGGTTGAATTAGCCGAACATGGAGATGAACACGCCCGCAGCAACGGCAGAGCCGATAACGCCGGCAACGTTCGGACCCATGGCATGCATGAGCAGGAAGTTCGCCGGGTTCTCCTGCTGGCCGACCTTCTGAGAAACGCGAGCCGCCATCGGAACAGCGGAAACGCCGGCAGAACCAATCAGCGGGTTGATCTTGCCGCCGGTCAGCTTGCACAGGAGGTTGCCCAGGAGCACGCCGCCCGCAGTGCCGCCGCCGAAGGCAGCGACGCCCAGGACGATGATCTTGATGGTCTCAACCTGCAGGAAGGTATCCGCCTTCGCAGTCGCACCAACGGTGAAGCCCAGGAAGATGGTAACGATGTTCATCAGCTCGTTCTGCGCGGTCTTGCACAGACGATCCGCAACGCCGGACTCCTTGAACAGGTTGCCCAGCATCAGGGAACCGATCAGCGGAGCAGCGCTCGGCAGCATCAGGGAAACAACGACGGTAACAGCGATCGGGAAGATGATCTTCTCGGTCTTGGTCACCGGGCGCAGCTGACCCATGACGATCTTACGATCCTCGGCCTTGGTCAGAGCCTTCATGATCGGCGGCTGAATGACCGGAACGAGGGCCATGTAGGAATAGGCAGCGATGGCAATCGGTCCCAGCAGGCCCGGAGCAAGTTTGGTGGTGACGTAGATGGCGGTCGGGCCGTCCGCGCCGCCGATGATGCCGATGGCGCCAGCCTCAGCCGGGGAGAAGCCCAGCAGCAGGGCGACCAGGAAAGCGGCGAAGATACCCAGCTGCGCGGCAGCGCCCAGCAGCAGGGAGATCGGGTTCGCAATCAGCGGAGCGAAGTCGGTCATCGCGCCGACGCCCATGAAGATGAGCGGCGGGAAGATGCCCAGCTTAACGCCCTGATACAGGTAGTAAAGCAGACCGCCGTTCTGCTTGACATACTGATAGCCAACCAGAACCTCGCCGTTGTAGATCGGCACGCCAGCCTTGCCATGGTACACCGGATTAGAAATGATCTCGTAGATCGGCTCATCCATGATGCCCGCCAGCGGCAGGTTGGTCAGCAGCATACCGAAAGCAATCGGCATGAGCAGCAGCGGCTCAAACTGCTTGACGATGGCCAGGTACAGCAGCACGAAGGAAATCAGGATCATCACCAGCGCCTTCCAGTTGCCGGTGAGGATGCTGTAGATACCGGAATCCTTCACGATACCGGCGACGGTGCCGCCGATAGAGAAATCGGCGATCGCCTGCTCAAGGGAGCCGATGGCGCCCTCAGCCTCTTCGTCAACATAAACGGGGATCAATTCGGCCGGATCGCTGACCAGCGTAGCAAACGCACGGGTCTCCACGACCTCAGCAGCCGGCTCCACATTCGCCTCTGCGCAGGCCGGCAGCACAAACAGCATGCAGCACAGCACAAGCGTGAGGACACTCAGAATCTTTTTCACAGCGTATAACCCCTTTGCTTCAGCCGATGATTACTCGAGCACAACCAGAGCGTCGCCGGTGTTGACGGTCGCGCCCTTGGTGCAGGCAACCTGAGCGACCTTGCCGTCACGCGGAGCCATGATCTCGTTCTCCATCTTCATGGCCTCGAGGATCACGAGGACGTCGCCCTTCTTAACAGCCTGGCCGGCAGCAACCTTCACATCGAGGATGTTGCCCGGCATCGGAGCATTGATCTTTTCACCGCCAGCGACCGGAGCCGGAGCAGCAGCCGGAGCCGGAGCGGCAACCGGGGCCGGAGCGGGGGCAGCAACCGGAGCCGGAGCGGCAACCGGGGCCGGAGCAGCAACCGGGGCCGGAGCAGCGACCGGAGCCGGAGCGGCAACAACCGGAGCAGCGCCAGCAGCAACTTCTTCAACAGCAACCTGATAAGCAACACCGTTGACGGTAATGACAAAATTACGCATAATGGATTTCCTCCTATAGATAATCTTCTAAATTATTTGTTATTTTGTGACTGAGTTACAGTTGTAAAGTCGCATCAGAGACGGGAATAAACCTGCTCCTCGCGGCCGGCGCGGTTCCACGCCGGGGTGCCCATACGGCGGATAGAGCGAACCACAAAGGTGCTCTTCGCCTTGGCCGGATTCTCCTTGACTTCCTCTTCGATGACGGTCATCAGCGCAGCGGAAATCGCAGCGACAACAGCGTCGTCATTGACATTGGCAGTCTGGATCACGATGGTCGGCGCGTCAGTCTTGGCGGCCTTCGGTGCAGTGAAGCTCTTCAGGCTGAAGTCGCCGGCGGTGATCTGCGGCAGAACCTTCTCCATGCCCTTGATGATACCGATCAGGATGATCAGACCGCAGAAAACCGTGCCCATACCGACCAGCGCAACAGACAGGCCATAAAGCAGAATCGAAAACATGTCTTTTATCCTCCCCTATTACAGCGGCATGTTGCCATGCTTCTTGGGCGGGTTGGAATCACGCTTGCTGGACATGAGCTCCAGCGCAGCGATAACCATCTTGCGGGTATCGGCCGGATCGATCACATCGTCGACCAGACCCTCGACCGCAGCGCACACGCCGTCGGCCACCTCGGCCTCGTACTTGGCAGCCAGTTCCTTGCGCGCGGCAATCGCATCGCCCTTGCTGTTGTTGATATCTTCCTTGCCCCAGATCGCAATCGCGGCTTCGCCGGTCAGCGGGCTGATGCAGGCGCCCGGCCAGGCAAAGGTCGTATCCGCATTGGCGCTGCCGCCCATCGCGACATAGGCCGCGCCGATGGCATTGCCGATGACGACAGAAACCTTCACGGTGGTTGCCTCGCTGTATGCATAGACCAGCTTGGAAGCAGCCTTCACGACGTTCATCTGACGATCCGCAGACTTGAAGATTTCAAGACCAGTGGAGTCAATCAGAGATACGACCGGAATGTTGTAGCAATCCGCAAAGCGGACAAAGCGGGCAATCTTCTCCATGCGCTTGTCGCAGGTATCGCCCTTGCCGGTATACACAAACGCAACGGTACGGCCAGCCAGCTTGCCAAACGCAGTCGCAGCGCCGGTAAAGCCCTTGCCAGCCTCAATCACAGAGCCCGCGTCAGCCATGGCGTTAATGACATCCATGCCCTCTGCGCCGACAGCAAGGCCAGTCAGCGCACGGTTCATATCCTCCTCCACGGAGAAGGGCGCATCCTCAAGGTTGTTCGCCGGGAGCACGCCAAGGAGCTTCTTAGCGGTCGCAACAGCCTCTTCCTCGGTTTCGCAGGCAAAGTGCGCAGCGCCATTTTCAACGGCAATCTTCGCGCCGCCCAGTTCGGTCGCCTTCATGACGTCCTTGCCCATCGTGGCGGAAATGACCTGCGGGCCGGCGCACAGCAGCGCGCCTTCCTTGGCAACAATCACCAGATCGGACAGTTCAGCCATCATCGCAGCCGCGCCAACGCACGGACCGAGAACCAGCGTGATCATCGGCACCACGCCGGACAGGCGGGCCATATGCGCAAAGATATCGGTATAGGCCTCAAGCGCAGCCGCGCCCTCACCCACGCGCGCACCGTTGCTGTCACACATAAGAACAACCGGGGTGCCGGTCTTGCGAGCCAGTTCGAGGATCTTGACGATCTTCTTGGCCTGCTTAGCGCCCACGGCGCCGTCCATCACAGCGAAATCCTGCGCGGCAACATACACCGGGCGGCCATCGACCGTGCCGGAGCCGGTCACCACGCCGGCATCGCTCAGGAGCATCGCCTGCTCCATAAAGCTGCCCTCGTCGAGCAGCAGGGCAACGCGCTCGCGCGCAGTCAGCTTGCCGCTCTTCTTGATTTTCTCAACGCCCGCAGCATTCTCAAGAATGTCCTGCTTGCGCGAGAGCACCTGTTTGAGATCCTGAAGGGTGCTCATTCAACTATCGCCTCCGTAATCATATAGGTCCAGCTCCTCCGGTATATGCCTTTGGAGTCAGATACAATTTATCCCGTTTTCCTAGATTCAACAGAATTCTCCCTATTCCTGCTTCTTTTTTCAAAAAACGCAAAAAAGTGAAAAGCTTAACAAAATCATCGCTAAGATTTGGGCCAAATTGTTCCTCTTGTGTTCTGTATTCTTTATTCTTATTTGTTTTTCTGTATAAGGAGCAGCTGCGGCGTCTGCTGCGCTGCATTGATAAAATGATGATACAGCGCGTTATACCGGCGGACATCAAGTCCTGCCGCTAGCTCCCGCAGCGCCTGAAGCTCCCTCGTTCCTTCTTCATGACCGGGATACACACATATTGTCACAATGCCGCCGGGCGCAATCAAGCCAAGCGCAGCCTGCACCGCTGCAATCGTCGTGCCGGTTTTTGTCGTCACAGCATGCTGCGCACCTGGAAGCCAGCCAAGATTAAACATGACCGCCTGTACCTGTCTATTCACATGCTCGTTCATGGTTTCATGACCAGCAAGCAGCAGCGTCGCGCGACCGGCATAGCCGGCTTCCTCAACCCGCTCCCGCGTCCTTGCAACGGCCTCCGCCTGAACATCAAACGCGAACACATGTCCATTTTCACCGACCAGTTCGCAGAGAAACAGCGTATCCTTTCCATTTCCCATCGTCGCATCGACAACCGTGTCGCCAGGGCGGATTGCGCGGCGCATATAGTCCGCCGCAAGATGGCGGGCATTGCGCAGCGTAAAACGCTCTTCCTGCATGTCCTGTATGTTTTCCATATTGCTATCGCTCCTTCTGCGCCCGTTTTTACTCATTTCCAAGATCGCTTGCGTAATATAGATGCCAGTATGTCACCCGTCCTCCGCCCACGCCAATCTCAAGCTCTGCTGTCTCTACGCCAGCCGCCGCACAACTGTAACGCAGCACAGCGGTTTCGTCATCATATATGTTCAGTTCGCCGCGCACCGCTTCGCTCATCTCATAAAGCATGCCGCTGTCATACAGATCCGCGTCACAGCGGAAAAGCGCCGCAGCATCCGGCATTTCAAAACCGACCATCAGTCCGCGTGGGCCAGAAACTGTTCTGTCGCTTACACTTACTCCGCGAACAATCTCAACGCCTGTGTATTCGTCAAGCTCCAGCCTTACAGCCGCGCCGCTATAAACAAGAATGCGTCCCTGCGCACCGGGCAGAGACTGGATCTCCTGCGGTTCTCCCATGCGGGCAATCAGCACATCCACCGGATGACCGAGCACACTGCCGCCCATGACCTGCAGATCGTTTCCATCAAATGCCGCCCTTTCGTTTGCAGATACCAGCACCCGCCCTGCTTGGATCTGACGGGAGGCGATTTCCTCTGCCGTGCGCAGGCCTTCCTCCGCCTGCGCCATCGTCGCTGCCGCCGTCCTGATACGGAGCGCACTGATCCTGCCTTCCTCAATCACATACGTCAGCGTGTATTCCTTCATCGATCCATGCGCATCCTGGCCATAGGTGATGTACTCTGCGCCATAAAGTTCTGCGCCGTCCATATACGCCCAGCTCCAGCCGTATCCAGCCTCCTGTGTATCCAGCACAACCAGCCTCCTGCCGGAGCCTGTCGCGGCTTCCGCCAGACCCAATGCGCTGCCCAGCGCTTGCTCAGCCTCCATTCCCACGCGCACACCCCGGCAATCTGTCACCTGCGGACTGCGCACGTCGATCTCCAGAATCTCCTGCGCAGAAACCGCATCCGTCCGCGCAGCAAGCACCGTGCCGAATTCGTATTCGATCAGATACTGTCCTGCCCGCGCAGGATCAGCCGTCTGTTCCGGTTCGTTCACCGGCGTAAACGCCGCAAGCGCCTGAGCAAACCCATCCAGCCAGGCAGAGGCAATCTGAGCATCATATGGCATTCCTTGCGCAGCCGCAGGAACCACCGTCAGCAGCAGCATAAGCGCCTCAAACATGATCATTGCTTTTCTTTTCATCTTTCATGCACCCTTGCTTTTTTCTGAAATCGTGATATCATATTAGGAGTATCTCTGAGGTAAACCCTGTTAAGAGCATTATAGCAGAGTTTCTACCCGATCGAAAGGAGTAATTTCCGTGTCTGAGGAAATGAAGCAGGGCTGCGCGCCCAGCGAATGCGGCACCAAGCCCGCGTGCGCCGGCTGCAGCCACAACAAAAACAACGCCGCAGCGGCACAAGAAGCGCCGAAGGAGCAGCCGAAGGTCCGTAAGGTTATCGGCGTGGTCAGCGGCAAGGGCGGCGTAGGCAAATCCCTCGTCTCCGGCGAGCTGGCTGTCATGCTCAGCCGCATGGGCTATCGCGTTGGCGTCCTTGACGCCGATATTACCGGCCCGTCCATTCCCAAGATGTTCGGCATCCATGATAAGGCGATGGGCGACGGCGAGTTTATCTACCCCGCCGAAACCCACACAGGAATCAAGATCATGTCCGTCAACCTCCTGCTTGAAAACGACGATACCCCCGTCATCTGGCGCGGCCCGGTGATCGCCGGCGCAGTCAAGCAGTTCTGGGAGGAAGTCGCCTGGGGTGAACTGGACGTGATGGTAATCGATATGCCTCCGGGAACCGGCGACGTTCCGCTGACCGTATTCCAGAGCATTCCGCTGGATGGCGTTGTGGTTGTTTCTACCCCGCAGGACCTGGTCAGCATGATCGTGCGCAAGGCCGTCAACATGGCCGGCATGATGAATATCCCGGTTCTCGGCCTCGTAGAAAATATGTCCTACGCGCTCTGCCCGGATTGCGGCAAGAAGATTGAGATCTTCGGCAAGTCCCGCATTGCGCAGGAGGCTGCCGAGCTCAGCCTGCCTGTGCTTGCCCAGCTCCCGTTCGATCCCTCCGCTGCGAATCTCTGCGATCGCGGCATGATCGAAACGGTCGACAACCCGATCATGGCGGATGCTGCCGCAGCAGTCGCCGGACAGGTTCAGCTGTAAATCAATCATCTTTAAAACCCCCTTACAGACCGTTGGTCTGTAAGGGGATTTTTCTTGTTCGGTTATTCCGCAGCAAGGCCTACGTCGATATTGCGCATCGCCCTGCCGGAGTTCAGGCGAATCTGCTCGCTCATACCCGTATCCGGAATCAAATCGCTGTCGATTTCGCCCAACGGCTCACCATAGTGCGTGGTCAGCTGTTCTCCATCCTTTGCATCAAGACGCAGCATATACACACCCGGGCGCAGCGCTTCAAAGCGGTAGTATCCATACTTATCGCTTTCCGTCTGCGCCTCCTCGGTCAGGCTGCCATCCTCATTCACGCGCAGAAGCGTCAGCTTCACGCCGGGGATCAGAGGCTCCTTATAATCCTGCAGGCCATTTCCATTCGTATCGAGCCAGACTGTATCGCCGATCTCACCCGGCAGAATGCCGCCGATATTCATCGTCTTCTGCTCGCCCGCCGTCAGGTCAAACGAATCCGTCCGTCCCGTATCGCCCGGCACAACGGGCACACAGGAGCCGGCCGCATCACCGGTTACGTCGGTGAAGAGTACATCCGCCGGAAGCCTGACAGAAAGACTGTATGTTCCGCTGCGCAGCTGATCAAAGCTGTATCTGCCGTCGCCGCCGACCTTCGTGCTTTCCAGTACATGGCCGTCTGCATCGAGCAAATCGACCTTTACACCGGTCATCGCTTCCTCGCCGTCGTCCATCGCGCCACTGACATCTGCATCCATCCATGCACGGCCTGCAATGCTTGCAGCCGGAACGATCAGCACAGGAGCAATCGTATACTGGGAAGACGCTTCGATCTCATACTCACCCGTCTCACCCTCAAGCGCATCGCGTTCGGTCAGCTTCAGGCTGGTTTCCACAGAGAAAAGCGCGCCATTTTCAAGCGCAAAGCGCAAACGGTAGGTGCCCGGGCGCAGCGTCGTAAAGGTATATGTACCATTCGCATCCGTACGCGTGCTGGCGACAGCGGTTCCTCCCTGCATCGCCGTTACAATCGCACCGGCATGCCCTGCTTCGCCCTCATCAGCCGTGCCATTCTCATTGCTGTCAACGATCACAGTTCCGCTCATCTGCGCCGGGAAGATCGCACCGGCATGGATGCCGTCCCGTCCCTCGCCCATCGCAAGACTGAAGGACGCCGTCATGCCTTCGGCGGAATCGATCGCTGCAATCGCGCCTTCTCCGCTGCGGGTAAAGATCATACCCTGCGGCAGCGTCACGCGGATGACATATTCACCCTTTCGAGCAAAACCAATCGTGTATTCGCCATTTTCATCTGTCTGCACAGAGGAAACCGGCCTTCCACTGACCGCATCGACAAGCGTAACCTCCGCGCTCATGACACCACGTTCGCTTCTGTCCTGCTTGCCGTTATATTTGGCGTCTTCCCAGATTTTGCCGCGGATCTCACCCACGCCGACCACGCCGACATCGATATCCATTCTCGTTTCACCGGAAGTCAGCGCAAACTGCGGCGCAGCCGCACGCAGGGCGTCCACCATCTTGACGCTGCTCACACGCTTCACGCCATTTGCATTTCGCGCAAAGGCCTGGCCCGGCGCAAGCTCATACGCAATCTCCACCATACCCGGCATGACGCCCGGGAAAGCATACGCACCGGTTTCGTCCGTCATCGTCTCGTACTGCTTGCCTGTATCCGCGCCAGACGTCATCGTCAGGATTACCTTTACGCCGTTCACACCGGCCTCATCGTAATCTCTGCGGCCGTTATCGTTCTGATCCAGCCAGAGGACGCCTCCTGCTGCGGCAGGCCTGAGCGCGCCAAAGCGGATATCCGTCATTGCGCCGCCCATTTCCAGTTCGCCCAGTTCAATCTCTGCGCTGCATCCGGATTCGTTGCCCGCCAGAGAGTCGTTTCCTCCGGCAGTAAAGACATAATCCTGCGGAAGCTCCACCCGCAGCGCATATGCGCCCGGCATCAGCCGTGCGAAGGAGAATTCGCCGCTGCGAATGGTGGTGGCAGAGGAAACTTCGTTGCCGTTTGCATCAATCAGCGTGACTACAGCGCCCCGCAGACCGACGTTCCCTGCCTGCATCACGCCGTCATAATCCGCATCCTCCCAGAGAACGCCGGAAATCATACCCTGCGTCAGCAAACCAAAGTCGAGGTCATGCACATCCGCGCCGCCCAGCAGGGTGAATTCTGCGGAGTAGCCCCAGTTCTCGCGCTGGCTTTCCAGCGGCAGCGCGCTGCCCGCACGCTCACCGGAGAATACATAGCCCTCAGGGCCATCCACGCGCAGCTTATAACTGCCCGGCTGCAGGCCTTCAAACGCGAATCTTCCATCTTCGCCGGTTATGGTGCTTGTCAGAATGATGCGGCCCGCACCATTCATCAGGTTGACCGTCAGCCCGGCCAAGCCGTTTTCTTCCTCACCATGTTCCCTGTCGCCGCTTTGGTCCTCCCAAATCGTGCCGGAAATCGTGCACAGGCGCACCACGCCCGCATCCGCACTGTCCGTTGCCGAGCCGCTCGTCACGGTAATCGGGCGCGTCGACGAGATGTTCCCTTCGCTCTGCTGCACGCCGCCGCGCGCCATCGTGCGCGCCGTACCCGAGAATCCGCAGCCCGTGTCCGCTGTAAAGCGAACGCTGTAGCGGCCCGGCGCAAGGCCTTCAAACGCATAGCTGCCATCCTCCGCCGAGAACGTTTCACCCACCAGGATGCCATCCGCATTGAGAAGCTCGACCTTCGCATTCACATATGCCGTTTCTTCCGCGCCATATGCTGCGTCTGCGTTATTGTCCTCATACACCGTACCGGAAATGGAGCCCGAAAGCATGGCGCCGATATACAAACGCAGACCGCGCTGTCCCATAGTCAGCGTAAACGGAAGACTTCTGCCGCTTGAGAGCACGCTCTGAGGCACGCAGCTGACCGGATGATTCGTCTCTCTGCCATCGATCTGCTTCGTCGCACGCCACTGTCCCGGCATCTGATAGGCCAGCACATACTCGCCCGGGCTCACACCCGCGAAATGCACGCTGCCCTCCGCATCCGTCTGGTAGGTGACTTCCTCTGCATCCTCGCCATTTTCAAGGCGGATCAGCGAGATAGACGCACCTTCGAGCATCTCCTCATAAACGCCTTTAAGTCCATCGTACTGCGTGTCCTTAAAGACCGAGACGGACAGCTCCGCCGGAATCGTTACACCAGCGTTTACGCCGGTACGCATCTCGCCCGGCACCAATTCAAAGGTTTGCGTGCTGCCGCTCTGGGATACCGCACCATAGACGGCAGAATCCTCGCCGTATCGGGTAAACGCCCAGTCTCCGTCCAGCTCAAACAGTACGCTGTAATCGCCTGCATAAAGCGCATCAAAGCAGTATGCGCCGTTTTCGTCGGTTGTCGTCTCGCCGGTCTGTTCGGTATGTCCGTCTGCTGCGCGCAGGAGCGTTACCCGTACGCCGGAAAGGCCCTGAGCGCCCTCGTCAATCAGGCCGTCGCCGTCGTCGTCGATGCGAACAACACCGCAAAGGGACGC
This sequence comes from Clostridia bacterium, assembly GCA_017521565.1. Lineage (GTDB taxonomy): Bacteria > Bacillota > Clostridia > Christensenellales > Aristaeellaceae > Ventricola. The sequence continues at coordinate 58,005 of JAFXCE010000133.1, read as the reverse complement.
AGCCTGCTGACCAACAAATCCCTCAAGACCGCCCAGCATCACGCTGTCGCCCTGAGCCAGCGTCACGCGCTCAGCAATCACGCCGTTCTGCGCACCTTCAAAGAGGTATCCCTGCGGAACGCTGACAGCAATCTCATAATCGCCGGCAAGCAGCGAGGTAAAGGCAAACACACCCTGATCGTCCGTCATTACGACGATCGGCTCTTCATCCTCGTCGGCAAAGACCTCGCGCATCTCGACGCTCAGACCGCCCATACCCACGACCGTGCCATCCGCAAGGGTTTCGCGAATCACACCGCCCAGCTGCGCTGCGTAAATGCAGCCTGCATGCACAATGTAATCGGTGTGATCTCCATCAATGGTCAGCCATGCGCTCGCTCCATCGCGCGCATCTGTCACGCCCGAGACCATGTGCGTGCTGTACGTTTCCCCCTTGGAGAAAACAACAGCCTCGCCTGCATCAAACTGGATCTGATACGCTCCGCTTGAAAGCGTATCAAATGCATAGCTGCCGTCGGTGCCGGTGCGGCAGGTGTCAGCCACATCTCCGCCCGCAGTCAGCAGGGAAACCGTCATGCCGGCGTAGCGGCCTGTTTCATCTGCATCCATCACGCCGTCGGCATCCGTATCCAGGAACGCCACGCCGCTGATGCGCCCGTCGCGGCCAGCGCAGACCGTATCAAACAGACCATTCGTCTGCATGGTGTAATCCAATTCGCGGCGCGTGCTGCGCGCTATCTTCTCCACGCGTCCTTCATAAACGGTTCTATAAGCAGACACGCCCTCGAAGACAGCGCTCGCCTTCATATGCAGTTCGCGCTCTGCGCTTCCCTGTACGCTGATCGTCACCTGTCCGGGCGCAAAGCCGCCATGAACAGTTTCCTCACCGGTCACGGCATCGATATACGTCACACGGACCGCACTGATATCGTCCTGCACATCGTCAAGGCTCACCGCAGTCGGGCCTGTAAGCACGCCCGTCATCCTCGCATCAGAAGGCTGCCAGCCGCCGCCATGCAGGCAATACTCCACGCGCGCCACATACTGCCCATCCTGTGCATCCGAAGCGCCAGACAAGACCACGCTGGCAATATCGCTGCGCTCAGCGCCCGCTGCGCCGGTCTGAATGGTGAGCGTCGGCGCAAGGAGCGTCTCTCCCGCCTGAAGCGCATGCATATCCACGCTCAGCAGCGTCAGCCCCTGTTCGGAAACAGCATACAGATCGGCAATCGCTCCCAGTTCGCTTCCCGAAGGAATCTTTGCGCACTGCATCGCAGCAGCCGTCACCGTACCGCCCTCGCTGAGGTACGGCTCGATGCAGATCTCCATCTGCGCCGTTTCGCTCAGCGCGTAACCCTCGGCAGCCCTCGTCTGGCGCAGCATATACGCGCCCACGGGCAGCGCCATGGCATGACGATACATGGCATCTTCTGTAGTAAACGAGAGCACCGTCTCGCCGCTGCCTGCATCAAGCAGTTCAAAAGCCGCACCCGGAACATACTGGCCATTCGCGATATCCTTCAGTTCCAGCGTAAAGAATCCTCTATCACTGGATACGGCAGTATGCACCACGATCTCTTCGCCTGCACGCACAAAGACCTCATAGGAATGCTCATCCGCAGCAAAACCAGCCGCCGGCTGAATCTCCCGCAGATAATACACCGCGCCCTCTGCCGTCGCAGGAAGCTTCGCGCTTGCCGCTCTGCCCTGTGCGATCTGCTCCGGCGTGACGTTTGCCCACAGGGTGATCTGCTTGTCCGCACTGGGATACGGCTTCATCGCGCCGTCCTCCAGCGTATACACGCCATACTCGCCAGACAGCGGCACGACATATGTTTTAAGGGCATTATCAAAGGTGAGACCGGTCTTTTGCACCGTCACTACCGCGTATTCCTCCAGAGGAACGCTGATCTGCAGCGCTTCTCCGCCGGAGACTACGACCGTTCGCTCCGAGGCGAGCTTGTAGCCCTGCGGCATCTGCGTCTGGCGAAGCACATAGGCCCCTGCAGGAAGATCGCCTGCATAGAAGGCGCCATCCTGCATGACCAGCACACGGGATGTGCCGTCCTGCGCGGTCAGCTCAAATCTCACCTGCGCCAACGATGCATCGTCCAGTTCTCCGCCGGTCAGCGCAACGCGCACGCCGCCCAACGCATCCATGCACACCATTTCTCCGCTGACGCTGAGCATGTTATCCACTGAAAAGCGCACAGCCTGCGGCGCGCCAACGCCAGCACGCAACGACTCTGCATCCGCTTTGGCAATGTATTCACCCGGAGCAAGACGCACCTTCGCTTTCCCATCGTAGCCGGAAACGAGGCCCATTCCCATGTCCGTCATCTGCTGTCCGTCACGGGAGAGCTGATACAGACGCACATTGACGCCCGCCGCTGGCATCCGCAGCGTCTTGCCCTTTTCGTCAAGGCTCTGCACATACACATCCAGTTCAAACTCGCCATAGCTCGGATGCACAATTTCCACATGCGCAGCTTCACCCGCGAGCGCCTGCGCAGCCACCGCCCCCTGCGGCACATCGTGACCATCAGGCGCCATCATCGTTTCAATTGTAATTTCGCCTGCTGCAAGCAGCGGAGAAAGCGCCATGCCATCCTCATCACAGGTCACGGTGTGGCGTGTACCCTCGCTGTCTGTCACAGCATAAACTGCACCCGCTGCCGGCGCGCCGTTTTCATCGACAGAGGCCAGCAGAACGCGCGTATAATCAGAAGCAAAGACAATCGCCTCTTCATCGGAGGGCAGCGCAAACGGGCTGGATGCGTTCTCAACGCCCAGCGTCTTTGCGTCATCTTCATCCATGACCAGCGTATAGGCGCCACTGAGCGCTTCCACAGCAGCATGACCATCCTGCGCCTGCAGATGTGCGACAGCGTTTCCATGTTCATCCGTAAGCATGAGCGCAGCATCTTTGTCAAGCCTGCGCGTTTGCACCTCGCCTCGTTCGTCGATTTCGGCAATCAGCAGTTCAAAGGTCTGTGACTCCCGCGTCAGCAGCGTCACATCCGCCTGCGTGACCGCACCCATGCTGACCTCAAGGGCAATCGCACCGGGATCCTCCGCAGAAGCTTCTCCGCAGCGGATTTCCCCAAACTGTGCGCCTGCCGGCAGGGTCATGTCCTCAATCCGATAGCTGCCCGGGGCAAGCGCATCGGAAATCGCCACGCCTTCGGCATCAAGCGCATACGGGCCATAGGTCTCTCCAGACTGTTCGCTATGCAGAAGAACACTTCCGCCTTCAAACGTCCTGCCGCCCTGCGCAAGCAGAAGAATACGGCCGGTGGACTGTGACGCACTCAGATCAATCACTGTCGTTGCGCCGCTCTCAATCAGCATCTGCCCTTCTTCAAGCGGCAGAACAACATCTTCCTGGCCGATATAACGAAGCTTTACGTGATAAGAACCCTCTATCAGGGAAGCGCGCGCCTGACCCTGTGCGTCCGTCACGATTGAGGTGACTTCCTCGCCCGCTTCGCTCATGATATCCAGCTGCACATTCTCAAGCGGCTGAAGGGTGGCCTTCGCGTTCTCATCGATCACAGCAAGCGCCATGTTCAGTTCCACGCCGCCGCTCGCCGGATGCTCAAACGCCACATGAATGCGGCTCGCCAGCGCAATCTGCGCCTGCGTACTGCTTCCGCCAAACGCAGCAAACACGCCCTCCGGCAGCTTGCTTTCGGTAATCATATAGCTTTGCGCGGTATTACAGGCAAACACCGCCTCGCCATAGGCGTTCGTCGTCTGCGTCAATACGCTGCCATCCTCACCAGAAACCGTGATTTCCACGCCGCCAAGCGGGCTGCCAAGCGAATCCGCCACGCTGACCACAATCTGTCCGGCCATGGCGTTGGTCACAACGATTTCATCACCCGTTACCGGAATAACTGCCTGAGAATCAAACAGATATCCCTGCGGTGCGCTTTCCTGACGCAGATAGAATTCCGCGCCCTGTGGAAGCGAAAACCTCGTATCCCCCTCTCCGGTGCGAATCCGCATCGGTTCGCTGGGATACAGCGGATTAGCCCACGGCTTAAGCTCGCCGTTTGCCGCTACGACATACACGCCAAATTCCGCGCCGGCAAGCTGCTCCGAAAGAACCGGCGCATCGCTTTCACCTGTAAGCGCAAGGCCGGTCACACGCAGGCTTGTCGACCCCATCGCAGGCGTCACCTGCATGGCAGGCACATAAATATAATCGCCGAGGCGTCTTTCCTCTGCTGCAGCCGTCAGGCCGTTCATCAGCGCGACGCATGCACACAGCGCCGCACCCTTTATGATCCATCTCTTGTTTCCCATATTTCCTCCGCTTAGGCGCAGATGTTCAAATCAGTATAAGCCTCCAGTATTCTTATAATTCTAATCCATATGATATGTCTTGTCAAGAAAAGCGAATTGTGATATGCTTTCCTGCGTAAAATTGTCTGTTTGATCGATGAGCTGGATACATCCGGAGGACTAACATGAGAAAAACGCATACGGAAACATTCCTCGTTCGCGGTACGGATTGCGACCGATACCGCAGGATGCGCCTTGACGCGCTCTTTCTGGCGATGCAGGAAGGCGGCGAACGCCACGCTTCTTCGCTGGGCGCAGGCTACGATGCCATGATGGCACGCGGTCTGTTTTTCGTACTCGCGCGCGTTCATGTCCATGTTGACCGCGCTCCCCGATGCGGGGAAACCGTCGTACACACGACGTGGCCCGGTGTGAGCAATCGTTTTTTCTGTCCCCGCTTTCATGTCTTTACCCTTGAGGACGGCACGCCGCTGCTGACCGTTGGCGCGCTATGGGTGATGCTCGATTCGGTCAACCGCAGGATTGTCAGCCCGAGAGCCATCGACCTTGGCTTCCCGGACAACAGCGATATTCCCGCCCCGATTGACCTGCCTGTGCGTATGCCAGCCCTCGGCGAAGCGACAAAAACCACCTCGCGCACACCTGTATTCTCAGAATTTGACATCAATCAGCATGTCAACAATACGAAGTACATGGCCTGGCTATGTGATGCGCTGGGCAAGGAGACGCTTTGCAGCCGCTATATCGAGGATCTGACTGCGGGCTATGAAAAGGAAATCCGCGAAGAACGACCGCTTTCCCTCTCCCTCGCTCTCGATGAAAACCGCTTTTCTTTCCTCGTTTCCTCCGAAGCCGGGGATAAGCATTTCGTCGCCGGCGGCACACTGAAAGAGGAGGCCTGAACATGAACGAAACCCTGCGCGCCCTGCGCAGCCGTGCGCTTGAGGACCCCGCCTTCCGCGCTGCGCTGCTCAAAACCCGGGAAGCTGCAGATCCGCTGCTCGCTCTATGCGAATTCGCAACCGGCTGCGGCTATCCGCTCTCCCTTGGCGACATCATCTCGGATGGCGAAGAATTCTGCTGTAACCAGATGAAATCCACCAACGGCGGCAATCCGATGCCCTACGACTGCTTCGGCTTTGACGACGCATACGAGATGTTCTTCCTGTCCATCGAATAAACCGCACAGCAAACCGGCATGATGCCGGCTACATCACCGACAAAGCACTGTAGCATGCTTGTGGACGAAGCCAATACTTCTCAAATAGAATCACATAACAAAAGGAGCTGACAAGCCATTTGCTCGTCAGCTCCTTTGCTATTTGCTGTTTAAGGCTTTGCCGGCGCGCCGCACTTATCGCACGGCTCCAGCTTCTTATATGGATTATCCTTCAGCTGCTTATAGGTAAAGCTCGCCAGCGGCAGATACTCCTTGGCCACCGTATAGCACTCCGGATCGGCATGATACTTCCTTCCGCCGTCCTTGTTGTAGTAAAGCTTGGTCTTCGGTCCGGGCGTCGGCGTAGGCGTCGGCTCTGGCGTCGGCACCGGCGTGGCATTCGGATCCGGGGTCGGCGTAGCTGCCTGAACCAGAATACCGCTGTGCAGAGAGTTCGGATCGACGTACCATCTATTGTTTTCAAAGAGGATGATCGCATCATACTGGTACGTTCTCGTCTCTCCGCCATAGTTTACGTCGGCTTCAACCGTGATCGTGCGCGCGGTGCTTGCCTCCGTACCGCTGGGCGCAGACATCTGCCTCCAATCGATCATCGGCCTCTGGGCAAATTTCCAGAAGAGCGTCTGCTGTGCAGAATCCGCCTGCGTGTCCCGCCAGCTCTTGGGGGTATATTCGACCATATCCGCAATGATGCCCTTGCGCCACTTCTCCATAAAGTTTTCAAGCGCGATCTCCGCGTCAGATTTGGTGTCCGCAACATATCCGGTTGCCCCCGTGTCCGTCACGCCCAGATCCTGAGCAGACTGATCCCCGCTGCCGCCCGAAAGCCCTACGCCCTGCAGACCCGAGAGATCATCCGTTCCGTCGGAATAATACTGGGACGGAATCTGCGTATTCATTGCAAACTGCGGCACCTGTGTCGGTATAGGCGTCTGAAATGTCTGCATATTGAACGGATTATTCTGCATATTGGGCTGTTTACGGCTGCTCTGGGTATTCAGCGCAGTGATCAGGGTAAAGACAAGCAGCAAACCATACACCGCCGTAACAATCATGCGGCCCGGGAACAGAAACGCGCGCATCAGCCACATCAGCGCCAGGCAGATCACGGCCACCAGCATAAACAGCCAGCGCACCGGCTGAAAGAAGATCGCCAGCAGTCCCATCACCGGCAGCACAACGAAAAACAGCAGCAAAAACAACTGATTCCATTCCTTTTTCGGCCGCTTGGGCCTGGGCTTCTGGCGCAGCGCCCGCGCAGATCCGGCAGGCGTTGCACTGTAGCTCGACCTGTTCGATCTCATGATATCGCCTCCTAAATACTGAGGTTTTCCTCATACAAAACAGACGAACCAGCCCGGCATTTTCCTGCAAAATCCACGCCGTTTCGTCATCATGTCTCATGTACATAGAGTTGCAGGAGACATTATACCACAAAATCCATCAAAGCAAAAGAGTCTGATTGAAAATAACAACGGCAGGCATTTTCAGGAAAAAATTCCGTTCAGTCATTCAGGAAAAAACGAATCCGGATATACGCCTTCCTTTCGCCTCACAACAAAAGCCCATGCTCCGCATTTGAGGGAGCATGGGCTTTGCCGATGAAAGTCAGCGTCCTTTCAGGCACTTTTTTTCTATTTCGGCATTTGATGATTCATGCCAAATGCCAGTTTCTTAATCCGTCAGCGACACGGAAATCCCGTGACTGGTCGCGAAATCATACGCATAACTGCCCATGCTACAGTAAATGACCAGCTGTGGGCACTCCTCAAATGCGCAGTTTCGGATATAGGTCACGCTGTCCGGAATATCGATTCTGCGCAGACTGACGCAGCCCTTGAACGCACGAACCCCAATGCTCTCCATACCATCCGGCACGATCACACGCTGAATTGCCTTGTTGTCCATAAACGCTTCCTTCTCGATGGTCTTGAGCGAAGCGGGCAGCGTCAGCAATCCCTCGCCCGGAGCCGTCAGAACGAAAGGCACCGTCAATAGTTCGCTGCTTTCAAGACCCGGCTTCACAGCGCAGGCCATCAGCGTGCCATTTTCCTTCAGCGCGACAGGCTCCGTATACAGCACGCGCGTCTTCGAGTCATACGGGCTGGTTCCGTCGAGTGTGTAGTAAATCGACGCGCCCTTCGTTGCGCAGCTAAGCGTCAGCTCCGTCCCCTCCGGCACATGGCTGCCGGCCGGAACAGAGGATACCGGCGTCTTGATGCGGCTGCTTTCACCCTTCTGCAGCACGATCACGGAACACTCAGCAACCAGCTCAGAATCCTCCAGCGCAAATACGATCGGCGCACTGCCCGGGAGCAGCGCATTGACGTAAACCTCCGCACGACCGTTTTCGTCGAGCGTCAGCACGTTTTCATCGATCGAAATAAAGCGGCCCGCCGTACTCACTTTGACCTTGCGCCTCGCAGCCGCCTCAGCAGGAAGCACGCTGACAGCAATCGCCGCACGCCTGCCGTCGCCGATCTCAAACGTCTCTTCCGTCGTCATCGTCTCCGGCTGCACCTTCGCGCCTCCCTGGAGGGTATACGCCTGTGCCATGGCGACGCCAGCATAGCTCCTCACCTTTTCGCTGACCATCAGTTCGACGGATACACCGCCTTCAAATGCATCATCTGCCTCGAAGCACACGCGTCTCGCATAAACCCGGTTCTCATCCTGCGGGTCCGGCTCTGCGTCGGGATATGTGAGGGTACCGGATATGGCCTTTCCATTCGCCGTCACAGTGACTGTCTCTTCTGTCAGCGTAGCAACATCCATGTACTTATCAAAGACAATGTTCACGGCATTATGACCGATGACCGCCTTTTCCACCTTGGGCTGTACATAGGAGACCAGAGAGACATTCACATCTGTACGAATCGGCGGTACAGCCATCCACTCGCTGGCAGCATCCTCATAGCCTTCCATTTCGTAGCGAACCTGCCAAAGACCCTCGGGCACATCCCATCCGTATGCGCCTTCCACATTGGTTCTCTGAGGGTTACTCTGGCTGTAGGCCTGCGCATCCCAGAGCACATCCTCGTAGTACGGCTCCTCATACATATCGTACTTCGTCACACGCTGATACAGCGACGCCGTGACACCCGGCAGCCTGTTGGAAGCTACCGCCTCGTACACATAGCCCGAGGGATCCTGTACCGGATCTGCGTCCGGATTGATAGACGGTCTCGGATCATCCGGATCGTCATCGCAGTTTTTATCGATCGTAGGAATATTGATCGGAGCGATGGAAATGCAGTTGTTATTGGCGAAGTTGTCCGGGCAATCCATATGGAAGTCCAGCACGTCCTTCATGCCGTTGAGCTTTGCGCCTCCCAGATGCTTGCCCATGTTCATCGCAGCATCGCCAAACCAACCGATACTGGTTGACTTATGCAGCTTTTCAAACAGACCAAGCGCCGCTCCGGCCGCCTTCGCACGGGCAATCTGTTTTCTGATCATGTCAAGTTTTTCCTGCATGCGCTGCAGAATGCACTCGCTCACACCCCGTTCTCTGGCTTCCTCAATCTGCCGCTGCAGGTCCTTCATCAGCTGATCGAGATAATTATCCGTCCGATCGTTCAGCTCATCGCGGAGCAGATCACCAAGGCCGGGAGGCGTTCCATCGTCCGTCAGATCGTCAATAAAGTCACCAATATCGTTGAGATCATCCGCAAGCTGCTCCTCCGGGAGCTTGCCTCTGGCTTTCATCACTGCGGCAGGCGCCTTCGTCGTCACGGAGAGCGTCGTACGCGTCAAGTTGTCTCCTCTGACAGCCATAAACGAGGTTCGTCCCGCCTCATATTCCATGCCGAGATAGAATGCGGTATGCGTCGTATCATAACCAACGGAGACAAAGCTGTCTTCCTCGACCAGATTCGCGCTCTTCATGATTTCGTCAAACTCTTCACTGGAGATCTTCTCCACGCTGCCCTCAAGGTACAGGCTTCTGCGCGTTCCATCTCCACTATCGTAGCTGATAACTTCCACAAAGTCACCGGAGTTGCCGCTGCCGATGGTATCCAGCAGTACCTCATCGGTAAAGCCGATGTTGGATTCCGCAATCATCTTCTGCGCGGTGGCGAGCATCGATTCGACTTCCTCTTCGGAGTAAACCAGCATATTGTTCATGCCATGATCATAGCTGACGCCTACGTTCACTGGCAGGTTGCTGCTGACAAATTCACCCGTCGCCACCCATGCATCCTCGCTCTCATGGTATACCGCATCGAGAACGACAGTCTCATCTTTGCTTGTCTTCACGTGAATCTTGACATTGGATACCGCCTGCTGATCCTCCGCCTCAAATTCAGCAATGAAGGTAAACAGCGGATATTTCGGCCAGTACCAATACACGGGCCTTTCAGAAGCGGGCGCGCCGAAATTAAACTCAACCTCGTATTCGTACAGTTCAAGGCTCGTGGACGTATGCGCGGTATTGATCATGCGCACGCGGCGCACATCCGTATACGCGTGTTTATACCACAGTGTCTTTGGCTGGGAGGTCAGTGTCCTGCCGTCCTGCGTGATCACCTTCACCCGGAAGACATGGCCTTCATAGGACTCGGTGTTCATCAGCGGCACGTTCACGCTCCATTTGCCGTCCGCCTTGGAGCGCGTGGTCGCCACCAGCGCACCGCGGTCATAGATCTCCACATCGGCATGAATCACCGTCGTGCCGCTGATCGGAATGCTCTCAAAGCACGTCTCCTCAGGCAGGCTGAATTCCATATCTGTCACCTCGAACGCAGCCTCGCCCACCGGTTCGCGATAGAATTCGCCGTCCAGCATAAAGGTAAAGAATGCGTTCACGCTGCCCGTACCGGCCTTCTCGCCCAGTACGCAAAGACGCACCAACTCCTCCGGCGAGGAAACCGACACGCGAAGCGTGTTTCCGCTCAGGGTATAAGCGGACAGCTTGCCGTTAACAGAAAGAGAGTTTCTGTAATACGCCATATTGCCTGGGATCACAAACTCCCACGCCATATCCTGTGCAGCGGCATATTCTGCCTTAAGCGCAGTCTGCGCGCGCAGGGCGAAGAACGCGCCCAGCGGCGCCGAAGCCTTGTTAGAAGCGTACACCGTCCTGTCACTGTCAATACGCTCGATGCGGCCTCTGACCGAGGCAGGGATCTCCTCAACTGAGCAGTCCGTAACGCTGCCGTTATGGATCTGCGCCTGAAGGGAGACATAGTCTACCCCCTCCTCAAGGCCGAGCGAAAAAAGCGTGCTGAGATTATTGATGCCCACAAAGCTATTCTGCGCGCCCATGGCCAGCAGCGTATAGCATCCGGCCGGCATACCGCCGGTAGACGCTTCTCCGCCGCGAACGGCCAGCTTCTTCACCAGCACACCATTTTCATCGTAAACCATCACAGCGTCAGACACATTCCGGCTCGCAGCGCGCTTGAATTGAATGCGGCCATAGCCCGTCAGCGGGAATTGAAGCGTTACCGTTTCAAGGTCGCTGACGGTCACACTGTGGCTGACCGGCGGGAATTCGTCAAGCATGCTTACAGCCGTCACGCGGACAACATCGCCGTCCGACGCGCCGGATCCGATCACGATGCTGCCGCCGCTGAGCTTAAAGTCCGTAATGGGTTCAGCCTTCGTTTCATTGTACAGGGTATACTCGCACAAGCCCTGATTCTGATAATCCTCACTGACCATCGGCGTCTCGCCTTCCCTGTGCGCATAGGTCAGCGCAGCATCAAGCGCGATGGTGATGCCCCGAATCGGCGTCAGGCTGACATCGGCAGCCGCATCCGCATAGGACAGCAGATCCGCACGGTACTCAAGATAATTCTCCCGGGCAATCACCAGCACGCCGGGAACGCGAGCCGTCTCCAGACTGAAAGTTCCATCGACGCCGGTATACACCGCGATCATGCGGGAAGCACCGGAATCATAGCGCTGCGTTACCGTCACGCGCGTGCCGGAAAGCGGCTCGCCATCCGCGGCGGAAACCACCCTGCCGCCAAGGTTTACCGTCTCATGCGCAGCAAGCGTGCAGACAACATCCGCGCTGCTTTCGTCTGCTGTCACGCAGATCGGTTCAGGCGTCACGGCCTCGTAGGAAAGCGCCTCATTAAGCGTCACCATCAGCGTCAGCGCCTCGCCTGCAGGAATCGCCGGAGCGGACGCGCCGCGCGCGATCTGTTTGCCGGCGGCGCTCTGCCATGTCAGCGTCAACTGGTCGGTTACATCCTCGCCGCTTGGCGCAAGAACCTGCGCCCGCATATCGACAAGCGCCGGAAGCGCAGAAAGCGTCAGCATATTCTGACCGGAGACAAACACCTGCGGCGCAGCATCCGCGAGGACGAAGCCATATCCGTCCGTCAGGCGCAGGCCATACATTTCACCCGGCCTCAGACCGCGGAAAGTGTATTCGCGCTGCTCCTCGCTGACCACACAGGTGATCAGCGCCGCGCCATTCTGTCCCGTCAGCTGCAGCTTCATGCCCGCATATTCCGCCGGATCGGCATCATCCGGGAAAGCAAACACGCCGTTCGCCGCGTCCTCGCTGTAATAGACATACGGATAATCCTGCCCAGAGAGATACGCCTCCAGTATCTCATTGGGCTTGATGTAGAACGTCGCCAGCGGCAGATCACCAAACGCATCTTCGGCAACATTCATTTCGCCCTCCATCATCATGCGCACAGACATCATCTTTGCGCATCCGCTGAAAGCGTGGCTGCCAATGTTTTCTACCGTCGCCGGAAGCTCTACGGTCATCAGGGCGTCGCAGTCCCAAAACGCATACTCTCCGATCTCAATCACACCCGGGCTGATCATCAGGCTGGAAATCGCAGTATCCGTATAATGGCTCGCACGCAGGAAGCGATTGCCGATCACGCCGTCGCCCACTTCAATCGTCAGTTCAATATCCGAACAGCGGTAAAAAACCGAATTGGACGATTCAATTTTCACATCGTCATTGAGCGTTACGCGGCGCAGACTGGTACAATCCCAGAATACATTTTCACCAAGCGTCGCCGCTGCGCCTGCGATCTCCACGCTGGCAAGCGCCGTACAATCATTGAACGCATTGCTGCCGATCTCCGTTACGCTATACGGAATCTCAATCGATTCAAGGCTCGTGCAGCGGCTGAACGCATAGCTGCCGATGGTCTCAAGCGAGTCCGGAAGCGTCACGCTTATCAATCCGGTACAGCCACTGAAGGCGCTGCCTGCCACCGCCTTCAGCCCGTCGGGCAAAGCAATCCTGATCAGCGAACCGCAGGACGAAAAGGCATAATCCCCAATCTGCTCAAGTCCCGCAGGAAGCGTCAGCGAACTGATCTTCTGGCAAGAGGCAAACGCATGACCACCGATCCTTCGCAGCGTGCCGGGCAGCGTGATGCTGCGCAGCGCACGGCTTTCGCGGAATGCAGAATCGCCGATCTCCGTGATGCCTTCCTCAAAGACCACCGACGTCACCGCAGTGTCCGCATAGCTTCCGTTCATCAGGTAGCGCCCTGTGATCGCGCCGCTGTGACAGGTCACCGTCAGTGCGATGTCCGAGCAGCCCGTAAACAGCGAGTCCGACGATGTGATGTTCACATCATCCGGCATCGTCACTTCCTTAAGCGTTGACAGATGCGCAAACACAGCGCCTTCCAGCGTAACCGGCGTATCGCTTGCCTCCACCGTCAGCTTTTCAAGGCTCGTCCTCTGAAACGCGCTGTATCCGATCCGCTCCATACCCGCATGCACGGTGAATTCCGTGATCGCCGTGCAGCCATAGAACGCACTGCCGCCTACAGTCTTCACACTCGCCGGCAGGCTGCTCAGTTCCAGCGTATCGCAGCCAGAAAACGCATATCCTTCGATCGTCAAAAGACCGTCCGGCAGCGTCACTGTCCGCAGCTTTTCGTTATCCGACAGCGCAGAATTGCCAATCACCGTGATTTTATCCGGAATCACAATGCTCTCCAGCGCATCGCAGTTTCTGAAAGCGTAGCTCCCCAATACTTCAAGGCTTTCCGGCAGCTTCACGCTTGTCAGCGCCCGCGTATCATAAAACGCAGAATCGCTGATCTCCGTGATGCCCTCCTCAAAGACCACCGACGTCACCGCAGTGTCTGCATAGCTTCCGTTCATCAGGTAGCGCCCTGTGATCGCGCCGCTGTGACAGGTCACCGTCAGCGCGATGTCCGAGCAGCCCGTAAACAGCGAGTCCGACGATGTGATGTTCACATCATCCGGCATCGTCACTTCCTTTAGCGTAGACAGATGACCAAATGCGCGGCTTTCCAGCTGCACCGGCGTCTCGCTTTCCTCTACCACGAGCCTTTCAAGGCTCGTCCCTTGAAACGCGTTGCTCCCGATTCTCTCCATGCCCGCATGCACGGTGAATTCCGCGATTACCGCACAACCGTAGAACGCATGGTTGCCCACCGTTTTTACGCTCGCCGGCAGGCTATTCAGTTCCAGCGTATCGCAGCCCGAGAAGGCAAATTCTTCGATCGTCACCAGACCTGCAGGCAGCGTCACTGTCCGCAGTTTTTCGTTGTCCGCCAGCGCATAGCGGCCAATTACCGTGATTTTATCCGGAATCACGATACTCTCCAGCGCATCGCAATTGTAGAACACATGGCTGCCCAGCACCTCGAGGCTTTCCGGCAGCGTTACGCTCGACAGCGCACGGACATCCTGGAATGCCGAATCGCTGATCTCCGTGATGCCCTCCTCAAAGACCACCGACGTCACCGCTGTGTCCGCATAGCTGCCATGCATCAGATAGCGTCCCTTGATTACGCCGCTGTGGCAGGTCACCGTCAGCGCGATATCCGAACACCCCACGAACACAGAGTTCTGTGACGTGATGTTCACATCGTCCGGCATCGTCACGTCCTTCAGCGTTGACAGATAGCCGAACGCAGCGCTTTCCAGCTGCACCGGCGTCTCGCTTTCCTCCACCACGAGCCTTTCAAGGCTCGTCCTCTGGAACGCGTTGCCCCCGATTCTCTCCATGCCCGCATGCACGGTGAATTCCGTGATTGCCGCACAACCGTAGAACGCATGGCTGCCCACCGTTTTTACGCTCGCAGGCAGGCTATTCAGTTCCAGCGCTTCGCATCCGAAGAACGCATACTCCTCAATCGTCACCAGCCCTGCCGGCAGCGTCACCGTCTTCAGGTTTTCATTGTCCGCCAGCGCACGCTGACCAATCGTCGTGATCTTGGACGGAATGACGATGCTTTCAAGCGCATTGCAATTGTAGAACGCATGGCTGCCCAGCACCTCGAGGCTTTCCGGCAGCGTTACGCTCGCCAGTGCGCGTACATCCTGAAACGCTGAATCGCTGATCTCCGTGAGGCCTTCCTCAAAGACCACCGACGTCACCGCTGTGTCCTCATAGCCGCCATGCATCAGATAGCGTCCCTTGATTACACCGCTGTGACAGGTTACCGTCAGCGCGATATCCGAGCATCCCACAAACACAGAGTTCTGTGACGTGATGTTCACATCGTCCGGCATCGTCACGTCCTTGAGCGTTGACAGATAACCGAACGCAGCGCCTTCCAGCTGCACCGGCGTCTCGCTTTCCTCCACCACGAGCCTTTCAAGGCTCGTCCTCTGGAACGCGTTGCTCCCGATCCGCTCCATGCCCGCATGCACGGTGAATTCCGTGATTGCCGCACAGCCGTAGAACGCATGGTTGCCCACCATTTTTACACTCGCAGGCAGGCTATTCAGTTCCAGCGCAGCGCATCCGGAAAACGCATATTCCTCAATCGTCTCCAGGCCTGCCGGCAGCGTCACCGTCTTCAGGTTTTCATTGTAGGCCAGCGCATACCGGCCGATCGTCGTGATTTGAGACGGAATAACGATGCTTTCAAGCGCATTGCAGTCGTAGAAAGCAAAACTGCCCAGCGTCTCAAGGCTTTCCGGCAGCGTTACGCTTGCCAGTGCGCGTACATCCTGAAACGCTGAATCGCTGATCTCCGTGATGCCTTCCTCAAAGACCACCGACGTCACCGCTGTGTCCTCATAGCCGCCATGCATCAGATAGCGTCCCTTGATTACACCGCTGTGACAGGTTACCGTCAGCGCGATATCCGAGCAGCCCACGAACACAGAGTTCTGTGACGTGATGTTCACATCGTCCGGCATCGTCACGTCCTTCAGCGTTGACAGATAGCCGAACGCAGCGCCTTCCAGCTGCACCGGCGTCTCGCTTTCCTCTATCACGAGCCTTTCAAGACTCGTCCTCTGGAACGCGTTGTTCCCGATCCGCTCCATGCCCGCATGCACGGTGAATTCCGTGATTGCCGCACAACCGTAGAACGCATGGCTGCCCACCGTTTTTACACTCGCAGGCAGGCGATTCAGTTCCAGCGCTTCGCATCCGGAAAACGCATAGCTGCCTATGACCTCTACCGTGTCCGGCATTGTCACGCCCGTGATCAGTTTTTGGTTTGAAAAGGCGCGATCTCCGATTTCCCTCACGGTATATCCGCCGATTTTTTCGGGAATCACAACCTCAGCCGCATCACCCGTGTAGCCCGTAATGCGGCAGGCCGTCTCATCCAGAGCAGAAATCGTGAAGAATTCTTCCGCTGTTTCGGCGCCTTCCGCAGTGCAGCACAGCGGCAGCAGACAGCATAGCATCAACAGCAACGCCATACAGGCCTTCATGGTTTTTCCTGCGTACATACCACAATCCTCCACAGAATAAGAATATAGAATGCATAACATGTATCAACAGAATTATATCATACAATTTTACCATTGAATATAATGAATTCTTCAAAACCTCACCATTTTCTTTGATTTTGCAGATCAGTCAATGAAACAGTATTGTCCGTGAAAATGCGTATCGCATATGGCTGCCGAGCTTCTTTCTTATATTCAAATCCTATACCCCTGTCAATGAATATTTACAGAATCACATCGATTCCGAGCGTTACTTCGTTCTTAATCACACGTAACATTACATATTTTATAAAAACTATTTTAACACCACGAATTGTGTGGTAAAATATGTGTATGAAGAGAATTGATGCCAAGCCGTTTTGAGGAGGAATCAAGCGATGATGAAACGAATAATCGTCCTATTTATGCTTCTGATTGCAGCGCTCTTTCCTTGCTGCATCCATGCAGAAGGTGTGCCTGATTTTCTTATTTCCGTGGATCACCTCGAGGCCGTATGGCCGAGCGAACTGGTCGCAGGCGAGCTTCCCACTCCGCAGATCGTCTATCATAACGAGCTGCTGGTCGAAGGGGAGGACTATACCCTGATCGATTACCACAACGATCAGTACAACCTCGTCGGCAAGGGCAGCTTTACCGGCACGCGCCTGATCACAGCGCCCCGCCTGGGCCGGCAGCTGACCGAGGCGCCCAAGGTATCCGCGCAGAATTATAACGGCGCTCCCATTGTGCCAGAAAACAGCACCTATACCGTGCAGGCGTGGAACAACATCCTGCCCGGCACGGCAACGGCGCGCTTCATCGCCAATGGCGAAAACGGTTACTATGGCGCAGTCACAACCAATTTTGATATCAGGCAGTATGCGCCAAGTGTGAAGATGGATGTCAGCGGCACCTACTCCGCCACGCAGGGTGCATATGTGTCCATCGACGATCAGGGATTGATCTATCTGAGCGTATACAAAAACGGCAAGCTGATCGCCAGCGGTAACACCTATATCGGCTACAGCATCGGCCTTGACACATCCACTTGGGAACCCGGCGTATACGATTTCAAATTCACGCGTCACACCTTCCAGTATGTCGTCGCCAACGTCAATGGCGTCAGTCAGTATACCAAGCGGAGCACCGGCGTTTCCGGTTATTCAAACGCAACCCTTACCCTCCTCGCTCCGCCCAGCGCATCCGAGGTTTCCCCCGTCAGCCTCGTTCCGGGACTCCCGGCCGATGCCGGCGCATCTAAAACCTATGTGACACTTTCCGCCCAGCCGGAGAATGCCACCATCCACGCGGACGAGGTTGTCTTCTCCACCTCCGATCCCTCTGTCGCCACGGTTTCCGGCTACGGTGAAATCACCATCCATCAGGCCGGAAGCGTTGTCATCACAGCTGAGTATCGCGGAAAGACCGCCATTTGGGACATGACCTTCGATCCGCTGTCGATTGAAAATGCGGTTTTCGCAGCATATTCCCCTGCGGACAATACCGCTACCCTCCTTTACCGCGGACAGCTTCTCGCGCAGGATACGGATTATACCATCGCATATGAAGAAACGCGTGAAAACGTTCGCTTGGTAACCATCACCGGCGCTGGAACCTTCGGCGGCAGCATCAGCAAGGCCTTCTATGTCGATACCGGATACCCGCTCTCTGATGACGAGGATCTCCTTGTTCCCTCTGTGCCGCGCCAGTTTGACTTTGACGGCACCACCCTCGTCGCCAACATCGGTCCGGCGTCCGACATCGTGATCCCGTACGGCGTTACCGCTATTGCTGAACGGGCTTTCTCCGGCAGGCAGGCGCCCCAAACCGTCACCGTTCCCGAAACCGTCACGCAGCTGGGTTACCGTGCATTCAGCGGCTGCTCGGCCCATACCATCCATCTGCCGAACACCCTGACGTCCATCGGCGACTATGCGTTCACCTCTTCCGATATCACATCCCTTTCCATTCCGGAAAGCGTGACCTCCATTGGCAGCTACGCGTTCAGCTTCTGCGATTCCCTCACAGAGATTGACCTTCCGGACAGCATCACCTCTCTGGGGGATAATACCTTTGAATACTGCGATGCGCTGACCTCTGTTATCCTACCGGACAATCTCACTGCATTGGGCAAAGAAACCTTTTATGATTGCGGTGCGCTTGAGCGTGTCACGCTGCCCTCTTCCCTCAAGGATCTGGGCTCCTATACGTTCTATAACTGCCGCGCTTTGAAGGAGATTGAACTGCCGGATACCCTTACAACCATCGGTTCCGACGTATTCAGCTTCTGTGAATCGCTGTGCGAGCTGACCTTCCCGGCAGGCGTAAGCTATGTAGAATCCGCCTTTTCCTACTGCGGCAGCCCGCGCATTTATCTGAACGATACGCTCGCCTACACCACCGGCATCAGCAACGGAAAGCTCGACGAGTATACGTTCTCGCTGTACAGCGGCATTCTGGTTGCCACCCCCGGCAGCAGAACCGAAGCCTCGCTCAAGGCGCTCTCCATCCCCTATGCCACGCCTGAAAATCCCGACTATGCACTGCAGGCAGCTGCAGACGGCACGGTGACCCTCGTCCACGCGGCGAAGGACCTTGTTAATGCGACCATTCCCAGCAGCGTCACCGCCATTGCTTCGGACGCTTTTTCCGGATGCGGCATGATGAAAACACTCCTTCTGCCGGATCATATTACGTCTCTCAACGACTTGCCCAATGCCTGGGATCCGGAAACCGGCCTTTATTCCGCTATCCTGTGCAATATCGGCAGCCAGACCTCAAAGGCCGTCAGTGAATATGGCAGCAGCTTCTGTCCGCCGTCCATGCCTTATCTGGAGCTTTCCTATTATAGTGATCGTCTCTACGCCGACGGCCTGCGCGAACCCGTCACCGATCTGGTTCTGCCCGAGGGCATTCAGGAGCTTTCCTCGAATGCATTTAAAAACCAGACAGAGCTCGTATCTGTCACACTGCCCACGTCGATTGAACGCATTGGCAGTTCTGCGTTTTACAACTGCACCTCCCTTAAGGAAATCAAAGGGCTGGAGAATGTAACGACCATCGACAGCTATGCATTTAGCCACTGTGATTCTTTCAAATCGATCGTTATTCCCGACTCTCTCACGACGATCACCCGTTACTCCTTTACGAACTGTTCCGCCATGCTCCTGTGCGCGCCTGGCAGCGCAGTTTCCCTCCTGCTCAGCAATAATGGATACTTCTTTGCCGATCCGTCGCAGCCTCAGGTCAAGCTGAATTACGGCTCAAGCGGCAATCTGTGCGCCGCAGGCGCGGCTGCGGATGCAACCGAAATCACCATCCCCGATGGCGTCACGGAGATTGCATACCGGGCATTCTATTACCATTCAACACTCGAACGCATTGTTATCCCCGAGTCAGTCACTTCCATCGGTGGCAACGCCTTCTATGGCTGTTTTAATCTTCAGGCGGTCATCCTGCCGGAAAACCTGACCAACATCTCTTCAAGGGACACCGATAAGCTTTTCTGCAGCCGCGAAAGCCTGACCGCCATGACGCTGAGCAGCAAAAACTACAGCTTCCGCGATCCTGACTATCCGCAGGTCTGTATCCTAGCCAGGGAGGACGAAAACGGCGCACGCACTTATACCGTCGCCGACTGCAGCGAGGATGCTGTGAGCGTCGCTTTGCCCGAAGGCACAACAACCATCGCAAGCAACGCATTTTACAACTGCAAGCAGCTTGAAAGCATCACCCTGCCCGAGAGCCTGACGATGATCGAAAGCGATGCGTTTAAAAACTGCACAGCGCTGACGTCTCTCGTCCTTCCCGACAGCATCACAAGTATCGCAAGCGGCGTGCTAAAAGGAAAGACGCTGTACATCAATCCGGAAAGCAGCACGGGAGAAACCGTCGCTGCAGCAGGATACGCCTTCCGCTTCCGCTCCGGCTATGAGGGGCTGAACTTCGTCTTGGAGGCTGCCGAGGATGGCACCCGGTCTCTGACGCTCAAGAGCGCAGATCCTGCCCTTACCAGCATCCCTGCCCTGCCGCCGCAGACCCGCGCCATTGCAAGCCGCGCATTCTACCGATCTGCGGCTACCGATATCACCCTGCCAGAGGGCCTTCTGACCATCGGCGACTACGCATTTTCCGAATCCAAGAGCCTGACGAACATTGTTATCCCTGACAGCGTCACAGAGATAGGCAGCCATGCGTTCTATTACTGCTCTGCACTTGAAAGCGTCGCGCTGCCGGAAAACCTCACAGCGATTGGAGAATTCCTCTTCTACCAATGCCCAAAACTGGCATCTGTCGATATTCCCGGCAGCGTCACCATAGTGGGCAAAAATGCATTCCAATACTGTTCTGCCCTTGAAAGCATCACGCTGCCGGAAAACCTGATCACGATCGATCATTATGCATTCTATGGCTGTGATCTGCTGACAGAAATCCATCTTCCCGAAACGGTTACGTCCATCGGTAATTATGCCTTCTGCTGCGAGTCCTTGACAAAAATCAATATCCCCGCCAGCGTGACATCCATCGGAGACGGCACGTTCTCCTACTGCAGTGCTCTGGAATCACTCGTCCTTCCGGAGGGCATCACTTCCATCGGAACCAAGGCTTTCCACGGCTGCTACAACCTCAAGGTAAGCATTCCCGAGAGCCTTACCAGCGCAGGCAGCGAGCTTGGCGGTACACTCCTATGCGCCATTGACTCTTCCGCCGCAAAGACGCTAAGCAAATCCGGCAACAAATTCACGGATCCTGCCTATCCTGCGCTCAAGCTGTACTACAACTCGGACGCATCCGTGCTCGCGCTTTACGATTGCTCTTCCTCTGCAGAAGGCGCAATCATTGTTCCGGATGCCGTTACCAAGCTCGATCGCTATGCGTTCTACTATGACACGCACATCACCAGCGTCACACTGCCGGACAACATCACCAGCATTGATTCCCGTTGGTTCTACGAATGCAGCTTCTCCATTCACTACCGTCTCGACAGCCAGACCGCCATCGCGCTCACCAAGGCTGGCATGCCGAAGTACGCCTACGACGGGCTTACGATTGAAACAAAGCAGAACACAGACGGCACGCTCACGATTACCGTCACCGGCGCAAAAACCGATCTCACGGAAGTGATCATTCCGCAGGGTGTAACGGCTATCGGTGCAAATGCTTTTAAGGATCATACAGCCCTCAGGAGCGTATCCATTCCCGACAGCGTCACCTCTATCGCCTCCTCCTTCTTTGGATGCACTGCACTCGAAGATGTGACCCTGCCGCAGGGATTAACCGCGATCAGCGCCTTCGCCTTCTCCGGATGCAGCGTACTGAAAACAATCGCCCTGCCGGACAGCATTGTTTCCATCGGCTCCGAGGCCTTCCGCAACTGTATCGCACTCGAGTCCATCGAGATTCCGGCGAACGTCACCTCTATCGGCTCCGGCGCCTTTGACAACTGCAAAATGCTGACAGAAGTCGTCCTGCCCGAAGGTCTGACCGCGCTGTCTGCCAGTGCTTTTGAAGAGTGCGCTATGCTGGCAAGCGTTACGCTGCCTAAAACACTGACATCCATCGGCGAGGAAGCATTCTACAAGTGCTCTGCGCTGAAAGCAATCACGCTTCCGGATGGCATCACGACCGTCGGATCCCGAGCCTTTGGAAACTGCCCTGCCACGCTGTACTGCGCGATCGACAGCGACACCGGCGTTGCCCTTTCCCGCGCTGGAAACCGTTTCACGCTGCCGGGATATGAAATTCTGTCTCTGAAGGCTGAAAACAGTTCCACCGAGAAGCCTTGGGTCACCATCACTGCATGCAGCACCAATGCTGTAAATGTGACTATTCCCAATGGTGTGACCCACATCGGCAGTTCTTCCTTCAGCGGATGTACGCAGCTTGAAAGCATTTCCCTGCCGGGCAGCATCGTCTCCATCGGCGGTTCTGCATTTTACAACTGCAAAACACTCCAGTCTCTGACTCTGCCGGACAGCGTCACCAGCATCGGCACACAAGCGTTCTACAATTGTTCTTCGCTCCAGTCACTCACGCTTCCGGACAGTATCTCCAGCATTGGCGATTATACCTTCCAGAATTGTACTGCGCTTCAGTCGATTACCCTGCCAAACAGCGTCACCATCATCGGCAAGCAAGCATTCTACAATTGTACTGCACTTCAGTCGATCACCCTGCCGGATGGCATCTCCAGCATCAGCGATTATACGTTCTATAAATGCACTGCACTTCAGTCGATCATCCTGCCGGACGGCATCACCTCTATCGGCAGCAATGCTTTCACCGATTGCCCGGCAAAGCTTTTCTGCGATTTGGACAGCGAGACCGCACTGACACTGAGCAATGCTGGACGCATATTCTCCGATCCTGAGTATCCGCAGTTCTCATTCAAGGCTGCGCTGAACGAGAATAGCGCGCGCGTCTTCACGCTGGCTGGCTGCGACAAGAGTGCAGATGAAATTGTCGTGCCCGACTTCGTGACTGCTATCGGATCGAACGCCTTCAATGGATGTGCTTCGCTTACATCGATCACCCTTCCGGATGGCATCACATCTGTTGGCAGCAATGCTTTCAGCGGCTGTCCGGCGGAAGTCTATTGCACGATGAACAGCGACACTGCACTTGCGCTAGGAAAGACTTCTTACAGCTTTACCGTCAAGGGAGCTGAGAAGCTGGTTCTGCGCACCATTGAGGACAAAAACGGCAAGCGCATTACTTGCGTCTATGACTGTGACAGCGATGCTGTCAACGTAGTTATTCCGGATGGCGTTGAACAGATTCAAGGCTCCTGCTTTGCTTACTGTTCGTCACTTGCCTCCGTTACAATTCCGAACAGCGTCACCAGCATCGGCAGTTATGCATTCAGAAACTGCTTTGCGCTCCAGTCGATCACCCTGCCGAACAGTATCACCTCCATTGGCAGTTATGCATTCCAAAGCTGCACTGCACTCCAGTCGATCACCCTGCCGGACAGCATCACCAGCATCAGCGATTATACGTTCTATAATTGTACTGCTCTTCAGTCGATCATCCTGCCAGACGTCATCACCTCAATTGGCAGCTATGCTTTCAGCAATTGTACTGCGCTCAAGAGCATTGACCTGCCAGATGGCATCACCAGCATCGACAGCAATGCTTTCACCGATTGCCCGGCAAAGTTCTTCTGCAATTTGAACAGCGAAACTGCACTCACGTTGAGCAATGCTGGACACGTGTTCACCGCTCCTGAATACCCGCAGCTCTCCTTCAAGGTTGCACTGGATGATTCTGGCTCGCGCACCTTCACACTGGCTGACTGTGACAAGAGCGCAACAGAAGTCATCGTGCCCGATTTCGTGACTGCTATCGGGAATGCCTTCTACGAATGTGATTCGCTTACGTCGATTGTCCTGCCGGACGGCATCACATCTGTTGGCAGCAATGCTTTCAGCGGCTGTCCGGCGGAAGTCTATTGCACGATAAACAGCGATACCGCTCTTGTGCTGGGAAAGAACTCTGACAGCTTTACTGTCAAGGGCTCCGAAATGCTGAAGTTGCGCACATACGAGGACGAAAACGGCAAGCGCATTACCTACGTCTATGACTGCGACAGCGACGCTGTCAACGTGGTTATCCCGGATGGCGTTGAACAGATTCAAGGCTCCTGCTTTGCTTACTGTTCGTCACTTGCCTCCATTACAATTCCGAACAGCGTCACCAGCATCGGCAGTTATGCATTCAGAAACTGCTTTGCGCTCCAGTCGATCACCCTGCCGGACAACATCACCAGCATCGGCGAGGATGCATTCTACAATTGTACTTCACTTCAGTCAATCACCTTGCCGGACAACATCACCAGCATCGGCGAGGATGCATTCTACAATTGTACTTCACTTCAGTCAATCACCTTGCCGGACGGCATCACCGCACTTCCTTCCTCCCTTTTCTCCGATTGTACCACGCTTGAGGAAGTCGTAATTCCGGACAGCATCACCTCGATTGGCAGCTATGTTTTCAGCAATTGTACTGCGCTGCAGAGCATTGACCTGCCGGATGGCATCACCAGCATCGGCAGAAATGCATTCAGCAACTGCCCGGCAAAAATCGTCTGCGCTTTGGACAGTGAGACTGCACTCACACTGAGCAAGGTTGGGTGCGCCTTCACCGATCCTGCCTATCCTCTGCTCTCCTTCAAGGCTGCATTGGATGATTCTGGCTCGCGCATCTTCACACTGGATAACTGCGACAAGAGCGCAACAGAAATCATCGTGCCAGATTTCGTGACTGCTATCGGGAATGCCTTCTACGAATGTACTTCGCTTACATCGATTACCCTGCCGGATAGCATCACTTCCGTCGGCAGCAGTGCTTTCACCTATTGCCCAGCAGAGATCTATTGCACGATGAACAGCGACACTGCTCTCGCGCTGGGAAAGAATTCTCGCAGCTTTACCGTCAAGGGCTCCGAGATGCTGAGACTCCTCACATACGAGGACGAAAACGGCAAGCGCATTACCTGTGTTTATCGCTGCGACAGCGACGCTGTCAACGTGGTTATTCCGGATGGCGTTGAACAGATCGGCCGCAACTATAATGGGTCTTCCTATGGATTCAGAGACTGCGCTTCGCTTGTTTCCGTCACGATCCCGGACAGTGTAAAATGGATTGAAAATCAGGCTTTCTACAGATGCTCTTCCCTTGCGACAGTCATATTCTCAAAGAACCTTGATTCCATCGGCACAGAGGCATTCCGCGACTGTACCTCCCTCCGTTCAGTCACCCTGCCGGACAATATCACATCCGTAGGCAGAAATGCATTCTATGATTGCCCGGCAAAGCTCTTCTGCAATTTGGGCAGTGAAACTGCACTCACGCTGAGCAATGCCGGATACGCATTCACCGTTTCTGCCTATCCGCTTCTCTCCTTTAGGACTGCACTGGATGATTCTGGCTCGCGTATCTTCACACTGGCTGGCTGCGACAAGAGCGCAACAGAAATCATCGTGCCTGATTTCGTGACTGCTATCGGAGCGAACGCCTTCTATGACTGCGCCTTGCTTGAATCGATCACGCTTCCGGAGCGTATCACTTCTGTCAGCAGCAGCGCGTTCAGCAATTGTCCGGCAAGCATCTACTGCGCGATGAACAGCGATACTGCGCTCGCGCTGGGAAAAAACTCTCGCAGTTTTACCGTCAAGGGCTCCGAGATGCTGGCGCTGCGCACATACGAGGACGAAAACGGCAAGCGTATCACATACGTCCACAACTGTGACAGAGATGCGGTCGATGCCATTATCCCCGACGGCGTTGAGCAGATCAGCCGCAGCGGCTATGAAGCTGGCTTTGCCAACTGTACTTCGCTGGTCTCCGTCACGATCCCGGACAGTGTAAAGAAGATTGAGAATCATGCTTTCTACAGATGTACTTCTCTTACGTCGGTTACGCTGCCCGAGGGACTTGAATCCATCGGTGAATCCGCATTCGATGCTTGTGCAGCACTTACATCTATCACAATTCCGAAGACGCTTTCTTCCCTTGGTCGGTACGCATTCTCTAACTGTACCTCCCTCACGTCAATTATCCTGCCGGATGATATCACATCCATCGCAAGCGAGGCTTTCTCCAGTTCCTCGGCAACGCGTTTCTGTGCAGTTAACAGCGCTACCGCCCTTGCACTGGGTAAAGCTGGGTACACATTCATTGATCCGGCCTATCCGCTGCTTTCCTTCAAGGTTACGCTGGATGATGACGGTTCGCGCACAATTACGCTGACACGCTGTGACAAGAGCGTAACCGAAATTGTTATACCCGATTTTGTGACTGCTATCGGATCGTGGGCCTTCTCCGGATGTGCTTCGCTTACGTCGATCACGCTGCCGGATAGCATCACTTTCGTCGGCAACAGCGTGTTCAGCGAATGTCCGGCAAGCATCTACTGTACGATGGGCAGCGATACTGCCCTTGCACTCGGCAAAGCTGGATACACATTCATTGATCCGGCGTATCCGCTGCTTTCCTTCAAGGTTACGCTGGATGATGACGGTTCGCGCACAATTACGCTGACACGCTGTGACAAGAGCGCAACCGAAATTACTGTACCCGAAGGCGTAACTGCCATCGGCTATCAGGCCTTCTATAACTGTACGTCGCTTGAAGATGTTGCGCTGCCCGATACACTCACCTCTATTGGCGGATATGCATTTTCCGACTGTAGCGCACTTGCTTCCCTCTCCATGCCGGAAAGCGTTGTATCCATTGGAAACCGTTCCTTTGACAACTGCCCCGTTACGCATTCTTACAGCAAGGACAGCAGCGTCGCGCTAGCACTTGGGCAGGCTGGTTATACGTTCATTGATCCGGCCTATCCGCAGTTCTCCCTGAAGGTTACGCTGGATGATGCCGGAGAACGCATGATCACACTGAACAGATGTAATAAGGATGTGACCGAGGTTACTGTGCCGGAATTCATCGACGCCATCGGTAATGGAGCTTTCCAAAATTGCACTGCGCTTGAGAGCGTCTCTCTGCCGGATGGTTTGCGCGCTATCGGCAGTTCCGCGTTCTATGAATGCGATTCCCTGACAGCAATCACCATCCCGAACAGCGTGACCGAAATTGGCTCGAGTGCCTTCCAATACTGTGATTGGCTGGAGACGGTCTCCCTGCCGGACGGACTCACCCATCTCTCTAGCAGCATATTCTACTCCTGCGACTCTCTCAAGTCGCTTACGCTGCCGCAGACGCTTGTCAGCATCGATCGCTATGCTTTCTTCTACAGCGGACTGGAACGCATCACGCTCCCGCCGTCGTTGGAAAGCATCGCCTACTGGGCATTCACTGGCTGCAATCTGGCTGAGCTGAGCATTCCGCCTTCTGTCAAAACGATCCCGGAGATTATCGTCGACAGCGGTCTGAAACGCGTATTCCTGCCTGCTGAAGTCACAGAAATCTGTACCAATGCCTTTGGATCCGGCCTCAAAACTGTATACGGCTATGCCGACAGCGCAGCCGAAGCATGGGCGCAGACGCAGGGATGCGCATTTATCGCAGTCGATGCCGCGCCGCCCGAGGAATACACGACGTTCACCGGCCCGAGCGAACTGCACATGGATACGGGCATGACGCTGGATCTGCGAGAGAAACTGACCATCAACCCGCAGCTGCCAGTGCTGCGCTACACGATCTCCTGTATCTCCTCCGATCCGTCGGTTGTGCAGGCAGATGGCGCATCGCTCACGTTCCTTAGCGCCGGTTCTGCTGAATTGACGGTTTCCATTGCGGAAATCCCGGCACTGAGCCTGACGATTCCGGTCTCGGTATACCCGCCTGTGGAAGATTTCTCCATCCCCTCATATATCTTCCTGAAGTCCGGCAGGAGCATGGATCTCTATCCGCAGGAAATCACGCCTGAGGACGCATACCGCACGTTTACCTTTGCCTATGACGGCAGAAGAAGCACCGCCGAAAAGCTTACGCTTTACAATTACAGCGCATCCTCCGGCGCCTTCCCGCTGACCGTCACGTCGCTCAGCGGTATCAGCCGTACAGCAACCGTCGTGCGATATAAGGAGATCACAGATGTGCAGATCAGCACGCCGCGCGTAATGCAGATCGGCGACACCGCCATCCCCGAGATTACCGTGTTCTTTGACGATCTGGCGATTGACAGCACCGACGCGCTGACCGAACTCGCCTCCTCCAACCCGGACGTCATCCGCGTAACAGGAGGCAGGCAGCTCGAAGCCTTGAGCGCCGGATATGCCCGGATCTCTGCCACCGCACCGGATGACAGCGAAGTTGCGTTCAACGTCGTTGTCGACCCCGCGACAAGCTTCATGCTCCCCACCGCGACGAAAGTCATCCGAGATGAAGCTTTCTGCGGTCTGCCGGTTCAGGCCATCATGATTCCGGACGGATGTGTGCAGATTGGCGCACGCGCTTTTGCCGGCTGCAGCAATCTCGTTTCTGTCCGCATTCCTGCCAGTGTAACCAGCATCGATTCGGATGCATTCAGCGGCTGTAATCACCTGATTGTCTATACCCCCGCGGGCAGTGCTGCAAGCATCTATGCCCAGGAAAATGGCTTGACCGTCATAGAATACTGATCTGAAGCCATCAAATAGAAAAATGCCGGTCTGTGCAGTTCAACACTGCTGCACAGACCGGCATGTTCTTTTGTGATTCCAGCATGTATTATAAAGCAATGCAGGCACGTTCTGCCTCTGCAAACTCACATATATTTCAATGATTCAACATTGGGTTTTCGCGCCATAAAGGCCGCTCACGGCTTTATCAGCTCCCCTTAGGGAAAATCCCTCCAGCAAGCCATTTGCTCGCTTAAAACGGCACTCAGCGCATCTAAACGCCTGCCACTTCTCACCAAGCATGGCCGAATTCAGACAACATTTCCATCATTTGTCCTGCGCGAAAACACACCTCTACTCTCTTCATGCCTCGCTCCAAGCAAAGGGTTTCCTTCATATAGAAAAGCCCCCGAAATCCATTTGGATTTCGGGGGCTGAATTCTGAACTAAGGACGTGCAATAGATTCTGCATCAGGCAGAATATCCGTCATTGCATCGCAGCAGCTTACAGCTGGCCCTTCTTGTCCTTGATCGCAGCCTGGGCAGCGCTCAGACGGGCGATCGGCACACGGAACGGAGAGCAGGAAACGTAGCTCAGACCAATCTTGTGGCAGAACTCAATGGAGGACGGATCGCCGCCATGCTCGCCGCAGATGCCGAAGTGCATATTCGGACGCACTTCCTTGCCCATCTTGACAGCCATAGTCATCAGCTTGCCCACGCCGGTGGTATCCAGACGGGCGAACGGATCGGACTCATAGATCTTGCTGGCGTAGTAGCTCGGCAGGAACTTGCCCGCGTCGTCACGGCTGAAGCCGAAGGTCATCTGGGTCAGGTCATTGGTGCCGAAGCAGAAGAACTCAGCCTCGGTCGCGATTTCGTCAGCAGTCAGGCAGGCGCGCGGGATCTCCATCATGGTACCCACTTCGTACTTGAGCTCAACACCGGAAGCAGCGATCAGCTCGTTCGCGGTCTTGACGACGATGTCCTTGACGAACTTCATCTCCTTGACCTCGCCCGGCAGCGGAATCATGATTTCCGGCACGATCTTCCAGTCCGCATGACGCGCCTGAACAGCCAGAGCAGCCTTGATCACAGCACGGGTCTGCATCGCAGCGATTTCAGGATAGGTGACGGTCAGACGGCAGCCACGATGACCCATCATCGGGTTAAACTCGTGGAGATCGTTGATCACCTGCTTGATGTAGGCAACAGACTTGCCCTGCGCCTCCGCAAGCGCCTTGATGTCTGCCTCCTCAGTCGGCACGAACTCATGCAGCGGCGGATCGAGGAAGCGGACAGTCATCGGATAGCCTTCCAGCGCCTCGAACATGCCCTCGAAGTCAGCCTGCTGCATCGGCTCAATCTTGCTAAGCGCAGCCTCGCGCTCCTCGACGGTCTCCGCACAGATCATCTCACGGAAAGCACCGATACGCTCAGGATCGAAGAACATATGCTCCGTACGGCACAGGCCAATGCCCTGCGCACCAAAGGCCACAGCCTGCTTGGTGTCGGCCGGGGAGTCGGCGTTGGTGCGGACGCCCAGCGTCTTATACTTGTCCGCCAGATCCATGATGCGGCCGAAGTAGCCGGAAGCTACATTGGCCGGAACGGTCTTGATCAGTTCGCCATAGATGCAGCCGGTAGAGCCGTCCAGGGAGATTTCATCATTCTCATGATAGGTGCGGCCGGCGAGGGTGAAACGCTTGTTCTCCTCGTCCATCTTGATCTCGCCGCAGCCGGAAACACAGCAGGTACCCATGCCGCGGGCAACAACCGCCGCATGAGAGGTCTGGCCGCCGCGCACAGTCAGGATGCCCTGCGCGTACTTCATGCCCTCGATATCCTCCGGAGAGGTCTCCAGACGCACGAGAACGACCTTCTCGCCTGCCTTGCCGCGCTCGGCAGCTTCCTCAGCGGTGAAGACAATCTTGCCGGCAGCAGCGCCCGGAGAGGCAGCAATACCCTTGCCGACCGGCTGCGCCTTCTTCAGCGCAGCAGCGTCAAACTGCGGATGCAGCAGCATGTCAAGGCTCTTGGCGTCGATCTGCATCAGCGCCTCTTCCTCGGTGATCATACCTTCATCGATCAGATCGCAGGCAATCTTGATGGCGGCAGCAGCGGTGCGCTTGCCGTTACGGGTCTGCAGCATGTAGAGCTTCTTGTCCTCAATGGTGAACTCCATATCCTGCATATCGCGATAGTGCTTCTCAAGCGTATTGCAGATGCCAAGGAACTGCTCGTAAACCTCCGGCAGAACTTCCTTCATCTTCTCAATGGGCATCGGCGTACGCACGCCGGCGACGACGTCCTCGCCCTGCGCGTTCATCAGGAACTCGCCCATCAATCCCTTCTCGCCGGTGGCCGGATTGCGGGTGAACGCAACGCCGGTACCAGAAGTGTCGCCCAGATTGCCAAACGCCATCATCTGGACGTTAACAGCGGTACCCCAGGAGTACGGGATATCGTGATCCATACGGTAGATGTTGGCACGCGGGTTGTCCCAGGAACGGAACACGGCCTTCACCGCGCCAAAGAGCTGCTCCTTCGGGTCGGTCGGGAAGTCAGTACCCAGCTTGCTCTTATACTCAGCCTTGAACTGCGTGCACAGTTCCTTGAGATCCTCGGCAGTCAGGTCGACGTCCTGCGTGACGCCCTTGGCTTCCTTCATCTCGTCAATGAGCTTCTCAAAGTACTTCTTGCCGACCTCCATGACGACATCGGAGTACATCTGGATGAAACGGCGATAGCAGTCCCACGCCCAACGCGGATTGCCGGACTTGGTCGCCATGACGTTCACAACTTCCTCATTGAGGCCCAGGTTCAGGATGGTATCCATCATGCCCGGCATGGACGCGCGCGCACCAGAGCGAACAGAAACCAGAAGCGGATTTTCCAGATCGCCGAACTTCTTGCCGGTGATCTCTTCCATCTTCACGATATTCTCCATGATTTCGGCCTGAATGTCATCGTTGATACGACGGCCGTCCTCATAATACTTGGTGCAGGCTTCGGTGGAAATGGTGAACCCCTGCGGAACCGGAAGACCAATCTTGGTCATTTCCGCGAGATTCGCGCCCTTGCCGCCGAGCGTGTTGCGCATGCTTGCGTCGCCTTCCTTAAAGAGGTAAACGTACTTCATGCTGCCTCGTCCTCCTTCAAACATTCATAATTTCTGCAACTTTTCTACAAAAACTGCAAATTAATTCCAATACACGAACGACCCGGTAAAAAGGGTCGCACATCAGATATTATAATGCATTTTCCGCCATTTGGCAATCTTTTTCTTTATTCATACTGCATATAACTTTCCTTATGCACTTTGT
Source organism: Clostridia bacterium (assembly GCA_017521565.1). Classification (GTDB taxonomy): domain Bacteria; phylum Bacillota; class Clostridia; order Christensenellales; family Aristaeellaceae; genus Ventricola. The sequence continues at coordinate 26,485 of JAFXCE010000133.1, read as the reverse complement.
TCACAAGCACCGAGTTGCAGCAGGAATAAACCACAAAGTTTGCCAAATTAATATCAGTTTCTGGCAAAGAAAGTCCCTGCACGATCAAAGCGTTCCTGTGCCGCATTCAGGATCTGCAGCCGTTCGCTTCCATATTCATCCGATTTCATCAGATCAAGGAAAGCATCTCTCGTTCGTGCGAGCAGGCGCGAATCCGAGGCGAGCATCAGCGCTGGCATCTGAGGTTCCCCATGCTGACGCGTGCCGAAAAATTCACCGGCGCCGCGGATTTCCAGATCCTTCTGCGCGACGACAAAGCCGTCGTGAGTAGAAACCAGCGTTTTGAGCCTTTCGTTGGGCTCCGCCATCAGGAAGCACCAGCTCTCCTGTGCGCCGCGCCCTACACGCCCCCGCAGCTGATGCAGCTGCGCAAGACCAAATCGTTCTGCCCCCTCAATCACCATAACGGTCGCCCTCGGCACGTTCACGCCGACTTCGATGACCGTCGTAGCAACGAGCACATTCAATTCCCCGGCGTAAAAGCGCTCCAGCACATCCTCTTTTTCCTGCTTTTTCATTCTGCCGTGCACAAGCCCGACAGAAAGCGGCGCAAGCGCCTTGGTCAATTCCCGCTGAACCTGCGCTGCGCTGCGTATATCCGGATCCTCCATATCCGCTTCGCCCACCAGCGGACAGACCACATAGGTCTGGAAGCCCTTTTCCGCCTCAGAACGGATAAAGCTGTAAAGTCCTTCCCTCTTTTCTTCCGAAACAATTCTCGTTTTTACCGGCGTTCTTCCCGGCGGCAATTCATCGACAATGGAGATATCCAGATCCCCATAGAGAACAAGCGACAGCGAACGAGGGATTGGCGTCGCACTCATGACCAGAACATGGGGCGATATCCCCTTGCCCTCCAGCCTTGTCCTCTGGCGCACACCAAAGCGGTGCTGCTCATCCGTAATCACCAACTGCAGATTCTCAAATTCCAGCCCTTCTGAAATCAGCGCATGCGTACCGATGATCACCTGCCATTCCCCGCTGGCAACGGCTTCGCGCGCACGGCGTCTTTCTGCCGCTGTCATCCTGCCCGTAACAAGCCCACAGGCAATCCCCAGCGGCGCAAGCATCTCAACCGCGCTCTGAAAATGCTGGCTGGCAAGGATTTCCGTTGGCGCCATCAGCGCTCCCTGACCGCCTGCAAGCACGCACAGATACAGTGCGCAGAAGGCAATCATCGTCTTTCCGCAGCCAACGTCGCCCTGAACCATGCGTGCCATCGCACGGTCTTTGCGCAAATCCTCTGCAATCTCATACGCGACGCGCCGCTGCGCACCCGTTGGCGCATACGGCAGACGCGCAAAGAACGACTCTATCCACCGCTCCTTGACATTAAGCGGCTGCGCTTCGCGCCTGCCGCCCGACGCGCCCGCCACACCCATCTGAAACAGCAGAAGCTCTTCAAATGCAAGACGCTCCTTCGCCCGTGCAAGCGCTTCAAAATCCGTGGGGAAATGCGCCTGTTCCAAAGCTTCCCGCCTATCCATCAACTGATAGCGCGAAATAAACGAAGCCGGCAATGGATCCAGCAGATCATATTCATTAAGAAGCAGCCGCACTGCATCACGAAGCGGCTTCTGGCCCACACCCGGTACCGGTGCATACGCCGGGATGATGCCGCCCTGTTCCTCAATTGTTGGGTTGATGACCATAAGTCCGCTCTTTTTGCGCACGCAGCGACCGTACAGCACGACATGCTGGGTATCAAATAGGCGGTCCTTCATCCACGACTGGTTGAACCACATACAGCGTATCTTGCTGCATTCATCCGCTATTGTTGCCGAAACCCACTGCATTCCTCTTGCCCGATGCAGCGCAGGTTTGCCCTTGACAAACCCCTCAAAGCATCCTTCCCGCCCCTCGGTCATCTGCGCGGGCGACATAGGGCGCGTCGTATCCCGATAACCAACGGGCAGGCGCTCGATCAGATCCCGAGCCGTATCAATGCCGCGTTTTTCAAGCGCTTCCAGCCGTTTAGGGCCAAAGCCTTTGATTTCGCTCAGTGCGCGCATCTGCGTTTCTCCCTTCGCGTGCCAAAAAGCCGCGTCCTTTCGGACACGGCATTGCGTATGATTTTATTCTGCGGAAATCAGGTAATAATACAGCGGCTGACCGCCATACTGGACTTCCACATCCAGATCCGGGAACTGCTCGGCGACTTCACCGCCCAGCGTCTGCGCGTCCTCTTCAGAGGTATCCTGACCATAATAGATGGTGATGAGCGAATCGCCCTCCTCCACCACATGGCCCACCAGATCCAAGGCAATGTCGTGGATATTCTCGCCAACGGTCTCAATGCGGCCATTGTGAATGCCGATGATGTTGCCTTCCTTGATCTCCTTATCCTCGAACACGGTATCGCGGACAGCAAAAGTAATCTGACCGGTCTTGACCTGTTCTGCTGCTGCGGTCATCTCTGCGCGGTTCTCTTCGGTATCCGCCTCCGGGTTGAAAGCGATCACCGCGCCGATACCCATCGCCACGTTCTTCGTCGGCAGGACGATCACGTTGACATCATCCGCGAGCTCCGCAGCCTGAGAGGCGGCAAGAATAACGTTGGAGTTGTTCGGCAGAACGATGACATTCTTCGCGCCGACACCATTGATCGCATCAAGAATGTCCTCAATGCTTGGATTCATGGTCTGACCGCCCTCAACGATGTGATCGACACCCAGATCAGTAAAGATACTGGAGAAGCCCTCGCCCAGAGACACGGCCACCATGCCATACTCCTTGAGCGGCGCTGCTTCCTTCTCGGCAGCTGCAGCCGCTTCTTCCTCAAGACGCTTTTTCTCGGTGGCCTTCTGCTCCGCCTCAGCCTTCTCCATGCGCTCCTTGCGCTCTTCCGCCATGTTATCGATCTTCAGGTTGATCAGATCGCCAAGCGCACAAGCCCACTGAATGGCCTTGCCCGGATCATTGGTGTGTACATGAACCTTGACAAACTCAAAATCGCCCACGCAGACCACGCAGTCGCCAATGCGGCCAAGGCGGGTACGGAACTTATTGATGTCGTCTTCAGTCACGCCCTCGTTCATATCCTGAATGACGAACTCCGTACAGTATTTGAACGTCAGTTCGCCAAGCGCTTCATGATCATCTTCAAATTCAAACGTTGCCGCGCTGCCAACGCCGGCGGAAGTCTCTTCGATCTTCTCACCGTTATACGCTGCGCGCCAGCCCTTAAGCACGGTCAGCAGGCCCTGTCCGCCGGAGTCAACCACACCCGCCTGCTTGAGGGCAGGAATCATGTCCGGCGTCTTTTCAAGAATGGCCTCGCCGCTGCGAATCACCTTATCAAGGAGTTCAGCAACCGTACGCGGCTTCTTGGCTACGTAGCGCTGCGCGTCTTCCGCAATCACGCGGATAACCGTAAGAATGGTACCCTCCTTCGGCTTCATAACCGCCTTGTATGCGGTATCCGCACCGGAGCGCAGACCCTTGGCGAACGCTTCCGCATCGATGGTATCGCAGCCCTCAATGCCGCGCGAGAAACCACGCAGAATCTGAGAGAGAATAACGCCGGAGTTTCCGCGCGCGCCTTTCAGCGCGCCGCGGGACGCCTGGCTCGCCATCTTGGCAGCGCTGGGCAGATCCTGCGCTGCGATCTCCTTTACGGTCGACTTCATCGTCAGGGACATATTGGTGCCCGTATCGCCGTCCGGTACGGGGAACACGTTCAGCGCGTCGATGGCCTCACGGTTCTGTTCAAGCAGATTGGCGCCTGCGATGATCATTTCTTTCAGGAGCAATCCGTCAATAGCTTGCTGTGACAAAAATTTCGCCTCCAGTTTCCGTCAGGGAATCAAACGCGGATACCCTCAACTGAAATATTCACTCTGCGCACTTTGGCGCCCGTCATGTTCTCAATCTTATAGCAGACCTGGGACTTGATGATCTTGCAGACCTCAACGATGGAGATGCCGTACTCGACGATAATAAACAGATCAATATCGATTCCGCCGTCCGTCACCTTCACCTGAACTCCCTTGGTCAGGTTCTCCCTGCCAAGCCATTCCACAAAACCATCCTTGGCGCGCTTAGAGGACATCGCAACGATGCCGTAGCACTCCAGCGCCGCATAACCCGCTACCTTGAGCAGGACGTCTTCACTGATCGTAATCTGACCGAGATCATTGTTAATTTTGCATTCCATAGAAATAACCTCCTTATAAAGGGGCATACCGACCCGAAAATTTATTGGATCATCGTACAGTATACAAGAAAACACCTTTTTTTACAAGGATTCCTCGCAAAAAACTCGGATGAATTCCTTGTCAATCGCATGTCAACGCAGTTTTTTCATTTTATTCAAAACAAAATAAAAAAAAGACTTGTCAAATTGCTGCGAAGGTGCTAAAATAACCGTGTTATGACTGTTTACGCACCAGAAGGAGGTGTGATCATGGGAAAGATTTGTGAAGTTTGCCAGAAGGGCGCTATGAGCGGCCACAACGTCAGCCACTCCAACCGCAAGAGCAATCGCGTTTGGCTGCCGAACACCCAGCGTGTCCGCGTGACCGTCGGCGGTACTGTTCGTCACATGAACGTCTGCACCCGTTGCCTGCGCAGCGGCAAGGTCGAGCGCGCTCTGTAATTGCCATATTGCTGCATGAAAACACCCGGTTTTTAGCCGGGTGTTTTTTCTTTACCTTATGTTCCCTTCCCCATGCCCATCAGGCGAGCCAGCGCGCGCACAAAACGCGGCGCACGCACACAGATCATCCGAACTGCCATCGATCGTTTCCCTCCCGCGCAGCAATCCCTTTTTTCAGCGCAGCAGCATGAGCCCCACTGCAGCCAATGCAACGCCCAGCAAGATCAAAAGGAACTCCACCGGCAGGCACAAAAACACGAGCAGCACACCAAACAGCACCAACAGTGTACCCACAAGTTTCCTGCCCGATTCATAGCACCTGCGCATATCGTTCCCTCCTCCCTGCATTGTATGCGCGCTGCCTCCGGTTCTGCACCATTTCGGTACAAGTTGTTCCGTCGATCGGCAGAGCTGTCTGCACGCCCTTCAGATAAAGCAGAAAAAAGCGCTTGAGAGCGATTTGCCCTCAAGCGCCTTGTCTTTCTGATTGTAGCAGATTATTCCATAACCTTCGGGAAGGTTTCCACCTTGGCCTCGGACACCCACTGGGTGACAGCAGCATCAAAGGCAGCATCCTTGGCTTCGGTCAGCATAGTCTCGTACAGCGTATCCTTAATCTCGTCGGTGTATTCCACATTGCCCGCAGCGATGTCGGTCGTGTACTGCAGGATATGGTAGCCGTAGCTGGTCTGAACCAGTTCAGCGGAGATATCGCCAACATTCGCCAGCGCCATCGCAGCATCCTGGAACGCCTGCTCATAGAGCGCAAGGCCGTCGCAGACCAGATAGCCACGAGTCTTGGCCGGCTCAGCGGTCATGCCGGTATCCTCGCCGTAGAGCTCAATCAGCTCGTCAAAGTCCTCGCCAGCCTGAGCCTTCGCCAGGACATCCTGCGCCTTCGGCAGGATCTCTGCAAAGGCAGCTTCGGTGACTTCATCGATCTTTGCCTGCTTCTCGTCGATGGTCGCCTGAGCCTCGGTCACCTGTGTCTCCAGCGCAGCAATCTGCTCATTGATCTCCGCCACAGCAGCCTCGTCATAGGCGGACAGATCTTCGGCCTTGATCTCTTCAAGCTGAGCGTTGCCATCGTCAAGCAGCGCCTGCGCAGTCGTAAGCTCCGCCTTGAGCGCATCAATCTCGTCCTGCTTTTCCTTGGTGAGCATAACCAGCAGGTTCTTCACGCCGCGATAGCCTTCCGGAATATAGTACGGCTCAGTACCGTAATTGACGGCGCTGGCATACGCGGCCGGATTCGCGTCATAGGTTTCCTTCTGCTGGGCAGCCTGCTCGTCGAATTCCGCCTTGACCTGCTCATCCGTCACGGCGACGCCCTCGGTGGCATACGCCTGAAGCTTCTCATTCTGCACAGACGCCGTCTGGCTCTCAACGAAATACTCGCGGGAATATCCAGTAGCAAGAAGCTCCTCGCTGAGCAGCGCATCAAGCTCTGCGTTGGTCATGGTCGCAACCGGCACAGCGGGTTCAGCCGGGGTGGCCTCGCTCGCGGTGGCTTCAGCAGCCAGACGCTCGCTCTCCTCTTCAACGGTCTCTACGTCCGGATGGTTCTGATAACGCAGAATCATCTTGTACATATCGACCATGCTGTCAGCATATTCCTCAACCTCGGCAGCATCCTCTTCAGGGAGCGGCTCAAAGCCAAGTTCTTCCATCTTATCCAGCATGACAGTGGACTGGATCATCTGTTCGAGCGCCTCTTCACCATAGCCGGCGATGGTCGCCTCATCCATCGGCATGCTCATGCCAAAATACTGCTGATAGTACTGATTGTAGTAATTCGCCAGATACTCACGATAGGTGAGCCAATCTGCCTTGGTGAGCTCGGTATCATTGACCTTGGCCACCACCTGCGCGCCGTCGAGCTCTGCGTCATAACCAATCAGGTTGCAGCCGGAGAGCATCATCATCGCCGCAAGCAGCATAGCGATCAATGCAATTCCCTTTTTCATAGTACGTTCTCTCCCTTTCAGCCGATACACGGCAATATACGGATTATTATAATAAGTTGATTGGAAAATGTCAAGCCGCACATGGCGAATATGCATGTGCGGCGCAATGGTTTTTCATATTTTCTGACCAGATTCACGATAGTTTCACGATTTCGCCGCAATTATTGCCCCATAATTTCAATGCCATAATATCTGGATAATGTCGAATTCGGCCACTGCGCCGCATCCTGCGCAATGACGATATCCATCGTAAATCGTGAATCCGACAGAACGGAAGAAATCACGGCCTGCTCTTCCCCTGCAGCAGAGAGAATTCTTTCCTCCTGCGCGCGCCATGCCGCCTCGTGCGCCTTCACATCCCTCAGCGCAAGCCCCGCGCTGCAGGTCACGCACAGCATCAGCAGCAGGCCTGCTGCGGCATCTTTTTTTCCTGGCTTTTTCATCACATCGGCACACGCTGAAAGCAGCGCCGCAATCGCCAGCGCAAGCACACCGGTAAACGTACGATCAGAAATCTGCGGCGAACCCACCAGCGCATAGGCACACAGCAGCGCTGCGCCGCACAGCACGGCAAACCACACCGACCGAACCTTTGTCTTCCTGCGATATGCAGCAGCAAAAAGCCCCAGCGCAGCAATTGCCGGGATGCCCGCGTAGCGAATCCCACAATACGTGACAACCGCCGCACGATACAGCAGCTCCATGATCATGCTCCGCCCGCTCGGTTCCGACGGGCGCACAAAATTACCCGGAGCCAGCAAAAGAACCATAACGCCCAGCGCCTGCGCAATCAGCGAAGCGATTCGCCATGCACGGATACCGCGTCTGCTATAAGCATCCCAAATCAGAAGCAAAAGGCACGCAGCCAGCACGCCGCAGGCGGTATTCTCGTTCGTCCAGCCCGCGAGAAAACACAGCGGCAGCGCCAGCCATCCCCGTACGCTTTCCGTGTCAAAAAATCCGCTTTCCCGCTCGCTCTTGCCAATGATCAGCGGAAGCAGCGCCAGCGCAGTTCCCCAGAGGTAGTTGCACGCGCCATCCAGCCAGAGGAATGTCACGCCGAAGAACGGGACTGTGAAGAAGAGCAGCACATGAGCAATCATCAGAAGCCGCCAGTCGCTTCGCATTTCCCGCTTTCCGCCAAGATACACGATCTCTATAAGAAGCAGCTGGTACATCAGCGTATTGGCTGCATTAAAGACCGGCTTACCCAGATACAAAAACAGCTGCGCAAAAAAATGCACCACGCTGCGCCCGCCCCACTGCCTGTAATGCACAGCCTGAGACGCAAGGATATCGGCAAGGCCTGACAGACGCTCCCCCGTACTCCAGGAGAAGCTGTAGTCATAGTCGTCCATCATCAGCGGCGTATGGGCATTGAGCAGGAATATGCTCACTCCGATCAGAACAAGAAGCAACGCAGTAAGCCATGCGTTCTTTTTTTCCTCCGTCACGCCTGCTTCTCCTTCTTTACATCCGCAGCCAGTTCAACCTCCAGCACAAAATTGCCGTGACTGGTCACGATGACATCCTGATCCATCCATTCCGCCGGGACTTCCTTATTGATATCCAGCAGGAAACGACGCTCGCCTTCCTCCGCAAGATCCTCATAGATATTGATGATCACCTCGTGAAAGTCAATGCCGCCCATGTAAACAGAATCGCTGCCAAGGCGCACAAGTGCGCCAAGCGTCTGATGCGACATACCGGAATGGATCTCCTGCAGATGCCGCCCGTATCGCAGCGCGGGCTGCAGGCGAAGGTCATACAGGAAGATGATCACGCTGAAAAAGAGAATGCATCCCGCAATGCAGATAATCTCGTTGCGAATGACAAAGCCCGCCACGGATGCTGCAAGAAATGGGAGCGCAAGCAGCGCCATCCGCATGAATTCCTTTTTCTTCTCTGCTCCGCTTCGCTCAAAATCTGCCTGAGAATAAAACTTCATCCGTTCATCCCGCCTTTTGTCTGTCCTGCCTCGACACCTGACGGTGCGAAGCGAATCTGTCCATTGTCGTAGTGGATCACGCCTGTGGAGCCGCGCACATCCTTCTTCTGCACGCAGAGCTTCATCAGCTTGCCATCGAGCACCGGCCCGCCCTGACGCACGAGCGCGTCTTTCCAGATGGTAAATCTGCATCCTTCACGGAAGCGCGTGCAATAGAATCCTTTTGTGTTCTCAGCCATCTTTCCCTGCCCGCAGATAGGGCAGGCAAATCCCAGATCCTTGACGCGCTTTGCGCCTTTTCCGCGGCGTTCTTCCCTTTCAAAGGGAACGTCCGGCGCCGTCGATGCATGCTGCACAAGGAACGACGCCAGCCGCGCAATACCCTCGCGAAAACGCGCCTCTCCGTCCTGCCCGCGGGCAATCTGGGACAGTGCACGTTCCCAGCGCCCTGTCGTCTCCGGGGAAGCAATCTCCGGCGGTACCGCCTCGATCAGGCGAATACCCTTATCCGTTGCCACCAGATTCTTTCCGCTCCGCCTGACGTACCCGACCTCCAGCAGCCGCTCGATGATCGCCGCACGCGTAGCCGGCGTGCCCAAGGCACAGTCCTTCATCTGCTCGCGCAGCGCTTCATCCTCAATCTGCCTGCCCGCATGCTCCATCTCGCGCAGAAGCGACGCATCGTTATGCTCCTTGGGCGGTTTGGTCTGTTCTTCCTTCGCGCTGGCGTTTTTGCAGGCAGCTGCATCGCCAGCGGCAAGCGGCGGAAGCTCCTGCTCCTCTTCGCCGCCTTTTTTCTTTTTAATCGTCTGCCGGTAGACCTCTTTCCAGCCCTCCTGCACGACGCTCCTGCCTGTGGAAAGAAATCGATCCTCACCAATCTGCGTCACCACCCGCAGGCTGTCATATTCATGATCGGGATAAAATACTGCCGCCAGACGCCTTGCAACCATCTCATAAAGCCTGCGTTCATCCTGCGTGAGGTTAAGCCTTTGCGCGTCTTTTCCTGTTGGAATGATGGCATGGTGGTCGGTCAGCTTTTCGTCGTCAAATACGCGCGGCGTCATCTTCACGCCGAAAACAAGCGCTTTTTTGCCAACCTCTTCAATCGTCCCCCCATAGGAAGCAAGCGCCTTTTGAACCTTGTCCGTCATGTCCCGGGAAAGATAGCGGCTGTCGGTCCTCGGATAGGTCAGCAGCTTGTGCGTCTCATAGAGCTTCTGGGCGGTGGCCAGCGTCTTCTTCGCCGTAAAGCCCAACTGCGCGTTTGCCTCCCGCTGCAGAGTCGTCAGGTCATACAAAAGCGGCGGACGCTCGGTCTTTCTCTCCCGTGTCGCCTCTGCAACGATGCCGCCCCTGCCCTTTACACGCGCGGCAATGGCCTGCGCCAGTTCACGGCTTTCGATGCGCTTTTCTCCCTTGGGCGAAACGTATACGCCCTGATAGCTTCCAAAGTCCGCGCGAACGGTGTAGTACGTCTGCGGAACAAATGTATCAATCTCTTTTCTTCGCCTGACGAGCATGGAAAGCGTCGGCGTCTGCACGCGGCCTATGGATAAAAGCACATTGTAGCGCAGCGTGTAGGCGCGCGTAGCGTTCATGCCAATAAGCCAGTCCGCATCCGCACGGCAGCGCGCGCTGGCATAGAGCGCGTCATAGTCGCTGGACGGCCGCAGGCTGTCGAAGCCCTGACGGATGGCCTCATCTGTCATCGAAGAAATCCACAAACGCATAACGGGCTTTTTACAGCCCGCCTGCTCGTAGATATACCGGAAGATCAATTCGCCCTCACGCCCGGAGTCCGTCGCGCAGACGATCGATCCCGTCTCCTTGTCATTCATGAGCGCCTTAACCGTTTTGAACTGCGCGCTCGTCTTGCGGATAACCTTTGTCTCCATCCGCTGAGGGAGGATCGGAAGGTCCTGTGCGCGCCATTTTGCGTAGCGCTCGTCAAGCTCCTGCGGCTCCTTGAGCGTGACCAGATGACCAATCGCCCATGTCACCACATAACCGCCGCCGATCAGGCAGTTTTCGCCGCGGTCCCGCGCGCCCAGTACGCGGGCAATATCCCGCGCGACGGACGGCTTCTCCGCCACAACCAGCGTATGCATGCTTCACCTCGTCTGTCTCAGCTCTGCTGCCCGCCGGATTGCAGGCTCGCAAAGCGCGTATACTGTCCCAGCCACGCGAGCTTGACCGTACCCAGAGGGCCGTTTCTCTGCTTGGCTACGATAACCTCCGCGATGTTTTTGTCCTCGGTGTTGGGGTCGTAATACTCTTCTCTGTGCAGGAACATGATCACGTCGGCATCCTGCTCGATAGCGCCCGAGTCGCGCAGGTCCGAAAGAATCGGACGCTTGTCGCTTCGCTGTGCGCCGGCACGGGAAAGCTGCGCCAGCGCGACAATGGGCACGTTCAGTTCCTTGGCGATGGATTTGAGGTTGCGCGAAATCTCACTGACCTCATTCTGCCTGTTCTCCACGCGGCCATCTGCGCTCATGAGCTGCAGGTAGTCCACAACCACCATATCCAGCCCGCGTTCCATCTTGAGCCTGCGGCAGCGGGAACGCAGCTGGGACGGCGTAATGCCGGAGGTATCGTCCATGTAGATATTGGACGCAGCCAGCGGGCCAAGTGTTGACGACAGACTCACCCAGTCGTCGTCCCGCAGAGAACCATGGCGCACCGCCTGCATATCCACCTTCGCATCCGAGCAGAGCAAACGCATTGCCAGCTGATCGTTGGGCATCTCCAGAGAAAAATACGCTACAGATTTTCCTGCATGCGTACCGGCATAGCCCGTGATGTTCAGACCGAAAGCAGACTTGCCCATGGACGGGCGCGCGCCGACGATGACCAGCTCGCCGCCATGCAGGCCGGTGAGCAGGTTATCAAGGTCGACAAAACCCATCGGCACACCGTCGATGCTGCCCTTAAGCTCGGTAAGCTGTTCAATGCGCAAATAGGTGTCCGGCAGCACATCCGAGATATGTTTCAGCGTTGCGCCCTCGTTTTTGCGCATAACGATGTCGAAAATCGACTTTTCCGCAACGCCAAGGATATCTGAAACTGGATCCGCCTGCTGATAGCAGGACGCCGCGATATCCCCCGTCGCCTTGATCATCCTGCGCAGAATCGCCTTTTCGTCGACAATCTGCATATACGCCCGTGCATTAACCGTAGACGGCGTACACTCGGTCAGTTCGACGAGATAATTCGTTCCGCCCACACCCTCGAGCGTGCCGCGGCGGGAAAGCTCATCATCGACCGTCACCAGATCAATGGGCATGCCCTGCTGGTTCAGCTGATGCATCGCATCGAAGATTTCACGGTTGGCAGGCTGATAGAAGTCATCGGCATGCAGCAGTTCAAACGCCATGCTCAGCGCTTCCCGGTCCTGCATCATGCAGCCGAGTACGCTCTTTTCTGCGTCCGCGTTATTGGGCGGCACGCGCATGATCTGCTCGTCCATTGTAACTCCTCCTTGCCGGTTCTGCGTTTGTTTTTCCGGTTCCCACGCTCCCGGTTATTACTGAAGCGCGACCTCGACCTTGGCGGTCATCTCAGCCGTGATGCCGGCATAAAGCCACACATTGACCGTATACTCGCCCGCATTGCGAATATTCTTGACATCCACGCGGCGCTTCTCCACCTTTACGCCATACTGCTTTTCAAGCGCAGCGGCAATTTCCGCAGAGGTCACAGAGCCGTAGAGCCTGCCGCCCTCCGCGCCGCGGGCGCTGACGTTGATCACCTTGCCGGCGATTTTCTTGGCCGTCTCCTGCGCAGCGGCGCGGGCAACCTCCTCGCGATGCTTCTCCGCAGACTTCGCATTTGCGATCGCATTGAGGTTGGTCGCATTGGCCTCGCGCGCCAAACCCTTGGGGAACAGGAAATTGCGGGCATAACCGTCGGACGCCTCGATGATCTGATCCTTCTTGCCGGTTCCCTTGATATCCTTAAGCAGAATTACCTTCATGTTTGTATCCTCCTATGATTTCTTATTGCTTTATCTGTTTTTTGTATTATGGCCGCATCACGCGCCGTGACGCGGATCAAACGGGTTTTCCATCTTATCCAAGTAAACCCGTCTATGCGTAAAGTCCATCGCCTGATCGGCAATACCCAGCACCATAGCAAAAGAGCCGAGCACAAAATAGCCGAGGACAAAAACCGCCATCTGCCAGATCATGGGTTTTCCCTTATCCCGCAGGATATAGCAGACCGCAGCAATGCCCTGAAGGGCAAAAATCTTATCAAACACACCGCTGAACACGTAAAACATCGTGCTCATGCTCTGGGGAATGATCTGCGCAAGCAGATACAGCACCAACAGCGTGCCGCCCAGAATGCGTCCCCAGCCCTTTGGCACGCGCCAGGTCGCCAGCGCCGGATACTCGGCCTTTGCGCCGCGGGCGTTAACCCCCTTGCGAAGCACAGCCTGACCAAGCAGACCCGCCGTCACTGCGCCGGTCGCCATCTGCATGGGCATTTCAAGGCGCATCACGGAATCCGTCATCAGCAGCAGCGTAGAAACAAGCTCGTCACGCATAGCAGGATCCAGTACTGTTCCCAGTTCTGCGCCTTCCGGCAGGGTCATTACCCCCATCTGAACCATCATCGTAAGCAAACTGTCACCCATCGCACCGGAAATCGTCATTCCCTGACGAACCATATCCGTGATTGCCGTAACGATGTCGCTACCGGTGATCGCCGCGATGATTGCAACCGCCGCGCCCATTGAAGCAAACAGAGTTACACCTCCCGCTGCGACCGACTGCCAGAACGGCTGCTCTCGCTCCACCGATACGGCAGAAACTGCCACCACCGGAATCATCAGAATGGCGCCAAGCAGTGCACCCCATGTGCCATAGAAAACTGCCGTCGTGCCAACGAACAAGCCCATACAGACCGATGCGCTGACCGGGCCGACATACCCCAGCAGCGCAAGCGCAAGCACCGGCAGCAGTGCAAACATCTGCGGCATAAACAGCGATATACTCATCAGCGGCGTAAGCAGCAGACAAAGCACAACCGCCAGCACGGTGAGGCCCCATTTATTCTTTTGTCTGAATACCCAATACGTCTGTTTTTCCACGTCGTTTCCCTCTTGTCAGAATCGCGATATGCGGGCGAGCGCCGCCCATTCAACACATGATAAAAGTCCATTTGATATTATAGCGCATTTATCCCGATTTGTATAGTTTGAAAAAAGCGCGGTCACTGCTCATTTCTTTGCATTCCCATAGAATCTGTATTCATCCAACGACCGCGTCCTTCACCCCGGCACACAAAAGCTTCCACATCCCCTCTCCCACGCGGATAAAAATCCGTTCGCTGAGCATATCCACAAAGCACAGCGTACTTCCTGACAGCAACAGCGCAGCCGCCCTGCCCGGCGCTGTATACGAGGTACGCAGGCGGGCATCTTCCGGCGAAACTGCGCAAATCCTCCCGCTAACCGAAACCAGCAATTCGCCGCCCCGCCTAAGAAGACGTCCTGGCATTCCTTCAAGCGGGAGTTGTACCCTTCCCCCCATAGAATCTGTCACAAGCAGCGCATCGAGCGTCTGCGTCATGCAGAGCGCATGGATCATACCGCCGCCCATCCACGCACTGTATACTGGCCCGGGCATCGCCAGATTGCCGCGCACCTCCAGAGACTGCGCATCCAGCAGGTGTACATGACCACTCTCCCCGCCCGAAACGACAAGGCTCGCCCCGTAAAGCATCATCTGCTGCGGATTGCAGCCCGAACGGCAGAGAACCATCGGCGCACCGCTGCGCGCGTTGATCAGCAGAACGCTGTCCGCTTCGGCACAGAGCGCATACAGCCGCCCGCCATCCGCCGAAGCCAGCAGCTGTGTCACGCCAGGCCCTCCGCCAAAGGCAGCCTCCGGCATCAGCGTATTCCGATTCAGCCTCAGAATTGCGCGGCCCTCGTCCACCGCGCAGAACAGGTATTCTCCGCTTACGCATATCGCGCCCGCTCCATCAAGCGCCCTTCTGCGTAGCATTTCCCCTTCCGCGGAGAATACGCTGATCTCGCTCAATTGGGATACATAGATTTCCCGCGCCATCGATGCCACACTCCTCCATGCCCTTGCCTCCTCCATCCTATGCCCTAAAGGCACATGCCGTCAGAGAAATTGCATGATACGCAGGAAAAAGAAAAAACATGTAGAAACAGAATATGTTCATCATTTGCATATTGCTTTCAGGAGGTATTTACCCATGAACACGTACAAAACCCGCGGCACCTGCAGCCGCGCCATCGAATACGAAGTAGAAAATGGCGTCGTAACCGAGTGCCGTTTTATCGGCGGCTGTATGGGCAACACCCAGGGCGTCGCCGCGCTGGTCAAAGGCATGAAGGTCGAAGAAGCCATCTCCCGCCTCAAGGGCATTCAGTGTGGTCCGCGCGGCACATCCTGCCCGGATCAGCTGGCACGCGCGCTGGAAGAATCCCTGCAGGGCTGATTGCAGAAACACAGAAAGCACGAGGAGCAATTCCCCGTGCTTTTTTCATTCACTTCTGCTTCATTTCTTTGGAAACACGCCGCGCTCGCCTTTGACGATGCTGCGCGCCGGCACAACGCCGCGCACGCTGGAAAGGGGATAAACCTGGCTGTCTCTTCCGATCACCGTGCCTGGATTCAGCACGCTGCTGCAGCCAATCTCACCGTAATCGCCGATCATTGCGCCAAATTTTTTAAGGCCCGTTTCATAATCCGTCTCGCCGTGAACGACGATGTTCTTCTTATCTCCCTTGACGTTGCTGGTCAGCGCGCCTGCACCCATATGCGCTTTATAGCCAAGGATTGAATCGCCGACATAGTTGTAATGCGGCACCTGCACCCTGTCAAAGAGGATGCAATTCTTCAGTTCCGTGGAATTCCCCACAACACAGCCATCGCCCACAAGAATGCTGCCGCGCAGGAACGCCCCCGGCCGCACCTCGGTGTTTTCTCCGATGATACAGGGTCCGGCAATGGACGCCGTCGGAGCAATGGACGCAGATTTTGCAATCCATACGCCTTCCTGCGGCTGATCGTACCGCGCCGGATCGAGCATATTTCCGATCGCAAGCACTGCTTCCTTGATCTTCCCCAGCGCCTCCCACGGGTATTCGCACGCGCCGAGCATCTCTGCTGCACGGGTATGCGTCAGATCGAAAAGATCACGTACCCTGATCTCATCCATTGTCCCGCCTCCTTCCATACGCCGTCAGGCTCATGCAAGCCCCTCGGCCTTGATCACATCGATAATCTCATTGACATACATTTCCGCATCGCGCAGCTCCTTGGCCTCCGTCATCACGCGGATCAGCGGTTCAGTACCGCTCTCGCGGACGAGCACGCGGCCATCGATTCTTTCCTCCACGGCGCGGATCGCCGCCTGCACAGCTGCATTTTCCCGCACGGCCCGCTTATCGCTCACGCGCACATTCTTGAGCACCTGAGGATAGGCGACCACCGGCGCGCAAAGGCGCGAAAGGGTCTGCTTGCTGTCGAGCATAGCCTCCATCAGCTCAATGGAAGTGAGGATGCCATCGCCCGTCGTGGCGTATTTACTCAGAATAATGTGACCAGACTGCTCGCCGCCGACGCAGTACCCGTTTTTCACCATATTCTCGTAGACAAAGCGATCGCCCACATTGGTCTTTTCGTAGGCAATTCCCTCTTCATCGAGCGCCTTATACAGGCCAATGTTGGACATGACCGTTGTCACGACAGTATTGCCCGCAAGGCGGCCTTCCTTTTTGAGCTGCCGGCCGAATATATAAATGATCTTGTCGCCGTCGACAATCTCACCCTTTTCATCCACAGCAAGGCAGCGGTCTGCGTCGCCGTCGTAAGCAAATCCGACGTCCAGATGATTCTCCAGCACGAAGCGGCGCAGATTATCCATGTGCGTAGAGCCTGCGTTGCGGTTAATATTCAGGCCATCCGGTTCCGCATTGATAACATAGGTTTTTGCCCCCAGCGCTTCAAAAACCGTACGCGCAATGTTCCACGCGCTGCCGTTGGCGCAGTCAAGGCCGACACGCATGTTCTTATAGGAATGGGACGCCAGCGAAATCAGGTAGCCGATATAGCGATTGCGGCCGGAAACAAAATCGACAATCTCACCCAGCGCGTCGCCAGTTGCCGGCGGAACATCTCCCTCCAGCCCAATCGCCGCATAATCCCCATCGATATACGCCTCGATTGCCGCAATCGTCTCATCATCCATCTTCTCACCACGGCTGTTAATGAGCTTGATACCGTTGTCGTAAAACGGATTATGCGATGCAGAGATCATCACGCCGCAGTCAAAGCTATCCACACGGGTGACATAGGCTACGCTCGGCGTAGTCGTCACATGGAGCATATACGCATCCGCGCCCGCAGAGGTCAAGCCAGCAACAATCGAATACTCGAACATATAGCTGGAACGGCGCGTATCCTTGCCGATGACAATGCGCGCCTTTCTCCCCTTGCGCGCGCCGTAATACCAGCCGATGAATTTGCCAATCTTATATGCATGGTCGCTGGTGAGGGTCACATTCGCCTCGCCGCGGAAACCATCCGTACCAAAATATTTTCCCATACGATCTCCCCTTCATACTCCTGATGCGCACTCAACATATGCCTAAGCGGTCAGTCTCATGCACATCAGATTCATGATCTATTATGACGCGATTTCCACATTCTGTCAAGTTTCTCGCCCGCCCTGCCCATACGCCCTTTACAGTGCATCCTGCCCGCTGATATAATGAATCATACATTCTATCAAACAGGAGGCTCATCATGGCAAAAATCACGCTCCCATGCAATCCGCCCCTGGCGGATCTGGTTGACCTCAGGCCCAATATCGTCTTTGCCGCGCCCGGCGGAGAAGAGCTGGCTCTGCAGCTGCTTAAACCCATGTGGAAATCGGAAGGCGGCAAAGGCTTTCCTCTGGTGATGTTTATTCAGGGCAGCGCATGGACAAAGCCCAACCAGTTCTGGCAGATTCCGCAGCTGAGCCGCCTTGCGCGCCGCGGCTACGTGATTGCCAGCGTCACGCACCGCTCCTGCTTCACGGTTCCTGCGCCGGCATTCCTTCAGGACGTCAAAACCGCTGTGCGCTTCCTGCGCGCCAACGCGGCCGAATACGACATTGACCCCGAGCGCGTATGCGCCTGGGGAACGTCCTCCGGCGGTAATACCGCGCTGCTGCTGGGCCTGACAGGCGGCGATCCTGCATTTGAAACGGACGACTATGCCGGTTTCAGTTCGCAGGTCAAGGCCGTGGTGGATTGCTTTGGTCCGACCGATCTGCCCAAGATGATCGACGTTCAATACGGCGATCAGCCAAAGATCGACGAAAACCTGCTCTGGGCGCTCGGCGGAAAGAATCCGCAGACTTACATCGAAACGCTCACGCAAATCAGCCCGATCGCTTATGTGACGCCCGGGCGCAAATTGCCTCCCTTCCTCATCCTTCACGGCGATGCGGACGACGTTGTGCTCTATGAGGACAGCGAAGCGCTTTACGACAAACTGACCGATAACGGTTATCAGGCCGATCTGGTTCATGTAACCGGCGCACCGCACGAGGGCACATTCTGGAGCACCGAACTGCTTGAGATCATCTTTGATTTCATCGAAAAGAACGTCTGAGCGCACCTGCACACGAGAGAAAGCCCGGAAACGCTGGCCATTCAGCGTTCCGGGCTTTTCTTATGCTTGTTATATACAGTTTTTCCCTTCTTCGCGCTTTTTGTCAGGCAGGCTGCTGACAACGACTGCTGTAGCAGCCATGACCGCACAGACGCTCAGCATGGCACTCACACCAAAATGATCCGCTACCGCGCCCGCATACAGCAGGCTCACCACGCCGGAAAAGCTGGTGAACACCGCATCCGACAGACTATGCGCCAGATTGCGCAGACGCTTGTCCACATGCCGCTCGGCCACATCGCGCATCGTCGGCAGAAGAAAGCCGTATCCTACATTGTAAAAAAACGTACCGGCGATAACCATTCCGGGAGAAACGGCAAATCGCGTCAGCAGCAGCATGATCAGCGGAAATGCCGTCATCATCAGGTAGCGCAGGCGAAGCGGTATCATCGCCAAAGCGCCTGCCAGCGCGATCAGCGGCACCTGTGTCAGCGCGCCAACAAAAGAGTCGCTTCCGATATGCGCAACATTTCCACCGACATTCTCATAGACGATGATCTTGAGATTGTTGATGGGCGCAACGGCGACGCCAAGCAAAAACAGGAGGACAAGCAGCCGCAGATACTGTCGGTTTCGCGCCAGCGCAGCGGCGTGACCAACCGACACACGCTCGTCCCCCTTTCCGCTGGCAGAACGGACGTCAGGCAGCCGCCACGCTGTCAGCAGCAGCACCGTCAGAAACAATAAGCCGCCGCCAAGCATAAAACCATAGCCAAAGCGCGCAATGAGCTGCCCCTGAACTGCACAGACAAACGCATAAAACAGCGACGGCATGCATCGGATTTTTCCAAAGAGCTTTGCGTCATATCGGCAGGCGCCCAGCACCCAAGCGTCCGCATTCGATGCCAGCGGCTGATACAAAAAGCCAAGGAGTGGATAACACAGCGCGACGATAGGCAGATGATCCGCAAAGGAATAAATCAGACACACCAGCACGGCAGACGCCGCGCCCGCGCAAAGAAAGACCTTCCGGTTCGTCTGCCACCGGTCGCAGACGCCGCCCCAGAAAAGCGAGCCGGCAAACGCACTGAGCAGATATGCCGCCAGCAGCAGACTGACGGCGGTATTGCTCATCCCCTTTTCAAGCAGATACGCCGAAACAAATCCGAGAAATGTCGCATGCACGCACCAGTATGCGACCTCCAGCGCAGCAAAGCCTGCGCATAAACGCTTTGTCATTTTATCCTTCTTTCCTTTGGTCTGCAAAGCGGGAAAAGCAGGCAAACTCCATCAAAAACGGAATCTGCCTGCTTTGTTTTATTCATCCAGCAGGAACTGAACCAGTTCCGGGAACATCCTGTAATCGTCCACACAGAGGAAAGGAATATCCGAAAGATACACCGATTCGTCGTTGCCGCCTGTGCCGTAATCATCGCCGATAAACAGCACGTTCTCATGCTCAAATCCATGCTCCCTACAGTACAGATCCACCGCATAGAACTTATTGTAGGGCTTGGGCGCCATATCAAAGGAGGAGGAACCGCCAACAAACACGCAGTAATCCTTAAAAGCCTCGCAGACCTCAGCATAGATCTTTCTGCGCTTGGTGCGATCGGGATCGAACGCCAGCTTATCCTCCTGCTTCGCCTTTGTCCCGAGAATCGGGAATGTCAAACAGCCGGAAGGATGGTATTCCACATTGTCGCCTGCGAATTCCGTATAGCCGTGCTTCTCACGCAGCGCAGTGACCTTCGCCTCAATGCTCTCTCTGTCGCCCTGCGGCAGCGTCTCGTTGCGCTTCATATCCAGCTCACCAGTCTGCTCGTTATAGGTGGCATACTGCAGACCGTAATTGCCGATCACATCAATGGGAAAACGCTCCATCTGGTTGAAGATGCGCATCACCTGACCCGCGCCCGCCATCACCAGCTTATACTTCTGTCCGAGCCTGACGAGGGTTTCTCTGGTCAGCGGCGCCATGGGCTGCTTATGCTGGGTCAGCGTACCGTCCAGATCCATCGCAATCACTTTGATTTTGCTTTTGTCAATCATCTTGCTCACGGTGCGCCTCCTCAGGAAATCAGCAGATCGTAATACAACCAAAGAACGCTGTAGCGATCCTTGAGATCCTTGGCAAACTTCAGCGCGTCATCAATCTTCTTTTCACCATAGAGCGCATCAAACTCTGCAAGATCAAGGCCGATAGAGCCGATATAGCCCAGCATTTCCTCCGCGCTCGGCGCTTCAGCGAGAACAGCCTGAATCTCCGGCCACTTTTCGCTGTATACCGGGAAACGGTCCTCGCCATACCAGCCCATCTTGTCCTGCAGGGCAATGACGCTGTCGGCAATCTTCCCGTAAATCCTGCGGATGTTCTCTTCCCACGCTTCGCGGGACAGAAGCACGTTCTTTTCCGGTGTGTTCAGCTTCAGAAGCTGCTCACGGATGCGCTGGGTATAGACACTCGAATACACGACGTCCGTGCCATGCATGAAGTAATCCTCGCCGCGCAGGATACCGACGATCTCAAAATAATGGGACAGATGATGCTCACTGCCGGAGGCCGGACGGGAATTGCCGACAAAAGCCATCGCCACGCCCACGCCGATGATCGCCTCCATCAGCGTCTGAACTGCATCCGGATCGCGCGCAAGAAGCCTCTCGCCCAGATCGCGCGTCTTAACGACCATGTCCATCGTCAGATCATACACATAGGGGCAGAAGTATTCGCCGCGGACAATTCTTGCCAGCTTCCAGTCATTCAGGCAGGAATACTTGCCGAGGATATCTCCATAACCGGACTTGATCATGTCCATCGGCGCATCCTTCAGTACGTCAATATCGCCGATGATGATTTCAGGCACATGCGCGCTGTAGGTCACCTTCATGCCGCCCATGATCATCGCCGCACCGACGGAGGCATAGCCATCCATAGACGGCGCGGTCGCCACGATCGCATACGGCAGCTTCGCCTTATGCGAGACATACTTGCATGTATCCTGAATGACGCCGGAACCAATGCCCACGATCAGATCAGTTTCATCCGTAAGCTTCGCCTGCATCTCTCCCACTGCTTCTTCATTGGGAATCAGCAGGCCGTCGCGTTCATAGACAAGCAGAGATTCGAGCTTATCGCCAATCTGCGCTTTGACCGTATCGCCGCAGGCCGCATAGGTATTGGTATCGGCAACGAGCAGGATCTTCCGGTAATCGCCAAGCAGCGCGCCGAGCTTTTCGTTAGCGCCCTTTCCGATGATAATGTGCTTGATCGCACAGGTATGATTCATGCCGCAGCTGCAAGCTCTGCCCTTGAGCAGCTCTTCAAAATTCATGGCATTCACTCCTCCGTATGATATATCACATATCTGTATCATACCACAAAACGTATAACAAATAAAGGGGCAGCCGGATTTCGGCCGCCCCTCTTTGATACTTCATGCAGCAGTTCTTAAAGAAACTGCGATGTATTCCCTGTCTGTATTACTGAGCAATCTTCGCCCACAGCGCGTTCCACTTGTCGAGGATCTCGCCCTTGTGCTCGGTCAGGTACGGAACGTCGCGGTTCGCCCAGACGATCTCGTTGGACGGCTTGAGCCACGCGTTCTCCGGCACGACGTATCCGGCGTTGGTGTAGCGCAGCGTGCCCTGCTGATAGGCAGCCAGAGCGGTCTGGCCTTCGGCGGAGCAGATGAAATCGATGAACAGCTTGCCGTTCTCCGGGTTCGGGCCGCCCTTGATCAGCGCGCAGCCGAAAGCGGAAGCGGAGGTGCCGTTGGTCGGGTACTGCAGGCGGATATTGGTCGCGCCGTCGCGGACGAGGCCAACCGCGCCGTCTTCGTAGGTCAGACCCACGACATACTCGCCAGCCTGGGTGTTCTTAAAGACGCCGGAAGAAGAGCCGAGGATGACGAGATTCGGCATGAGCTTCTCGATGTAGGCCCAAGCTTCATCGGTGTTGTGGCCGTAAACAGCCATGATGTTGGAGAGGTTGTTCCAAGCGGAGGAAGAGCTGTTCGGATCGGCGGTCGCGATCTTGCCCTTGAGCTTGGGATCGAGGAGGTCTTCATAAGACTCGATCTTCAGGCCCAGCTCGGCTTCCAGCTCCTCGTTGACCACGAACACGACGGTGGACAGGTGGTCCATGGAGTACAGGCCGTTCGGGCTGGTGTAGCCCGGCATATTCTGCGCGTCATACTCGGAGACCCACGCCTCAAAGATGTCCGCATACGCCTGACCGTCAGAATCAGCCATGCCGCCCCAAACGAGGTCGCCCTGCGGGTTGCCGGCTTCACCGTCGATACGGGTGGTCAGCTCGCCAGCGGAGCCGTTGGTCACGATGACTTCGATGTCCGGATAGACCTCGTTGAAGCAGGTGATCAGCGCATCGAGGTCAGCTTCGGTCATGGTGGAGTACAGCTGGACTTCACTGCCGGCAAACGCACAGGCCGCGGTGAGGACCATCACGAGAGAGAGGACCAGAGTCAGGATCTTTTTCATGTTTTCGTCTCCTTTTTGGTTTTTATACTCATTGCGGATTCCGCCGCAATATAGCCGGAATAACGTCTTTCGCCGGTACTCTGCCGGTCGAAAAAACATGGAATCAGAATGCCCGCGTTTTACAAACGCACATCCTCCGACTTGCTGATCTTCAGATACAGCATCAGAGAGAGCGTGGTGACGAGCGTCAGGATCGCGGCAAAGGCCGCGGCGATACCGTCGTTGCCGCGCAGGATCGCCAGATACGTGGACATGGTCAGCGTGATGCTCTTGTTGCTGTAAAGGATGATGGAGGAAGAAAGCTCCGTCACAATGGCAACCCAGCTGAGAATCGCGCCGGAGAGAATGCCGTTGGCCATCATCGGCACGGTGATGCGCGCAAAGGTCTTTGCCTTGGATGCGCCAAGGCTGATCGCCGCTTCCTCAATGCTCGGCGAAATCTGCATAAGCGTCGCCGTTGCAGATCGGATTGTATACGGCAGTCTTCGGATGACGAAGGAGATCACCATGATGGCAAACGTACCGGTCAGGGCAATCGGCTTCTTGCCGAAGGCCAGCAGCAGAGAAAGACCCACAACAGCGCCCGGCATAATATAGGGCAGCATGGAGATGGTATCAATCGCATTGTTGAGCACGTTGGAACGGCGCACAACCAGATACGCAATCAGCACGGCAATCACAATGATAATCAGCAGCGCAATGATGCCCATAACCGCCGTATTCTGGATCGAGCGGGAAAGCAGCTTCTTGCTCGCCTGAACATAGTTGCTGAAGCCATAGGTCCCCTGACGGATCGAGCCCTTGTAGTTGCAGAAGGACAGGTAGATGATATACAGCTGCGGCATGAATGCAATGCCCACCAGCACATAGCAGTAAAGGTGCATCAGCAGACCGGAAAGCCCCTTGGCCTCCTTCTTCTCCACCGGATGCAGCGCGTTCATGGAGAACTTAAAGCGGCTTGTACCCCACTTCTGGAAGAAGAACACGACCGCCGTGATGGCAATCGCGACCACGGCCAGCGCGGCAGCGAAGTTCCGGTTTGTTCCGCCCTCGCCCAGATACGCATTGTAAATCATGACCGGGAAGGTCTGATAGCCCTCGCCAATGAGCATCGGCGTGCCAAAGTCCGCAAACGCCTGCATGAATACCATCAGCGCCGCGGCAAGAATGGTGGGCATGGACAAGGAAAGCACAATGCGGACCAGGCGCTTGACACCCGTGCAGCCCATATTGGCTGCCGCCTCCATGAGCGTGTTGTCGATGTTCTTAAACGCGCCGTTCATGTAAATGAACACCAGTGGGAAAAACTTAAGGCTCTGAACAAGAAGGATGCCCTTAAAGCCGTAGATCGCCGGCATCTTGAAACCGAGCAGCGCAGAAATCGCCTTGGTGATCGCGCCGCTGCGGCCCAGCAGAAGAATCCACGAATAGGCGCCGATAAACGGAGCGGACATCGAGCACAGAATAGAGACGACAAAGAGCAGCTTTGCGCCGCGAATCTTATAGAACGAGTAAAAATACGCAATTGGGATACCCAGCAGCAGCGATACCAGCGTCGTGGTGATGGTCACCTTCACGCTGTTGGCGATGGGCTTGAGATAATAGCCGTTGGTATAAGTGAAAAAGCGGACAAAGTTTTCAAAAGAGAATTCCCCTGCCTCGTTGTAGACGGACTGCTTGAGCAGACCCATCAGCGGGAAAGCCAGGAAGATGATGAAAACCGCAAAGAGCAGGATCGATATGCCGAGCCAGCCATCGCGCTTATTGTTTCTCACGCTCTGCCCCCTCCCCTCACATCGCAGCGCAGTCGTTCTTCACGCCGGCAAGGATATTGGCAGAGCCATCCGCTGTGAAGATGTTGACCTTATCGGTGTTGATGGTCAGCTTAATCTTCGTACCCGGCTCAATGATCGAGTCAATGGAGGATTCCTGAATGATCTCCGCTTCCTCGCCGGATTCCAGATGGACGAAATAATGGGTCATCAGGCCGAGGAACACGCAGTCATCCACAACTGCGCCAATACCTTCACCCTGCGCATCGCGGCTGAGGAGCAGCTCCTCCGGGCGGACGGACATGACCACATCCTGATCCTTGTGATACTGCGGCAGAACGTTATGCATCTGCGCCCGATAGCCGCTGGGCGTAACCAGATAGCACTTGCCGTTTTCCATGCGCAGCTTGGCATTCATCACGTTGCTGCGGCCAATAAAGGTGGAGACAAACAGGTTCGCAGGGCGCTGATAAATGTTCTTCGGCGTACCCACATGCTGAATAACTCCGGCATTCATAACCGCGATGCGGTCGGAAATCGCCATGGCCTCTTCCTGATCGTGCGTCACGTATACGGTTGTGATGCCGACGCTGTGCTGAATATTCTTGATGACGGTACGCATCTCCACGCGCAGCTTCGCGTCGAGGTTGGAAAGCGGTTCATCAAAAAGGAGTACGTCCGGCTCAATGCACAGCGCACGGGCCAGCGCAACGCGCTGCTGCTGACCACCGGAAAGGCGCTCCGGCAGACGATCGGCATACTCATCCACATGCATGAGCTTCATGAATTTATCCGTCTGCGCTTTGATCTTGTCCTTCGGCAGTTTGCGGTTCGTCAGGCCGAATTCGACGTTCTTGCGGACGGTCATGTGCGGGAAGATCGCATAGTTCTGGAAAACCAT
This sequence comes from Clostridia bacterium, assembly GCA_017521565.1. Lineage (GTDB taxonomy): Bacteria > Bacillota > Clostridia > Christensenellales > Aristaeellaceae > Ventricola. The sequence continues at coordinate 1,117 of JAFXCE010000133.1, read as the reverse complement.
GCCAATATTGCGCTTGGCCGGATCCAGATCGTTGATGAGCGTATCGTTAAAATAGAACTCGCCGCCCTCAATAGAGTTAAAGCCCGCAATCATGCGCAGCAGCGTCGTCTTGCCGCAGCCGGACGGACCCAGAAGCGTAAAAAACTCGCCCTCTTTGATCTCCAGGCTCAAATCAGGAATGATGACATTCTCTCCATACTTTTTGAGTGCATGACGAATGGAAATACGATCGCTCACAACGGTTTCCTCCCAAAATATCCAGCAAAGCAGCCAGCAGCCGCCCGCTCAAATCATTCTCTTTTCTTCTCAGACACTTCCGTCCGATTTTGCTCTTATTTGGCTTCATTATATATTCACTTTATACAAAAGTCAATCCAGCATACACGGGAGGTATCATATTTCATACAAATTTAAAGGTTTAGACATACAGCGCGCCCAATAGCCATTCATCCATGCAGCAACGTCTTTCATGCCAATCACTTCGCAAATTCTCGCATCATCCGTTCCGCCTCATACACAGCAAACCGCGAAACCCATTATCTTCGAAAGACAAAAAAACCTCTCTTGTCCGTAAACAAAAGAGGTTTTGGTGCACCATCAGGGACTCGAACCCGGGACACCCTGATTAAGAGTCAGGTGCTCTACCAACTGAGCTAATGGTGCAGATCTGAAGTCTTTTGAGGCTTGTTCCTCTCAACGGATAATAGTATATCACAAGAGTCGACAGAATGCAAGCCTTTTTTTCAAAAAAAGAAAATTTTTTTCGCGTTTGTGTTTTGAAGCATATAAAGTGTGTATAGAGCAAAAAAGAATCGCCATGCAATGCATGGCGATATGAAAGAAGGATTACGCTTCGGTTTTCGCGGGAAGGCCGGTAAGAAGCTGAGCGGCGACTTTGCCCGGATACAGATCCGGCGCAAGCTTGACGATCTGCTCCAGCAGCTTTTCGGCTTCACGGCGATTGTTGGCGGAAAGTTCGGCGCGGGCCACCCACAGGGAGAGGGTGATCTTGTGCAGCTGCTGAGCGTTATTCTTGACCAGATTCTTCAGCACTTCGATGTCGGCCTTGCCGGTGGTCAGGAATTTCAGACACTGCTCGTTGAGTTCAGTATTGAAG
>JAFXCE010000132.1 GCA_017521565.1 Clostridia bacterium | reverse complement strand
TGGAGATTGAGGCCAGATCCTCGTCTGTCCTGGGGTGCCAGGTCTCCAGCATACTTAACTTGCTCAGGCTGTTGCCGATGGTAAAGCTGTCCATGCGCGCAGTCTCCCCCTCTCATCAAGCGCGTCGTTTCTCAATTCGCCTCATACCGGTTTAAACGTGGTCCACACGTACGTCAGCGCCGCCGAGGATACACAGTACAGCAGGAAGCGATTCCCTCTGTAGCTCGTGAAGACGTAGCCCAGGAAGGACCTTCTGAAGATATTGTCTTTGCTCAGCTTGCCGTATTTCTTGATGTAGACGTAAATGAGCCTGAACAGGCTGAACGCAAGATACAGCGCAGCCAGCGCAAGCCCGACATACCTGATCCATGTGAGCTCCTTCCACAGGACCGTCGCAGCGCCTGCCAGAAGCATCAGGATCATGAATGCCAGATGATCCTTCCCAAGCCCGTAGCGATGCTCCCGGGCACTCCAGATCTCAAGCTTCTTCTTGATTTTAGCCAGCCTCGCGTTGTAGCACGCTGCGATGATGGCATCCATGACGATGGCCGCGACGATGATGACGCCCAGTATAATGACAGATTTTGACATAAGAATCCTCCTCTTCTCAAGTATCCACGCTGTAATTCGGTCGGAATCCGCCCGTTATGAGAGGCGCATCAGCATCTTCTTCGCGCTGTCTGCGTATCTCATGTATTCTGGATGCTCGTGACACATCTCCTCCCACAGGCGAAGCGCCTCGCGCATGCGATCCGCGTCCCGGGCGAAGTCCGCGTACAGGAAGAGCGTCGTCGCAAGCTCATGGCGCGTTGTGTGGGACGGGTATTCGTGCATCAGATCCCTTCGCAGGTGGACGGCACGCTCATAGCACACCTCTGCCTGCTCGCGCTGCCAGAGGCTGTCCCAGGACTTCGCCAGCTTCTCCAGCCCCGCGGCCAGGTGCTTTCGGTACTGAGGAGAGCCCGTCTCATCGACGTTCTTATCAAAGACCTCCACCGCTTCCCGCTGAAGCTCCATCGCCTCTCGGGTCTTGCCGAGTGTACGCTGTACGTCGCCGTACTTTGCAAGGCTGATGGCATAATCGTCCCGCGCCTGCCACGTGCGCAGCTCCTGAGACAGTACCCGGTCGAGCGCCAGCGCCGCGCCATAGTCCTTCGCCGCGCCGTCCAGATCCCGCCGCGCCCGCTTGATGTCGCCGAGCTTTGTGAGTATGGCCGAGAGATCCCGCTGCGTGCCGGCGTCCCCGATCGCGTCATTCAGCGCCTCGCGAAGCGAACGCGCGTTCATGTACTGCGCCTCAGCCAGATCGAGCTGCTTGCGCTTTCTGTAGATATCACCCAGTCGCTCCTGGCTGGCGGACAGATCGCGCCGGGCGCGCGCCGTGCCCATCTCCCGAGCCAGGCGGGCGGCGATGTCCAGCGCACGGCGGTAGTAGCCCTCTGCCTCGTCCAGGTTGCCGGCTGCCCTGTACAGCCCGCCCAGGCGATTGCAGATGACGGCCGTGTCCCGATCCACCTCGCGAACGCCCACCTCGTCCGTGAGCTGACCGCCCTGCGCGAGCGCCTGTTTGGCGGTGGCAATGGCCTCCTGGATGTGGCCCGATTCGCGCTGCAGGTCAGACAGCGTCATCAGCGCCCGGAAGAGGCGCGTGCCAAAGCCAAGGTGTTCGTCCGGCGACTGGCCTTTCTCGTACTCCGCCCTGTACTGCGCGCACAGCACCCTCTGCCACTCGATGGCCTTCTCCATGCTCCGCGTCACGCCGTCGGCATTCCGGTACATATCCACAAGCTTTTCCGTGGCGTCGAAGCAGGGCTTCGGGTCCCTGGCCGCAGATTCGATAAGGGACAACGCCCTGTCGCGATTTATCTCGACATCGATGCCGCACAGATAGGCAAGGCCTATGAAAAAGCGGTGCCGGGCAGAGCCGTCGTTCTCCTTCCTGCTGATGCGGTTGAGCGCGTCCAGCAGCGCTTCGTTCAGCTCCACCGGCCTGTGCTCGTCCTGCAGGGGCGGTATGCCGTCATAGGAGGTCTCCAGCGCCTCCGTATCGGTGCGCGGGTCGCCAAGCGCCGTTTCATAAAGCTCCACCGGCACGATTTCCAGGTCGCCCTTATCCTTCCGCCTGTCCCGGGCCAGCGGGAATTCCACCCGCATGACGTAGTTCTCCGGCTCCAGCAGGCTGGGCGTCACCGCCAGGGCGAACAGGCCGCTCTTTTCAAAGGCGTCCCGGATGGCGTCGTTGTAGTTCTCGCCGGGCACCAAGAACTCATCGTACCAGATGGCGATGTCCCGAAACTGCTTGTTCTCGTGGATCAGGTGCATCAGGCGCTGGGCGTGGCGGCGGTCCTTCTTGCGATAGCTCAAGAACACGTAGGCGTCGAAGGCGTCCCGAACCTTCTCCGCCAGCTCGTCCCCCACCAGCACGGACTTGAGGTAGGTGTCCAGCACCTCCTCGTAGGGCGTGGCCGTAGGGTCTCTGACAGTGCGGTACACCACCTGGATCTTCGTGTCCGTCACCCGGTTGAACTCGCGGGATAAGCCGGATTCCAGCAGGATGGGCAGCACGGGGATGTGCTGCTCCAGCGCGTATTTCAGCTCCACATCCTTCGCCCGGTGGTCGGTGTACAGGAACTTCGAGCTCACCGCCGCCACGAAGAGCTGCATCTCGTCGATGCCCGCGCGAAGCTCCTGAAGATCGTATGGCTCCAGTGGCTCGGCATCGTACCACACGGCGCAGTTGGCATGCCTGAGCAGATCCTCCGCAATCAGCGGAATGACCCCTTCGCGATCCTCCGGATGGCATGCCAGGTACACCCTGGGCTTGCCCCGGGCGTCGCTCATGCCCCGGGTAATGTATTCCAGCTTCATCATTACCGCCGTCCTTCCTCATTTCGCCTTGGGTTACAGCCTGTTCAGGTCCACCCACATCGCCGGCCGCACCCCGAAGGCCTCGTCGGCAACGTTGCCCTGAACTTTGATCTTCCCGTCCGTCAGCACCGTCATCGCCGCCGGCCAGGGGGCTGAGCGCGTATCCCTCAGCCACCACATCCACCAGAATATACAGCCTGTCCTCCGGGGAAAACTCGATCTGCTCCAGCATGGCGGTGTAGAGATCCCACCGCCCGTGGAGGTCGCTCATCACATAATGCATGCTCTTCCTTCTCAATTACTCGGTGGCCTTTGCACGACGCCGTCGATATCCCGCAGCGCGCTGGCGACCGCCTGGCTCCAATCGTCCTCGTCGGTTTCATCCCCGTCCAGACGCCACATCTCCGTGCAGAAGAGCCAGCCGGTATAGCCTTTGATCCGGTTGAGCTGCACGGTCGCGCTCACGGTCTCCTCATGGCGGCAGTAGGCGGTAAAGAGGGTGTCCGGGAAGCGCTTGGTCAGGGTCAGACACAGCTGGGTGAAAAAATCCCCGGGCCAGTACACATCGACGGGCGACTGAATATCTGCGCATCGCTCCAGAAGGACCTGGTTTCCCTCCCGGCGCAGCCATTTCAGCGAGCAATAG
>JAFXCE010000131.1 GCA_017521565.1 Clostridia bacterium | reverse complement strand
TCTCATAAATGATGAGCCTCCTTTGTTTTCTTTCTGCGGTTGCCGAACCACTTTAAGTGTAACAAAGGAGGCTCCTTGTATCTAAAGATATTTTATCCTCACCAGCTCCGCTGGTGGTTTAATAACGCTAAAGCTAGACAATCAAAAAAGGACAGGCCGAAGCCTGTCCTAAGGAATATACGATTGTGGATTACTCCATGTAGTTGACGACGACGGAAGCGTCGGTCACCGGAGCCTCCAGGGCATTAGAGACAGCGATCGCGCCGGACTTGATGCCCTCGAGCATCGCGTTGTACTCTTCCACGGTGAAGGTCTTGAAGCACCAGGAAGACTCAGCAGTCGGCAGGCCGACGAAGTCGCCAGCGCTCAGATCGAGGGTCTCGATCTTGCCGCCGATGGTCGCCCACTCGCCAGCGTAGAACTTGGCCAGAGCATTCTCGGTCGCGTTCTGAAGCTGCTTCATAGCGGAGGTCACGAACGGGTTGTAGCCGTAGTCAGCGACATAGGCCTCGCCCAGATAGTGCTGGTCAACGTCAACGCCGATGACGAAGCCCTCGTGCGCGAGCGCAGCCTCAACCGCAGAGGTCCAGATGCCGCCGCCGCAGGCGAAGACGATCTCGGTGCCGCCAGCATACCACGCGTCCATCTTCGCGGTGATGTTCGCATCGCCGAAGAACTGGCCGCCGTAGGTGTAGTTGATCTCAATCGGGGTGCCGAGCTCAACAGCAGCGTCGTTCGCGCCCTGCACGAAGCCGAAGCCGTAGCGCTGAACGGCCGGAACCGCCATGCCGCCCAGGAAGCCGAGCTTGGTGTAGCCGTCCTTCACAGCAGCATAGCCGGCCACGTAGCCCGCCTGCTCCTCGCCGAAGACAGCGCAGTACAGGTTCGCCAGCGGATCGGTGCCCAGATCGCCGGCGGACACGTCGATAGCGATGAACTTGACGTCCGGATAGGTCTGCTGCGCCTGCGCGACGGTCGCGCCGAACAGGTAGCCCGGCAGAACGATGACCTTCGCGCCGTCGGAGACAGCCTGATCGATGGAGTTCAGGCGCTCGTCGTCGGAGTCAGCAGCCGGCTGATAATACTGATACTTCAGATTATTAGCTGTGGCATATGCTTCAACACCCTGCCAGCAGGCCTGGTTGAAGGACTCGTCGTCAATGGTGCCCACGTCGGTGACCAGCGCAATTTCGGTCACAGCTTCCTTCTTCTTCGCCGTCTTCATGAAAACAACGGCAGCCACCGCGATCGCTACAACCAGAATCGCAGCGATTGCGATAATCAGAGTCTTTTTCTTCTTCATCTTTTTTTCCTCCTGTTTGTAATTCATTGTGAAGCACAACAATCCTTTTGAATTATACCATCATGCAGCTCTGTTTGTAAACCACTTTAAGGCACTCAGAAAACTTATTGACCGTGAATACCAGCAAACCCTTCGCCCAGCGCCTCGCTGACGTTGCATACGGTCACAAAAGCCTGCGGATCGATCTCCGCGACGATCTTCTTCAGTCTGGGCGCCTCCATGCGGGCAAGCACGCACACCAGCATCCCCACAGGCTGATTGGAATATGTACCATGTGCCACGATGCGCGTACATCCTCGATCCAGATCGCGGTGGATACGCCTGACAATCTCCTCCGAGCAATTGGAAATGATCATGAACTGCAGCGCAGTGTTGAATCCCTTGATGATCATATCCATGACATATGACGAAACGATCAGCGCGATCAGCGCCCAAAGCGCAGCCTCCACGCCGAACACAAGCCCAGCAATCACGACGACAAACGCATCAATCGCCAGCAGAATCGCAGGAATCGACGCAAAGCCAATAAAATGATGGACCATTTTCGCCGCCATGTCCGTGCCGCCGGTCGTCGCTCCCGCGCGCACGACAAACCCCAGCCCTGCACCCAGCAAAATTCCGCCGAACACGGCCGCCAGCATCACATCGCCTGAGACGTCTGCCGGTGGAATCACATCGATAAAGAACGACAGCAGCGTCATCGCCGCAAACGAGCGCACCGCAAACCGCCAGCCGACTGTCCTCCAGCCCAGCAAAAAGAGCGGCACATTGATCACAAAGCTCAGTACACCGACATTCACCGGAAGAAAGTTGGCCAGTACTGTCGATACGCCTGTTACGCCGCCGGGCGCCAGATCATGCGGCAGAAAGAACAGCGCAAATGACAGGCCAGCAATCAGCGTGCCCAGCACCATCAGCGCATAATCCTTGACCAGCTGCTTTCCTTCCTTATGGAAATCAATCTCTTTGATATTCTGCATCAGTTTCCGCATCCTCGTTTCCTCTTTCTGCATGCCTGTCCGCATGGGGCCTGAAAGAAGCAGGGCCTTTGCCCTGCTCCCGAATTCTCTTCCTGCGTTTTTTCAAGCTAGTATGGGCTGTTCGCCCGCCGTTTCATTCCGCTGCGCAGCGCTCAAGCGCCAGCGCGCGCATCAGCGCACCGTCTACGCGCGAGAGCGCAAGTCCGCCCACGCGCCCCGCCCACTGCCGCAGGCGGCTCTTTTCCAGCGTGCGGATCTGCTCGCACAACACGAGCGAATCGCGCGCAAGCCCGCTGTCACGGGCAGCAATCCACACATGCGTCGGCAGATCGTGCTTGTTCAGCCGCGATGTCATCGCCGCGCAGATCACCGTCGGGGAGAACCGGTTGCCCCGGTTGTTCTGAATGATGAGCACAGGGCGTACGCCGCCCTGCTCGCTGCCCACAACGGGATCCAGATCCGCAATAAAGATATCGCCCCGTGTAACCTCCATGATCTCACAACCCAAACGATCAAATCATGGAGCCTTCCCCTGCCGGTATTATTCTATGCGCAGCGCATCGCATACGTCCCATGCCGTCACCGCGCGGCTGCCGAGTTTCTTTTCCGCCGACTCGCCCGCTATGCCGTGATAATACGCACCCGCGCGCGCTGCGTCCATGGGCGAAATGCCCTGCGCCAGCAGCGCCGCGATCACGCCGGTCAGCACATCGCCGCTGCCGCCGGTCGCCATTGCCTCGCAGCCCGTTACGTTCATCGTCACATCCTCGCCGCGCACAATCACCGTCGTCGCGCCCTTCAGGAGCACACAGCAGTCGTAGTCCTGCGCCAGCTGCTGCGCGTATTCCACAGGCGATAACAGAATCTCCTTCGCTGTCACGCCGCAAAGCCGCGCCATCTCGCCGGGATGCGGCGTGAGCACGGTATTCTTGCCCACCTTACCCCCATGCGCAGCCAGCAGGTTGAGCGCATCCGCGTCGATCACCTTCGGGATGTCGGACGCGATCAGCTGCGCTATCGCGCGCCATGTGCCCTCCTCCTGCCCGAGACCCGGGCCGATCGCCAGTGCGCGCTTGTCCTTCGAAATCTGATACAGAGCCATCGCCGCGCCGGCGTCCAGCGCCGCGCCGCCGCAGACGACCTTTGCCATCGCGCAGGGAACCAGCGTCTGCATCGGGATGCGCACCGGCGCGCAGCATGCCGCCGTCACCAGGCCAGCACCGCTGCGCAGTGCAGCCTGCGCGGAAAGACACGCCGCGCCGGTCATGCCCTCGCTGCCTGCAACAAGCAGCACATGACCGAACGTCCCCTTGTGCGCGTCCCTTGCGCGCATAGGCAGGAGCGCGGCTGCATCCTCCGCCTCCAGCACATCAATGCCCTGCGCGCCGTCCCATTCCGGCAGGATACCGATGTCTGCAATGGTCAGTTCGCCTGTCAGCCTTCGTCCGGGGAAAAGCATATGTCCATGCTTTGCGCGATGGAATGTCACCGTCGCTGCCGCCTGAACAGCCTCTCCCCCGCCCGCAATGCCGCCTGTCGCGCCGTCCACGCCGGAGGGCATATCCACCGCGATCACCGGCAGGCCGCTTGCGTTCATCGCGCGCACAGCCGAAAGCGCCGCGCCCTCCAGCTCACGGGAAAGCCCCGTGCCGTAGAGCGCATCGACAATCGCCGTGCAGCCCGCAGGAATCTCCGGCGCTTCGCCGTAGAGGATGGTCATCCCTGCGCCGCAGACGCTGAGCAGGCTCGCGTTCACGCCGGCGTCGCCCTTCATCTTCGAAGGGATCCTCTCCAGCCACACATCCGCCTTGCCGCCGCGCTGCATCCAGATCCTCGCCGCCGCGCAGCCGTCGCCGCCGTTATTCCCGCCGCCGCAGACAAAGAGCACACGGCTGCCCGCAGGCGCATAACGCGCAAGGCAGTCGACCACCGCCTGCGCGGCGTGCTCCATCAGCAGGATGGAGGGATAACCCGTTCCATCCAGAAACGCGCGCTCCATCTCCCGCATGTCCTGCGGGGAAATCGTATGAAGCATAAGCCTCCTCCTTTTTTGGGGACGCCGTCCCCAAACCCCGGGCAGGGACATTGTCCCTGCACCCTTCTTCGCTTCGCGGCTGCTTCAAGCATCCTTTTACCCTTCAACGACCACAAACGCCATCGCCATATCGCCCTCATGCGAAAGCGACAGATGCACGTTTCTCCCGCCGATCTCCTCAAGCCGCGCCAGTGCGTCTGCGTGCAGCCGGACGCCCGGCTTTCCGGCTGCGTCGTGCGTTACCTCGATCGTCCATGGCATCACGCCCCGGATGAACCCCGTACCCAGCGCCTTTGAAACGGCCTCCTTCGCCGCAAACATCGCCGCCGCGCTCTGCGCTCTTGCGTTTTCCTTCGCTTCCAGATAGGCGCGCTCCTGCTCAAAGAACACGCGCTCGTAAAAATGCTGCTTCTGTATTGCTCTCTCCATCCGCGATACCGCGCAGATATCCGTGCCGATTCCAATGATCTCAGACATAGCCCATGATCCCCCGTACAGAGACGTCCGCCGCCAGCACCTCGCGCAGCGCGCCATCCTCGTCCGCGCGCACAAGCAGCGAACCGGAATCCGTGATCCCCTCTGCGATCCCTGTATATGTGCCGGAAAGCGAGATCACCTGCACCCTTTGCCCCAGCGTCGCCGAGCGCGCGCAATAATCCTTCATCATATCCTCATCGCGCATCTCCATGGCGCATTCAAACTGCCGCAGGAACGCGCGGACGATCTCCGCTCTGCGATAGGCCGTCCCGCCGAGCAGATCCAGCGAGGACGCCGTATGCGCAATCTCCTCATCAAATATCCGCTGGTGGACGTTGATGCCCACACCCGCAACGATGCTGTGCACCGCGCTTTCGTCCGCATCCATCTCCAGCAGCAGACCGCAGACCTTCCGCCCGCCAATGACAATGTCGTTGGGCCACTTGATGCGCGCGTCAAGCCCGGTCGCCTCCGCAATTGCATTCGCCACCGCAAGCGCCGTAAGCAGAGACAGGCGCGCCACCTGAGAAGGATGCACATCGGGCCGCAGGATCAGGCTCATGAAGATCCCCTCGCCCGCAGGCGATATCCACCCGCGCCCGCGCCGCCCGCGCCCCGCCGTCTGCGCGTCGGCAAGTACCAGCGTCCCGTGCCTTGCACCATTGGCAGCAAGCAGGCGCGCCTCGCGGTTTGTGGAGCCGATACACGCATAATACGCCACTTCGCATCCGGCCCACGCCGTATCAAGCCCCTGCTGCACAACCGGCGCCAGCAGGCTGTCCGGCAGCTCTGCAAGGCGATATCCCTGCCTTGGCACGGATTCGACTCCAAACCCCAGCGCGCGCAGCTGCTCAATCTGCTTGAACACCGCCGCCCGCGTCACCCTCAGCTCCCGCGCGATCATCTCGCCCGAGACGGTTTCACCCGGAAGCAGGCACCTGAGCACCTGCTGCAAAGTCTGTTCCATGCCGTTACACCCCATCCAATGTATACAGATAGTTTATTGTAGCAAATAAAGCGCCGCGTTGCAATACCGCCCGCTTTCGCCGGCCCTTCCCTCGCCTTGCAAAATCCTCCCCTATCTATTATAATAATCGTAGTTTTTGGTTACCCTGAAAGACCAAAGGAGAATACCATGCAGCATTCCAACGCTATTTTATCTGCCCTCAAACAGAATATCGCACAGGTCGTCGTCGGCAAGGAGGACGTGGTCGAGCTGCTGCTGACCGCGCTTCTGTGCGAAGGTCATGTGCTCATCGAGGACGTGCCGGGCGTGGGCAAGACCACACTGTGCAGCGCGCTGGCGCGCTCGCTTTCCTGCTCGTTCAAGCGCATCCAGTTCACCCCGGATATCACCCCCAGCGATATCGCAGGCTTCACCATGCCCAGCCTCTCGGGCGAGATGCAGTACCGCCCGGGCGCGATTTTTTCCCAGATCGTCCTCGCCGACGAGATCAACCGCACCTCGCCCAAGACGCAGAGCGCGCTGCTTGAGGTTATGGAGGAGCGGCAGGTGACCGTCGACGGCGTGACCTATCCGCTCCCGCGCCCGTTCCTCGTGCTCGCCACGCAGAACCCGGTCGACTTTGTCGGCACCTACCCGCTGCCGGAGGCCCAGATGGACCGCTTCTTCATGCGCATTTCCATTGGCTATCCCACTCCGGAGGATGAAATGGACATCCTTGCGCGCTACTGCGGTGCGGTCAGCCCGATGCAGACCATCGGCGCGGTCTGCTCCAGCGAGGATGTGCTTGCCATGCAGCAACAAGTCAAGAATGTCTATGCCTCCCCCGAGGTGCGCGCTTACATTGCCAACCTCTGCGCCGCCACGCGCAATACGCCCTATCTCACCCTTGGCGCGAGCACCCGCGCCGCCATCGCGCTCATCCGCGCCGCGCAGGGCAATGCCATCCTCTGCAGCCGGGATTACATCATCCCCGAGGATGTGCAGCGCATGGCCGCGCCCGTCCTGTGCCATCGCTTTGCGCTCTCTGCCGATGCACGCATGCGCGGCTACACGGAGCATCAGGTGCTCTCCGAGCTGATGGCCGGTGTGCGCGTTCCGGTGAAACTCCGATGACTGCGCGCGGCTTTTATACGCTGCTCTTTGGCGCGCTGATGCTCTTTACCGCGCTGTCTGTCGGCAGCGGCGGCGCGTTCGTGCTCGGCTGCGCAGCGCTGATTGCAGCGGCTCTGTCGCTCATCAGCGTGCTCTGCGCCCGTTTTTCCTTCCGCATCCGCCAGCATACAGACGGAAATCAGGCTGTCCGCGGCGGCATGTGCGCCTATGTGCTGTCCGTGCGTCTGTTTACGCCCCTGCCCATTGCGCCGCTCTCGCTTGAAGTCACATTGCCCAGCGGCAGACAAAGCGAGTTTCTTCTCCCCGCCCGGATGATCGGCACAACGGACAGCGTAAACGAATTCTCCTGTCCGCATGTAGGTGTGTTTGCCGTCGGTGCGTCATGCGTCACATTCATGGATTGCTTTGGTCTTTTTTCGCTTCGCGCCCGCATTGCGCAGGATATCGTCCCGGTTACCATCCTGCCCAATCCCCGGGAAGTCGCTCCCGTTCGCTGCAGCCCCGGCGAAGGCGAAACCAGCGCCGCTCAGCGTGCGCAGGCTGACCGCACCACGCCGGAGGATACCCGTATCTGGCAGGAAGGCGATGAACTGGGGCGCATCCATTGGAAGCTCTCCATGCGCCGCCAGCAGCTGATGGTGCACACCTACGAAACCCCGCAGCGCCCGGATGCGCTGGTCCTGCTTGACTGCGCCGCGCCCGACTGTGCCGACAGGGATCGGGCGGCCGTGATCGACGCGCTTTTAGAAACCTGCGCCGGCGTTCTCAAATCGCTGCTGGACAGCTGCCGCATCACGCGCCTTCCCCTTTCCGGACGGGCGCAGCGTGAGCTGAACGGTCAGGCGCCCGAGGCGCTTGATCCCATGCTGCATGCCATCGCACAGGAGCCCTTTGATCGTGTGCAGGACTTTTCCCGCGTGCTGCTGCTCGCCTCCCGGCGTATGCGGCGCACTGGCTCAACCGTCATCCTCACCACCCGCCTGACGCCCGTCCTCGCGGATGCCGTCATCGCGCTGAACCGTATGGGGCCGCACACCCGATTCATCCTCATCACCGCCCAGGGCGTCACCGACCAGCAGGATAAGCTGATCAGGCTGCTCACCGCCTCAGGCGTGGAAACCGAACATGTCCAGGCCAAGGAGGGGAAGCCATGAAAACGCCTTTCTTCGCCCCGCCCAAGCGCCTGCTGCTGCATGCGCTGAGCGCGCTGTCCATAGGCCTTGGCTGCGTCTATCCCCTGCTGACGGCGCTGGGCCTTCCCGTGCCGTTTTTGCTCTGCCTCGCGTCCTGCACCGGTACAGCCGCCGCGCTCGCTCTGCTTGATTGTATTCCCCGGCTGCGCCTGCTGCGTTACCCTCTTCTTTTGGCCGCCATGGCCGCCGTTGCTTTTCCGTACGCGGATCAGCTTCAGGCCATCCGCGCTGCGCTCACGCTGCTGATGAACGGACAGAACCTCGCGCTGGCCGCCTATTCCCGCGCCATCGCCATTCTGCTTTCCGTGCTGATGACGGCTTTGGGGCTATCCCTCGCGCGGAGCGATCATGCCTTTTTCCCGCTTGCGCTTCTGACCATCACCGTCCTGCTGGCCATTTCCTTTCTCGGCGCGGAGGTTGGTGCGCTTTCCCTGCTCCCCCTGACGATGGCGCTCCTGCTGGCTGCGCGCGCCCCCGGCGTAACCGGACGACGCATTCTGCCGTCTGCCGTGCTGGTGGTCGCGCTTACGCTGCTTCTCCTGCCTCTGGCAGGCGCCACCGTGCCGGAGCTGGCTTCCTTCGCCGCGCGCGTGCGGCAGACAATCGACGATTATCTCTTCTTCACCGAGCCGCGCACCACATTCTCCATGACCGCAGCCGGCTGGCAGCCGCTGGGCGCAGAGCGCCTCGGCGGAACCGTATCGCCGACCGACGATCCCGTTATGCAGGTCAAGACCTCCGGCCGCACGCTTCTGCGTGCAACGGTCAAAAACGAATACACCGGTCTTGCATGGGCGGATACCACCAGCGGAAGGCGATATCTCTTCGTCAGCCCGCGCTATGCGCAGCTGCGCCGCGATCTCTTCGATCAGGCGCGGCCTGACCGCAGCGTGCTCGCAGCGCTGTCGGACGATGAAACCCTCTCCGTCACCATGCGCTCGGACAGCGCCAGTACGCTGTTTATCACCCAGCGCTTTCTGTCGCCTAAGGGCGAGGGCATCGTCGCATACTATTCCCCCTCCTCAGAGGTATTTGCCACACGCAGTCTCGCGCAGGGAGACAGCTACATCTTTTCAGGCCGCAGGCTGACGGCTTCCACCGAAGGCGTGCGCGCCGCGGTTCTCGCCGCATATGACCCCGCAGATCCCTATCATGATACAATCGCCGGGCGCTATCTGCAGCTCCCGCCCTCGGTGGAGACGCGCATATACGAACTCGCCCGGAAGATCACCGCAGACGCGGACAACGACTTCGACCGGGCAGCCGCGCTGTGCAGCTATCTGCAGCGGTCTTTCCGCTATTCGCTCGTCCAGAGCGAACCGCCCGTCTATCAGGATTTTGTCTCATGGTTTCTCTTCGAGGAGCAAAAGGGCTACTGCACCGCCTTTGCCAGCGCCCTTACGGTGATGGCCCGCTGTATCGGGCTTCCCGCGCGCTATGTCGAAGGCTATGCTGCCGAGCCCGATGCCGACGGGATCGCCCGCGTCACACAGCAGAATGGTCATGCCTGGACGGAGATCTATTTCCCGGGCTTTGGTTTTCTCCCGTTTGATCCTACGCCTGGCGAAGGGCGCGCGCCCGATGGCAGCTCAGATCAGCCGGAAGATTCACCCTCTTTCACCCCTTCGCCTGATCCGCAGGGCGATGCGCCTTCCCAGTCGCCCTCGCCCGTTCCCACGCCGTCCCCCACGCCATCGCCTACGCCCGAACACAACGATCCTTCCGTAACCCCCACCCCCGAGGTCACGCCGCAGCCGACCTTCACCCCTGCGCCTTCGCCCACGCCGCCCATCACGCCGGATGAGCAGGACGATCTGCCTCCATGGGTGTCGGTCATCCTGCTGCTTCTGCTGCTGGCTGTGCTGATCGCCGTTCGCCTGATTCTCACCTCGCCCGCGCGCCTTGCGCAGCAATGCCGCAATCCGGGCGATGCTCTGCTGATCTGGTATCGCGCAACAGAAGAAGCCCTGCGTCAATTGGGCATTACATCCCGCCCCGGGGAAGCGCCCGCTACCTTCCTCCTTCGCGCGCAGGAGACGCTTCACGGTAAACCTCCGCTCCTTCACATGGGCAAAGCGCTCTGCCTCGCCCGTTATTCCAGCCGCCGCCTCAAGCCTTCCGCCTGTGAAAAGGCTGAAAGAACCTATCTGGCTGTGCTGGAGCGCCTGACGCCGGTAATGCGCTTCAGGCTGTATCTCCGCAGACTCATGCGCGGCATAAAAGCCGAATAAGCAAAACAGCGCCTTTCCGATGGGCAATATCGGAAAGGCGTTGTTTTATGCGCGCTTTGCCATCTCAATCAGGCAATCCAGCGCCTGAAGCGTATGCTGTCTGTCCATCACCTGACGTTTCATCAGATCCTTCAGAAAATACGTCTTATAGCACTGGCAGAAACTCTCCTGCGTAATCAATGTCTCCGTATGATCACCTTTGAGGTTGTAGTTCGTGTTGGGCTTTGCCATCAGCGTTCCCGCCCCTTCATACAGGGCAATCTCCATCGGCGGCGCTTCGTATTCCGCTTTGAAAAAACGAACATGAAAACTCGGATTATGCTCTGCCTGCTCACGCAGGTGTGTCAGGATGCATACACGTTCCTGCACGGTATACGGCCTGAAAGCGAAGAAATGATCGGACTGTGTCCCTGTCTGGGCAAAACGCTCCATGGCCTCTAAGGAAAACACCGTATACGTCGGCTTCCGCTTATCAAAGAAATTCTCAAACCGCTGATCGTGAACACACTTGAGCTGCTCAAGCATCTGCACAATCTCCTGGCTTCCTGCAATGCCTTCGCGCATCGCGCTTTCCATCACGCAGCAAGCCAGAATCTCCGACGGCACATAGCTGATCGGAACATCCCGCTTGATCATATAAACCGCGCGGCTCTGTTCCAGTTTCATGCATTCCTCTGTATATGCAAGATAATCCACATGATCTGCGTTCGCGTTCATCTTCAGCGCGCGCATCTGCCCGATATCCTTGCAGACCAGCGCATTGAGCCGCGAAAGCGGGCCGGTACTCCGCCGCTTGATCGGGAAAAAACATCCCTTGTCCACCATGATATACGCGCACTCCAGCCGTTCTCCCTTGATCGTCTTTGCCTGCACGTAGATCATGTTGTTGCGATAAAGACGCTGCTTCTCCCTTGAAAACATTCCCGGTTCTACCGCATAAGCCATGTAGTCTGTGCGGTATAGCAGCGGCTGAATCGCAGAAAGATTCCGAATAATCTCTTCCTCTCCGGTATAAACAAAGTGCGCAATGCTGGTCCTTACTGTCAATCCGTTCAGGCTGTGGCTCATCTTCGCGCATACCTGCCTGTCGCAGCAGCCGGTAATCGTCACATTCAGTTCCAGCAGTTCATCGCCGTACTCAAACAAGCGATCGATCGGTTCTCTTCTGCCATCCGCCTGAATCAGGCAGATCTCCGCTGCCGCCTCTTCCATTGAGACATCCATCAGCAGTTCACGCATTGCCCGGTTGTTGAGAAAAGCAACCAAACCCACCCGGCTGATTTCCAGCGCCTGCGTCAGCTCCAGTTGCTCCTGCCGTGTCAGGTTAAGCAGGTCATCCTCCATCAGCCGGTCGTATAAAGCCTGCCTTGTGCCGTCTCCACCCTCATCATCCAGAATTCTGAAGATACTGTTGCGGCTCTTGTATTCCATCATCCTCGCCAGCTCAGAAGCCGATATGTTCCGCTTCTGCAGAATCTGTTTCAGGCAGGGGCCAAACGTAATCATCGGCCGGATAATGGGCTGCATCAGCATGGGTTTATCTCCTCCGGTTGAGCTTCTATCTGCGTGAATCTTATTTATTATACCTTGCAGGCCACCAAAAGGCAACAAAAATATCAACCAGTCACAAAAGTAATCCTCTGTGGCATCGCTTCACGTTTCTAAAGTCCTTCATATCCGCCGCGTTGCCGTTCTCGCGATTTCCTGCCGCAAAAAAGCTGCCCACGAATTCACTTCGTGAAGCAGCTTTCTCATCCATTGTTCAGCTGATTTTGTGAATGATCCCCATCAGTTCATCCCAATGCTCTTCCATATGCCTGACCAGCGTAAACTGCGTACGTGCGCGGTCGAGGTTGTGGTTCTCGCGATGAACGCGGAAATACTTGTCTCCATTGAGATGATCGGCAAGGAAACGCATGCCGCATTCCAGCGTCATCATCTTCGCACCCATGGGCAGCAGTTCCTTTTCCCGCGCATTCAGCGCTGCGCCCGCCTCCGCAAGGAAGCCGCGCGCAAACGCCTCAAACATCGGCAGCGACAGTTGCACCTTCTCAAGATCCCGCTCGTCCTCGGCAGCGGTGCTCGCACCCGAACGGATCGAATCGCCAAAGTCATACGCCACCAATCCCGGCATCACCGTGTCCAGATCGATCACGCAGACACCCTCGCCACTCTGCATATCCAGCAGCACGTTGTTGAGCTTGGTGTCGTTGTGCGTCACGCGCAGCGGAATTTCTCCATCCTTCAGTGCGTCCAGAAGCACATGCGTATCCGCTTCGTGCGCCATGCAGAACGCAAGCTCCTCCTGCACGCTGTCAAGTCTGCCCGCCTCATTACGCGCAACGGCATCCATCAGCCGCTGATAGCGAGCCGGCGTATTGTGGAAATCCACGATCGTTTCATGCAGCTGCGCCGCGTCAAAGCCGCCCAGCTGGCGCTGGAACTTGCCAAACGCCCTGCCGGAAAGCTCAAAGAGCGCCTCCGTGTCCGGCAGATCGACAGAGCGCGTACCTTCAACGAACAGATAGATGCGCCAGAGCTGTCCATCCTCCGCAATGACATAATTCTTTCCATCCTTCGCCGGAACCAGCGTCAGCGTCTCCCGCTCGATATCGCCGCCGTTTTCTCTGATGATGCCACGCAGATACGCCGTCACCTTTTCGATGTTTTCAATCACTTCAATCGGCTGCGGGAAAACGTAATTATTCACACGCTGCATGATGAAGCGCTTATAGCCTTTCTCAGTATATACGGTCACACAAAGCGTATCATTGATGTGGCCATTTCCGTAAGGAAGCGCCTCCATTTCGCCCTGCGGCAATTCAAACTGCGCAAGAATTTTCTTGATCTTCTGATCCATAGGAAAACCTTCCACTCCTGTTTCACTCTTTGTTGCTCTCTTGATCGCGCGCCGCCCGCATCCCGCTCCATAGCGTCATGCACGGCCTTTAAACATTGCGCATGCAAAACGTCATTGCGCCGCTCTTTTGCGTCGGATGGTTTTGCAAGCTTGACAACCCTTCTGTAAATCCCTATAATGGGAAGCGCGCTGATGTGGTGGAATGGCAGACACCGGGGACTTAAAATCCCTTGCCTCACGGCGTGCGGGTTCGAGTCCCGCCATCAGCACCAAATTCCAAAGCCTCCTGCGCTTTAGCATCGGGGCTTTTTTGTTATGTAAATCGATTTGAGAAGCATCGGCCTCGTCCGCAAACATGCAAGATTTACGGTACTTTGTCGGTGATGCCACCGGCAGCATGCCGGTTTGTGTTATGCCTCTTTATGGATATTACAACTGATGATTATATCACACATTTCCATTATTTCAACAAAAATTTGCTTTCCTCCTGCCTCTGTGTTATAATTTTTTACAGATGATCAAGGAAACAGGTGCAATGCCTGTGCGAGCCCGTCGCCGTAAGACGCATCATTCGCATTCTCTGCGCTACCCGCCGCCGCAGGCGGGAACAAGCCATTGGGTTCTTCCCGAGAAGGCCGCGCAGCAGCCGCGTCAAGCCGGAATATTTGATCGTCTCTCTTCTCATCTCGCCGCGAGTGCCGGTCCCGGGAAGAAACAGAAAAATTCCATAAAAAGGAGAAATGCAAGTATGCAGTATAGAAAACGCACCCGCGTTCTGTCTGTCATCCTGTGCATTGCGCTGCTTGCGGCAGCGGCGCTTACGCTCACAGGCTGTCAGAAGACGTCCGAATCCGCCCCCATTCAAACCTCCGGTTCTGTTGCCGACGGCGCTATCCTCGGCGAAGGAAAGACGCAGTTCGCTCTGACAATCGCTGATCTTTCCGGTGCAGAAACACATATCACAGTAAATACCGACGAGAAAACCGTCGGTGCCGCGCTGACTGCGCTCGGCCTGATTAACGGTGAAGAGGGGCCCTACGGCCTGTACATCAAAAGTGTCAACGGTATCACCGCCGATTACGACAAGGATCAAACCTATTGGGCATTCTATCAGGGCGAAGATTACGCATCTGCAAGCGCAGACCAGACTGAAATCGTTCCCGGTACAGCGTATGCCCTGCGCGTGAGTAAATGATATGCGCTCTGCGAAACTCACCGTCCGGGAAACCGCCATATTCGGCTTGCTCGGTGCCCTTATGTATGCCAGCAAAATCCTGATGGAAATGCTGCCCAATGCCCACCTGATCGGCGCCTTCATCATCGCGCTGACGGTTGTTTACCGCAAAAAGGCGCTCTACCCGCTCTATACGTTCATCCTGCTCACCGGGATGTTCGCCGGCTTTGCCAACTGGTGGCTGCCTTATCTTTATATCTGGGCCGTGCTCTGGGCCGCCGCGATGCTCCTGCCAAAGCGCCTCCCTCCAAGGATCGCGCCTCTTGCGTATATGCTCCTGTGCGGCCTGCATGGCCTTGGCTATGGCGTTCTCTATGCGCCCGCTCAGGTCCTGCTCTTCGGCCTGAACTATCAAGGTATGATCGCGTGGATTGCCGCCGGCTTGCCATTTGATGTTATGCACGGTATCAGCAATTTCTTCTGCGGCGCGCTGGTTGTTCCGCTCATTCATGCCATCCGGCTCGCCGAACGCGTCAGTGCGCGGCAAGGCGCATAGCCGGCAGTTTTAATCCCAAAAGGACGGATGATGTTCCGTCCTTTTTTGACCCTATGGGCAAAATCAGGAATCCCCCGCCTGCCCGCATAGACACCGTCTGCAAAATCTGTTATAATAAAGTTTACGAAAAGTATCCTGTCAAAAAACACTCTCATTTCCTCATCATCCGAAAGGAGTCCCTATGGAATCCCCTCGTTTTTCGGCTCAGGTGCATGCGTTCATCACCGCGCTGATCGCCTATGCAACATTTCTCGCCGCATATGTTATCCGTTTCTACGTCCTTCACGGCGTCATGAACTACGGTTTCTTTACCTATAACCTCATGGCGCTGCTTTCTGCCGCGCTGCATTACGCCGTCTTCAGCCTCGGCTTTTATCACCGCAGTGACCTTCGCCGCCACTTTGGCCGCTATGTTACCGGTACCATCTTCTGCGAATCCGTCTGTCTCGCCGGGCTGCTGTCCGCGCTTTATGTCCTTCGCATGCCCGAATTCTCGCGTATGTGCGTGCTGATTTCCTCTGCGCTCAGCCTGGTTTTTCACTGCATCAAGCATAGCGTTTTCCTGCGCACCTCTGCCGCCTACTACAAAAAAGGCCTTCATCAGCGTACTGTGCTCCTTATCGGAGAGGGGCTGACCGCCAAGCGCTATGCCTCCGTCGTCGCCGGCAAGCCCGAATACGGCCATCGTATTCTCGGCTACCTCGCCTCGTGCCGCCAGCCCTTTTCCGGCAGCTATCTGGGCGATTATACCGCCATCGACGACGTTCTGACAACCTCTTCGCCCGATGAAGCGATCATCGCGCTTCCCGCCGAACAGTATATCCATATCAATGCCATCATCGCCAGCTGTGAACGCAACGGCGTTCCGCTGCGCATCATCCCCTGCTACGAAGAACATGTCGGCGGACAGATCATGACCGAAAAGTTCGAAGACATCCAGATGATCGGCATCCGCGATATCCCGCTTAACCGCATGTACAATGCCGTACTCAAGCGCACCATGGATATCATCATTTCCCTCTCCGCGCTGATTCTGCTCTCCCCGCTGATGCTCTTCATCGCACTTGGTGTCAAGCTGTCCACAAAAGATACGGTCTTTTTCACCCAAACCCGAATCGGTAAAGATAAAAAGCCCTTCAAAATGCTCAAGTTCCGCAGCATGCGCAGGAATGACGGCGAACAAAGCGCATGGAGCACGCAGACCGATGACCGGCGCACATTCTTCGGCGCGCTGATTCGCAAAGCCTCTCTGGACGAACTTCCCCAGATCATCAACGTCCTCCGCGGAGAAATGAGCATTGTCGGTCCCCGCCCCGAAATTCCGCATTTCGTCGAGCAATTCAAGGATGAAATCCCGCTGTATATGATCCGCCACTCGGTCAAGCCCGGCATCACCGGCCTTGCGCAGTCGCGCGGTCTGCGCGGCGATACCTCCATCACCGAACGCATCCGCAAGGATATTGAGTATATCGAGAACTGGACGATCTGGATGGATATCCGCATCATCCTGCGCACCATCCCCGCAATCATCAACGACGAACGCCTCCCCATCAAAAAGAAAAAGAAATAAGCAATAGGCAAAAAGCGCGGCTCTCCCTTTGGAAAGAGCCGCGCTTTTCATTTTTGTCCCTTCTGTGCCGCATCCAGCATCGTATGCAGCACCGGAACGTCCAACCCAAACAGGTTCAGGTTCTCCATCAGGCTCACCAGCTCCGCTGTCATCATATACGTCATCGCTGCGCCGGCAATCCCCTGCATCTCCACCGCTGCCCCAACATATACGCAAATCAGCACCACCAGCCATTCAAGCCCCTTCTTGATCATCCCCATCGTCAGCGCCTTTGAAGAGACCTTGCCCGTTTCCGTCTTCGGGCTTTTGCCCATAACCGCAGCCAAAAACCCCGTCAGAATATCCGCGCCCTGAACGATCAGCAGCGCCTGCGCAATGGCAGGCAGCCCGGAAAACCATGCAATCAGCGCGCCCGCGGCTGCCCCCAGCATGCGGAACATGTTTGGCCGAAGCACCGTCCATACATCCGTCTCACGAATCATGTCCGCCAGTTCCATCATTGTCTCCATCACTCTCTCCCTCATGTTTGCCCTCCTCTCCTGTCTTTCTCCTTTCCTATCTCAGTCGATTGCGCCCGCAGCGATTTTAATCGTCGCCTCGCCCTCAATCACAAAAGCATGCCCTTCCCCGTCCGACACAACCAGCCTGGCATCCTTTTGCGCCTCCTTAAACACAATATACTGCTTCGCCGCATATCCTTCGCTGTTTCCGTATGCAATCTGTACCCATGCGCCCTCGTCCGAAAGCACCTGTACCTCTTTTCCCGCTTCCAGCGTATCCGTCACCGGCCCGTCAGGCGCGCTGCGCACATTCAGTACACCGTTTCTGATTTCCACCCTGCCCGTATAAAGCATGCCGCTCCCTCCGTCCTCCGCCGTTCAGGATGCCCGTCCGTTCTGCAAGCCTCCTGGCATATAGCCTCACGCCGTCATAAACCATCCCTGCCGCCTTTTTCCCGTTGAGTATCACAACGCTCAGCTGCGTGCCATTAAAAAACACCGGGATCAGATCTTCCTCCGTGCCGCGCAGGATCACCACACCGCTGCCGCCCTCGCCTGCCGCGCCTCCTGCTGCGTCATAGCGTTGGTCTCCAAATTCATCGTCGTAGTAAAAGCCTCCCTCGCCTCCTCCTCCGCCTCCGGTGTGCTCCGCCCCGTTCTGCGCTGCGCCGCCTTCGGTATACGCTCCAGCGCCTCCTGCACCTCTGCCGCCGCCGCCCGCGCCGCCTGTGCCCCTTTCGTTTTCTCCTGTCTGCGCGCCTGCGCCTCCACCGCCGCCTCCGCCGTATCGCAGCATGCTGCTGTCTCCAAACGCATACGTACCTGCGCCGCCAGCCTCGCCCTTTCCTCCGGTGCCGCCTGCGCCTGCGCCGCCGCTCGCGCCTTCACCTCCGCTCGCACTCGTACCAAACGCGGAGGATGCTGTTCCCTTTCCAGGAAACGCGCCTTTTATTCCCGCAGCGCCGCCGCTGCCGACTACAATCGGGTACGGCGTATCCGCTAACACATGCTGCGTGATATTCTTCACCTGGCCGCCGTTTCCGCCGCGTTCTCCGTCAGTTCCGCCGTTGTCGCTCTCTCCTCCCGCGCCGCCGCCGACAATGCACGCCTCCAGCATTTTTTTCTCATGGCCGAATGTCAGGCTGCCGGAAGACTTCAGGTAAATATACCAATACCGCTCGTCTGCAGCCGCTTCATGCTCCCCCGTGTACTCATACGACGGTATCTTTTTCGCCATTTTCCTCTCCCCGCTCAGTCATATGTCTCAATATACAGCACCGTTCCCTCAAGCGTAAACCGTACGCCCGCCGGACCCGTGTCGCCCTTGTCACCCTTGTCGCCTTTTTCTCCGTCTCTTCCCCGCGGGATACCGTATGCCAGATGCTTGATGCCCTCGTTCTCCGTCAGCGTTACCGTGGCCGCCGCGCCCGGTTCCAGGGTGTCTGCGCTCACTGTAGCATTCATCCATGCCCGCTGTACAAGAGCGCCGTCCCCCTTCGCTTCCTCGGCCGCGTTCTGTGCGCCCTGCGCTGCCTCTCGCGCGTTCTCTGCCGCTGTCAGCGCCACGTCCGCTGCCGCGTTCGCCCCGGATTCAGCCGTATTCGTACTGGAAATCGCAAGATTGATCTCCTGCACCAGCGCATTCCATGCATTGATCTGATCCGGCGTCACCGCATCGCTCGGCGCCGGTCTGCCGATCGGCCTGAATACCGCCTCATACATCGTCTTGGCGCGGCCCTTCTCTGCGCTCTCGCCGTAGCTGACATATACATACAGGTGCACATCCTCGCTCCTGAGCAGATAGACGTCCGGCACCTGCGCCATCCATACGCCTTCACGCGCATCGTATGCGGCCAACCGCATTTCCGTCTGACTGTCCCCCGTATAGCTATACTGTACCTGCACCGTCACCACATCGCCGTCGATGAAATCATCCATCTCCGCCAGTTCTTCCGGTGTCGGAATACCGTGCAGCCGGATGCGCTGGCCCGTGTCATACTGGTATGCCCCCGCTGCCGCCGCGCTTCTCTCCTGCGTGCCAAAGATCGCATCGATCATCCCTGTCCCTCCTTCCCTGTGCATCCATCAGTATTTGCGGTTCTTCACGCTCGGCGCCGCACCGCTCACAGCGTCCACCTGATCATTGCTCTTCTTAGAACCGCCGCCCCCGCCGGAGGTTGTCACCGTCGTGCTGGATCCATTTGACTCGCTGAATCCCTTCGTGTTCGTTGTGCTCGATCCCGTCGTGCTGCTCGTGCCCGTTGTCTGCGAGCCCATGCTCGCATTCACCGCCGAAAGATAGTCAGAATTGTACTGCTTCCTCTGGCTATCCCGGATCTCCTGCACCTTCGCCGCCAGCTCCTTGGCGTAATCCGTCTCAAGCCTGCCCTGCTTCTGCGCCTTCTGCTCACCCGCCTGCGTGATTTGCGCCTGAATCTGCCCCCTCTTTCGCTCGCTCTCTCCCGTCAGCCGCTCTACAGCCTCCGCCAGCAGCTTTCCCTGGCCCGCCAGCGCTTCAAGCGTGTAGCTGCTTCGGCCCATGCCCCGTGCAAGCGCCGCCGTCTCTACGCCTGCTGCGCTTTTGCGGTAAGCCTTCTCCTGATCGTCGATATTCCTGCCAAGCGCCGCCGCAAGATCCTCGATCTCCTGCTCGCGCATGAGCTTCGTCGTGTCATATTCCTGCTGGGCTGCCTCCATCTGCGCGCGGTGCTGCGGCTCAAGGAGGTTTTTCGCATAGACGTCAATCTCCTCGTCCGTCATGTAGCCCATCAGGCCCGCCAGAATCCTGTCCCGCAGCCGATCGTCCAGCACCTTTTGCGTTGCACTCTGGCTGCTGCTTTCCGCCTTGCTCTGCGTCTTGCTCTGGCTTTCGCTCTTCGTCGAGCTGTGGGATGTCGTGTGTGAAACCGTCACCCGTGCCATCCTGTCTTACCTCCCCTCCGTTTCCTGCCGCGCGCTCAGCGCATCGATCTGCGCTTTCATCGCCGCAATCTCCTTCTTCCTGCGGTTGTTCGCCGCCCATGCCGCCATGGTAAAATCCTTGAGAAACAGCGTCAGCAGCCTCAAATAGCCGCCTGCCGCCTCGCCCTCCCGGTATTCCGGTATCCTCGGCTGCCTGTAACTCATGCGCTCACTCCTCATCAAGCGAATAGTCCACCTGAATCCCGCCCTCAATCCGGAATCCCGCCGCTCTCGCCCCGTTTTTGATTCTCATCTTTACACGCATGCCGCTGTTCTGCAGCTTTACGCGGTAGTCCCTTCTGCGTCTGCCAAGCATGATTACCCTGCGCTTCTCCCTGCGCTCTGTGATGATCGCCACCTCCAGCGGCACGTCGTTTTCATCCGCCTCCGCCGTAAAGCGCAGCACAAAATCCCGCTTCATATACGCCTTTCCAAGATCCATCCACGGCGTCTCCCAGCTGCACGCAATCGGCTGCCCCAGATAGCTCCCGCTCTGCGGGTCATTGTAAAGCAATACGTCGTAGGGCGCCTCCGCCTGTGTGAAATACACCTTGCCGTCCAGCGCATAAAAGTCCTTCACGCGGATTCCCTTTCTCAGCATGAACGTCCCGCGCTCGGTGTCAAACTCAATCACCGCGTTGTTTTCAAGGATTGTGTCGCTCTCCTCTTCCTTGATGCACAGCGCCAGATAGTATACATGCGCGCACATGCAAGCCGTCGCCTTGTCCTCGCTGTTTTCCATGCGCATGCGCATCGTCTCATGCATCGCATCGCGCGAAAGCAGCTGCATCGTGCTGCCGTCATACAGTCCCAGCCCATTTTCCGCTAGATAGTACATCCTCAGCCTGTCCACGCAGGCTGTGCGCGCCTGTACCGGTCCGTCCGTACCGTATGCCTCCGTGATCGTAAAACTCGAAGGATCGCTGCCGCGGATCTCAAACATCGTGCTGCCCTTCACCGCCAGCAGGTATCCGCCAAACGGGTTCAGGCTGATGAATGCATCTCCGTCCCATGTCGGCTGCCTGATCACGCCTCCGCCCAGTTCCGGCGTCTCCTCCACACCCGTCCAGTCAAACGGATCATACGGCCTTGAATAGAATACATCGTCCGGGTACCCCTTCGCTCCCGTTCCCCATATGCGTTCGGCGTGCCGCGAAAGCACCGCGAATTTCACATCCGCATACGCTTCGCCAATCGCCAGCGTCCGCTTTTCCACCCGAAGATCGCTGCCGAACACGGCGATCATCCCGTCCTCCGCATTGCTCATGATCAGAATATCCACGGTCTTGTCATCCTCAACCGCTTCATAGGTCACACAGCTCCACGTATTGCTCAAGAATCCTTCCGCCCGCTTCACCCAGCCGTCTGTGCCCTGCGTATAGGTATAGATCGCGCCGCCCGCGCCCGCAACAAACACCTCCGGATCGTCCGGCCTTGTCCGCCGGTAGAATCTTTCCAGCGTCTCAATCGGGCTGCCCAGCGATGGAAATGTGCGGCTGGTGCCGTAAGCCGAGGCGAAAAGACCGCGCTCTGTGCGGATGTTCTGCGCCCTGTAGGCGTACTCAATATCCGCATTCGTATCGCCCGCCGCCTGATAAATACCCTTTGGCGCAGGAATCCGGAACGATCCTTCATACCGCCTCTCCTCTACCGCCAAAACCTTTCACTTCCCTTCTTCTGTCAGCGCCCTCCCGCAGGCGTCATCCCCTGTATTTCGCCGCCGTCACGCTGTAGAGATTCTTCATCCGCGTCACGCTGCCCGCTCCCTGCTGGCGCAGCGCCCGCATCTGCTGATAAAAGCTCTGATAAAAAAACTCAGCCCTGCTCTGCTTAGCCAGATTGCCGCTGGACAGATGCCTGTAGCAGATGTAATCGGCAATCGCCGGATGCGCATATTCCGGCAGCCTCGGTTCGTCCGTGTCGCCCCGCAGCGGCGGATATTCCACCTCGCATAAAAGCGTCACCCTGCCGTTTTTTACGCTTGTCGTCACGCTGCTTCCGTCCGCGGCCACATCAAACCATGCCGCCCCGCCGTGTTCGTCTTCCGCCTGCACCACCCGGCCCAGGGGCAGGGCGCAGATGTCTGCGCGCCCGTCCCGGTCCGTCCTCAGTGCAAACGACTCGCGAGGCTTGAGGAACAGCCGCAGCGCAATCATGTATCCCATGTTCGCATAGCTGCGAAACAGCTCGTCATATTCACTGATATCTTCCGGCGTCTCATCCAGCTGTTTGAGCGCCAGCTTCATCAGCCCCGCCAACGTCATACCTTCGCCTCTCCTTTCTCAGTATCCGTCTGCAGATCTCATTATGGGGGAGGGGCTCTGCTCCTCCCCGATCGCCCGGATAGGTTTTCCCTTCAGCCGGTGGAAGGTGTGTTCACAGGTTCCCCGTGTTCCTGAGAATCTCAAAAACCGGCTCCGGCATCTCGCAGCGCTTGCCGCGCAGGAAGTAAAAGTCCGCGCCGTTCAGTCCCACATACTGCACGTCGTCCTTGCTTCCCGGGATCATCGGCAGCATCACGCTCTTCATCGCCGCGCCCGCGCAGCCCGCCCTTTCCATCAGCTGCTTCATGTTCTTCTCCGTCGCCTCGCATTTGCCAATCAGCGCGCTCGAGGTGCGCTCCACCGTTCTGGTCGTATTCGTCTTGATTGCCATCCTTCATACTCCTTTCTTCCGGGCTGCCGCCCGGACCCGCCTGCGGGATTTCATCCCTCAGACTCCCATCTTCGCTTCGCGCCTGCTTCAAGCAGAATGGATGTAGCAAGCTGCGCTTGCCAACAGAATGCATTGATTTGCTGACCTTCTCATACAGTCCCGGGCTCCAAGGGTCACAGCCCTTCATACATGCCTTCAGTCAACTGTCAACCCTTACACCGTAAACCCGCACTCAATGCGAACCGCATATTCCGGCTGCAGCAGCTTCACACCGAAACCGTCCATCTTCCAGCCCACCGTGGAAATCTGTTCCAGCGGATCGGCCGTACCGGCACTGCCCGCAGGCTTGACAATCACGCGCGGCTTCGCGCCCTTGAAGCTCGTGTAGCCGTACGCATACTGACCCAGCACAATGACGCTCGCCACGTCCGCGCCATCCGCGCCTTCGCCCTCAAAGATCTTTGCCTCCGTCGTCTGCACAATACGGCAGCCAAACAGCCGGCCAATCTCACCGGCGTATACCGCTTCCTTGTCCTGATAGCGCGATACCGCCACAAACGTCTCGTCATCCTGCAGGTCATAGAACGTATCCGGGCCCATAATCGCAATGTAGTAGCCGCCAAACGTCTGCGCATGCGCCTTCTTCAGCTTGCGCACAGCCTGACGCAGCTCTTTGCTGGTGATCTTGTCGCCGCTGGTCAGCTCGCTTCGCTTGCTCTTGCCGCCGGCGTAGATCACGTTCGTACACGTCGCCAGCTCCTCGCGCACAACCGCATCGATGCTTCGCGCGCCCGCGTCGCCAAAGAGCTTGGTCTTGCGCAGGATGTTCATGTCAAGGTGCGAAAGATCCAGCTTGTCCGTGCAGCGGGCATATTCACCGTACTGCTCCAGCTTCACCGTCACCTCCGTCTCCGTCAGCATCACGCTCTCGCCCGGCTCGCCCTCGCTGAGCGCCTCGGTTTTCGTCTCCAGCGGGATGATCTTGCGCATGCTCATCACCAGGCCGCTGTTCTCCGGCATCCTGTGCTCGTCGCCGAACTGCAGGTGAACCAGCTCCGGCTCAAACGTGCGCAGGAGCTCCCGGTTGTAATAGGTCTGCATGCCCGGCGTCAGACCGGTGCTTGCCGTCATGTTGGTGTTTTCGCTCGTGTATGCCATTCCTCATTTCTCCTTTCTTGGGGGACGCCGCCCCCATACCCCCTGCTGGGGATTTCCTCCCCAGACCCCTTCTTGGCTTCGCCCTTCACAAAGCCATGTTGTAGACAAGGAACTCTGTTCCCCCTGCCCGCTTACATCCTCACCTTCCGGCCCATCATCGCCGCCTCGCGCGCCTGCCGCGAGAACGCGTCAAACTGCGCGTCGCTCATCTGCTCGATGCCGCTGCCCTGCATCATGCTGCCTGCGCCGCTCACGCGGCTTACTGGCACTGCGCGCCTGCGCATCGGGCTCTTCATCTGCTGCATCTGCGCGCGAAGGTAGGCGCATGCCGCGCGCACGACGTCATGGCCCTTCGCCACCGCCTCGCGCACGCCCACATCCTGGCTGAGCGCCATCAGCTCCTCCTGGGTCCAGCCGTCCTCAAACAGCTCTGCAATCCCCTCGCGGATGGCCGCTTCAAGCGTCGCAGCCTCCTGCGCTGCCTGCATGCCTGCGTCCTCCATCAGCTCCCCGCTGATCTCCTGCGCCGTCACCGGGCCAGCCGGTGCCATCGTGTCCATCATCTCGTTCATCTTCTTTCCCCCTTTTCTTATTTCAAAAACCACTCAGGTTTCTGCCAAAGGCCATCTGCCGTTCTTCCGGCCGGCTCCGTCGTTTTCTGTTTCAGCCTCATCATTCGCGCTCTCTCCGTTCTCCATCGCAGCCAGCACGCTCTCCTTGATCCGCTGTCCCTCCATCAGCCGGATAATCTCCTTCGCCGGCAGCGGTGTTCCCGCCTCGGCGCAGATCTTCGCCGCCTGCAGCAGGAATTCGTTGTCCCGCGCAATCTGATCCGGATTATGCCGCTGGATCTGTACGCGCACCGTGTACGCCGGCTTCGGGATGCCATGCGCGCCGTTCTCCTGTGCCCTGCCCAGCGCAACCATCCTGTCCTCCGCCGCGCCGCTCCTTCCGACAATCCGCACTGTTCTTCCCGGCTCCATGTACTCGTGCAGCACCCAGAGGATCTGCATCACCATCTGCGCATAGGCCTGTTTGAATCTCTCCGTGTGCCATCTGGCAATCTTGCTTCCTGCCTGCTGCAGCGCATTGATGGCGGTACCCGCCGTCACGTTCAATCCGCCCTCGCCGCGCGCAAACTGGTTCTGTCCGCAGTCCTGCTTCATCGCATCCGCCATGTACTGCATCATCTGGTACACCTGACTGTTGAGCGGCTGCGTCTGGATCGTCTGCAGAACCTCGCGGATGTCGCTGCCGTCCCATTCAATGACCGTCCTGCGCATATCCGCCACATCGTCCGCATTCACGCCGCTGCCCCTGCGGATAAAATGCCGCTGCACGCTCGATTCACGCGCATTGTCGTCAATGTATTTGCAGTATCGGTCGATCGCATTCTGCGTCTCCCTGTAGTCGTGGATCAGCCCGGAGCCAAAAGGCCTGCGCCATACATCCCTGTATCGATACAGCACAAACGGATATTCTCCGTGCGCATAGACGCCGCCCTCATATTCCTCTCCGCCCAATCCATATCCGGTTTCCGTGCTGCACAGCAGTGCGCCGCCCGCCATCTGGGCCATGTGGACGTACGCCCTCCGCGCCTGCGCGTCATAGCGCTTGTACCAGAACTCAATTAGCGTCACCCGCGCGTCTCCGCCCGGCGCTTCCCATGTCTCTGCGCCGTCCATGTATGCGTAGCTGTCTCCGGTCACAAATCCGCGCACATGCGGATACCGCTCCTCAATATAGCCCACTGTCGTGTGCGTCGTCTTGAAGCATGCCCGGCCATCCTGGATATTCTCATACAGTGGATCCGGATAAAAATCCTCGGGATGCCATGCCAGCACCCCCGCCATGCCCTCGCCGTCCTCTGCCTCGTCATCCCAGAATACCTGCGCCACGCCCGTGCCTGTCACCACCGCATCCTCAATGATCGTCTGATACCGGCTTTCCCATCTCGCCCTGTGCAGCACAAAGCTCAGCACATCCGTCATGTCCCGCGCGCTCTCCCTCGTCTCCTCCCGCTCGGGGATCAGCTGCGCCTCCGGCATGTTGTCGATCTGATCTGCCACCACGTTGTCCACGCAGCTGCCCAGCGTGGTCATCGCCGGGCTCGTGCTGCTCTTCTCCCTCTGCTGCAGCGCCCGCATCTGCCTCGCTTCAAGCATCTCCGCGTGCTCGTCCGCCAGCTGTTCGCGGAAATGCTCAAACAGCGCATATCCCCGTCCCAGCAGTTCCTGCTCCACCATGCTCAGCGGCTGCGCCGCGCCCTTCTCCTCGCTCATCCGGCTGTCACCGATGACCTGCCTTCTTCGTTTCATCGTTGCTCCTTTCCTTCGTGCTGCCGCCCGAACCCATCCGCGGGATTTCATCCCTCAGACTCCCTGCCTCGCTTCACGCCAAGATTCTATCCATGATTTGCTCCCATACCTCATACGATCAGGCTCCCTCCGAAAGGGAGCTGTCAGCAAAGCTGACTGAAGAAGCCGGCGGGAGCCAGCGCAGCGCGTCTGCGCCGCAGGCAAATCCTTTCCCGGGAAGCCCGCATAGTCGCGACCTCCGTCGCTCCTTGCGGTTTCCCACGCTCCGCCTCGCCCATTGCGCCCACCGGGCGCGCTCGGCCCGGGAAGCCCGCATAGTCGCGGC
>JAFXCE010000130.1 GCA_017521565.1 Clostridia bacterium | reverse complement strand
TCATTGCCGATGTGATGGGGTCACCTGCTGATGATACAGCGGTTCAAGACATTATCAGTGGTGCATCTCAAAGCGGCGCGGGTGATGATACGCAAGACGTTACAGCGTTGCGGGTTCGCCTTGCTGCATCTGAGGCAAGATTGGAGGCGGCAACTGAGACGGTGCAACGCCTTGATACTGAGGTGAGACGGCTGCAAGGTGAGGTTGACAGGCTGACGGCGCTGCTTGAGGCCGAGGCGCGGACACGTCAAGCGCTGCTGACGGACGGCAACCAGGGCCAGCGGCGGCGGGGGCTGTTCGGGTTCCTACGTAAAGGGCCCGGGGGGGATGTGCAAAAGTAGGGGGGTGGGGGGTGTTTAATGGCCTGAGTAGCCGGGCCGTTTTCAAAGGGCTTTCAAGTATGCAAAAGTATGAAAGTAACTGTTGACAGTATGCAATAGTATGTGGTATAATACGGGGTGGAGGTGATAAATTTGAATGTCGATGAGCTGTATGAGAGCATCAAGGCCGAGGGACAAGCGCCTGAGGCCGAGGCTGACAAGGTGACTGAGGCCGAGGTTACAAAGTACAACGAGCTTCACAAGTGTTTCGGGCTTCCGGGCCTGACACCTGAGGCGGCTGCTGAGGCAATCCGGGCGGAGCGTGCCAGCGTGGAGGCGTTCAAGGCGGCGCATCCTATGAGATGGGCCGAGGCCGAGGCTGATGCTGAGCGTTCGCGGGGCTTTTCGGCGCTGAGGCGCAAGCTGGACAACGGGAGGGCGCAACATGAGCAAGAGCAAGCATAAGGGCAAGGGCTATTACACTGAATATGGGTGCATTGATTACTTGAGGATGTGTTACAGGCGGCTTGATACGGGCCTTGGACACCTTCACGCGGCATCAATGGCCAGCGGCATGAGCGACAAGGCCGAGGCGCTTGTTGATCGGCTGTGTGACGTGATGGATGATGTTGCGCGGCTGATCGCTGAAACAAGGGCCGAGGGACAGAGCAACCAGGACACAAAACAACCGGGCGCGTGACACTTTGAGACGGCGACACGCAACCCGGCAGGCAACCCGGCAACCAGGACGGCAGCGGGGCAAGATGGATTATATCATGCTTCGCTGCTGCTTGACAAGAGATTACAAGACAAAGGGGAGGATTTACAATGCTGAGCAGGCAAGCGGAGTTGGAATGCACTGTTGAGGTTTTGAGCGTGGAGATTCAAAAGCTGCAAGTGCTGTTGGATGATTTGACGCAAGATTATGTTGCGCCTTTGCGCGGCGCTGTTGAGCGTCGTGAGATGGACAAGGTGAAGTATCTGACGTTCTGCGAGTCGAGCCGGGCTGATGTGTTGTGTTCGCTGTGTTCTGACGTACTGGACAATATGCGAGGGTATATCGGGGAGGCGTTAAAGATTGATTCGACGGGGGCCAGTGAGACACACAAAGACGAAATTCAATATGGATTCTGCGCGGCGGGGCAATGCTGAAGCTGAGCGCCAAAGGGAGTTGCGTGAGCAATACGGCTGGTATGGAGCCATGCAACACATGAGGCTTGAGCGTGAGGCAAAGGCCAGGGCCGAGGGCCAGGAGGGACACAATGATTAAAGGCGGCTTGAAGCGCAACGGCAAGGATTATAGGCCGGACAGCGGACGGGGGCGGCGCAAGTTGTCAACGATGATCGCAAGGCAACTGGTAAACGGCATGATTAAGCCGTTCACACAGTTGGGGCCAGGTCAAGGGCCGTCTACGCCTGGCGTGGTGCAATCGCACAGGGCGCAAGGCGGCGGGCAGCACAAACAAGCGGGAGCCGGGGCCGGGGGCCTTGGGTTCGATGAGGTCAACAAGAGCAAGAGCAAGAGGAAAAAGGGGGACAAGACACCTTGACGGCGGCGGCAAAATTGGCTATGGTTAAGACGCTGCTGCGCGTTGATAGCGCGGACACGTCTGAGGATGCGCTGATTACAAGCTATTTGGATATGGCAGCGCAAGAAATCTTGAGTTGGCGGTATAGCAATGCGCGCAACGTGCCGGCAGCGGTTCCGGCTGAATATGAGATGACGCAGGTGCAAGCTGTGATTAACGGCTATACGCAAAGCGGCGTTGAGGGGCAACTATCTTCCAGCGAAAACGGAATTGTGCGCCAGTTTCAATATTCGGACATGATCTCATATATCCGGGCGCATGTTATACCGGTGGCCGGGACGGTCTGAGGCCGAGGGACAATAACCAGCACTGAGCGGGCTGATATAATTTCAGAGAGGCGCGGCGTGGGCCGCGGGCTTTGTGCCAGGTGACTAAAGCCGGGGGCGGGGCTGCTGAGGCTTCGCCCTTTGGTTTAAGATACGGGAGGGGTAGACTTATGATTTACACTGAGTTGAATGAGGCCGAGAGGGCCGAGGCTGAGGCGTTCCGGGCCGAGGTGGGCAAGTTGTACGATGTGCGCCAGGTTGCACTAATTTTGAGTGTTTCAACGCGGACGGTCAACAATTACATCAAGAGTGGACGGCTGCAAGGTGTGAAGATCGGTGGCAAGTGGAGATTCACGGGGGCCGAGCTGCAAAGGTTCCTGAGCGGGGGGGCTGCTGATGAATAGGCGAGAGTTGCAACGGCTGGTTGGGTTGATGATTCAATCGGGGGCGTTGGACACGGCAACGGGCAAGGTGGACGTGGACAAGCTGCAAGGGCGATATGTGATTGATGGGGGCAAGGTGACACGGGTTAAAGGGGGCGGCGCTGATGACAACCAGGACGGCAAGCAAGGCGGCGGCATTGGCTGAGCTGATGAGGGCCGACGTGGACGGCGGCAGCGAGCGCAAGCGGCGATTATACCAGGGCGGCGAGATTGACGGGGGGACAATGACACAGGCGTTCAACCGTCAATTCATCAAAGCGGCGGTTGGCGCGGTGGGTTTCAACCTGAGCGAGGATAATAGGCGGCGCGTGGATCTGCGAGACACGCAAGAGGTACAGGCGCGGGCGTTGGAATATGTCAAGGCTTGCGAGTTGGCAAATCTGATTCCGTCAATATCGGGTTTGTGTGGGTATTCGCTGCACTGTTCAAGGCAATGGCTGCACAAGTTCAAAGTGCAAAATCCGACGCATGAAACAACCGTGTTTCTTGAGCGCGTGGGTGAGCTGTTCGCGGATTGCTTGATACAGACAAGCCTTGCCGGGGCCAGCAATGCGGTTATGGCGCTGTTCACGCTGAAAAACAATCATGGGTATTTGGACAAGGTGAGCGTTGAGGATGTGACAGAGGATGAGGGCGAGACGGCGCTTGACGTTGGCGAGATACTGAAACGGTATGAGGCACAATAATTCAGTGCATGGAGGGCGGCAACAATGGCGATACATTACAAGGTTGATGTGCTGAAATGGTTGCGGGCTGCTGGTTTCAATTCCGGGCGGCTGCGGCGTGAAAAGCTGTTGGGTCAATCGACACTGACAAAGTTGAGGCGCGGGGAGCTGCTGAGTTGGGGCGAGACGGGCAAGGTGTGCGAGCTGCTGCACTGTCAACCAGGTGACTTGTTTGCGTTCTATCCTGAGACGGCTGAGGGCGCAAAGGTGCCGGGCCTGTCTGAGTTCACGCGGGGCGTGGAGCTGATCGCGGCGGCGGTGGGCGCTTCGGCGTGGAGGATAACGGACGGGATAACCAGGTCACGCATGAGCGATACAACCATTGCCGAGGCGGTCAATATGACTGATTCACAGCTGGTTTGTTTGGGTGACTATCTGCTTGAGTTCGTTGAGGATGCACACAAGGCCGAGGGACGGGCTGAGACGGGCAGCGCGGACGGGACCGGGGATTTGTCGCCGGGGGACGGCGGGACGGTCTGAGGGCCGTTTCCGGGGCGCTGGTGATGGTCTGAGCGCGTGGGCGCTGCAAACACTTGACGTTTGCGCAATTTACGGGTATAATACCGATTGACAGCAAAAATAAAAGGCTTCACAAGTCTGAAGCAGGGCGGCAACCCATAGAAGCTATCAAACCGGCAAAGCCATTCAACGTACAAGCATTATAACACGCTGGACGCGGCAACGTCAAGTGTGTTTTTGAGGGATTTACAAACTTGTCGGCTTTGCGGGATGGACATACATTCTGCGAGACGGATTTACTTTTGTGTGTTTGATAGTTGCATATCGTGGGCGCGGCTGCGTCTATTTGTGAAACCTTCGGCTTTTGCTGATTGCAAGAGAGGGAGGTTTTTTATATGGCTGCACAAGGTACAAGTGCAATCAAAAAGCGCAAGCCTTTGACACCTGAGCAACGGCGGCGCAATGCGGAGAGGCAAAGAGAGGCCAAGCGGCGGGAGCCTGAGCGGTTCAAGCGCTACAGGGACAAGTACATAATGCGGCGGGCGGCGCGGCTGATCGCTGAGGCTGAGGATGCTGAGAGGGGTGATCTCAAGTGAGGACGTTTACACTTGCTGATTACGCCAGTATGGATAATAAAAACCTGACATTGCAAGACGCTTTGGATGATGCTGAGTTTCAGCACAAGTATTCAAAGGACAAGACAAAGATGTTTGGTTTGTCGCCGGAGATGCTGAGGACGTTGACGGAGCTGGACACGGCTGAG
The DNA here is from genome assembly GCA_017521565.1 of Clostridia bacterium. Classification (GTDB taxonomy): domain Bacteria; phylum Bacillota; class Clostridia; order Christensenellales; family Aristaeellaceae; genus Ventricola. Next base: position 2,584 of record JAFXCE010000130.1, on the reverse strand, counting down.
GACAAGGCGCAATTTATCGAGGCCGTCAACGCCTATTTCAACGGCGGCGAGGATGTGTTGCACAATGGGCGGCTGAATGGCCTGAGCGCGTTCACCAGGTCCACAATTCGCCAGGCAATAGAGGCGCACAATTCACGCATTGAAAAGGACGTGATTAAGAAATACGGGTCATTTGTCACGGGCAAACAAGGCGCGTATAAGCGTTACATGGAGAGCGCAAAGGCCGAGGCTGAGGATAGTTTCTGATAGGGTGCTATAGGGGCCTATAGGGGCCTATAGGATGCCATAGGCTTATTAATTAATTAATTAGTTAATTGGTTGATTTCAACTCTGAAACGGAATAGGTTTATCTATCTTTCGTAGATGTATGGGGTTGATGGGGCCTGAGGATGCAACCGGGGCGGCTGCTGGTTGACACGTAAAAAGAGCAACCGTGGAGGGAGGCGGCGCGTTCCGGGGCCGGGGTAGACGTACAAGGCCAGGGCAACGGGGCAACCCTTTTCCGTTTCCGAGATGCTGAGGGATTCGATATGCACAAGCATTACAGCAAGAGCGCGTTGGATAGGGTCAAGGTGGAGATGTTGCCTGAGCTGCTGCAACCAGCGGACAAGGGCAAGGGGCGTAATCATTATGTTTGTCCCTATTGCGGGCGCGGTGATGTTTATAATCCGTGGTGGAGCCGAGGCGCGTTTCATTGCCTGAGCTGTGATCGAGGCGGCAGCGTGTTCGATGTTGTCGCGTTCCGGGAGGGCCTGAGCATCGGGGACGCAATTCAACGGGTGATGGAGGGCCGAGGGGCCGAGGCACAAGATTATTGTGCAAAGCCGAGGCCGAGGGACACGGCAACCAGGGCGGCGGGCGCTGAGAGCAAGCGGGACGTGCTGCAATGGCGGCTTGTGTGCCGTGGGTATTGCCTTGAAGCTGCTGCAAGGTTCCGGGGTTCGCCAGGTCAAGACTATGCCGAGGGCCGGGGGTTCACGCTGGACACCTGCCAGCGGTTCGGCGTGGGCTTCGATGCTGAGGCGTTCCGGGAGGGCCGAGGGACGGGCGGCGCGTTGGCGGTGGGCGTTCCTGCGCTGATTCTTCCATACGGGCCGAGGCGGGATTATTACGGCGGGAGGCTGCTGCGTTCCTTGGGGCAAACAAAGTACATGAAACCAGGGGCCGAGGTCGCCGGGCCTGAGCCTTGCTATAATGCCGGGGCTTTGTGGGCTGCTGATGTGGTGATGATCTCTGAGGGATGGGCTGACACGTTGGCGGTTTACCAGGCGGGCCAGGCGGCAAAGCTGGACGGGGTGACGGTGGGCGCGTTGGCGCTGAATGGGACGGGGCCGAGGGCCTTGATAGAGGCGCTGAGGCGCAAAGCAACACGGGCGCGGCTGGTGATCGCGCTGGACAATGATAAAGCGGGGAGGCGTGGCGCGGTTCGCGTGGCGCGTGATCTTGAGAGCATCGGCGCGGCTGCTGGTGTATGGGCCGGGGGTTATGCCGTCGATGGGTGCAAAGATATGGGGGACGTTCTGAGCCGGGAGCCGGGGACGGCGGCGGCGCTGGTGGGCGAGATAACCAGGGACGCGGTGCAAGGGGCGCTGTTTACGGCTGCTGAGGCGGCTGAGATGTGGGCTGAGGATTTATAAGCGGCGGGCCGTGGACGGGCTGAGAGGGCCGTTTATGGCGGTCTGAGGGGCATTGCAAGCCGAGGCGCTTATAATTCCGTCAATCGTGACGCTGTACAATGGAGTTTGACGGGCGCGGGGTGGATGTGGTATATAAGTGCAAGGGTTGAGGCCGAGGGCGGCAAAGTTGTAATTTACTTATGGTTTCCGAGGCGATGAAACAATTGGGCGAAAATCACCCAATTGTTTATGATGGGAGTAAAACAAAGTGGTGAAAATCACCAATTTGTTTTTGAGAACGAGGTCACATAGTTTTGTAAAGCTAAAACGCTTGACATGATTTCAGGGGTTGCAATCGGGGGCCGAGCGTGGTATTATTGTGGTATGCATAGCACAAGATTTCAGTGCATAATTGATGTATAAAAGGCACTGAATAACAGTGCATAGTCTTATACATTTATGCCGGTTTTGGGCGTTGTCAATGTTGCACAAAAAACAGGTGCATCTTTTGACAAACCGGGGTTAATCTATTCGTGAAAGAATTCTTTTGCGAATAGATACAGGGGGTTTGGTAACAATGAGACGGTTTGATACGTGTTTTGTTACGTTTCGTTGAGTTTTTGACTGCATATCAATATACATTCTCAATGCGTTGCAATCGAGACATTACAAGAGGTTTGGAGGCGATACGGTGACGGTGAGGGAGATTGCTGCTGAGTTGGGTGTGTCTGTTCCAACACTGTACAGGCGATTAAAAGCGGCGGGCATTGATATAAAGGGCCTGAGAGATGACAAGACGGGCAAGGTTACGGCTGAGGGCGCGTCGATCATTGCCGATGTGATGGGGTCACCTGCTGATGATACAGCGGTTCAAGACATTATCAGTGGTGCATCTCAAAGCGGCGCGGGTGATGATACGCAAGACGTTACAGCGTTGCGGGTTCGCCTTGCTGCATCTGAGGCAAGAT
>JAFXCE010000129.1 GCA_017521565.1 Clostridia bacterium | reverse complement strand
GATCGAGAACGAGAAGGTTTGGAAGGCCGAGCACATCCTGGGCGTTGCCAAGGATGCTCCGGAAGAGATCATCAAGGGCCTGCGCGAGAACTTCGAAGGCGAGTGCTGCGAGGTTGGCATGTATCTGGCGATGGCGCGCGTGGCGCATCGCGAGGGCTATCCGGAGATCGGCATGTACTGGGAGAAGGCCGCCTACGAAGAGGCTGAGCATGCGGCGAAGTTCGCCGAGCTGCTGGGCGAGGTCGTGACCAACTCCACCAAGAAGAACCTCGAGCTGCGCGTGGATGCTGAGAACGGCGCGACCAACGGCAAGTTCGAGCTGGCGAAGAAGGCCAAGGAGCTGAATCTCGATGCGATCCATGATACTGTCCACGAGATGGCCCGCGACGAGGCGCGTCACGGCAAGGCTTTCGAAGGCCTGCTGAAGCGCTACTTCGGCAAGTAATTCAACCAAATTGGCTATGAAAACAGCCTAAAATAGCAGGCCAGTCCCGCAAGGGACTGGCCTCTTTTTGTGCCTTGCTTCAGTCATGCTTCTGTCATTGGCTTCTGCTCCCGCCGCTCAAACAAGTTTCCTCTGTCACAACTCTTCAGTCACAACATTGGCTAAATTATAGGTGTAGCAATTTCTTCTGTCAATCTGGTTTCATTTACAAGTTTCTACAAGAAAAGAGCCTGCTTTTCGCAGACTCTAAAACTTACTCAATCTTCGTACCTTGCGGCTATGTCTGCAAGGGCCTTTTTCATGCCCTCTTTGACACACTCAGGGCCAATGATTCTGACAGCTTTGCCAAGACCAAACACCCAGCCATAGAATTGATTGCTCACCGCGACGCTGACGGTCACTCTAAAGTGTCGCTCATCCTCTTTCATGGCCACGACATCCCGCCCAAATCTGTCCATGACAGCTCCCATCATTCGATTCTGGAAGACCATGGTGACAGGGACAGTCTCACCGCCGAACATGCTGAAGGTGTACTTTGTGTAGGCAGACATATCTTTCTTAGCAAATTCTTCAGCACCTTCTCTTGCAAGAGACGCAACTTCCACCTCGGCGATTTCAGTAATCATCGCTTCAGCCTTGTCCATTCGATCCACTCTGAAGTGCTTGAATTTGCCTTCTGTGTAGGCCAAGAGGTAATAATTGTCATCAGTGTAGATCATGGCCCAAGGGCTGACAACATACCTTTCGCCCTTCTTCATGTAATGCTTCTGCTTCTTCAGATCATAGTCAAAATACTGAAAGCTAACCTGAGCATTAGCAGTGATTGCTCTATGAATAGCATCAATAGTGCGGAAGAGGACAGAACTGGAGCTGATGTTTTTGACTCGATTTGCTAAAACCACCTGACGATGGAGTTCTTTAGCTTCATACTTGCTGCAAAAACTCTCCAGCTTTTTGATGAGATCACGAGTTGTTTTCTCAGAAAGAAATTTAGAAGACTGAAGAGCATCAATCATCATTTTCAATTCTGAAAGCTGAAAAACTCGTTCTCCAACAGAGTATGTGCGGTTCTGACCTTGCGGGCCAACCAAATCAAGAATGTCAGATTCCCTCAAAGTACGAAGATCATCATAAATGCTTTTTCGTTCTGCCTTGATTCCTCGCATGGACAAGAGTTCCAGAATGCGGGCCATTGTAATGCCATGCGAATCATCAGTTTCATTTTCAAGGATCTCTTTCAGAGCAAACAGCTTTAACTTCTGTCCTTCAGATCTTGCCATGATGTGACTCCTTTTGCTTCTTATTCAGCATTCACTTTTCGGATTCGCTCTTGTTCCGCATCATAATCCTTGATTCCTTGAATCAGCTCTTTCTTTGCAGCTTCAACCTCCGCATCAGAGATTTTCTTTTTATTTCGGAAATACTTTATTATCTTCTGGACTACGAGAGTAAAAGCAGAGCCACCAAGTGCTGCTACTATCAGCCAAGGCTTCATTTTGTTTTTTCCAGAATCGATGAGGATGTTGACCAGTTTTTCAGGGCCACCAGCCTTTTTGGCAAGCTTTGAGAGTTCAGCATAATTCCAAGACATACAATAACCGCCTTTCTCATGGTTCAACAGCCTACAACTATCTACAACTTTGCAGAACTTACTACAAAAGAGAGGAAATTTCTTCAATTAGACAACAACTCACAGCAATTATACCACAACTTCCAGATAAAAGACAGATGTGCCAGCTCCTCCTCCCATTTTTTGATTCGCAAAAAAATAAATGGTATAATATTATTATGAAAAAGAAAACTGTAAAACCTGGTTGGGCAGTGTCTTTCAATGCTGCCAACCTATTTTTCATGTACTCATGGAAGGAGTTGATTTCCATGGCACAGATTGGTATTCGTATCACAGAACAAGAGAAGCAGGTGCTTGCGGACTGTGCCGCCGCCAATGACCTGACCATTTCACAGATTTTGCGGAGTCTGATCCGCAGATTCATCAAGGAGAATGAAAATGACACAGACACAAAACGAAGCAGAGTTTGAATTTGAATGGCTGCTGCGACAAAAGTATGAGTTCAAAATCCTCACCCTGATTGCGGTGCTGGCTGACAATAACCTGGCCTACCGAGGCACACTGAAAGACATGTGTGAATTCTTTGGAGTGAAACCAGGCGATTCCAGAACAAACAACCAGATCAAAGCAGCCATCACGAAATTGGAAGCTGATGGACTATTGAAACAGATTGTCGATGGACGAACCTTTACCCTCACACTTTCCAAGAAGGGTGAACAGCGAAAAAGAGTCATCCGCATTCAAAAAGAATGGGTTGAAATCGCAAAGAACTATAAGAGCGAAGAAAACAGCATCAGTTGGATGAACCTTCTGAAAGTCTGGCTGTATCTGATCGACAACAAGCAAGAGGTCATCAAGACATCAGCAGTTGCATTAGAGTTGGGCTTGTCAAAAGATAGTGTCAAGAGAGCCAAGAAAGCATTGGAGCAAGACATGAATGCAATCATCAGCAAGAAGAAGGCCAAAATTGCAGAAAATGGTTGGTATTGCTGTCTGGGATCATCCATCACTCTCAATGCTTGGGTGGATGACTAAATCGTCTTCCTCGTCATCCCTCGTCACCAAAGTGTGTGAAAATGCCTCCAGTAAATCAAGAGAAATTATAAGTTGGAGCATTTTTTCACACTTTTTCCCGAAAGAAAGCGGCTGCGGTTTCGCCTTGCGAAACCAGCAGCCTGGGCAGACCGCTGCACAGCAGCGGCTCTGCCACAAAAAAGTAAAAAGGAGTTTTGAATTATGAACATAAATCGAATGAGAGCATCAATGATTAGACACACAATGGAAAGCAAAGCCGCTTTCAATGGAGAAGGTTAGCACCATCAACACATCCAGGATTATTGCGACTATGCAGATGCGGCTGCTGAAGCTGCCGCAGATGATGTGCGGCAAGACATCCCTGAAGAGGTTCAGAAGGCTGTCGAAAAGGCAGTAGGCCACAGAAAAGTTGGCATTGAAATCGACAAACAATCTCTCACCAAAGCCAAGGCCGCAATCAAGGATTTATTTGATTCGATTGGAAGATTCGGCAGATGAACATAAACAAAATCAAAAACAGATGGCCTGTTTCTTGCAGAGATTCACTTGCGGCGATTGATCGCATGAGTGTATCTGATGCTCTTGAGCATGGTCTGATTACACAGGAAGAGAAAGAGGCCATTACAGAAATGTGGATCACGAACATGACCATTGCTATGGAGTCTAAGAGTCATGTAACAGCAGCAGAACTCCATCCTATTCCGAATTCTGAAATTGTGAGAAGACTTAGAAAGGGGCTGGGCCAGGAAAAGGCGAATGGGGGCTGCTCAGGTTTTCCGATCCTGTAACCCAGCCCCCCCTACCCATTGGTCTAGCCCTCCAGCAACAACAGCGGGGACAGCAAGGCATCAAAAAGCCAAGCTGTCCCCGCAATTTTTCATTTATGCTTTTTTACACTTTTTCGCCGCTGTCCCGCATGACCAGGTTGATCTCCAAGTCACACCCCAGGGCATCGGCAATTTCCCGCAGTTCTCTCTCTGGGAAGTTGTCTCTGGTCATCTTGTTGGAAAGGTTCTGTCTGGTCTGGTTGGTCTGTTCTGCAAGCTGGCCCATGGTCATGCCTCGCCGCTTCAAAACAACCTTGATTTTCTCGCTGACTGAAAGGCTCATTTTCATCCCTCCTATTGTTCAGAATTATACACTCTGTTGTGTCAATAGTCAAGATAGAGTGAAAAATTTCACTATAAAATTTCATTTTAGTATTGACAAGTGACACTCTGTAGTGTATAATAGTAAATGTAAAGAGGAGCTGACAAGCTCACAAAAACAAGGAGGCAAACACAATGAGCAATCAGAGCATGGAAATCAAGGTCAAGGAACTGCTGGAGCTGAAGCGAATGAAGGAAGAACTGGAAGCAGAGATCGCCGCAGTCGAAGACGAAATCAAGAAGGTCATGGGCGATGAAGAAACTCTCTTCGCTGGAGCATTCAAAGTCTCTTGGAAGAACTTCATCAGCAGCCGAGTCGATACCACTGCCCTGAAGAAGGCAATGCCTGAGATCGCCGCCCAGTTCACCAAGCAGACCACCGCCCGCCGCTTTTCGATCAACTAAAAAGACCGAACACCTACCACAGCATTCGGTCAAGCACTCAGCCCTGAATCACGACAAACAGGGGAGCAAGGACATTCTACCACAATTCCTTGCTCCCCACAAGCAAAGGAGCAAAGAAAAATGGATATTTACAGCGAAGTTACTTCCCGAATCATCGCCGAAATGGAAAAGGGAATCATCCCTTGGGAAAAGCCTTGGATCGCCTCTGGAAACTGCGTCAGCCATGTGACTGGCAAGGCCTACAGCCTCTTGAATCAGATGCTCTTGGGTCGCCCTGGTGAGTATGTTACCTTCAACCAGTGCCAGCAAGAGGGCGGCAAGGTCAAGAAGGGCGAAAAGGCGAAGATGGTTGTCTTCTGGAAGTGGATCGAACAGGAAGACGAAGAGACAGGCGAAAAGAAGGAAGTCCCCTTCCTGAGATACTTCAATGTATTCCACATTGACCAGTGCAAAGGCCTGACCGCAAAGTTTGCACAGCCCCTCCCGCAGACTGCCGAAGACCTTCCCGAAACCAAGGTTGCCGAAGATGTGATTTATGAGTATCTTGGCCGCGAAGGTGTCAAGCTGGCCCATGAGGAAGGCGACAGAGCCTTCTACCGCCCCTCGACTGATGAAGTTGTCCTCCCCATCCGCAAGCAGTTCATGAGCACCGCCGAATACTTCAGCACTGCATTCCATGAGCTGATTCACTCCACAGGCCACAAGAGCCGCCTGGATCGACTTGAAAAGACCGCCTTCTTCGGCACTGAAGCCTACAGCAAGGAAGAGCTGATCGCCGAAATCGGAGCTGCCGCCCTGGTCAATCACAGCGGCCTGGAAACCTCTCACAGCCTCCGAAACAGTGCGGCCTACATCCAGAACTGGCTGCAAGTGCTGAAGGATGACAAAAGGTTCATCGTCTCTGCTGCTGGCAAGGCTGAAAAAGCTGTGAACCTGATCCTGAATGTGTGAGGAAGGGAGAGCCTTGCGGGGAGCAATCCCCGCAGGGCCTCATATGGAGGAAATTATGTTGACCTTGGAAGATGACTTCAGCTGGATTGCAGCCAATGCTTTCTCTGACATGCGGCTCTTGGCTGAAGGTGCAATCGCCTTATTTGAAGATGAAGCAGACATCCTGAGCCGCTTGGCTCGCGATGCTGGAAAAGTGGAAGCCATGACTGCATTCAATGACATCGGAACAGCCTTGTATGCTTTTCGCAGCTACATCAAAAAGCTACAAGCTACACAGCACAGGGTAGAAATGCAGGAGCCTCTTGATGCGCAGGAGGCTGAAGCAAAAACGAATGGTTTCGATAACAGTCAGCAAGAGCCAGAAAACCGCTGAAAAGCTGTAAAAAGTGTAAAAGGATTCGTAAAGGAAACAAAATCGCCTTTTGCTTACAGGAGGGGCAAGCCATGAGCAAGATTTATGGGTACGCCAGATGCAGTCTGGCAGAAGAAAAAGGCCAAGACCTGAACAGACAGGTCAGGGAACTGAAGGCCGCAGGAGCAGAAGAGATCATTACAGAGCGAGAGCATGGGGATGCAAAGGTCAAGCAGAATCTTGATCTGCTCTTGGAAGCAGCCGAAGAGGGAAGCACCCTCATATGCTGCGAAGTCTCGCGACTGAGCCGCAGCACACAGCAACTCTGTGAAATCGTGAACATCATCAAGAGCAAGCACATGCGTTTGGAGATTGTAGGCAGCATCACCATCGACTGCCGAAAAGGCGACATTGACCCCATGAGCCAAGCCTTTATTCAGATGTCTGCTGTGTTCGCAGAGCTGGAGCTGTCCATCATCAGGGCAAGAGTGAAGTCTGGCATGGCAAACGCTAAGGAGAAGGGACGCAGGATCGGCAGACCGCACACAACCAAGGATGATATCCCTGCAATCTTCTACAAACACTATCCCACTTTTGCTTCAGGTCAGATGAATGTGAGTGAATTGGCGAGAATTTGCGGGCTGAGTAGGCCGACAGTGTACAAATATCTGAGGATGCTATGAAAAAAGTTGCTCTGCCATTGCGGTCAGAGCAACTTTTTTCAGTTATTGGAATGCTTTTCGCTGAGAATCAGAATTCGTCCCATGAGATACATAGACCAGACAGTAAAAAGTAATGCGGCGATGTATGCTGAAATAACCAGGAAATTCAGCACACCGCTTTCGTTGTCCATGAAGAACATGGGCAGCATAATCAGCATGAATGTCATTTCCGCAATTCTGCAAAATCGATGAATGAGAATCAAATAGCTCCCATCTTTTCGGACTTGCTGCATGAAAGGATTCTCTTTGGGCACAGAAATCAGAGCACTCTGGATGGCAAACAAGAAGGCAGCAATGGCTGCACCAGTAACAGCCAGAGTTACACATTCATCAATCAGTACACCCATCAATTCATATTTTTGAAGTGTCCAAGCAACAACCAACGAAGGAACTAAAACCAACACCCAGGGGAACTTGTGATACCATTTGCGGAATTTCTCAAAAATGGTAGCCTTTCTACTGGCCATCATTCACACCTCCCTTAGCCAAGAGTACCGCAGAGTTTTCTCCAGATGGCAGCGGGAATTTTTCGCTCTTCCGCAGACAATTCTATGTTTTTAGAAAAACGCACATGATTGCGGATGACATCAATCACTTCTTTGTCAGAGTCTCTTTCATCTGTAAAGGTGAAGGAAGAAAACTCTTCTTTTGCTGCGGTTTCCAGAATTACATCAATATCTTCATCCGAAAGCTGTTTGCCAAGTTTGGCTTTCACCTTTAGCTCTGATTTGATTTTGCCGCCCAATCTCTGCTCCAGAGTCTTGAAGGAAGGAATACCGCCAATGATCCTTTCTTCCTGACCTTTTATTGTACCATAGACCGCCACTTTGTTCCCCAACTGTTTGATCTTCTTCTTGATGTCATGGTCATACAAGCTGCTCTCTTCCAGATAATAGTTGATGTTTACACTGGGTTGGAGCAGAGTCAGAACCAGCCCTGGAATGTTGGTGGACACAGCAGAGTCACTGAGATAGGCCATCTGCATTTTCTGAATAGAAATGGCGAAAAAGCTGTACTCTTCAAACACATTTCCCTCTGAAGGAACCAGCTCTTTGACATTGAAGGTTTCAGGATTACATTCTCTCAAATACCGCTCGATTTTGGGTGTGCCATGGCTGACAATTCCGCACAGCACATTGCCTTCGTAGTGCAGCATGCTCACCATGAAAACTTCGGCACCATCTTCAATTTTTCTCTGGAAAGCAGAAAAATCTCCCTGCTCCTTTGCAGCATCGTATTTGGCAACAATGGGATCAAAAATCTCTGTCTTGATCTTGGCGCGATCCTCTTCTGCTTCGTTAGAGAGCATACCTCGCACTTGCAAGGCAGAGAAGTAGACTTTCCTTTTTTTGTTTGCCATTTGTAATCCTCCATTGTTAGTTTTGCAGATGGGCAAAAGGGGAATCTCTGAAAAGTGCCTCTTGCTCAGAAATTCCCCTCATTCAGTTACTTGCCGAAAACCTCTTCTAGCTTGGCTTCCAGAGTTTCGGTCTTGGCATACTCCAGAGAATCCAGCAATCTCAGATTGTGCTTCTCAATGGCCACATCATCAGCAAATCCCAGAATGAAATTCTTCGCAATCTGGTAGATGATTTCAGTGGGAGCCAGACCATAAACCTGGTTGGCAAAGATGTGCCGCAGCCTCTCTGCTCCATCAGGGAACAGTTCCTTCATCTTCGCACTCTGGTACAGCCTCTTCACAATTTCGGTGATGTACAGGCCAGACTTCATGTACATGTCGATGAAGGTCTTACTGGGATCATCAAAGCAGCCAGGATTCTCCTCCTCCAGATGATCCACCATCTTTTTTACCACCCACTTGGGAGTGAAAATCTGGTTGGTTTTCTGCGGCGGGATGTAGTCGAAAATGTCTTCTGTGTTGGCCTCATCAAAATAGTTCGCCAGCACTCTGCGGAGTCTCATGAATTCTCTCACAGAATCATCAAACACAACAGGATCGAACAGCTTGCCGCCAAAGTGCTTTTGCTCACCAGTCACATCATCGATGTAGGGGCCACCATCTCTCAGAAATCGGAACTGATCCAGGGTGATGCTGGTCACATCCCTGAACACCTGGTCAGGAATCACCTGATCGAAAGTATCAAGAGTGACTTCATCAGTGCCATAGGCCATCAGGAAAGAAGGAATGGTGCGGGAGAAGCCTCGCAGATGATCTCTGACCTTGTCCTCGACGCCTTTCTTTGCCTCTTCCTTCTTTTGCGTTTCGACAGTGCGGACAACCTCAGTTCCAGCTTCCTGGACAAACTCTTCAACCGCAGTGGAAAGAGTCTGCTTCAGATCTTCCACAGCTTGCTGCTTCTTTTCCTCAAATTCCTGGTTGACTTCCGCTTTTTCTTCAGCAGTCGAACAGATTTCCAGCAAATCCTGCCGCTCCTGCTCCAGTTTCTTCTGAGTGATGGAGAAATCACCAAAAGCTCTGCCAACAATGCCATCAGCCTTGTCATTCAGCTTCCGCTCCAGTCTGTCGCGGTCACCCTTCTTCATGTCGCCAGTGTAAGCTGTCTTGGCGGTGTCCAGCAGCGGCTTCACAGCCTGTTGATGGAAGGCATTCTTCAGTTTTTCCAGAGTTTCATCCTGCTTTTTCGGCTGCTGGGCATCAATCTGCTGAACAGTATCGATCAGCATGGTTCCAATGTCATCATAGATTTTGGGTCCGAAAATCTCAGTGGTTCTGCCAATCACAAAATCATCAGTCAGCTTCACTTCGCCATTCTCGTCAAGCGAAAGTTCTTCAGCGGTGTCATGAGTTACTTCCAACTTGCCCTTGGGTTCTTCGACAGGCTGGAAAGTTGTAATGATGTCAATGACAGCCTGGGGAGCATGGAACACATTGGAGATGTTCTGGAACAGGTAGTCGCTCATGAAGCCTCGCCGCACAACTTCCTGAGAGCGAATCTTGCGGGGAATGGACAGCACCTTTTCGGCATCCAGTTCCACCATTTCGCCCTCTTCATCTTCGCCGATGACAGGGAAGAAGTTCAGAAGCTCTCTGATGTGCTCTTTTCGCATGTCAGAGTCGCCTCGGCCATCAGAGGTTTCGGCAGAAAGATCATTTGCAAAAGCCTCATAGATAGTCAAAGTGCGGGCAGGGTCAAAATCGAACACATAGGCATTCTCTTTGCGGTAATGCTGACCCCCAAACTTGAACAGGCAGGGATTCTGTGCTCTGAAAGCAGCCTGCATGTACAGAGCAGGACTCTTGATGTTGGAGAGCATCAGCACCGCAGACCACTCAGGCACAGTAATGCCAGTGGTCAACTGACCAACAGACAGAGTGATGGTCTTTTCATGCTTGGCAATGGCTTCCACCACTCGATCAAAGGACTTCTTGGTTTCCTCTTCTTCGTTCAGTTTGCCATCGCCAGCAGCCAGAATAATTTCGTAGTCCTTGAAAACAGGATGCTCCTTCAGCTTCTTGGCAAGAGCCTTCGCACTGTCCACTCGATTCAGCAGCCAGAAGGTGTGCTTCAGCTCGGCCCGCAGTTCAGGAGTGGAGAAGGGGAATTTCGTCTGAGTGGTCATTGCATCCAGGAACTTGTCCACAGAACTTTCATGAACAAATTCGCCATTCTTGGTTTCAAAGAATACATTCAGATCAAAAGCATACTCTTCAGTTTCACCATTGATCTCCACACCCTGCTCCAGCTCATCACGAACAATCTCACTCATCTGATAGGTGAACATGTTCAGCTTCGGCAAGGTAGCATAGGGGTTGGCAGTGCCTTCTTCACTTGTCCAGTCTCTCTTGGCCCGCTGCTCGTCGGCATAAGTCCAGTTGTAGATTGCATTTTCAGGGAATTTGTCATTCGCCAGAGCCTTGAAGGGAGTACCAGACAGATGCAGGGTGAACTTTCTCTTGATGTGGTCAAAAGCCACATCTGTTTTGTAAGTATCAATACCCTCATGTGCTTCATCAATCACCAGCACATCCCAAGTCATTGCCTCAACTTCAGCCAGCTTGTCATGATCGCCGCCGAAATAGATTGATCCCTTCAAGTCCTGAAGGCTGACGAATTCAATGCATTTGTCGCCTTTGTGGGCAAGGATTGCATCCAGATACTCCTGCCTGGACAGTACATACTTCTTGCCTTTCAGCGAATCAGTGTTGCTGACAAACAGATAACCAGACTCCTGACCAATGAACTTTTCGTAATCAGAGTACCAGGAGTTCGCAATGGCAGGGCGGTTGGTGACGATCAGTACATTCACTGCACTCATTCTCTTGCAGAAATCGTACACCGAAAGAGTCTTGCCAAAGCGAGGTTTTGCATTCCACAGGAATTCGCCCTTCTCATGTGTCCTGGCATACTCAACAGTCTTGCTGACCGCATCTTCCTGTTCAGCTCTCAGGGTGTAAGGAACAACAGCATCCAACTGCTCCAGCAGACCGCGATTGGAGCGGAAATCATAAAAATGACCTCTTGAAACAGGGCCAGTGATGTGGAACCACTCGGTTCCCTTCTTGCCCTCAATGCCCAGCTTGCGGAGATAGGCATGGAAATCATGGTCAGTGAACTTTTCACCAGAGCCATCATCGAAAATGGCATTACCTTTCCATTCCAGATTGTATTCAACATCCGCAGTGTGGGTCTGCTGTTCCAGTCGCTTCTCCACATCCTGCTCAGTGTAGCCAATCTTCGTCCAGCCATTGTGTCGAATGATTTCAGGAGTTGTGTAGGCATAGATCATCGGCACAACATGATTCGCTGTTTTCAGGGTAATCTGTGCCATCATGCCATCTCCTTTACTTTGTATTCGATGAAGGCAATCTCCTCTTCGCTCAGATTGTATTTCTTGTAGAGCTGTCGATCAATTTCCGCAATAGAAACAGACCAGTCAATGTCAGAAGCAGGGGTGAAATCCTGAAGAGGAATCATTGCCCACACAGGAGGCGGGCAGTGTTGAGTAACTTTCTTTACACCCAGTAGTGCTCGGAAAAACTTCGTTTTCATGTATCTGGAAAGGTTGCGAGGCTCTTCTTCTGTGTCAAAAGGCCCTGCACAAAGGAAAGTGTCAGCAGTTCCTTCTTTCGGATAGCCCATGGTTGGTTCGGTCAAAGTTTCGCCGTAGCGACCGCTATTGTTAGCTTCAGGAATGAATAGCTTGTACTTGTCTATAAAATCATTTTCAACCAAGAATTGCCGCTGAATGAATCTGTAATCTCGCTGATTCTTTATTCGTCCAAGGAAACGAATGAACTCGCCACCCTCTCCAGGCTCACACAGAAATACATCAGGTAGTTTTTCAATAACATTAGATACAATCTTGCTGCCAGTTCCTGCACCAATAGAAGAGATGGCATTTTTGTTTCGAGTAAAGAAGGTATCTGAAAAGCGGAACAAACCTTGGGAGGCAATAATGCTATTTAGGCGAGGTGCATTTCCAATGATGTGTTCTATTCTTCTGATGATACTATTCAGCTCTGCGAATTCTGTGAAGGTGTTTATTGCACCAAAACTCTCGCTTGCATTACGAAGAGTAATGGCAACACCGCCCTTGATCTCAATACTGCTGGGGAAAATTTTCGATGCATCACTTTCATAGTAGAGCACCTTGAAGTGTTCATCATTCAGCATCTTTTTGTTCCAGGCTTTCGGAGTCTGGCCAGCATCGAACAAGAAGCGAGCAGGTGTAATCAATTCGACAACATCTGCCACTTTGTAAGAAGCATCCATGAAGAGATTGTAGACAGGATTCTTTCGACCATTGTTTTCAACTTCTTCCTGATAAGGCGGATTGCCTATTGCAAAGTCAAATTTCATTTCGCTGCCCTTCCTTGTCTTGCGGTCATTGTATTTCAACTTGCCTTGTCCTCGCCAGTCATAAATCTGGCATTCAGGCCTCTTGTTCTCTTCTGGTGCAGGGATCATTTCACCCAGTAAATCCCAAATGGAGAGCTGAGTAGTTGCTTCTTGAAGTGATCCGAAAGGTACTGTTCCCTTCAGTCCATCCATCTGCCAGATGTTCCAGGAAATGATGTCTGCCGCTCGCTTCAGTTCAAGAGCAGATGCTTCCCGCTGCCATCTTTCCTGCACCGCATCCATGAATGTCATCAGCACATTCACTCTGGCAATCAACAGATTGTCGCCCTGGTACTCAAAGCCATAGACACTTTCAAGAGCACGAAATGCGAATTTCAGCCATTCCTCTTCATCAGCAGCATTCTCATTCACCACTCGCAGCTTTCTGTCCAGAATGCCAATGCGATGGTTGAAGGGGATCAGTTCGCCAGTGGAAGCATCGTATCTGGAAACCAGGTAAGGGGCCTCGCCGCAAGTGATTTCCAGCCTTCTGGAGTCCACATACCTTTGCCATCTTTTCTTCTTGGGGAATTCGATGGGAGGCTCTGAGGGAGTCCATGTTTTATCTTCAATTGTGTTGAACACATCCTTGCGGCCAAACCACACTTCATCGCAGTGATTCACCATCATGTTGCAAATCCATGCAGGGGTGAACACTTCAGCATGTTTCTTGGTGCGGTCTGCCTGGTCACTGACTGCTTTTGCAATGCGGGGCTGAATGATGCTGCTGTTTTCGCCAGTCACAAGAGCAGCTGTGATGGGTTCTTTTGCACTGTAGCCCTCGCCGCAAGCCTCATAGGTGTCAGTCGCCCAGATGATGTTCTGATCTGTTGTTCTATCTTGTAAAAGAATGGGCAGCACTGAGCGGACTTGGAGCAAATCCAAGTCAATCAATCGTTCCATCGCTGCGATCACTCTCCATCCTGTCTTTGTTGGGGCCAAAAGCCTTATAAATCAACACTTTTCCAAGATTTATTATACTGCAACAGGCTATCTTCTGCAAGCACACCCTCCAGCAAACATTGAATTTCTTTGACAAATCGCCTTCAAATCTGTAAATGAAACAAAAATACCGCCATCGGCGGCAGAATCATCATTTTTGCAGAAGGTTATACCATAGTTGTAGGTTCTTGCACATACATTGTAGATGAATGTACAAAAGTTTCTGATCCTTGTACAAAGTTGTAGTCAGATGTACCTGTCCCTCGGGCGCAGTCTCCATCCTCCTCCCCTGAACACAAAAAAGAAGGAATGCAAAACACAGCATTCCTTCGTAATCGCACAGACCTATTCACTTTTCTTCTCCTTTTGCAGATCAGGCCGCGGTCGCTTCAAACTGAGCCTTGGCTTCAGCCAGCACTTCCTCAAAGCTCTGCTCCTGGGACTCGGCTACAGTCTTCTTTTCCACTTCCATCTGGCTCTTGGTCTTCACAACCACGAAACCATCAGCATCGAATTCGGGCTGTTCGGAGTAGTTGGCATAGTTGTTCAGGAACCAGGTCTTCACATACTTGTAGGGGCTGGCCTGAATCTTGGACAGGGCCTTGACCTTCTTGAAGGCTTCCAGACGATCCTTGCTGTCGCGGCACTGCTTGATGAACTCTTCCATCTTGGCGAAGGTGATGTTCAGGGGACGATTGGAGGGAGCCTTTGCCGCAGACTTTTCGATCTTCATGCCAGGATTGTCATTGCGGAGCTGACGGACGATGTTATACTCAGCGGTGTTGAGCTGGGAGGCCTTCTTGGCAAAAGCAGCAGTCATGGTCAGGGAGTTAGTGATGGGGTCATAGGAATAACCAGCAATCTTCTTAGTAGTCATAGTGAATTCCCTCAACTTTCTTTGATTTCTTTTAGTATTTGCAGGGGTTCCAAGGGGACTTAGGCAGCTTCTTCAGCATCGTAATTCGCAGGGGTGTTGACGATCTTCAGGTTGGCATCTCGCTCAGGCTGCTTGCCATAGCTGGGGAAGGTGTTCTTGAACCACTTCAGCACATAGGCATAGGAGGCATCGTAAGCCCTGGATTCAACCAGCACAGCAGCGAATTCCTTCTGGTACTTTTCCGACTCATCCAGCAGAGCGATGTACTTCTGCATCTTGTCGTAGGTCAGCTTGGTGTTCTTCTTCTTGGCAGGAGCCTTGGTGATGATGGTCATTCCCATTTCGCGAATCTTCATCATGGTGTCGAATTCGATGGTTCCGATCATCTGGGCTGCTTCCAGGAACTTCTTGGTGACGGTGACAGTATTCGTAGTAAAATCAATCGCATAGGGCTTATTCATGGTAGCTTCCTCACTTTCTTTTCTTCAAGGTTGTTTCTCTCAACCTTGTGACTTTATTATACTTGATGTGGTGTCCATTATTTCGGTCTTTAGTTGTTGGAGATCAGCTTCAGGTCAGGCTTTGCGGCAGGAGCCTCGTCTTCGCTCTTGAAGACATCGGCGTACCTCTTCAGGAACCAGGTCTTCACATAGGCATAGGGGCCAGCCTGAACCTTGGAGAGTTTCAGCACATTGTTGAATTCCTTCAGGTTTTCGCTCTCTTCGCCTTCAAGAGTGATGATGTACTCTTCCATGTTCTTGTAGGTCAGGTTGCGGTAGGACTTCTTGCCTTCCTTCTTCTTGATCTCGCGGAGTTCGATGGCGAAACCAGGATTGTCACGGCGAAGCTGCATCAAGGTGGTGTACTCAGGGGTGTTCAGGATGGTTGCGGCCTTGTAAAACTTCTTGGTCAGGATGATCTTGCTATTGATGAAATCCACTTCATACTGCTGAGTCTTAGTCATGGTTTGTTACTTCCTTTCGTTTCTCTTGTTTGTTCTTCAAGGTTGTTCCTCTCTCAACCTTGTGACTATATTATACTGTAAGGTGTGTCCTTTATTTCGGACTTTGCAGTCTCTCTCCTGTTCTCAGGAGATCAGATGCTCAGGGGATACTCGGTCATGGGAATCTGGTCTTCAGTGACAGCTTCGCCATCGCCGCCATCCAGCAGATACACCACATCTTCCTCCAGGAAAGCCTCGTATTCTTCCTCAGAGAAGCGGTCTTCGTACTCTTCGCAGAACTCTTCGTAATCCGCAAAGCTGTCAACAGGCAGGAAATCCAGCCAGTCAGAGAGATACTTCTTCAGGTTGCCATTCAGGTACTCAAAGCGGAACTTCAGGGTGCTGCCGCTGTTGCCGCTGTGGTCATAGTAGCCTTCGATGATACAATCCTCGTTGATGTACTTCACCAGTTCTGCAATCAGGGGATCGACTGCCTTGTGGTCAGGAGCGATGTAGTCAGAGGAGGTGATGAAGAGCTGGCCTTCTTCATTCTTTTCGTAATCCATGTTGTTGGTCTTCAGATAGGCTTCCAGTTCGGCGGTGAAGGGAGCAATAATCATAGTTTCGGTCATCATGGTAGTTTCCTCACTTTCGTTTCTCTTGGTGTTTCAAGGTTGTTTCTCTCTCAACCTTGTGACTATATTATACTGTAGGTGCTGTCCGATAATCGGGACTTTGCTGTTTGAATTCCTCTTTTTCAAGAGGCTGCTTTCTAAGTTGCAGATTCTTCTTCAGAGTTCTTCGCAAGTTGTACTCTCTTGCACTCAGGGAACTGCTTGATGAACCAATCATGCACATACTTGTAGGGATTTGCCTGAACCTTGGACAGGGCTTCAACCTTCTCCATTTGATCCAGCATCGCCTTGGCTTCAGCCTCTTTTGTAAAGCTGGCAGCGATGTATTCCCGCATGTGCTTGTAGGTTAGGTTCTTGTACTTGCTTGCGGCCTTCTTCTCGACTTCAGCCTTCTGGAACTGGAAGCCAGGGAGATCGCGGCGAAGCTGGAGCATTTCGTGGTATTCCTTAGTGCCAAGGGTGCTGGCCTTGCGAAGGAAGGATGCGGACAGGGTCACAGTGCAATTCTCAAAGCTAATTTCGTAGTTCTTCATGGTGATTTTCCTCTCTTTCTTTTCTTGCTCTTGGCTTAGTCAACAACGATCAAGGTGGCAGTGGGGAAGTCATTGGAAAGCTGCATCAGGAAGCTGCTTTCTTCGCTGGAGAACAGTTTGGCCTTGTTCATGAAGTCGCAGTTCGTGTAGAAGGTGTTGCTCTTCATCTTGCCAAACACAGGCATGATGTGGAAGTCAGGATCATCAGCGAACATGGAGAAGTCGATAAAGGGAAAGGTTTCATTCATGCAAGCGATGTAGGCGATGCGGTCTTCGGGCTTATTGCTATACTGAATCTTCATGGAGGGTTCCTCACTTTCGTTTCTCTTGTTTTCCAAGGCAGTCTCTCTCAACCTTGTGACTACATTATACTGGATGCACTGTCCTTTATTTCGGACTCTGCTCTTGCATTACCACTTCATGAAGCGGACTTCATTGCCTCCCAGATCCTTGATCTTCTGCATGGCCAGCTTCACCGCAACAGTCATGGGCATCACAGCAGTCATTTCGTAGCTCTCAATCTTGCCCATCAGGCCCAGGCGAGTGAACTCCATCTCAGGGGTGCGGTATGCGGGAATGGGAGTGATGACATAGTCGCTGTTGCCGAATTCGTCTTTCTTAGTTACAAAAGTCAGTACCTTGCCCAGATTCATGTTCTTCATTGCTCTTACTTCCTTTCTGTTTCAAGGTTTCTGAGGTGTTTCTCTCTCAACCTTGTGACTGTATTATACTTTATGCAGTGTACATTAACCCGTACTTTGCTTTTTGCATCGGCATTTGTTTTCAACAGAAAAAGTGTGTTTTTTTGCTCCAAATAAGAGATAGATAATAACTCAGAGCAAAAGGACACACTTTTTGTACCTGGTTGAAAAAAGATGAAGGCGACTTGCTGGAAGTGCAAGCCGCCTTGTAGAAAGTTGTACTTAGTTCTATCATAGTTGTTCCAGGTTTTTCCTCAGCACATCAATGCCATTCTTGGAAAGTGCGATGTAGTACCGCTCAGTCACATGGATGTTGCCATGGCCCATCTGATTGCACAGCAGATGTGTGGGAGTATTCAAAACCGCAAGCTGTGTGCCATAGGTATGTCGCAGGAAGTGATACTTGAAGTTGATCCCTTTTCTTTTGAGTTCTTTGGAATGATACTTCATCGAATTGACTGTCTGCATTTTACCATTGAGCAGTGTGTTCACCAACTCCAAATTTGAAATCTTGCTTCCATCCACATCATAAATCATGGTCTGGTTCTGCTCCCGCCGCTGCTTTTGTTTTTCTTCAGCCTCGGCTTTGGCTGCGGCAAGAGCAACAAAATGTTCTTTCACTTTTGAGTTCATGAAGATTGTGCGGCGAGCATTCCTGGTTTTTAAGGGAACCAGCTTCACCAGACCTTCTTGATACTGCATTTGCTGCTCAATTCTGATGACCCCTTCTTCCAAATCAACATTCTGCCATTTGAGGCCAAAGCATTCATTTATTCTCAGACCGCAATACCTTCCCAGGATGTAGGCTGTTTCTGCATTTGATCCGCTGAAGTGTTCATCCATCATAGCACACTCTTCATCTGAAAAGGCCACAATGTCCAAGTCATCATCTGTCTTCAACTTGGGCATGTGAATCTTGGTGTCCTTGTTCACACACAGCCTGTTGTACCTATCGACAGAAAGATAGCCTCGCGAATAGGCCTGTCCAAAAATCAGATAAAACATCTTCAGGAAAGATTCCACATAGCGAAAAGAGTATTCTTCTTCGTAGTACAGTTTCGCCAGGTAGTCTGTGATCTCAGCAACTTCGATCTCGTCCAGAATTCGACTGCCGAAAGACTCTTGAAGGTGATTAAGCCACAAGCTGTCCTGCTTGAGGATGGTGTTGTATGCTCTGTCGCTTCTGCCTTTCTCTCTGTACTCTTCAAAAACCTGGGCGATAGTTAGCTTTTCAGGTTCCTTTTCCTTTACAGGTAATTCAGGAGCAAGCTGGGCCAGTTTTATTGCCTTTTTCCTGGCCCTGATGGCATCGGTTTTTGTTTTCAAGGGTTGGCCTTCGCTGTTGGTTGATCCTCGCTGCGAGATCTTCTGACCATTCACACTGATACTGAACCGATAGGCCCAGTTTCCATTCTTCAGTTGTCGAATTCCTGCATCAGTTGTACTCATGTTGTAATTCTCCTTCAGTCATTTGTTCTGACAGGAAGGGTTGTTGTGAGCAAACTGATGTCTGAATTTCAGTCAGCAGCCATCCACGACACTGTGCATGAACACCCAAGGCCGCAGGGCATTTTGTGGCCTGAGCCTCCCAAGGAGGCGAAGGACACATTGCCCAAGGACTTTGGATGGCCCGCGACGAAGCCCGCCACGGCAAGGCGTTCGAAGGCCTGCTCAAGCGCTACTTCGGCAAGTAATATCATTCCATTTTGTAAGGCTGGCCCCGCAAGCGGTCAGCCTTACAAAATTTTAATATCAAAGAGGTGTGATTCCTTGAAAGAACGTTTGAATTATGTTAGAACGATACCTGTTTATTGGATATATCTTTTTTCTGACCACCGGGAATTGATTGATGCGGATCTCAATGCTTGGACAAAACAATTTCAAAAATGTTTTCCCAGCACATTGGTTGCGATGAATTATTTTCTGACAAATCATAAAGAGTTTCGCAATCTTCTTTTGCATAGACTCTGGAATCCATCCAGATCCCACAAATGCAAATTCCATGCATTTATCATGCGCCGTCTATGGAAGCCTCTAGATAGTTTGTATCTGAATACACGTTATATCGGCGGCGGATTATTTATTCAACATGGATTTTCGACCATTGTTGCTGCCAAGAGTGTGGGCAAAAACTGTCACATCAATCAACAGGTAACGATTGGATATAAAGACGAGAACAATCCAATCATTAAAGACAACGTGAAAATACTATGTGGTGCAAAAGTTTTGGGAAACATTACCATGTGGAATAACAGTGTTGCCGGCGCAAATGCCGTTGTAGTCAAGGATGTTCCGGAAAATGCTGTCGTTGGCGGCGTTCCAGCACGGATAATTAAGTATGTTTCATAGCATTGTTCTCGAAGCCCGCCATGGCAAGGCTTTCGAAGGCCTGCTGAAGCGCTACTTCGGCAAGTAAGAAATCCAGTAAAATCAAGGGTTTTCAAGGGGATCACTCTGAAAAGGGTGGTTCCCTTTTTTGTATTGCTCTGCCATTTCGCTGCTGGTTTGGGCTTAATTTCATCCCTCCTTTATGTCATTCCTATGTCGCGCCCAAACCACTATGTCATGCTAACCTCCTATGTCACGAAGATATGGCTATGTCACGCATTTGAATGAAATCTTTCAAAAAGTTCTTCAAAGTTGTAAAAGGTTGTCAATGAATTGAAGGGCAAGGCTTCAAAGTTGTAGATAAGTTGTAGAAAGTTGTACGCAAAACCAAGCTTTGGCGCAGGTTTTGATGAAATGGCCCGCGACGAGGCGCGCCACGGCAAGGCTTTTGAAGGCCTGCTCAAGCGCTACTTCGGCAAGTAATTTAATCAAATTCAGGGAGGCTCCTTCGGGGACCTCCTCTCTTTTTGCACTAAAAAACAAAAGAAGTCCTCTGCAAGTAGATTGCACGCGAAAAACATTTGTGATAAAATATAAAAGGATTTCTGCCGGGGGTTATGTATTCTTGACCGTGGTGGAGTCCGGTATCCTTTTTAGGATCGTATTTTAACCGTTTGAATTGCAAAAGAAAGAGAGTGATATTATGGATTTCATGACTGCCGTTTCCACCTGCTTCCGCAAGTACGCGACGTTCTCCGGTCGTGCTCGCCGCAGCGAGTATTGGTACTTCACCCTGTTCACCGCGGTGGCGTCCACGGCATTGAGTCTGATCTTTGGAGATCAGGCGATGATCGCCAGCTTGTTCGCTCTGGCGACCCTGCTGCCCGGTCTGGCGGTTACTTGGCGCCGTATGCATGACATCGGCAAGTCCGGAGCGTGGTCTCTGCTTGCGTTTCTTCCGATTGTTGGCACCATCATCGTCCTGATCTGGGAGTGCAAGGACAGCCAGCCCGGCAGCAACGTGTACGGCCCCAACCCCAAGGGTGTGTAAGTTCGCGGAGATAAGTAGAGAAGCTTGATTTGGCAAGATGGCCCGCGACGAGGCCGTCCTGGCAAGGCTTTTGAGGGTCTGCTCAAGCGCTACTTCGGCAAGTAAGATTCTAAGAATACATAGCTTTTTACAAGGAGGCTTCCGAAAGGGGCCTCCTCCCTCTTTGTCTTACAAAAACGACAGATAATGGGATAAACGGCTTGTGTGACCGGATTCTCTGCCTTTGACAGAAATGACTTGCGGGTTGGTAAAGCAAATGCAAAAAGCAGATGGAGTGAAAGTATATTCTCTTCGCATATTTGTCTTGTATTTGCCTTTTTGCTGTGCTAGAATGCTCCCGTCTCCGATTGAATAGGCCGGATATGCCACATTCCGCCAGGGGACGGGGAGGACAGAATTATGCTGACAGCACAGCTGCAGAGGATAAAACGGGAATTCTTTGAGGTGTTCGGCCTCTGGGATGAGGATGCGAAGGGGCGCACGGTGTATCTTGGCTGTGTGATTCTCAATGCGTTTTACAATGTGTTCATTACGGGTGTATTCTATACGGGCTTTTTGTCGATGAATGGCATGTCCATCACGGATGCGGGCATCGTCACGTTTATTCCGTATATCGGAAACCTCTTCAGCGTATTTTCATCGAAAATTCTCATGCATTTCAAGCGGCGAAAACCCATTCTGATCGCGGCGAAAATCTACTTTTATGTTATGTATGTCATCGCTGCGACGGTCATGCCGCAGTTTGTCATCGATCCGCAGCAGAGACTTTACTGGTTTACCGCGATTGTGTTTCTTGCCTATGCGGGCTATGCGCCGTTTGATCCCGGGTTTGTGATCTGGTTTTACCGGTTCTTTCCGCAGGACGATGAACGGCGCGCGCGGTATCTGCTCTATCAGCAGATGGCGGCTGCCGTAATCTCCTGTGTCTTCCTGATGGCGGGCAGCATGATTACGGATGCGGTGAGCAGCTCTGCGCATCAGCGCGAGCTGATCAACGGCCTGCGCTATTTTGCTTTTGTGCTGGTGATGATCGAAATCGGCATCCAGGTGCAGGCGAAGGAATATCCCGTTACGGCGGAATCGACACTCAGGCTGAAGGAAATCTTCACGCTGCCGCTGCGGTATAGAAAATTCATGTACTGCACGGTGCTGATGTTCGTGTGGAACTATATTTCAAACCTCAACAACGGCCTGTGGAATTATCATCTGCTCAACCATATGCATTTTTCCTATACGCTGGTGAATGCCATGTCGGTGCTGTATACGATCGTTCTGCTGGCGCTTTCGGGCTTCTGGCAGCGCGTGCTGCGCCGCTATTCGTGGATCCGGACATTTGGGTTGGCGCTGGTGATCTGGGTGCCGACGGAGGTGCTGTTTTTCCTGATGGCGCCGGAGAGCGCCTATCTGTATGTTCCGCTGTGTCTGACACAGCATGTGCTGACCGTGGGCATCAATCTGTCCTATGCAAATATCCTGTATATGAATCTGCCGAAGGACAATGAGACTGCGCTGATCGCCTTTAATACGCTGGGCCGCAACCTCTTTGCATTTTTCGGCCTGCTCACAGGCACGCTGGTCAGCGGCGTCACCGGGGATGTGACCGCGCCGTTCATGGGGATGGAGGTATACTCGGTGCAGTTTACCTGTCTGCTGCGCGGCGTGACGATGCTGGCGATGGGCGCTGTGCTGCTTTGGCGCTGGCGTGCGTTTGAGCCCGGCGAGGAGGCGGCTTCGCCTGCCGCAGGCGGGGTGTAAGCGGATTTTTTGTCATGTATTGATAACCGTCTATTGCGTTTTTGACGAATTTTGCTATAATAAGATTAACCCCAAGTGTATTTTTGAAATAAGGAGTGTATTCCAATGGCGAATAAGGTTCTGGTGGAGACTTCCGCCCGTCACATTCATGTTTCCCGCGAGCATCTTGATATCCTCTTTGGCGAGGGCTATGAGCTGACCATCAAGAAGATGCTGTCCCAGCCGGGTCAGTATGCCTGCGCCGAGCGCGTTGACGTCGTTGGCCCGAAGAAGACTCTGGCCGGCGTGTCCATCCTCGGTCCGGTCCGCCCGGAGACCCAGGTTGAGCTCTCCCTGACCGACGCCCGCTCCATCGGCGTTGCCGCTCCGGTTCGCGAGTCCGGCCAGATCAAGGGCTCCGGCGCCTGCAAGATCGTCGGCCCGAAGGGCGAGATCGAGATCTCCGAGGGCGTCATCGTGGCCAAGCGTCACATCCACATGACCACCGCTGATGCCGCTGAGTTCGGCCTGGTGGACAAGCAGGTTGTTTCCGTTAAGGTTGATTCCGACGGCCGCAGCCTGATCTTCGGCGACGTCGTCGTCCGCGTGAACGATACCTACGCGCTGGCGATGCACATCGATACCGACGAGTCCAACGCCGCGGGCATGGCTCCGGGCACCATGGGCGAGGTCATCAAGTAATCTTGAAATCAGCAGCATAAAAGGCAGTGCCGACGGCACTGCCTTTTCTTTGCGTGTATGGGCGTTATTTGCGCAGGAGGGGACGCGCAATATGGACGTTGAAATACTCGATCAGCGGTCCCATGAAAAACGCGGTGATGATCGTACCGACGCCGGCAATGGTCGGAATGGCGGCGAAGGTTCCGCCGCCGATGAGAAAGATGCTCACGCCGCAGATCACGCAGACCAGATCCGTCGCAATGCGGCAGTACTGGAAGGGCGCGAGCTTCCACTTGCCGGAAAGAACAATGGCAACAGCGTCATAGGTGGATACGCCCAGATCCGCGGTCATATACAGCGCGGAACCGAAGCAGATGACGACAATGCCCACGAGCAGGCAGAGCACGCGCACGGGCATGGACGGATCGATGATGACGCTGGTGAAGCAGGCGTAGGAGAATTCGGTGATATAGCCCAGCAGGAACAGGTTGATGAACGTCGCAAGGCCGATCCGGCTGCGGTCGACGATCAGGCTGAAGCTGAGCAGACAGAGGTTGACGATGACATACAGCGTGCCAAAGGGGATCGGGATCAGCTGGTCCAGACCGCTCATCAGCGACTGAAAGGGATCCACGCCCAGCGCGGCGGTTTTGAAGATGCCTACGCTGATGGCGCAGATGATTACGCCGAAGAGGGACATGAGGATACGTTTTGCTTTCATGGGTCAGTCTCCATTCGATATGTGTTGTTTGAGGAGCATTCCTGTGGCGCATGGCACATGGCGCATGATGAATAAACCGGCCCATTATAGCATGCGGAGAAGAGAATGGCAATTGTTATAAAAGAAAAGCCTTCCCGGAGATTGTCCGGGAAGGCGGATGTATGGCTTGATTACACGCCGGAGTAAGCAGCGAAGCCCGCGTCGATCGGCAGGATGACGCCGGTGATGGCGGAAGCAGCCTTGTCGTCGGTCAGGAAGAACAGACCGCCGAGGAGCTCCTCGGAGTTGACATAGCGGCCCATCGGGGTGCCGTTGAGGATCTTCGCGCTGCGGGCGGTCGGGGTGCCGTCCGGGTTGAACAGCAGGGCGCGGTTCTGGTTGGAAACCAGGAAGCCCGGGGCGATCGCGTTGCAGCGGATGCCGGTGCCGGCGAAATGGGTGGCCAGCCACTGGGTGAAGTTGGAGATGCCCGCCTTGGCGCCGGAGTACGCCGGGATCTTGGTCAGCGGGATATAGGCGTTCATGGAGGAGATGTTCAGGATGTTGCCGCTCTTGCGGGCGACCATGTCCTTCGCGAAGGCCTGGGTCGGGAGCAGCGTGCCCTGGAAGTTGAGCTTGAAGACGAAGTCAACGCCGGCAGCGTCGAGATCGAAGAAGGTCTTCTGGCCTTCCTTGGCTTCGTGCTGATACTCGTTATCGGTGGTTGCACGCGGGTTGTTGCCGCCGGCACCGTTGACCAGAATGTCGCACGGACCGAGATCGTTAAGAACCTGCTGATGGACAGCCTCGATCGCTTCCGGATCGAGCACGTTGCACTTGTAACCTTCGCAGATGAAGCCTTCAGCCTTGCACTCGTCGGCCAGCTTCTTGACGGCTTCCTCGTTCAGGTCCAGAGCGGCGACCTTCGCGCCGGCCTGGGCATAAGCACGGGCCATATCGCCGCACAGGACGCCGCCAGCGCCGGTCACGACGACAACCTTACCGGTAAAGTCAACATTCAGGGGCAGATTCATCATGTTCAGTCACTCCTAAATCTTTTTTGATAAGTTACGCAAAACGAAAGATAGCGAATTGTGTATCTCTTATATATTTTGCCACGATTTAAGAAGCTAGTCAAGGGAATTTTGCGGAAAGGCCGGCAGATTTGCAATGTGTATCAGATCGCACCGCCAAAGCTGGCGACAACCTGATCAACCTGATCGCGCAGCTGAGTCTGCAGGGTGGTCAGCACGCTGCCAGCCTGCATGCGGGATTCGATATCCGTGATGGTCTGAATGCACGCGCTGAGCAGCTCGCCGTCTGCAAGGCTTGTGCCTGCGCCATAGATGTTTGCGGCGATATTGTTGATGCTCTGGATGGCGTAGATGTGGCTGCGCACCGTGGAGAGCAGCGTCATGGTGTTGGTGCCGCTGGACTGTGTGAGGCGGTAAACGGCGCTCTGCGCGCCGGATGCTTCGCTGAGTACACGGGACATGAGCGCTTCGCTCGTTGCCTCGCTGATCCCGCGCGTACGAAGATAGGAGACCGTTACGCCGATAAGAGCAAGCGTCAGAATGAATATGATGACGGCGAGGAGCCGGATCTTCTGCCTGCTCTTTTTCCGTCCTGCATTTGCCTGAAAGGAATACATAACCATACCTCCTGCTGTTTCTGGGGAAAGCATCCCTGCAGGATGATTATATCACATTCGGACGGTGGGGTAAAGTGGCCCTAAAAAAGGCTTGAATAGGGTTAAATGTGGAGGGAGATCGTTCTGAAATAAATATGTTGCAATAAAATGTGGAGAGTAAATACCAAATGAGGACGGATGCTTGAAGAGTGGGCGTGCGATGGCGTATAATGAACATATACTGGAACGATATGCGGTCAAGCCGCACAGGAGGGAATACTATGCCGATGAATATTGCCATCGACGGCCCGGTGGGCGCGGGCAAGTCTTCGATTGCCGATCAGGTTGCGCAGAGGCTCAATATTCTGCATTTGGATACCGGCGCGATGTATCGCGCGTTTGGATTGTATGCGCTGCGCAGGGGCGTGGACATGGGCAGCGAGGAAGCGCTGTCCAGCCTGGTGGAGCAGGTGGATGTGCAGGTTCGTTATGAGAACGGCGCGCAAAGGACACTGCTCTTTGGTGAGGATGTGAGCGAAATGATTCGCACGGGCGAGGTGTCCGCTGCGGCGAGCGCTGTGTCGAAGTGGCCTGCCGTGCGCAGGAGGATGGTGCGCGCGCAGCAGGAGATGGCGGCCAGGGCGGATATGCTGATCGACGGGCGCGACATCGGCACCGTGGTGCTCAAGGATTCGCCGTGCAAGATCTTCCTGACCGCGACGGCGGAGGAGCGTGCCCGCAGGCGCTATCTGCAGCAGATGGAAAAGGGCGATACCACGCCGTATGAGCAGGTGCTGCGCGAACTCAACGCCCGCGACGAGCAGGACATGAACCGCAAGACGGATCCGCTGCGTCAGGCGGAGGATGCGGTGCTGGTGGATTCCACCAGCCTGACGCCCGAGGAGACTGTAGACGCCATTGTGGCGATTGTGGAGGAAGTATATGGAAAATAAGAACGCAAACAAGCCGGAAATCCGCAGCGATGCGAAAAAGCTGGTGCTTGATAACGCCGCCATCGAGGCGGATCTTCTGCGCCCGGGCCGTTCCTGGTTTTATCAGCTGGTGCTGGGGCTGTTTACGGTAATCACGAAGCTGCTGTTTTTTGTCCGCGTCGAAGGGGAAGAGAACCTGCCGGAAGGCGCATGCATCATCATGGGCAACCACCGCGCGTGGCTCGATCCGATCCTGCTCGCCATGGGCGCCAGGGACAGAGAAATCCGCTTTATGGGCAAAAAGGAGCTCTGGGGCAACAAGGTGTTTGCCTGGATTGCGGCTCAGGTGCGCGGCATCCCGGTCGACCGCGGAAATGCTGATATGGCCAGCATCCGCATGTCGATGACGGTGCTAAAAGCGGGACATACGATGGGCATCTTCCCGGAGGGTACCCGCTCAAAGGGCGATGCGATGCTGCCGCTGCAGGGCGGCGCGGCGATGATTGCGCTGCGCAGCAAGGCGCCGGTTGTGCCGATCTATATCGACGGTGATTACAGCCTCTTCAGGCGCGTGACCGTGCGCGTGGGCAAGCCGGTTGAGATGGACGATCTGCTCGCGGGCAGGGTGACGAAGGAAAGCTGCGAGGAACTGACCAAGCGCATTACCGCGTCGTTTGCGAAGCTGAGCGGCGGCAGATCCCTCCCTCCGGCGGGCAACACGGAAAGCGTACAATAAAAAATCTCGAAATTTTGAAAAAAAGAAAAACTTCCGGCAGGAATATGAATATTCACCTAGAATCCATAAAGATGGGTAATAGGAGCAGTAGGCTTATTCTGCCGGACAGACAGGTCGGGTGTGTATGAAACTTACGATTGGTGAACATGCCGGTTTTTGTTTCGGCGTTCGACGTGCGGTGGATAAAGCGTTTGACTGCGCAAAGCAGCAGCTGCCGTGCGTCACGCTCGGGCCGCTGATCCATAATCCGCAGGAAGTGGCGCGCCTTGAACATGCAGGCGTGCGGAGCGTAGAGTCCCTTGAGGACGTCGCCCCGGGCCAGACGGTCATCATCCGTTCCCATGGCGTGACGCCGCAGGTCTATGCGCAGTGCGAGGCGCGGGGGATTCCCGTCATTGATTGCACATGTCCGCATGTGGCGCATATCCATCAGCTTGTCCGCGAGTACAGCAAGGATGGCAGCGCAGTGATCATCGTCGGCGAACCGGAGCATCCGGAGATTGTCGGCATTGCCGGCTGGGCGCATGGCGATGTGTTTATTCTGCCGACGCCGGAGAGCGCGCAGACGGCGCAGCTGCCGGGCAGGGCCATCGTTGTGGCGCAGACGACGCTTCGCCGCGACCGCTTTGAGGCGGTGCTTGCCGTGGTGCGCGAGAAGGTTCGCGACCTTACGGTGCGCATGACCATCTGCGCGGCGACCAGCAAACGCCAGCAGGAGGCCGAGAGCCTTTCGAAAGAGGCGGATGTGATGATCATCGTCGGCGGAAGGAACAGCTCCAATACCCAGAAACTGCTCGAAACCTGCCGTTTGCGCTGCGCGCGCGCGTATCAGGTCGAGACGCCGCAGGATGTTCCCGCGGGCGTATTCGGGCCGCAGGATCGCGTGGCCATCACCGCCGGCGCTTCAACGCCGCAGTGGCTGCTTGAGCAGGTCAAAGTACGCATCGAAGAGATGTGCGCGGACGCGCCATAAGCGCCGCAAAAGAATCGTGTATCCCGGCGGATTCCGCCGTGATTCAATAAAGTATGTATCATCCCCGGGCAGAGCCCGGTAGAGATACTTGAGGAGGTAGTACCCGTATGAACGACATGGAAAAGAATCTGGTTTCCGAAGGCGCCGAGGACTTCGCCGCGATGCTCGAGGAGACGATGATCAAGCTCCGCCCCGGTCAGGTTGTCAAAGGTGTTGTCGCCCATGTGAGCGACGACGGTGTTGTCGTGAGCATCCCCGGCAAGGCTGATGGCTACATCAAGAAGAACGATCTGGTTACCGCCGACTGCAAGGTCGAGGACGAGATCGAGGCCGAAGTCGTTAAGCTGAACGATGGCGAAGGCTACGTGCTCCTGTCCGAGCGCAAGGTCATGGCCACCAAGAACTGGGAGAAGCTCGTTGCCGAGCATGACACCGGCGCCTGCGTCGAAGCCATCGGCCGTGAGGCCGTCAATGGCGGTCTGATCGCTGATGTGATGGGCGTCCGTGCGTTCATCCCGGCTTCCCACCTGTCCCGCCGCTTCGTCGAGAACATCGGCGAGTTCGTCGGCAAGACCATGACTGTCAAGATCATCGAGGTCGACAAGACCAAGAAGCGCATCGTTGCCAGCCGCAAGGCCTTCCTGATGGACGAGAAGAAGAAGGCGTGGGAGAAGATCGAGAAGGATCAGGTTGTGCCGGGCATCGTCCGCCGCCTGACCGACTTCGGCGCGTTTGTGGACATCGGCGGCGTGGATGGCCTCATCCATGTGACCGATCTGGCCTGGCATCGCGTGAAGCATCCGTCTGAGATCGTGGCCCCGGGCCAGGAAGTCAACGTGAAGATCATCGGCGTTGACAAGGAGAAGGAGCGCATCCAGCTGAGCCTGAAGGCGCTTCAGCCGCAGCCGTGGGAAGTTGCCGAGGAGAAGTATCCGGTCGACGCGATCGTCGAGGGCAAGGTTGTCCGCATCACCACGTTCGGTGCGTTCGTCGAGCTCGAGCCGGGTCTTGACGGCCTCGTTCACATCTCCCAGTGCGCCCTCAAGCGCATTGCGAAGGTGGAAGACGCCGTGCAGGTCGGCCAGGTTGTCCGCGTGAAGGTGCTCAAGGTTGACACCGAAGCCAAGCGCATCAGCCTGTCCATCCGTGAGGCGCTGACCGAGGAAGTCGAGTTTGACGCCGAAGTGCAGGGTCTCGATTTCGAGGATGGCCTGGACGCTGAGTAATCCATAAGCCAAACAAAGGGATCGCCGCAGGGCGATCCCTTTTGCGTCTGGCGGAAACTGCACCGATCATCGTGCGTGAGGTGCTGTGAGGCTGTTTGCGATACCGCGACAATACGGCGGCCCTTTTGTATCTTTCATCCGGTTTGAATTGACTTTTCCGCATCTTCGGCGTATGATTGAGCCAACATAAGACGGAATGCCGCTCCGAGAAAGGATTATATATGCACGAAAAAAAGAATTCAAAAAAGCCGCTGATTATCTACTATATTGTCACGCTTGTCGTGGTCATGCTGCTCAATACCCTGCTCTTCCCGCAGATTGAGCGCTACAGCGTCAAGAAAGTGGAGTATTCAGAATTCCTCGAGATGCTCGATGAGGGGCAGATCAAGTCGGTTCAGATCGAGGACAAGCAGATCGCCTTCACGCCTGTCGAGCAGGAAGAAGAGGGCAAGGCGACCTACTATACCACCAACCGGGTTACGGCGGATGATCAGATTGTCGAGCGCCTGCTCGATGCGGATGTGGCCTTCGGTCAGGTTGTGCCGGAGGAAATGAGTCCGATCATCGAGTTCCTGCTCTCCTGGGTGCTGCCGCTGATGATCTTCTATGGCATCGGTTCGCTGATGTTCAGACGGATGAGCAAGCAGATGGGCGGAAACTCCATGACCTTCGGCAAGTCCCATGCCAAGATCTACGTGGAGGCGCAGACCGGCAAGACGTTTGACGACGTTGCCGGCGAGGACGAGGCCAAGGACGCCCTGCAGGAGATCGTCGATTTCCTGCATGATCCGCAGAAGTACCGCGATATCGGCGCGAAGCTGCCCAAGGGCGCGCTGCTTGTGGGTCCTCCCGGCACGGGCAAGACGCTGCTGGCCAAGGCCGTCGCAGGCGAGGCGAAGGTGCCGTTCTTCTCGATTTCCGGTTCGGAATTCGTGGAGATGTTCGTGGGCATGGGCGCGGCGCGCGTGCGCGATCTGTTCAAGCAGGCGGGCGAGAAGGCGCCGTGCATTGTCTTTATCGACGAGATCGATGCCATCGGCAAGCGCCGCGATGCGCATGGCATGGGCGGCAACGATGAGCGCGAGCAGACGCTCAACCAGCTGCTGACCGAAATGGACGGCTTTGACGCGGGCAAGGGCGTCGTCATTCTGGCGGCAACCAATCGCCCGGAGATTCTGGATAAGGCGCTGCTGCGTCCGGGCCGTTTTGACCGCCGCATTCCGGTGGAACTGCCGGATCTGGCGGGCCGTGAGGCGATCCTGCGCGTGCATGCGAAGGAGGTCAAGACCGAGCCGAACATTGACTATACCCAGATTGCGCGCTCGACGAGCGGCTGTTCCGGCGCGGAACTGGCGAATATCATCAACGAGGGCGCGATTGCCGCCGTCAAGGCGGGCCGCAAGGCGGTTTCGCAGCGGGATCTGGAAGAGGCGATTGAGACCGTCATCGCGGGCTATCAGCGCAAGAACGCGGTGGTTTCCCAGCGCGACAAGCTGACCGTGTCCTACCATGAGATCGGCCACGCACTCGTTGCAGCGAAGCTGGAAAACGCCGCGCCGGTGCAGAAGATCACGATTGTTCCGCGCACGTCCGGTGCGCTGGGATATACGATGCAGGTGGACGAGGAAGAACGCCTGCTCATGAGCCGCGAGCAGATCCTCGACAAGATCACGACCTACTGCGGCGGCCGCGCGGCCGAAGCGCTGGTCTTTGGGCGCATCACCAGCGGCGCGAGCAACGATATCGAGCAGGCGACCAAGCTGGCCCGCGCGATGATCACGCGCCTTGGCATGAGCGAGACGTTCGGGATGATGGCGCTGGAGACGCAGAGCGGGCAGTATGTGACTGGCGATGCGATGCTGGTCTGCTCCGATCAGACGGCTGCGCGCATCGATGTGGAGGTCAAGCAGATCATTGCGTCCTGCTATGAGCGCGCGATGCAGATTCTGACCGACAACAAGGAGAAGCTGCACGAGCTGGCGAAGATCCTGCTGGAGAAGGAGACCATCACCGGCATCGAATTCATGGCAATTCTGGCGCCGAATCAGCTGCCGTCCGCCTTTGAAGGCGAAGCGGAAAACGAGGCGCAGAAGCTGGAAGGCTGTACGCAGGATCAGGAAGAGGAATCCGCGCAGGACGGCCCCGCTCAGGATGAAGCTGAGCAGGATGAAGCTGAGCAGGATGAAACTGAGCAGAACGAAGAAGCTGCGGAAAGCGGGAATGGCGAAGAGGCATGAACATGATTCTGACCATCATCTGGACCGCATGGGCTGTGATCAACCTGATCGTATTTTTCCTCTATGGCGCGGATAAGCGCCGGTCTCAAAAGGGTGCATGGCGCATTCCGGAGAGGACGCTGCTGACCGGCACATGGCTGCTGGGCGGTGTGGGCGCTTTCACGGCGATGCGGGTTTTCCGTCACAAGACAAAGCATCTTGCGTTTCGCCTCAGCGCGCCTGCAGGCGCAGTGCTGAGCATCCTTGTGATGGCAGCGGCGACGGCGAAGCTGACCGGGATCATCTGATAAAAATCAAAAAAGCGGCAGGGAAAATAATCCTGCCGCTTTTTGCATGCCAGGGAAAAGAAAAGCGCAGAACGGAGTATAACCGTTCTGCGCAGGGGAAACCGAATTACTTGTTCTTCGCCTCGAAGAAGTTGTTGAGCGCCTTGACGAGCTCGGCGGCGTTGACGCCGTGCACGGCGCTGGCATCTGCGATGGACTCAGCGGAGGCGTGCGGGCAGTACAGGCAGTGCATGCCAAAGGACATAAAGACCGGAGCAACTTCCGGATCGAGCTTCATTACGGAAGCAATGGTCATATCGGCAGTGATCATAAAAAGACCTTCTTTCTTAAATTCAATGCGGTGTTTTTCGACACGAGAGTATCATACACTATTTTTAACGATCTGGCAAGAATAATACTTGCACAAGACGAAGAGAAAATCCGGAAAAGAGAATTGAATGTTCATATAACGCATGCAAAGTGAACGTAGACAGAAACAAAGAAATGTGTTATAATTATTCACAGAAAAATGGCTGATGTTTTGGCAAAAACACAGCTATGAAATCAAGGAAAGAAGTGTAACCCTCAAGGGAATGCGATGAGAAACAATGAACTGCGAGGACCGGCGGCCATCGAGCTGGATATCATCCCGTCGGATACCGAGCATCTATTTGATCAGGAGGCGCTCTATCAGGAGACGATGATGCGCTATCACTGCGCGATTCTGGAGATGCGCACCAAGCTGGAGGTGCTCTCCAAGGATCTTGCAGTGCGCTACCGCCGTAATCCGATCGAGTTTATCGAGAGCCGTCTCAAGAAACCCTCGTCCATTGTGCGTAAGCTGCGGCGCAATGGCAGCGAGATTACGGTGGAGAACATGATTGCGCAGGTCTCCGATATCGCGGGTATCCGTGTGCTCTGCGCATACATTGACGATATCTATGAGATTGCCCGCATGCTTGCCCGCCAGCAGGATGTGCGGATTATCAATGTCAAGGACTATATCAAGAGCCCGAAAGACAACGGATACCGCAGCTATCACATGATCGTGGAAATTCCGGTGTATTTTTCCGACTCGGTTCGCCCTGTCCGCTGCGAAATCCAGATCCGCACGATCGCGATGGATTTCTGGGCGACGCTTGATCACGATATGCAGTATAAAAAAGAGGTCGAGGACGCCGAGGAGATCATGCGCGAGCTCAAGGAGTGTGCGGACATCATCCACAACACGGACGAGAAGATGATGCGCCTTCGTGAACGCATTCATCGCATAGAATGATCAGAATATGAACGCTGTGTGCGGCGCGCTTTCGGGCGCGCCGTTTTTGCGCAGTCGGATTGTACAATAAAATGTGGAAAATGACAAATATAATTGACGATTCGTGTGTTCTGCGCTATAATCAGAGCATGAAAATCGGGAGGAATTCATGATGCTTGCAGATGTTGCTGAAAGATACTTTCTTGAAGGGGACTATAACTGCGCAGAAAGCGTGCTGCTGGCGGCCAACGAGGTTTACGCGCTTGGCCTTCATCCGGAAACTGCCCATCGCATGGTGAGCGCCTTTGGCGGAGGCCTGGGCTGCGGGCTTTTGTGCGGCGCGATCGCCGGAGCCATGGCGGCGCTGGGGCAGGAAGCGGTCAGTGGGCGCGCGCATGTGACCGACGGTTTCAAGGCGCTGTGTGCGGATACGGCGGCGAAGATGGAAGAGGCGCTTGGCGGCGTGAACTGCAGCGTGATCAAGCCCGCGCTGTTCGTGGAGGGACGGCGCTGCGCGGAAACCGTACGCCGCGCGGCGGATGTTCTGGAAAAGCAGATGGAACAGCTGCGCGCGCAGCACATTTGATCGCTTGGCGATGTCAAATGGTTGAAAAAAAGACTTGAGCCTGCTATAATGAACAGAAATCTGTTGATTTAAAGGAATGTTGGCATGGAAGAATTGATGCTTGGCGATCTGGTGCAGATGCGCAAGACCCATCCCTGCGGCAGCGATAAATGGACCGTGATCCGCGTGGGCGCGGATATCAAGATCCGCTGCAGCGGCTGCAGCCGCATTGTGATGATGGATCGGGCGGACTTCGTGAAGAGAATGAAGAAGATCATCAGCCACAGCGATACGCCGATACGCGGAACAAATGAATTTGACGAAATCTGAGAAACAGAAAGCATGAAAAGAGGCGCATATCTCATGGATCAGAGCGAAAAGAAGGCCGTAGAGGCTGAAAAGAAGAACGAAAAGCCCAAGAAGTCCATCAAGCAGGAGATTTTTGAATGGATCATGGTGTTCGTGGTCGCGGCAGCGCTGGCGTTTGTCGTGCGCACGTTCATCTTTGAGCCCGTCCGCGTGGATGGCGCGTCGATGATGGATACGCTGGTGGACGGCGAGTACATGATCGCGACCAAGTTTGACTATCTGCTTGGCGATCCGGAGCGGTTTGACATTGTCATCTGCAATTATCCCAACACGAACGATGGTATGTATCGCGTCAAGCGCGTGATCGGCATGCCGGGCGATATCATTCAGCTGCTCTCCGGGGAGCTGTATGTCAACGGCGAGCATATCGAGCAGGAATTCAATATGCACTCCATCACGCAGAACTACGGCCCGTATACCGTGCCGGAGGATCATTACTTTGTCCTTGGCGATAACCGCAATAACTCCAAGGACAGCCGCAGCGCCATGGTCGGCCCGCTGCCGCGCAGGATGATCAAGGGTCATGTCCGTGCGGTGGTGTTCCCGTTTGGCAATTTCCGTCTGATGGCGGACTGAGCAGATCAGAATATAAAACAAAGCGGGCCTGCGTGAGCAGGTCCGCTGTTTTGCGTATACAGGGTCAAATGTCAGCTACCTTAAGCGCCTGACGGGAATACACATACGGGCGCACGAAGGGCAGGCGCGTAAAGCGGACGAAGACGGTATCGCCGCTTGATTTGATGACGAGCTGCGTAGGATGCAGACGGCGGCCATTTGCCTGATCGCAGATGAACAAAGAGACCGGGCCGCCTTCGGGCAGGCCGCAGTCCTGTTCCATGCGGGCGAGGACGCGAAAAATGTTTTCCCTGCTGGGTTTCATGAAGGATGGCTCCTCTCTGAAAAGTCCGTAACATATGGTTAATTCGATTCTCGGCGTGCTTTTCCTGCCGGACGGGGATTGCAAATTCCTGCCGGCTGGCGTATCATGAACGAAGAAAAAAAGCATATATCGCCTGTATATGAAGGGGAGGGTTTTATGGATATCAAAAAAGAAGCGCTCAAAAAGCATTATGAATGGCAGGGCAAGCTGGAGATCACGGCGCGTGCGCATGTGACAAACAGCGAGGAGCTCTCCCTTGCCTATACGCCGGGCGTAGCGGAGCCGTGTCTGGCGATCCGCGACGATTATGACAAGAGCTATGAGCTGACCCGCCGCGCGAACATGGTCGCTGTGATCACCGATGGAACGGCGATTCTCGGCCTTGGCGATATCGGCCCGGAGGCCGGTATGCCCGTCATGGAGGGCAAATGCGTGCTGTTTAAGGAGTTTGCGGGCGTGGACGCCTTCCCGATCTGCATCCGCAGCAAGGATGTCGACGAGCTCGTGCGCACGATCTATCTGATTTCCGGCAGCTTTGGCGGCATCAACCTGGAGGATATTGCTGCGCCGCGCTGCTTTGAGGTGGAGCGCAGGCTCAAGGAGATCTGCGACATTCCGGTGTTCCATGACGACCAGCATGGCACAGCCATTGTCGTCGCGGCGGCGCTGCTCAATGCGCTCAAGGTTGTTCACAAGGAAATCGGCAAGGTGAAGGTCATCATCAACGGCGCGGGCAGCGCGGGCGTGGCCATCGCCAGGCATCTGCTGAATCTGGGCGTCAAGGATCTGATTCTCGTTGACCGCTTCGGCGTGATCTGTGAGGGCATGGAAGGGCTGAATCCGGCACATGAGGAGATGAGCCGCGTGACCAATCCTCGCCATGTGACGGGCGCGCTTCATGACGCGATGCGCGGTGCGGATGTGTTTATCGGCGTGAGCGCGCCGGGCGTGGTCACCAAGGACATGGTGGCTTCTATGGCGCCGGGCGCCTGTGTGTTCCCGATGGCCAACCCCGTGCCGGAGATCTTCCCGCAGGAGGCCGAGGCGGCGGGCGCTGCGGTGGTCGGCAGCGGACGCAGCGATTTCAAGAATCAGATCAATAACGTGCTTGCCTTCCCGGGGATCTTCCGCGGCGCGCTCGACGTTCGTGCCAGCGATATCAACGAGGAGATGAAGATGGCGGCGAGCTATGCGATTGCGGGACTGGTTTCTGAGGAGGAGCTTTCCGCTGACTATATCATTCCCAAGGCGTTTGACAAGCGCGTGGGCCCCGCTGTGGCGGCGGCTGTCGCCGAGGCGGCGCGCAGGAGCGGCGTGGCGAGGCTGGTGTAATAATGCCTGAGATGATCACGGTACAAGGTCTGACTAAACGGTATGGCAGAGGTCTGGCGCTCGCAGGGCTTGATATGCATGTTCCTGCGGGTGCGATATACGGCCTGCTGGGCAGCAACGGCGCCGGAAAGACCACGCTGCTGCGCGTGTTGTGCGGGCTGCAAAAGCCGACGGGTGGAACTTATGCTCTCTTTGGCGGAAACGGGACTGCGTACCGAGGACGCATGGGCGCAATGATTGAAGCACCGGCGCTGTGGGGAGATATGAGTGCAGCGGAAAATCTTCGTCAGCAGCTGCTTCTTTTAGGCGTTTCCGACGAGGAAAAAGTGGAGTCGCTTTTGAAGCTGCTCGGACTTGAGCGTGCAGGGGGAAAAAAGACAAAGTATTTTTCGCTGGGTATGCGCCAGCGGCTGGGCATTGCCATGGCGCTTGCCGGTGATCCGGAGCTTTTGCTGCTGGACGAGCCGACAAACGGTTTGGACCCGCGCGGCGTGATCTTCCTGCGGCGGTTGATACAGCGGCTGAATCGGGAACGGGGGATGACGATTGTCGTCGCCAGCCACAATCTGGATGAGCTGGAGCGGATTGCGACGCATTACGGTGTGATGGAAAACGGGCGCATGCTGCGCGAGATGGCAGCGAACGAGATCGAAGGGAGTCTGGAAGACTGTTATCTGGCGCTGACAGGAGGCGATATGGATGCGTAGGTTGCTGGCGGCAGATATGCGCAGACTTGTACGGAGTCCGCTTGCGCTGGGCGCTGTAGCGGCGATGGTGCTTGTTTCCGCCGGATTTGTATATATGCAGACGCTCTCCGCACGAGAGGTTGGGCTTGAACGGGTGATTCTGCTGTTCATGTCAGTTTATGGCATGGCGGCAGCGATGCTGCTTGGCTTGCTCCATGGCGGCGAATACAGCGAAGGTATGCTGCGCAACAAGCTGATCTGTGGCTGCAGCCGGATACAGGTGTATCTTTCACAGATGTTGGTTTCGGTGGTGACCTGCGTGGTAATGTATCTGGCGGCGCTGCTGACAGCGCTTTTGCTGGGCATCCCGCTGTTTGATCTGCATGTATCCGTCGGGCATGAAATGCTCACAGCGGGGATAGGTTTTTTGTGCTGTGTGTATTATGCTGCGCTGTATACGATGATTCCCGCGCTATGTCCCGGACGCGCTGTTGCGGTGGCGGTTAACATGGCGGCGGCTATGGGTATGCTGATGCTGTCGGTGAGTATCAGCGAGATACTGGTGTCTTCTGCGCCCGGCGGCGGAATCTGGCAGATTGTGCTGGAGGCCATGCCGACGGGGCAGGCTGTTCTGGTCAACGAGGCGGCGATCGACGCGCCCATGCGTATGGCGCTGCTGGATATGTGCGGCACAACGGTATGCTTGTGTGTGGGCGCATATGTGCTGGGCAGCAGGGATATCCGTTGATAAACGGGACTGACTTTTCGCGCAAATCCGCAGAATTGCTTGTATTGAATAGAAAAAAGGTGTACAATATACAGTTAGAATGCTATGTTCCAACTGTTTTTGCTTTTTATGAGTACCCTGTAAAGGAGCGATAAAGATATGACCAAGATTGATATTTTCTCCGGCTTCCTCGGCGCGGGCAAGACCACGCTGATCAAGAAGCTGCTTAAGGAAGCGCTTGCGGGCGAGAAGGTTGTCCTGATTGAAAATGAATTCGGCGAGATCGGCATCGATGGCGGCTTCATGAAGGAGGCAGGCATTGAGGTGACCGAGATGAACTCCGGCTGCATCTGCTGCTCGCTCGTCGGCGATTTCGGCGAGGCGCTTAAGAAGGTCATCGATGAGTATCACCCCGACCGCATCCTCATCGAGCCGTCCGGCGTGGGCAAGCTGTCCGACGTCATCCGCGCGGTTGAGGGCGTGGAAAAGGACATCGACGAGGCGGAAATGGGCAGCTTCGTCACCGTTGCAGACGCGATGAAGTGCCGCATGTACATCAAGAACTTCGGCGAGTTCTTCCTCAATCAGATCGAATACGCCGGAACCATCCTCCTCTCCCGCAGTCAGAAGATGACGCAGGAGAAGCTGGAGGCGGTAGTTGCGCTGCTGCGCGAGCACAACGAGAAGGCACGCATCATCACCACTCCGTGGGACGAGCTGACCGGCGCGCAGATTCTCTCCGCGATGGAGAAGGATCATAACCTTGCCGAGGAAATGCTCGAGGTGGTCATGCATGAGCATGCGCATCATCACCATGAGCATGACGAGCACTGCGAATGCGGCTGCCATGATCATGAGCATCATCACGAGCATCACCATGAGCACGACGAGCACTGCGAATGCGGCTGCCATGATCACGAGCATCATCACGAGCATCACCATGAGCACGACGAGCACTGCGAATGCGGCTGCCACGATCATGAGCATCATCACGAGCATCACCATGAGCACGACGAGCACTGCGAATGCGGCTGCCACGATCATGAGCATCATCACGAGCATCACCATGAGCATGACGAGCACTGCGAATGCGGCTGCCACGATCATGACCATCACCATGGTCACCACCATGCCGACGAGGTGTTCACCTCTTGGGGCGTGGAGACGGTCAAGGCGTTCGGCGAGCAGGCGCTTTCCGATATCCTCACCGCGCTGGATGGCGAGGAATATGGCATCGTGCTGCGTGCGAAGGGCATTGTGCCCTGCGCAGAGGGCGGCTGGCTGCACTTTGACTATACCCCGGGCGAACAGAACATCCGCAAGGGCGCGGCGGACTTCACCGGCCGCCTGTGCGTGATCGGCAGCAAGCTGAAGGAAGACGGCCTCAAGCGTCTGTTCGGCGTTTAATTTGATCTGGTCGGAGGGAAACAATGTCTATTCCGGTTTATATGTTTGCCGGCTTCCTTGAAAGCGGCAAGACCTCCTTCATCGCCAGCGTGCTGGGCGATCCGGGCTTCACCCGCGACGAAAACACGCTGCTCATCCAGTGCGAGGAGGGTATGGAGGAGTTTGATCCGGCGTTCCTTAAAAAGTATCATACCGTGCTCGAGTGCATCGAGGACGAGGCGGAATACAACGAGGATACGCTGCGTGCGTTTGTGCGCAAGCATCACCCGGATCGCGTGATCATCGAGATGAACGGCATGTGGGATCTGGACGCGGCGCTCTCGCGCACGCCGAAGGTACTCGACGTCTATCAGATTATCACCACCGTCAACGCGGAGACGTTTGAGCTGTATGCCAAGAACATGGGCCAGCGCATGCTGCAGCACATCACCGATGCGGACATGGTCGTCTTTAATCGCGCGACGGAGGAAACCCGCCAGCTGATCCGCGACCGCAATGTGCGCTCCATGAACCCGCAGGCGTCGCTCTACTTTGAAAACGACGACGGCACCAGCGAGGATTACGGCGCGGGCATGCCCCCGCCCTACGATATGGACGCGCCGATCATCGAGATCAAGGATCACGAATTCGGCATCTTCTACCTCGATGCGAGCGAGAATCCGGAACTGTATGACGGAAAGACCGTCCGCTTCAAGGGCTATATTTATAAGGGCCGCAATATTGCGCGCGACGAGTTCGTTCCGGGCCGTATGGGCATGGTCTGCTGCGCGGACGACATCCGCTTTATCGGCTTCATCGCTAAGGTGAACGGCCTGCCGATGCCGCAGTCGAAGAGCTGGCAGATGGTTACCGCGCGCGTGCAGGCGGAGGAGCGCAAGCAGTACAAGGGCGTGGGGCCGGTGCTGTATGTGACGGGCCTTGAGCCGGCCGAGGAGCCGGAGGAAGAGGTCGTCAATTTCAACTGACCGCACCATTCAGGAGGCATCCATGCAGAACAAACAAGATGAAAACAGGATCATCGCCAGCAGTCTGACATACACGTATCCGGAGGCGGCGAAAAACGCCGTGGACGGCGTAACCATGCGCGTCAAGAAGGGCGAATTTCTGGCGATTCTGGGACATAACGGCAGCGGCAAATCGACGCTGGCCAAGCTCTTCAATGCGCTGTATGTCCCCAGCGCCGGCACGGTCTGGGTCTGCGGGCTGGATACCCGGGACGATGATCTCGTCTTTGATATCCGCCAGCATGCGGGCATGGTTTTCCAGAACCCGGATAACCAGATTGTGGCGACCGTTGTCGAGGAGGACGTAGCGTTCGGCCTTGAAAACAACGGCGTAGAGCCGAAAGAGATCCGCGTGCGCATCGACGAAGCGCTCAAGGCTGTGAACATGACCAAATACGCCAAGAAGGCGCCGCACATGCTCTCCGGCGGCCAGAAGCAGCGCGTGGCGATTGCCGGCGTGCTGGCGATGAAGCCGGACGTGATTATCCTGGATGAATCGACCGCAATGCTTGACCCGAGCGGCCGGCAGGAAGTGATGAACACCGTTCACCGCCTCAACAAGGAGGAGGGCATTTCCGTCGTGATCATCACGCACTATATGGCTGAAGCGGCTACGGCGGACTATGTGATCGTGATGGACGGGGGAAAGATCGCCATGAGCGGCACCCCGCGCGAGGTTTTCACGCAGGTGCAGCGTGTTCGTGAACTGGGGCTTGATGTTCCGCCGATGACCGATCTGGCGTACATGCTGCGCAAAAACGGCGTGAATGTGCGCGCAGATGTGCTCACAGTGGATGAGATGGTGGAGGAAGTATGTCGATTGTCATCGAGCAACTGAATTATGTATACATGTCCGGCGGACCGTATGAGACCAAGGCGCTTAGCGATATCAACCTGACCATCGGCGACGGCGAGTTTATCGGCCTGATTGGTCACACGGGCAGCGGAAAGTCGACGCTGGTGCAGCATCTTAACGGTCTGCTCATGCCCAGCTCCGGCCGCATTCTGGTCGATGGACTGGACCTTGCGGACAAGGCGACCGACCGCCGCGCTGTGCGCCGGCGCGTGGGCCTCGTCTTCCAGTATCCGGAAAACCAGCTCTTTGAGGAGACGGTTGAAAAGGACATCGCCTTCGGCCCGAA
Source organism: Clostridia bacterium (assembly GCA_017521565.1). Classification (GTDB taxonomy): domain Bacteria; phylum Bacillota; class Clostridia; order Christensenellales; family Aristaeellaceae; genus Ventricola. The sequence continues at coordinate 43,389 of JAFXCE010000129.1, read as the reverse complement.
GAATCTGGGCCTTGACGAAAACGAGATCGCCCGCCGTGTGAAGGACGCGATGCGCCGTGTCGCGCTTGATTATGACGAGCTGCACGAGCGTTCGGTGTTCGAGCTTTCCGGCGGACAGATGCGCCGCGTGGCAATTGCCGGCGTGCTGGCGATGGAGCCGCAGGTGCTGGTGCTCGACGAGCCGTGCGCGGGTCTGGATCCGCGCGGCCGCGAGGAGATCCTCTCCCTGATCCGGAATCTGCACAAGGAGGCGGGCACAACCATCGTGATGGTCAGCCATTCGATGGACGATGTGGCCTCCCTGGCGGAGCGCGTGATCGTGATGAACCACGGCGAGGTCGTGATGGACGGCGCGCCGCGCGATGTGTTCTCCTGCGGGGAGGAACTGCGCGGCATGGGGCTTGATGTGCCGCAGGCAGTCATGCTCGCCCAGAAGCTGCGCGAAAAGGGATATGACATCCCGGAGGGCCTTTACCGCACGGAAGAGATCATGGCGGAGATCATGAAGATCGCCGGGAAGGAGGCGCAGCATGCTTAAGGATATCACGCTGGGCCAGTATTTCCCGGGAGATTCTGCGATTCACCGCATGGACCCACGCATGAAGCTGATCCTGACGATCATCTATATCGTGGGCGTATTCTTCATCTCCAATCTGCCGGGCTACCTGCTTGCGCTCGCCTTCCTCTATCTGGTGGTGCGCATTTCCGGTATCAAGTTTGATTATCTGCTCAAGGGCGTCAAGCCCCTGCGCTTTATCATCATCTTCACCTTTGTGCTCAATCTGTTTTTTGTGCAGGGCGAGACGGTGCTTTTTGATCTGGGCTTCTGGCGGCTGACGAAGGAAGCGCTTGAAAACGCGATCTACTTTGCGCTGCGCCTTGTGTTCCTGGTGATGGGCACCTCTGTGCTCACGCTGACCACCAGCCCGGTGCAGCTGACAGATGGCCTTGAGCGCCTGATGCGTCCGCTGCAGAAGTTCCACTTCCCGGCGCATGAGCTGGCGATGATGATGACCATCGCGCTGCGCTTTATCCCCACGCTGCTGGAGGAGACGGACAAAATTCAGAAGGCGCAGATGGCGCGCGGCGCGGATTTCGAATCCGGCAACCTGATCGCCCGCGCAAAGGCGATGATTCCGCTGCTGGTGCCGCTGTTTGTCAGCGCGTTCCGCAGGGCGAATGATCTGGCGATGGCGATGGAGGCACGCTGCTATCGCGGCGGCGATCACCGTACCCGCCTGCGCGAACTCAAGTATACGAAGCTCGACCTGTTCGGCGCGCTGGCGATGGCCGGCTTTATCGCGTTGATCGTTGTGGAGGGAAAGCTCCTTGGATAAGCTGGAGCTGCGCGCCAAGCACCGCCCAAGCCCAGCGGATCATCCGCCCGAGGGGATGCGGCGCTATTATCTGATTGTAGAGTATGACGGCACCAAGTACTGCGGCTGGCAGCGCCAGCAAAACGGCCCAAGCGTCCAGCAGACGCTGGAGGAAGCGCTCTCCCGCCTGACGGGGGAATGCGTCGCTGTGACCGGCTCAAGCCGGACGGACGCGGGCGTACATGCCATGGGTCTTTGCGCGCATTTTGACAGCGCGACGCGCATCCCGGCGGAGAAGATCGCCTTTGCGCTCAATACGATGCTGCCGGAGGACGTCCGTATCCGAGAGAGCGGCTCCGCGCCGGAGGGGTTTCACGCGCGCTACGGCGCGGCGGGCAAGGTATACCGCTATCGGTTTTACAACAGCCGCCACGATTGCGCGGTCGGCAGGCAGTATGCGGCGCATGTGCCGCTGATGCTTGACGAAAAGCGCATGCACGAGGAGGCGCAGGCGCTCATCGGCACGCATGACTTTGCTGCGTTTGCAGCCAGCGGCTCGGTGGCGAAGAGCACCGTGCGCACGATTTACCGCGTGCAGGTCAGGCGAACGGGCGACGAGGTGGAGCTGATGATCCTCGGCGACGGCTTTCTTTACAATATGGTGCGCATCATCGCGGGTACGCTGATGGAGGTCGGCACGGGCAAACGCGAACCCGGCGCGATTGCAAGCGCGATTGAGACCGGGGATCGCCTGAAACTCGGCCAGACAGCGCCTGCCAAAGGCCTTGCGCTGATGCGCGTGCTCTACGGCGGCGACGAGGAGATTGCACTTTCGTATTTTGACAGCTGAACGGGCGGACATAGGACGCCCGATTGATGGAATATCCCGCCTTTGGGAGGACACCTTTTCTGCATCCCCGCATAGGATAGCCCGGACTGACGAGACTGTCTGGGGGGATGCGCGTGGATCGGACGATCAGCAGCAGGGTGATACGCGAGGCAGAGATCATCGCAGGGACCGGGGCGACTGTGCGCCAGACTGCCCGCCTGCTTGGGGTATCCAAGTCGACTGTACATAAGGACATGGAGTCGCGCCTGCCGGAGTTGTCCCCATCGCTTTTTAAGGAGGTTGCGGCGGTGTTCGCCCGCAACAAGGCGGAGCGGCATCTGCGCGGCGGCGAGGCCACGCGAAGAAGATACGCGCACAGGCAGAACGGATTGAACTGACATCATTTCTTGGAGGAAACCAATGTTTGGCGTAGATGAACTGGGATTGGATCTGGGTACGTCCATGCTGCACATCGTCGTGCAGGGCAAGGGCGTTGTGCTCAGCGAGCCGGCGTATGTGGCGTATGACCGGCAGACGCGCGACGTCGTCGCCGTCGGCGAGGAGGCGCGCAGGATGTATGGCCGCACGCCGGCCGGCATCGTGGTTGAGCGCCCGCTTCGGGATGGCCGTATCCGCAGCTTTGATCTGGTCAGCAAGATGCTGCGCTATTTCATGCGCAAGATCGTGGGCAAGCGCGCGGCATTCCGCCCGCGCATTCTGCTTGCGCTGCCCGGCGGCATGGCCCCGAGCGAGCGGCAGACGCTGGTGGATGTGCTGGTGGATGCCGGCGTTCGCAGCGTCGTGCCTGTGGATGAGAATGTCGCCTCATCCATTGGCGCCGGTCTTCGTATTGACCAGCCGTACGGCCGCATGAACATCGATATCGGCGGCGGAAGGACGAATGTGTCGGTCTTTTCCTTCGGCCATCAGATCGTCTGGGACATTCTGGACATCGGCGGCGATAAGTTTGACGAGGCGATCATCGATTACCTGCGCAAGAAGCATAACCTGCTCATCGGCGCGCGCACGGCGGAGGAGCTCAAGATCAACATCGGCTCTGCTCAGATGCGCGGCGCGAAGCTGACGATGGACGCCTGTGGGCGCAGTCTGGTTTCGGGCCTGCCGCGCGCGGTGACGGTCAGCTCCGAGGAGTTGATCGAGGCGCTTGACGAGCCGCTGCGCGAGCTCATCAGCGCGCTGCACAGGATCATCGAGCGCACCCCGCCCGAGTTGGCGAGCGATATTTTCGACGAGGGCATCATGCTCAGCGGCGGCGGCGCGCAGCTCTTCGGGCTTGCGGAGGTCATCTCCAACCAGCTGAGGATCAATACCGTGCTTGCCGATGAGCCGGCGCTGTGCGTGGCGCATGGTCTGTCTGCGCTGATTGACGATCCGGACCGCTATGAGAACATCGATTTTGTTTCCGGCGGCAGGAGCGATATGCCGGGAGAAGAATCCTAACAAAATCAGTGCCTCGCGCCGGGAAGTTTTCCCGGCGCGTTTTCGTCTTTTCATGGATAGGTATCTGTGATACAATATAATCTGTATTTGTGGGCCCTTTGCGCCTGCCACAACGAAGGAGAATGAAGATGAATACCCGTTACGACGTTTTGCTGTGCGACGCGGACAACACGATTTTTGATTTTGAAAAGGCAGAGGAAAACGCCTTTGCGGCGGCCTGTGCGCATATGGGATTTGAAGGAACGCCTGAGCTGCTTGAGACATATTCTGTGATCAACCAGGCGCTGTGGAAGCTGCTGGAGCAGGGAGGCATCACGCAGAAGGAGCTGCGCGTGCGCCGGTTTGAGCAGTTCCTTGAGAAAATTGGCAGGCAGGATCTGAATGCGCAGGTGATGGCGGCGGAGTATGCCGAGCAGCTGGGCCGCCAGAGCGTGCCGATCGAGGGCGCGATTGAGGCGGTGAAGCGCTGGAGCGAAATGGTGCCGGTGATCATCGTGACCAACGGCATTTCGCGCATTCAGCATGGCAGAATGGACGGCAGCGAGGTACGGCATTATATCCGCGGCATGGTGATCTCTGAGGAGGTCGGCGCGGCAAAGCCCGATCCGAAGATGCTGTATATGGGTATGGAGATGGCCGGCGTGCACGATAAAACCCGTGCGCTGATGCTGGGCGATTCGCTTTCCAGCGACATTGCGGCGGCTGCGAATGCGCAGGTGGACGCCTGCTGGTATAATCCCAAGGGTATGGAAAACAAAAAGGGCCTGCCCGTCGCCTATGAGATCCGCACCCTCGATGAGGTGGATGCGATCCTCATGGGCAGATAAGGGAGAATGGATATGAAAAAAGGAGGAAACGGCATGAAGAGAATGGCGATAGCGGGCATGGTGACCGCAATGCTGTTTCTTTTGAGTGGATGCATGATCCAGCCGGATCCGACGCTTGATCCGCTGGTGATCAATGAGAATGCGCTGCCCTTTGGCACTGTGCAGCCGCTGGCAACAAAGGCGCCCACGCCTGTTCCGCTGGCTACGCCGACGCCGACACCGGACACGTGGCAGTCAAGCGACCAGAGCACATGGGAGGACTGGACGCAGGACAGCCTGCCGACAGCGACGCCGCGCCGCGCGGCGACCGCTGCGCCGGACGCGCAGAGCTGGGCAACCTCCACCGAGGATTACAACGCGGGCTATCCCGTGCTGCGCATGGGCTCCACCGGCAGCGACGTGAGCGATCTGCAGGCGCGGCTGATGGAGCTGGGCTATTACAGCGGCTCAATCGATGGTAAATACGCCGCCGATACGGTGGCGGCTGTTACGGAATTCCAGAATCGCCATGGTCTGACGGCGGACGGTATCGCCGGCAGGCAGACGCAGGATACGCTGTATTCCGGCGCGGCGCTGCCCAAGTATGTGACGGTGGAAAGCGCGCAGACGCAGGAAAGCTACTTGCTGCTCAAGCGGGGAACGGTCGGCCTTGAGGTGCGCAAGCTGCAGGGGCGGCTGGCGGAGCTGGGGTATTACGCCGGCGGCGTAGATGGCATCTACAGCGACGCGACGGAGGATGCCGTAAAAGCCTTCCAGCGCAGCAACGGCCTTTCCGGCGACGGGCAGGCGGGCGCGCAGACGCAGGCGAAGCTGTATTCTTCCAGCGCGCGCTACGCCAACAACCCTGTTGCCACAGCCAATCCTGAACAGACGCGCAGCCTGAGTCTGGGGATGACCGGCAACGACGTCTACGCCCTGCAGCAGCGGCTGATCGAGCTGCGCTACCTGACGGGCGTGGCGGACGGCGTATTCGGCATGGAGACCCAGCAGGCTGTGATGGATTTCCAGAAGAATAACGGCATTAAGGCGGATGGCACAGCGGGAACGGCGACGCTCAAAAAGCTCTCGGGCAGCTGCAAGGCGGCCACGCGCGTGACGCCGTCGCCCGCGCCGGGCGGCGTGGTGACGCTGCGCGAGGGCGACACAGGCGAAAATGTCTATATCCTGCAGGCCTATCTCTTTGAACTGGGCTATTATACCGGGCGCATCGACGGCAGATTTACCGAAGAGACGACGATGGCGGTCATGCAGTTCCAGATGGCGAACGGCCTGGCAGCCGACGGCATTGCGGGCAAGGGCACGCAGAGCGTACTCATGGGCGGCAAGGCCGTTCCGGCGGGCGGCACGCAGGATGATGTGCAGCTGCCGCAGACGCAGACGCTCTCCACGCTGCGCCGGGGGGACGAGAATGGGGAGGTCATGGTGCTCCAGCAGTACCTGATGAGCCTTGGTTATCTCAGCGCCCAGCCGGACGGCCAGTTTGGCTCCGGCACAGAGCGCGCTGTCAAGCTCTTCCAGGAGGCGAACGGCCTGACAGCGGACGGCATCGCGGGCAAGGGAACGCTGTCCATCCTGTATGGTGGTTCGGCGGTGAGCTATGGAGAATACTTCGGCGGCGGAAACGCCGCGTCGCCCTCTGCGACGGCGACGCCCAGGCCGAATACGGATATCGTCATCCAGTGGGAGAGCGAGGGAGACGACGTATATCAGTATCAGGCGCGTCTTGCTGAGCTGGGTTATCTGGAGGAGAAGTATATTACCGGCAAGTTCAACCAGCCGACGGTCGATGCAACGAAGGCCTTCCAGAGAATGAACGACCTGAAGGTTGACGGTGCGGCCGGGCCGCAGAGCCTCAAACTGATTTATTCTGACGACGCGCTGGGCGCCGATGGCGAGCGCGCCGGAGAGCGCATTGTGGGTTCCTCGGACACGGTGGTGTCCGAGGTGCTCACGGCGGGCATGACGGGCGAACAGGTACGTCAGGTGCAAAGCCGGTTGGCTGAGCTGGGCTACCTGTCCGCCTCTTTTGTCAGCGGCGTATATGACGAGAACACACAGCAGGCGATCCGGCGTTTTCAGCAGGCCAACGGCCTTTCCTCGGACGGCGCGGCGGGCAGCGCAACGCAGTCTCAGCTGTATGCTTCCAGCGCGGTGACGGCGCAGGTGGCGCGCATGACGGGGGACAATACCCAGCGACAGAGCGCAGAATACCGGGTAAACGGCGCTTATCAGATTTCTATCGGCGGCGGCGGAATTGCCGCGGCGGACAGGGACAGCCTCTACCATGCGGATGCATCGCGGGGCGGCGTGCTTACGCGCAGGCCGTATAACGGCGCGCAGGCCACGGTGCTCAGCGAGGATGTGCCGCGCTTTTTGCACCTGACCAACGGCAGACTGTATTATGCCGCCAGCGACGGCGGGGAGGACTGTATCATCCGCATGAACGCAGATGGGACAGGCCGTCAGGTTTTGCTGCGTGCGGGGATTGTGCTGCGCTTTGCGCTGCATGACGGCGTGATGTATGTGCTCGATGCGAACGGCGCGCTGAAGGAAAGAACGCTCTCCGGCGAGGAGAGCGCACTGATGGAGGGCGTGGCGGATTTTGCGCTGGATGTGCAGAAGAATGCGCTGCTCTGCGTGACGCAGGAAGGCGTGGTCTCCTTTGGCATTGAGACGGGCAGAAGAGAGACGCTTTACACCGGTGCAGCAGATCAGGCTGCGATGTGCGGCGATGCGCTTCTGGTGCGCAGCGGCGGCAGGATTATCCGCGTATCGGGCGGCATGAGCGCCACAATCCGAAACGATGGTGCGGCGGTGATGGGCGTATATGGCCGGAAGGTGATCCAGCTGACGGATAAGGGCGTAATGGTTTGCGACATCAATGGCGAAAACCTGACGACGATCCTCTACGGACAGTTTGAAACGATGTCCGTGGCGGGGGATGTGCTGTATGTCGGCGACAGAAAGGGAATCATGCAGCAGGTGAATCTGTAAATGAAGAGAGGATTCTTTTGTTGACAACCCGGAGCAAAGCCGATATAATCATGCCGCATTCCTAATGTTTTGTTGGAGCAGGAGAATACGCATATGCAAATCCTTCATGAGCATCCGGCGCAGTCGCATGCGGATCAGAAGATCCGCCTGATTTGTATGGCTGCGCAGATGATGCTGGAAAACGGCGGCGAGACCTATCGCGTCGAGGAGACGGCCATGCGCATGGCGATTGGCCTGGGCCTTGATGACGTCAACGTCGTCGCATTTCCTACATCGATTTTTGTCAACGTGGATGGACGCTCGCGCATCCGCCGCATCACGCATCGCGGTACGAATTCCTCGCGCCTGGCCGGCGTCAACGATGTTTCGCGCCGTGTTGAGCGCGGCGAGCTGACGCCCGACGAGGCGGAGCGGGCGCTTGATGCCATCGCTGCTGATCCGGGCTTCTCCCAGTTGATGCTCATCCTCGCGTATGGCGTTTCCGCGGCTTCCTTCAGCCTGCTCTTTGGCGGTACGTTTGGTTCCTTGCTGGTTGCGCTTGTGGTGGGCATGCTCGCGCAGTTGATTCAGCCGTTCTTTGCGCATATGGCTATGGGTACGCTGCTGTTCAACTTCTGCGGCGGCTTCATGACGGCACTGCTGTGTCGGGCAACGTCGAATGTGATCGCCTATGGGGATGTAAATGCGGCGATCATTGGCGGCATCATGCCCATGCTGACGGGCCTTCTGATGACCACCGCCGTGCGGGATACCATGTACGGCGATCTGATTTCCGGGATTGCGCGTGCGGTGGAGGCGCTGCTGCTGGCTGGGTGCGTGGCGCTGGGCGTGTTTGTCGGGCTGAAGGTCGTTGTGATGCTGGGAGGAATGCCGCTGTGAATGGATCCGTGCTTCAGCAGATTCTGCTGCATTCCGTAGGCGCGTTTGGCGGTACGCTGGGATATGCCATCCTGCTCAACGCCCCGATGAATACCGTGCTGCCTGCATCGCTGACGGGTTTGCTCGGCTATGTGATCTACGAAATCATGATCAACCTGCTTGGGCAGGGTGTGGTTTTCAGTTACTTTCTTGCAACGGTCATTGTGACCATGATCTGCGAGATGGCTGCGCGCGTGATGCGCATGCCCTCTACCATCTTCCTGCTGACTGCGCTGGTGCCCCTCGTCCCAGGATATACGTTCTACTGTGCGATGCTTGCCATCGTTGAGCACAACGGCGCGGCGTTTGCGTCCTACGGGCTGGAGGCGGTGCAGATCGTTGCGGCAATTGCCGTGGGCGCAGCGGTGACGTCTGTGCTCTTCCGCATGCTGGCCGGCAGAAAGAGAAGAAAAACGTAAAAAGCATAAATGAAACGCATCCGGTAGTGATTCATGCCGGATGCGTTTTATGATGTTCATTCTGCTGACGCTGAAGCAATCTTACGGGCTGGAATTGTGAACTTTTTGTGGTATTGATATATTGTGGGTTGCTCTGTTTTGTGCGGATGTGATATGATTGTATCAGAAATGCCCGATATGGGCGAGATGGAAGAAAGGATGATTCAGTATGAAGAACATTTCTCGTCGCAGCTTCCTCAAGGGCGGCGTGGCCATGGGCGCTCTGGCTGCCATGGGCGGAGCGACCATCGCTTCTGCGGAAGAGGCCTACACCTATGCGGATACCATCAAGTGGGATGCGCAGTATGACGTCGTCGTTCTGGGCATGGGCTTCGCCGGCATGAACGCCGCGATGGCCGCTGCGGACGCCGGTGCTTCCGTCGTGATCTGCGAGAAGATGAGCGAAGCGCTCTCCGGCGGCAACTCCAAGGTCTGCGGTCAGTTCTTCGCCTACGGCAACGAGGACTATGAAGCGACCAAAACGTACTACAAGGCGCTGGCCGGCGGCCGCGATGTGCCGGAAGATATGCTTGACGTGATCGTCAACGGCGTGACCGGCATGTGGAAGACCGTTCAGAACAAGTTCTACGGCGGCGATGACAGCGCGTTCCTGGATTCTACCGTGATTCCGGTGATGTGCGAAATGAGCCCGGAATATCCGGAAATGCCCGGCAGCGATAAGGTTGCGCTGATTGCGACCAAGTTCAGCGGCGGCACCATCCTGTACGACGCTGTGAAGAACACCATGATGACCTATGCCGATAAGGTGGACTTCTGGTATGAGTCCCCGGCGATCGAGCTCATTCAGGAGCCGACCACCAAGACCATCATTGGCGTGAAGGTGAACCGCAAGGGCGAGGAGCGCCTCGTGCGCGCGCTCAACGGCGTCGTCGTGGCGACCGGCGGCTTCGAGGCGGACAAGGACATGGTCCAGCAGTACCTCAACATCATCAACTACAGCGCGGCGGGCGGCCAGTACAACACCGGCGACGGCATCAAGATGTGCCAGAAGGTCGGCGCGCAGCTGTGGCATATGAAGGCGTACGAAGGCCTGTTCGGCCTGGGCGGCGCTGTGTTCCCGACGGAGATCGGCACGCCCTGCGCGATGGTTTCCACCCTTACGCAGGATGCGATCAACACCGGCGCGTCTATCCTGGTGGGCACCGACGGCTACCGCTTCCTCAACGAGTCCGAAGTTGTCCGTCATGGCCATATGTATGAGAACGGCATCTGGGAGAACCCGCAGTTCCCGGAGAAGATGTGGCTGATCTTTGACGAGACCCAGAAGGCGCTGATTGACGAGGCTGGCCTGATCCCGGATACCCATAAGGATACCGTGATGGCGTTTGACACCATCGAGGCCATGGCCGAGGGCACGGGCTGCAAGCCGGAAGCGCTCAAGGCGACCATTGAGAATTACAACAACTTTGCCACGACCGGCGTTGACTATGCGCATCATCGTGAGGCGCAGTTCATGCGTCCGTTCGACGGCAAGAAGTACTATGCTGTCTTTATGTACAACGGCATCCTGAACACCCAGGGCGGCCCGAAGCGCAATGTGAATGCCGAGATCCTTGATCTTGACGGCAATCCGATTCCGCATCTGTACTCCGCGGGTGAAATGGGCGGCATCACGGCCTGCATGTATCAGGGCGGCACCAACGTGGCCGAGTGCCTGATCTTCGGCGAGATCGCGGGCAAGAACGCCGCTGCTGCGAAGGAAGCGCTGCCGGCATATGCTGCTGCTGCGAAGGTGGAGTCCACCCCGCTGACGCTGGGCATGGATACCGATGCGAACGCTGCCAAGACCTACGAGGCTGGCGAGAACCAGTATGTTGGCGTGGGCAAGGGCCTGATGGCTGACGTTGCCGTTCGCGTGACCATGGCTGGCGACACCATCTCTAACGTTGAGGTGATTGAGCATTTCGAAACCCCGGGTATCGGCACGCTCGCAGTTGACGCTGTTCCGGCGAAGCTGATCGGCTGCAAGACCGCGGCGGACGTTGACGCTGTCGATGCGGTTGCCACCGCGACCGTTACTTCCAATGCCATCAAGGAGGCCGTCAAGGCTGCTCTGGCGCAGGTTAAGTAATCTGGTTCCCCCTCTTGTTTTGCATCTTGTGCAGGCTGCCTTGTGCGGCCTGCACATTTTTTGTGCTTTGGAGTTTTTACAGTTGTCCATATAACGGTGTATGTGGTATAATTTTCTTAACCCCTATACTCTATATTTTTTGAGAAAGGATGATCTCCCGTGAAGAAGAACGTATTCGTGGCGCTGATGCTTGCGCTGGTCATGATGGCCTCCTGCGCGCTGGCTGCCGAGTACACCTACGACCCGGAGAATCCGTACGTCGGCGTGATGAAGGGCGAGTTCAACAACGTCGCTATCGCCGTCGGTGAGGATACTGGCCTGGCGACCTACTACCTGCCGGACGGCCTGACCCCGTGGGCGCAGGCGACCATCGTCCTGACCCCGGACAACACCACCGCCGAGGCCTTTGCTGACACCGAGATCGGCGAGCAGTGGAAGGCGCTGGCCGACGAAAAGAAGATCGCGGTTGTGTTCCTCGCGCCGGCCGACGGCACCTGGAATCTCGATCTGCAGGGCGCGGACGACGGCGAAATCCTCAACCAGCTCTACTTCACCATGCGTTCCAAGAGCGTGAAGCTCGACGCGCCGTTCTCCATGGACAAGACCCACACTTCTCTCGTCGGCTACGGCGAGGGCGGCGCTGCGGCCCTGCTCTTCGGCGCGGAGTACGTCACCGACTTCGCCTCCATCACTGCGATCGATGCGAAGGACGTTCCGGCTGAGTCCCTGGCGACCATCGCGAAGCAGACTGTCCTGCCGTTCCCGGCCAACGACAACCTCTTCTCTGCGGAGATGAACGTTCTGGCTGAGACCGTCGGCTGCCCGGTTTGGTTCCTGAACACCGACGCCCCGAACGCCAAGGAATACTTCACCGCGACCGCTGCTGCCTGCAAGAACGGAGAAATCGTGGTTAAGGACACCAAGGAAGAGAAGACCGTTGCCGAAGTGTATGCTGAGTTTGCCGGCGCGTTCAACCGCTTCATGGGCATGGCCGACGGCGGCCGCGTTGAGTACACCACCGACATGTCCGGCGCGAACTTCATCTTCAACGAGGAAGTGATCAACGGCGAACCGCGCCGCTGGATCACCTACGTTCCCTCCTCTTACGACGGCAGCAAGGCTGTGCCGGTCGTGATGTCCATCCACGGCTACACCGCTTCCATGGAGTCCATGGTTGAAGAGTCCCGCTGGTGGGAGATCGCCGAGAAGGAAGGCTTCATCGTCCTCTTCCCGCAGGGCTATGTCCGTGACATCGCCATGATGGGCAACGTGCCGTGCGCCATGTGGATGGGCGCTGCGTTCAAGCAGCTGGTTCCGGAGCTGGACGCCCTGACCGACGTCAAGTGCCTGAACACCATCCTCGACATGACCGAGGCTGCTTACAACGTCGACAAGACCCGCGTTTACATCACCGGCCACTCCAACGGCTCCATGATGACCCTGAGCCTCGCGGCTGAGAACGCGGAGCGCTTCGCGGCCATCGGCCCGATCGCTGGTTTCGGCCAGGGCGCCTTCACCTCCACCGCGAACATCCCGACCTGGCTGATGTGCGGCGAGTTCGAGACCTCCATGGCCTCTCTGGTTGAGGGCGGCAGCTCTGTCGCTCAGCTTCAGGTGATCAACGCGCAGAACGGCATCGACGAGGCCCGCGTTGCCGCGAGCGAGCAGTACGACGGCCAGTGGAAGACCATGACCTTCACTGATGAGTCTGGCGTTCCGATGACCAAGTTCACCGTCATCGGCCGCACCTCTCACATCTACATGCCTGAGAACGCCGAGCGTCTGTGGTATGACTTCTTTGTCAACTACACCCGCGGCGAAGACGGCACCCTGTACTATCAGGGCAACCCGGTGACCGCCGGCACCTACGCTGCTGACGCCGCCTGGTATGAGCCGGCTCCGAAGGCTGAGTAATTTTCCCTCCAACATACGCACAGCGCCTCCGGGAAACCGGAGGCGCTGCTTTGCTGTATGGGTTAAGCGGCGATATATTTACAAAGAAAAGGCCTCGTCCAATTCGCGCAGGTACGCGGCGCAGGTCTCATCCTCAAGCAGCAGATCATAGGCTTTTCGTGCGGCCTGTTTAAACTCGGAATCAAGCGCCCGGATGCCGTAATCTGTCAGCGGACAGACGGCTTTTGCGCGTACATCCATGCGCAGCTTCGTGCTGCCATCCTCCTTGAATTTCAGAAACAGCGGGAACAGGCGGCAGGCAAGCGGCCTGTTTTCTCTTTCGCATGTGCCGGAGCAGACAAAGAGCTGCGCCTTTGTGCCGCCGAGGGAAAAGTCCGCCGGGATCACGCGTGCAAAGGTACATGCGCTGTAGAGCGCATCCTCGCCGGGGAAGAGGAGCATACCGGTTTCCTCGTCGCCCTGACAGCAGGCGCCGGCGCACAGACGGCCGCAGTCGGTTTTCAGCGGGGTCAGATTACATAAAAGCTCGCGTGCTGCAAGCACGGCGTCGGGCGTATGCATGGGTATTCCTCCTGCAATGACTGAATTCTGACTTTATCATATCAGCGCAGGATTCACTTGTCAATGCGCCTCCCGTCTGCCGGTACGCTGTGTATCTGATGATATAAAGACAGCCGGCCATTTTAATACGGCACGGCTGTCTTTGCTTTGCATCTTTAGAAACGATGTCGCGGGCTTGAAAAGCGCGCAAAAAACAGTATAATATATACTGTAGCATTATATTGCCTTACCTTACATATTCAAAAGAGAAGGACGGTCGATCGGGATGTGTGCGACTTATATCCGCTGCGCCGCTGAGCGCCATCTGGGCAGGGAGAGCATGGGCACGCTGATGCAGGCGACGCTGCCTGCGTGCAGGGAGGAGCTGCTTGCGCGCTATGCCGGCAGCGTGCAGACTGTGTATCTGGATCCGCCGTTCAACACCGGCAAGCGCTTTGAGATGAAGGTGCGTATCGGCGAGAAGGGATACAGGACGGGTGCGCCGTCGATGTCCCTGCCCGCGTATGACGACCGCTGGCCGGATCGGGATGCGTATCTGTCCATGATGCGCGAAACGCTGACGCTGGCGCGCGATCTGCTCAAGAAGGAAGGAACCATCTTCCTGCACATTGACTGCCGGATGCACGCGCACATGCGTCTGCTGATGGACGAGGTGTTCGGAGAGAGCAACTTCCTCAACGAGATCATCTGGTCGTATCAGTCCGGCGGGCGCGCGCGGACATATTTCCCGCGCAAGCACGACGTGATTCTGTTCTATGCAAAATCCCGTTCGTATTACTTTAATATTAAGGCGGTACCGATTGCGCGCAGCGAGGCGCGCAGCAACCACATGAAGCGCAGCGTGGATGAGGATGGGCGCGTATACCGCTCGATCATCTCCGCCGGCAAGGAATACCGCTATTATGACGACGAGCCGGCCTATCCCGGCGACGTCTGGGACGATGTGAGCCACCTGCAGCAGAAGGATCCGCAGCGCACCGGCTACGACACGCAGAAGCCCGTCCGTCTGCTGGAGCGCATCATCAGCTGCTCGACGCAGGAGGGTGATCTGGTCTGCGATCTGTTTTCCGGCAGCGGCACGACGGCTGTCGCGGCGGCGAACCTCGGGCGGCGTTTCCTGTGCGTGGATCAGAGCCCGCTGGCGATTGCCGTGGCGGGTAAGCGCCTGAGCCAGACGACGAACGGACGGCCGATGGGCGTATGCTACGATGTGGAGGCGCCCTGCGGCGAGGACGACTGCTTTGTGGAGGCGGAGGTATTCCCGGCCATCACGTCCTATACCGTGCATCTGATGAATTACGACAGCGTGGAGGCGCGGGAGGCAGGGATCACCGGACTTGATGCGGTGGATCAGTGGTCCGCAGGCTTTGTTCAGGGCGATATGTATCGTTCCTGCGTGGCCAGCGTGCGTACGGTCGGCACGCCTGCGCTCTGCTCGACGATGGAGATGCCCGTCTGTGCGGGCGAACCGTGTATCATGATTGTGGATATTTGGGGAAACAGGCGATTCTACCTGCCCAAGAGGAGATATTAAGCGATGGCTATACCCAACGGATATATGACATACCTGCTGCGCATTCTGGCTGCGCAGGGCGCGCTGGCGTCGATCTATACCGACCCGGGTGATCCGGACGGCTTCTGCGCCGGCTTTGTGGAGGCGGTGGACAGCAAGCATGTGCTCATGTGCGACCTCACGCCGTGGGGACAGATTGACGGCTGGCGTGTGCGCCGCAACAGCGACGTGATCCAGATCCTCTCCGGAGAGGAATACGAGCAGCGTCTTGCGATGCTGCTGGCGCATCATAAGCAGCACCACCGCCCGTTCTTTACCGATTATCCGGCAGAGGATACGGATCTGCTTTTGAGCGTGCTGCTGGAATGCAAGGCGCGAAATGAGATCGTCAGCATCATCATTGGCAACGACATGGCGACGGGCCGCGTATTGGAGGCCAACGGCTTGCGCGTTAAGCTGAAGCTGATTGACTTTTACGGCAGGCAGGCGGAGGAGGAGGTCATCACCCTGCGGGAGATTGAGATCCTGGAGATCGACACGCAGGAGGAGAAGATGTACGCCATCCTCGAGGAGATGGAAGCGCAGCGGATGCAGCTGCTGCCAACGGAGGAGAACCAGCCGTGAAGATTACCATTCTGACGATTTTTCCGGAGATGTTCGCTCCGCTGCATCTGAGTATGCTGGGCCGCGCAGAGAAGGCAGGCCTGCTTGAGATCCGCGAGGTCAACATCCGTGATTATTCGAAAAACAAGCATCACAATACGGACGACGCGCCCTTCGGCGGCGGCGCAGGCATGGTGATGCTTGCCCAGCCGATCGTGGACGCGATCCGCGATGTGCAGGGAGAAAACTTCAAGGGCAGGCGCATCTACCTTTCCCCGCGCGGCGAAACGCTGACGCAGAAGAAGGTGGAGGAGCTGGCCGGGGAAGAAGAGCTGATCCTGCTGTGCGGTCATTACGAGGGCGTGGATCAGCGCGCGCTGGATCTTTGCATCGATGAGGAGATCTCCATCGGCGACTATATTCTCACCGGCGGCGAGCTGGGGGCGATGGTGCTGGTGGACAGCGTGGCGCGGCTGGTGCCGGGTGTGCTGGGCTGCGAGGAGAGCGCGCAGACGGAGAGCTTTTCCTCCGGCCTGCTCGAGCACCCGCAGTACACGAGGCCGCGCGAGTTCGAGGGGCTTACTGTCCCCGAACCGCTGCTCAACGGCAACCACGCGCACATTCAGGACTGGCAGCTGTCCGAATCGCTCTACCTGACGCTGAAAAAGCGCCCGGAGATGGCGAAGGCGTACCTTGACGCGCGCAAGCTGACGCGCCACCAGAAGAAGGTGGTGGATGCGGTCTTTGAGCGCATCCGTCAGGAAGAACAAGCACAACAGCCGCCTCCTGTGGGTCAGGGGGCCGGAACTCAAGAGGAAGAAACATGTATCTGACTTTAGGCGTTGCCGCGCATGTCGACGCGGGCAAGACGACGCTTTGCGAACAACTGCTCCTGCGCGCGGGCGTCGTGCGCCGGGGAGGCCGGGTGGATCATGGCGATACGTTCATGGACGGTCATGCGCTCGAGCGTGCGCGCGGCATCACGATTTTCAGCGAGCAGGCATCGTTTGATCTCGCCCGCTCGGATGGAGAAACCGTGCATGTCACGCTGATGGACACGCCGGGACATGTCGACTTTTCCGGCGAGATGGAGCGCGCGCTGTCGGTGCTGGATATGGCGCTGCTGGTCGTCTCCTGCGCGGAAGGCGTACAGAGCCACACCGTGACGCTTTTCAGGCTGCTGCGCGCGAGGAAGATTCCGATGATGATCTTCCTGAACAAGACGGACCGCGAGGGTGCAGATGTGATGCGCGTGATGGCGCAGATGCAGCGATTGCTCTCTTCCGACTGCGTGCTGATGGGGCAGGAGGCGGAGGCGCTGCGCGAGGAGCTGGCCGCGCGCGATGAGACGCTCATGGAACTGCACCTGATGGAGGAAGCGGAAAGGGACGACTATATCGCCGGTGCGCGCCGCGCGATGAAGGAGATGCAGCTCATCCCTGTGCTGACCGGCAGCGCGCTGCTGGGCGAGGGCGTTCCGCAGCTGGAGCAGGCGATTGCCATGCTTGCCGATACGGACTATGAAAAGAAGCTTGACGCGCCGTTTTCTGCGAAGGTTTACCGCGTGCGCAGGCAGGACGGGCTGCGCTATTGCTATGTCAAGGCGCTTTCAGGCAGGCTGACCGCGCGAGAGGAAGTCGCGACGATGCGCGGAGATGAAAAGATCAACGCGATCATGGGCGCGCAGGGCGCGAAGCTGAGCGTTGCGCAGGCCCTTTTGGCGGGGCAGACCGCGGCGCTGGCGGGGCTTACCTGCCGGCCGGGCGAGCGGATCGGCGCGGGCGCGGGCGAGGAGGCTCAGGAAATCGTTCCGCTGATGAGCGTGGATGTTCAGCCCGAAAAGGGGCTGGAGATGACGAAGCTGCTGGCCCATCTGCGCGAAATGGAGGAGGAAGACCCGCTGCTTTCCGTCCGCGCGGAGAACGGGCGGATTTCTGTGGGCATCATGGGCGCGGTGCAGATTGAGGTGCTGGGGAGCGTGCTGGAGAGCCGCTTTGGCGACAAGGTTTCCTTCCTGCCGCCGAAGGTGCTCTACAAGGAGACGATTGCCTCGCCGGTCATCGGTATTGGCCATTACGAGCCGCTGCGCCACTATGCCGAATGCTGGCTGCGCCTTGTGCCTGCGGATACGGGAAGCGGCATCACCTTTGCGGATCAGACGCCGGCGAATATGCTCGATATGAATTGGCGCAGGCTGATTTCCTCCCATGTGCATGAGCGTGCGCATCCGGGCGTTTTGACCGGCAGCCCGATTACGGACATCCGCGTGGAGCTGATTGCAGGCCGTTCGCATCTCAAGCATACCGAGGGCGGCGACTTCCGCGAGGCGACCTACCGCGCGATCCGCAATGCGCTCATGCATGCGAAGAATATCCTGCTTGAGCCGATGGTGCGCTTTGAGCTGGCGTTTGCACAGGATCTGCTGGCCCGCGTGACGGGCGAGCTGCTGCGCCTTGGCGCTGAGATGGACGCGCCGGAATACGATGAGGAGGAGATTCGCCTTTGCGGCGTGTGTACCGCGGCTGCGTTCTGGGATTATCCGCAGAAGTTTGCCGCAACGACGCGCGGGCACGGCCGCGTCGCTTCGCGCTTTTCGCATTATGCGCCCTGCAAGAATCAGGATGCGATTGTTGAAGAAATGGGATACAGCGCGCTGGCGGACGAAAGGAATCCGGCGGGCAGCGTGTTCTGCAGCCATGGCGCGGGTTTTTACGTTGGCTGGGATCATGTGCGCGAGTGGGCGCACTGCGAAGTGGAAGAATAGGGCGGAGCCCCGGATGAGGATGACCCATGTTTACATGCACACTGGACAGCAAAAGCAAAACGACGCTGACCGATCAGCTCTATCTCGCCCTGCGGGATGAGATTGCCGGCGGACGGATGGCGCCGGGCGCAAGGATGCCCTCCAAGCGGCAGCTTGCCGAGCATCTGCGCGTGAGCACGGCGACCATTGAGGCGGCATATGGCAGGCTGGTCAGCGAGGGATACTGCGAGAGCAGGCCGCGCAGCGGCATGTATGTGGCGCAGGCGCTGCCGGGAGGGAGCGTAGCGGTCCCGCTGCAGCAGACGCCTGTCCGATGGGACTTTTCCACCGGCGCGGCGGACGCGGAGCACTTCCCCTATGCGACGTGGGCGCGGCTGATGCGCGAGGTTCTCAGCGAACAGAACACGGCGCTGCTGCTGTCCGGCGATCCGCAGGGGTCCAGCGGCCTCAGGCATGAGATTGCGGCCATGATGCACAGCCTGCGCGGCATCGATGTTTCGCCGGAGAGCATTGTGCTTGGCGCGGGCACGGAGGTGCTGGTGACGGCGCTGGCCTCTCTGCTGGGGCGGGACAAGCTCTTTGCTGTTGAGGATCCGGGATATTCGCGTGTGCGCAGGATTCTCGTGGCGAGCGGTGCGCGCATTGCGCCGACGCCGCTTCTGGATGGCGCAATCGACGTGCGCGCGCTGTATACCAGCGGCGCGGGCGCTGCCTATGTCACGCCGTCGCATCAGTTCCCACTGGGCGGCGAGATGAGCATGAGCCAGCGTACGGCGCTGCTGCGCTGGGCGACGGAGACGGGCGGCTATATCCTTGAGGATGATTATGACAGTGAATTCCGCTTTTCTGGCGTGAGCGTGCCTGCGCTGCGTGCGCTGGATCAAGGCGGGCAGGTCATCTATATGAATACATTTGCCCGGACACTGGCGCCCGGCCTGCGCCTGAGCTTTATGGCGCTGCCGGATGCGCTCATTGACCGCTATCGCGCGCTGCATGCGGCGTGCACCGTGCCGGGCTTTGAGCAGGAAACGCTGCGTAAATTCATCGGCGGCGGCTATCTGGAACGGCATGTCGCGCGGATGCGCGTGATCTACCGCAGCAGGCTGCTGGCACTTGAGAGGGTGGTGCAGACGCTGGGGCTTGGTGAGGTTGCGCCATGCGAAGCGGGGCTCTATGCGCTGCTGAATGTGGGCGGCAAGACGCCTGCGCAGGAGCTTGTGCCGCTGGCGGCGCATGCCGGCGTAAAGCTGACGCGCCTTGCGGATCACGGCGTGATGCAGACGGGCGCAGAGAGCGAACGCGTTGTGCTGCTCGGATTTGCGGGCATGGATGAATGCGCGATCGAAGAAGGACTGAAGGCGCTGAAAAAGGCGTGGTTTTAAGGAGAATGATCCATGAAAAAGGCAATATTGTGCATGATGCTGTTCGCGGCGCTGTTTGCGCTGACGGGCTGCAGCACCATGCAGGAAGCGCTGGGCAAGATCGGCGATGAGATTGAGGCCGCCCAGCTGGATACGCCGAAGGCGGGAAGCACGGCTGGCGACTGGGGCTTTGTGATCACCGTGCGCGAGATGGCGACCAAGACATTCACCGAGGGCGTACCGGATGCGGAGATCACCAACACGCGCGTGGCGTCCAAAAACGGCGGCGATGAGCGCGTGATCTGCGTTGTCGAATTCAAGCGCGACGGCAAAAGCGGCAGCTATGGATTTGACTATGAGAAGCAGGCGGATGGCAGCTACGAGCTCAAGCGTATGGGCGAGGGCGTGCGGACGGACGATCTGATGTAACGAAGCCAAAAAACAAGGGATGACCTAAGTGGTCATCCCTTTTATGATGCGGTTATTCAAGCTCAGCCTTGAGCGCGGCAACGAAGGCGTCCATCTCTTCATAGGAGAGGATCAGCGGCGGCGCAAGGCGCAGCACGTTGCCGGAAGCTGTGCCGGCGACGAAGCCGCGCTTAAGCAGCTTGCCCATCAGCGCGCCGGCCGGGAAATCCGCCGGCAGCTGGATGCCAATGAGCATACCCATGCCGCGAACCTCGAGGATCTTGCTGCTGTCAATCGCCTTGAGCGCGTTCATCAGATACGCGCCCTTTTCCTTTGCGACGGCGGAAAAATCGTTGTCGATCATATAGCGCATCGCGGAGAGCGAAACGGCGCAGGCGAACGTGTTGCCGCCGAAGGTGGAACCGTGGTCTCCCTTGGAAATCTTCGATGCGACCTTCTCGCTGGCGAGCACGGCGCCGATCGGGAAGCCGCAGCCAAGGCCCTTGGCGCTGGTCATGATGTCGGGGATCACATCGTATTGCTGATAGCAGTACAGCGAGCCTGTGCGGCATACGCCGGTTTGAACCTCGTCAAAGATCAGCAGAATGCCATGCGCATCGCACAGCGCACGCACTGCCTTGAGGTATTCGCCATTGCCCGGGGTCACGCCGCCCTCACCCTGCATGGGTTCAAGCATGATGGCGGCAGTTTCATCGTCGATGGCGGTCTTGAGCGCGTCAAGGTCGTTGTAGGGCACCTGCGTAAAGCCCTTGGGCAGCAGCGCGCGGAACGGCTCCTGATAATAATCATGGCCAGTCGCGGCGACGGTTGCCAGCGTGCGGCCGTGGAAGGAATGATCGGCGGAGATGATCTTATGGCGCTTGCTTCCCTGCGCATAGAAATACTTGCAGGCGAGCTTCATGGCGCCTTCGTTGGCTTCCGCGCCGGAGTTGGAGAAGAAAACGCGGTCGGCAAAGGTGTGCTTGCAAAGCAGCTCGGCCAGCTGTGCCTGCGGCTCAACGTAGTAGATGTTGGACGTATGCAGCACACCGGCCTTTGCCTGCGCGATGATTGCATCGGTGACCGCCGGATGGTTGTAGCCCAGGGAGTTCACTGCGATGCCGGCGAAGAGATCAGTGTAAGCTTTGCCGTCCTGATCGTAGAGCGTGGCGCCCTCGCCGCGCACGAAACACACCGGGGCGCGCTCGCCGAACACCTGCAGGAAATACTGGCTGTCGAGAGATTTGATATCGGAAAGGTTCATAGGAAAGGGACCTCCGTAGATAATGATAAAGGGGAACATATGGGGACGCTGTCCCCATGCCCCTGGCAGGGACATTGCCCCTGCACCCCATGACCGCTTTGCAGCGGGCGGAGTGAAGAGGGGGCATCAGAGGTTGAGGCCGGTGGCTTCGTCGCAGCCGAGCATGATGTTCATGGACTGCACAGCAGCGCCGGAAGCGCCCTTGCCCAGGTTATCAAACCGGGCACAGACCATCATGCGCTCGTCGTTGCCGGTGACGTAGATTTCAAGGCCATCCCAGCCGGCGCAGCCGTTGGAGGCGAGGAAACCGCCCACGTCCGCCTGCGCGGAAAGCGGCATGACCTTGACCATCTTCTGTCCGGCATAGGCGTCGGCGTAGCATTCGTGAAGCTGCGCAAGGGAGGAAACATTCTTCAGCTGCTCCGCCATCAGCGGGACGGACACGAGCATGCCGGCATAATAATCCGCAACGATCGGGCTGAAGAGCGGCGCGTGATCAAGGCCGCAGACCTGCTGCATTTCAGGCAGATGCTTGTGGCTGTGCGTCAGGCCATAAATGCGTGGGGAATCGAGCGCGGCGTCGCGGTTTTCGTCGCCGTATTGCGCGATCATCTTCTTGCCGCCGCCGCTGTAGCCGGTCAGCGAGAAGCAGGGGACGGCGCTTTCCTTGGGCAGGACGCCCGCGGCGACGAGCGGATAGACGAGGGATACGAAACCGGTTGCGTGGCAGCCCGGGTTGGCGATGCGCTTGCCGGCCGCAATGGCCGCTCGATGCGCGGCGGACAGCTCCGGGAAACCATAGGCCCAGTCGGGGTTGACGCGGTGCGCGGTCGATGCGTCGATGATGCGGACATTCTCGTTTTCCACGAAGGAAACGGCTTCCTTCGCCGCCGCATCCGGCAGGCAGAGGAACGTGATGTCGGAAGCGTTGATCAGCTTTTTGCGCTCATCCGCGTCCTTGCGCAGAGCCGGATCGATGGAGAGGATCTCGATGTCGCTGCGTCCGGCAAAACGCTCAAAGATGCGAAGGCCTGTCGTGCCTTCCTGTCCGTCAATATAAATCTTGGGCTTAGCCATAGATTAAGCCTCCTTTGGCGATTCGATTGCTTTTTCAAACATGGTTCCGATACCTTTATCTGTGAAGATTTCCAGAAGGATCGGATGCGGAATCGTGCCGTTGATAATGTGCACGCGCTTTACGCCCTTTTCGATCGCATCCACACAGGCGGTGACCTTGGGGATCATGCCGCCGGAGATTGTGCCGTCCGCGATCAGATTCATGGACTGCTCCGTGGAAAGCACGGCGAAGAGGGACGCCGGATCCTCAGGATCGCTGCGCACGCCGTCGATATCCGTCAGGAAGATCAGCTTTTCCGCCTTGAGCGCAGTCGCCACGGCGGCGGCGGCGGTGTCGGCGTTGATGTTGTAGCTCTGGCCGTTCTCGTCCGTGCCGACGGAGGAGATGACCGGGATGTATTCATCCGCGCAGAGGCTATTGAGCAGCTTGGTATTGATGGAGACGATGTCGCCTACGTGGCCAAGATCTACGCCGTCGGCAAGCGGCGGCTTCTTTTTTACCTTGATCAGCTCGGCGTCCTTGCCGCACAGACCGATGGCCTTGCCGCCCAGGCGGCCGATGTCGGAGGCGATATTTTTGTTCAGCTTGCCGGCGAGCACCATCTGCACGATTTCCATCGTCGCGTCGTCGGTGATGCGCAGACCATTGTGGAAGGAACTCTCCACGCCGACGCGCCTCAGCATGGTGTTGATCTCCGGGCCGCCGCCATGTACGAGAATCGGATTGATGCCGACATACTTAAGCAGCGTGACGTCTTCGAGGATCTTGTGTGTCAGATCTTCGTTTTTCATCGCGTTGCCGCCGTATTTGATGACGACGGTCTTGCCCCAGAGGCGCTGGATATAGGGGAGCGCCTCAATGAGGATATTTGCTTTATTGATGAATCCCATGTCGATCTGATCGATGCTTTGATGGTTGGTCATGGAATATTCCTTCTTTCTGCATGTGAATAGGATTGAGAATAAAAATGAAGTATGTGCCCCCGATTATACCACGATTGCGCATAAATATGCAATAATATTTGCATAAAAATGCATTTGTAATTCCCGAAAGACCGCGTCAGTACTTGGGCGAAATCTCCTTGGGAATCGGGCAGATATAGGGCGAGGCGGCTGTTCTGGCGGAGAATTCCGCAGAAGCCTCCGCGAGCTTTTCGCTGTCCGCCATCAGCTGCGCGCCGGTCATGCCGATGACCTTGGCGGCGAAGAGCATCGCCTTGTGGGCGATGGAGCTTTTGCCGATGGAAACGGCCTGCCATGTATGCGCGGGCGTATCTGCAGCCCATGCTGCAGCGGAGATCTGGCTTGTCGGTGCGCACCAGCTGGCGTCGCCTGCGTCGGTGGACACCGTGATCAGCGGGGAGTCCGTCGGTGTGTGCGGCGCGATGAAAGCATACATCGCCTCACCCTGATGGGCGAGCACCTCGCTGCGCACCTTTGCGCTGCAGAGACGGGAAATCTTGGCAAGCGTTCGCTCCGGGGATTCAAGTGCGTCATGCAAGGATTTGGCGAGTGCGAGCTCTTCTTCGTTGTATTGCGGTGCGCCGAGCGCGTGCATATTGGCAACGAGCATTTCCTCCATCGTGGTGTTGGGCAGGATGTTGGAGCAGCCTTTGACAAACTCCATGTCCATCGCTGTGCCCGTCATGATCGCCGCGCCGCGCGCGCAGTCGATCACGCGCTGCTTGATGCCTTCAAGATCGGCAAGGCGCGGCGAGCGAACGAGATAGACCGCCTCGGCGCTGGCCTGCACGACGTTGGGGGACGCGCCGCCGGCGTCTGTGATCGCGTAATGAATGCGGGTGTCGTCCGGCACATGCTCGCGCAGGAACTGGACGCCGACGTTCATCAGCTCCAGCGCATCGAGCGCGCTGCGGCCCAGCTCCGGGCTGCCGGCGGCGTGGGCGCTCTGCCCCCTGAAGCGGAAAATCATTTTGACATTGGCCAGCGAGCTGCCCGGCCAGATGCCGTTGTAATCCCACGGATGCCAGGTAAGCATGGCGTCGATGCCGTCAAAGTATCCGTCTCTTGCAAGGAAGGTTTTGGCGCTGCCGGTCTCTTCCGCCGGTGTGCCGAAATACACAACCGTACCGGAAAGCTCGCCGCGCGCAATCATCTCTTTGACGGCGATGGCAGCGCCCAGCGCGCCGACGCCCAGCAGGTTGTGTCCGCAGCCGTGGCCCGGCTCGCCCTTCGAAAGGGGCTCCTTCTGCGCGCAGAAGGCTTTCTGGCTGAGCGCGGAGAGCGCGTCAAATTCGCCGAGATACGCAATCGCCGGTTTTCCGCTGCCGTATTCTGCGCGGAAAGCGTTGGGCATGCCGCCGAGGCGATCGGTGACTGCGAAGCCATTTTCGCGCAGCAGATCACGGATGACGCCGGCGGAATAATCCTCATGGAAGTTGACCTCAGGATGATCCCAGATGGCGTCGCTGGCAGTAGTATATGTTTCTGCGTGCGCGTCTACGCTGGCGCACACGGCATGAAAAATGCGTTCATCCTTCATAAAGCTGCATCCTCTCTGGTGTTTTTCTATGCCAAAACGGAGCAATTGCAATTAGTATAAATCAAATATTCATTTTTGTCAATTGCCAAGCTAAAAAGGAAAGAAAAAAGCCTCTTCGCAAGGAAGAGGCATGCAAAAATGGAAAGAGTATTATGCTTTTCGACCAGCAAAGAATATGAGGGAGAACATGATCGGCGCGGCGGTCATGATCGGATAACCGTAGCGAACCAGAATGCAGGCCGAGAACAGCAGGGAAACCGCAATGCCGCAGATGGGCAGCAGGCACAGCGCCCACCTCTTTTCCTTCCTGCAGAAGAGATACAGGATAGAAAACAGGAGAAGATACACGTAGAAGGCGGGACGCATCATGAGAGAAAACAGCGGATACTGTTCGTGACGCGCGTGATGTGTGGAGCCGAAGAGCAGCGTTTTGAGCCAAGGCAGGTAGCTGTGCGCCTGCACGTCGCTGAGCTCATCCGGGAGGATGTTGCCTGTCTTCAGATAGACGGGATCCCAGTGCTCGCTGTCCATCGTATGCGCGTGGCTGATGTCGTCCGGATACCAGATGCCCGCGCAGTTCTCCAGAAAGGCTTCAATATACACCGTGGGATTGCGCTTGGCGAATTTGAAGTACATTGCCCAGAACTCGGATGGATTCGCGTTGTAGCGCTCCATGTCCAGATTGCCTTTGGCCGTATCGGCGTAATGCGGACGGTAACGATATGTGATGTTGGCAAACCATGCATTGATCTGCGCATACTCCTCTTCGCTGACGTCGCCGTATTCCGCTGCGCGCATGAGCTGCTGGCAGGGGATGCTCATCAGTTCGGAGCTGGGGGATTCCTGCGCATCTACGGCGGCCTCAAGCCCCCGCGGGAGGAGAATACACAGCGCCACCGTGACGACGGAGAGCATCAGCGCGCGGCGGCGATGGCTGCGGCCGAGCGCGATGAGCGCGACGAACGCGGGCAGATAGGCGAAGATGCCGTTGTGGCGCAGCAGCGCCATGAACAGGCAGATCATCAAGAAGCCCAGCATCTGCAGTTTCGAGGAGAAGAAAGCATCCGCATCCTCCGCGATGGACCAGAGCTGGACGCACAGCAGGACGCATAGCCCTGTGAAAAGAGCGTCCTTGATGGTGGAAATGGCAAGAATGCCCTGGAAGGGGAGCAGCGCGACAAGCAGCGCGAGGATCAGCGTCGCGAAGCCGGGAATGCGGCGCGCAATGAAGCGGAATGCGGTGGCATACATAGCGGCAAGGAGGACGATCTGCACGACGCTGTATGTCGCCGCGCCTGCGGTCTGCGAGCCGAAGAGCAGGATGCCCAGCTGATACAGCGCGCCGCTGAGGATGGTATGGAATACCGGATGCTTAGCCTCATAGACGCCGGTCATGAACTGATGGTATTCGCTCGTAAAGTCGTAGTTGATGATACCGGGATAAAAAGCCAGAAGGACAAGCCCATAACAGAAGGAAAACAGAAGGAAAAAGGCAAGCCACGGTGCATGCTTTTTGGCAGCGAGGAGCGTAGAATCAAAGGCAAAGCCATAGGAAAACAGCGTACCCAGCAGCGGCGCGGCCATAAACGGAACCGCGAGGCGGCGGAGCATGCTGCCCGTCCCGGGGAGAAGCTTTTCGTAGATGTGCAGTTCGCTGCCTATGCCTAAGGCAGCGGAAAAAAACAGCGCAAAAGCCAGGCCATAGACCAGCTGGCGCAGGGTGTGTTTGCTTAGCGCGAGGGATGCAGGGAAATAGCAGGCCAAAACGACGAGCGTGCCGAGCGCACCGCGGCGGAAGATGGCGCTGTCCGGGTTTTCGGGTGTGAGGTAGGGCGCGGCAAACAGAAGGAGCAGCGCGCTGAGGAGCGCGAGCGGCTTGCTGTATTTACGCATGAAGGTGAGGAGCATGTGCGGCCTTCCTTTCTGGCGTGGTATCGGATGGGGCAGAGAGATACAGTGAGGCGATCAGAAGAACCGGAGCGAGTGCGAACAGCGGCAGCGAATAGCGGGGCAGCGTGCATGGTCCCATCATATAGGAAAGATACAGCCCCAGAACGCCTGCTGATGCAGGCAGAAAGCGCATGCGCCTTCGCGCGATGAGAACGGCGCAGGAGAGCATGATCATAAAGAACGGAACTGCCGGACAGAAGGTCAGGGAAATCAGGGGAATGCGCTGATAACGGTTAGCGCTGCAGATGCGCTTGAGAATGCTGCGTACCGCAGGCAGGTAGCAAGTCATGGTAAAGCCCTGTTCGGTCGTTTCCGGAACGGCGAGAGAGAGATACCCCTGACCATTCCAGGCTTGTTCCGGATAAACCATCGCGTGCGTAAGGTCGTCCGGATACCAGGAGCCGAGATTGAGCAGCAGGAACGCCTCGATATACTCATGCATGCTGTCTTTCAGATGGCTGGCCCACAGGGCAAGGTATTCGCCGGCGCCTTTTTCCTGAAGGAGATCCTCGTCGAGGTAGCCCTTGGCGGGGTCTGCCAGCTGGGGAAGCAGAACCAGACCGGCGTCGGACAAATACCAGCTTCGGATTTCTTCCCGGTCTTCGTCGGTCAGGTTGGGCGAAAGGTTATAAGCGCGCACGAGCTGCTGGGCCGGAAGGCTGTAGAGCTGGCGCGAGGGCATGGATTCACAGCGATACAGAAAGCTGCAGACAGAGAAAACCACGAGTGAAGCCAGAACGCCGGATACGCTGAGGATCAGCGTCTGCCGGCGATAACCTCGCGCAGCGATGATGAGCGCGGGAAGCGTGAGCACAAGCGCAAACAGGCCGTTGTTGCGCAGAAGCGCCGTCAGGACGGTGAGCGCCGTAAAGGAGATGCATTTACATCTGCTTGAGAAAAAAGCAGAGGGATCTTCCAGCATAGACCAGATCATCAGCGCCATCGCAACGACTGCGGCGGCAAACATGGTATCCTTTGTCGTGCTGACGGCAAGAACGGAAAACGTCGGGTGAAGTCCGAAAACAAAGGCAAGCGCAATGGCGGCAAGGCCTGCGCCGCGGCTTGAAAGGAAGGCGCAGCAGGCTGCCAGAGAAGCGCTGAAACTGAGCATCTGAATGAGCGTCAGGAGCATAAGGCCAAATGTACGGCTGACCAGCGTTTCACCGAAGGTGATGATGCCATTTTGGATGATGCTGTGAAGAAGCGGATGGAGAGATGTATATTGACCAGCGAGATGCTGGTTGTATTCACCGGTAAAGTCATAGCGGATATTGGCCGGCCAGAACGCCAGCCAAACGGGAATCCAACAGAGAAAAATGATGAGCATGAACGCGCCGAATGGGAGCCGGAATCTGCGCTTTGAGTCAGACAGTTCGGTCAGCGTAATCCGGCAGCACAGGCAGCCGAGAAGCGGCGCGGCGAGAACAGGCACGGCCATCCGGCGGACAAAGCTGCCGAAGCCGCGCAGAAGCCCCTGATAAGCAAAGAGCTCGGAGCCGAGGCTCAGCGCAAGGGCGAACAGATAGCCGAAGCAGAGAAAAACGATCAGCTGCCGCTTTTGCGCGCGCCGGAAAACGTCCTGAACAGGCTGAATGCAGCCGGCCAGCAGAAGCAGACTCAGGATACCGCTTCTGAAAACGGCGCTGTCCGGGTTGGCCGGGAGCATATACGGCGCGGCAACGGCCGCCATCAGCGAGACAAGGACGGCAGCTATTGCGGCGTGCTTGCGAATCAATGACATAAAGTACCTCAATTGGAAGAAGATTGCGACGAAAACACGCTTCCCCGCCCGCAGTTTCTGCGGGCGGGGCGGCGTTTATTCAGTCAAAGAATATCGGAACAAAAGACGCTTATTCAGCCGGAGTTTCCATAGCGGTCTCCTCCGCCTTCGGAGCAGCCTTCTTGCGCGGGGCGCGCTTCTTGGGCGCCTCGGCCTTCGCTTCGGCTTCCGCCTTCGGAGCGGCTTTCTTGCGGGTGGTCTTCTTGGGCGTTTCGGCCTTCTCTTCGGCTTCTGCCTTCGGGGCGGCCTTCTTGCGGGTGGTCTTCTTGGGCGCCTCGGCCTTCTCTTCAGCTTCCGCCTTCGGGGCAGCCTTCTTGCGCGGAGCGGCCTTCTTCTTCGGCGCTTCCACAGCCGGCGCAGCCTCGACAGGGGCGGCCGGGGCTTCCTCGATGGCTGGCGCTTCGGCGACGACCGGGGCCTCATTAGGGTTTACGGTTTCCTCCGCCGGCGCGGCTTCAATCTGCGCAACCAGACGGTCATACATCGCCAGATACTTGTCGGCGGAATTGTACCAGCTGTAGTCGCCGGTCATGCCGCGGACGATGAGCTTGTACCAGACCTCGCGGTTGTTCTTGTAGTAGTGCACGGCGCGGCGGACGGTATGGAGCATGTCATGCGCGTTGTAGTTGAAGAAGGAGAAGCCGTTGCCTTCGTCGGTGAACTTGTTGTAGGACAGAACGGTGTCGCGCAGGCCGCCGGTCTCGCGGACGATCGGCACAGTGCCATAGCGCAGCGCGATCAGCTGAGACAGGCCGCACGGCTCGAACTGGCTGGGCATGAGGAACATGTCCGCGCCGGCGTAGATGCGGTGCGCCAGCTGATGATTCATGGCAAAGCGCGCAGCCAGACGGCCCGGATACTCGCTCTCCGCCCAGGAGAACAGGTTGGTGTACTTCGCCTCGCCCATGCCGAGCACGACCAGCTGGATGCCGGTATCCATCAGCTCGCGGATGACGCACTCAATCAGGTCAAGACCCTTCTGGTTGGACAGGCGGGAGATGATGCCGACCAGCGGCGCATCCGGATCCACGTTCAGGCCGAGCTCCTTCTGCAGCTCTTCCTTACAGGTTTCCTTGCCGCCGAGGCTGAAGGCGCCGTAGTTGGCGTAGATCATCGGATCCTTCTCCGGGTTGTAGTCCTCAACGTCGATGCCGTTGAGAATGCCGGAGAGCTGCTCCTTGCGCGCGCGCAGCAGGCCGTCAAGGCGCTCGCCGTAGAACGCGGTCTGGATCTCATCGGAATAGCTCGGGGACACGGTGGTCAGCTCGTCCGCGTAGACGAGGCCGGCCTTCATGTAGTTCGCGCAGCCGTAGCACTCCAGCTTGTCGCTGGTGAAGAGGCTGTCGCCCAGGCCGAGGGTATCCTGCACAGCCTTGATCGGGAATACGCCCTGATACTGCAGGTTGTGGATGGTGTACACGGTCTTCATGTTCTGATAGAACGGAATATGCGCGTACTGGATCTTCAGCAGGGCGGGAACCATACCGGTCTGCCAGTCGTGGCAATGCACGATATCCGGCTGGAAGTCAAGCTGCGGCAGTGCGTCGATGACCGCGCGGCTGAAGAAGCCGAAGCGCTCGTATTCATCGCCGCCGAGGCCGTAGATGTAGCTGCGGCCAAAGTAGAACTGGTTATCGATAAAGTAGAAGGTCACGCCCTGATATTCGAGGGACTTGACGCCGCAGTACTGCTTGCGCCAGCCGAGCTCAACCTCGAATTCGCATACGCTCTTCATCTGAGAGGTCCACTTCTCCGGGATGGACGCATACAGCGGCACCATGACGCGCACGTCCACGCCCTTCTGAGTCAGAACCGGGGAAAGCGCGCCGACCACGTCGGCCAGGCCGCCGGTCTTGATAAACGGCACGCATTCGGATGCGGCAAACAAAATCTTCATGTAGGAACATCCTCCTTGAAAAAACAGGACTGCACACGAAGAAATCCTTCTTGGATGTGCAGTCCCGCTGACATTTGCTCAATACAATCGCTATGAAAGCATCGGTCTTAACCGTTCAGCTGCATCATGACGGGACTTGGCCGGTGATGCGACCGGCAGTATGTCGGTTAGATGACGACGTTCTTGGCGATCACGATCGGATACGCGGCGGGCGCAATCAGGCGGCCGTTGCGGCGGATGACGCTGGACTTGTCCAGAATGCAGTGGTCAAGCTCCGCGCCGCTCTGAATCTGCACGTCCTGCATGAGAACGGAGTTCTTGACGACAGCGCCCTTAGCGACCTTAACGCCGCGGAAGAGGACGGAGTTGATGACCGTGCCTTCGATGATGCAGCCGTTGCCGACCAGGGAGTTGGAGCACTTGCCTTCGCCCTCATAGCGGGCCGGCATATCGTCGCGGACCTTGGTGTAGACCGGATACTCGGCCGGGAAGAGGGCCTTGCGGACCTTCTCGGTCATCACGGTCTGGTTGAAGTTGAAATACGCCTGGATGGAGTCGATCTGGCAGCAGTAGCCCTTGTACTCGTAGCCGCAGATCTTCAGGGTGCCGTCCTTGATGTTGCGCTGGATCAGGTCGCGGCCGAAGTGATGATAGCCGTTGGCGGAGCTGCGCTCAACCAGGTGCAGCAGGGTCTCGCGCTCGGCGACGTAGATCTTGAGGCTCGGGCAGGCGCAGGTCGGATGGGACTCGCCCACTTCCATCGCCTTGATGACCTTGGTCTCGGGA
Source organism: Clostridia bacterium (assembly GCA_017521565.1). GTDB lineage: Bacteria > Bacillota > Clostridia > Christensenellales > Aristaeellaceae > Ventricola. The sequence goes on along the minus strand of JAFXCE010000129.1, from coordinate 12,113 downwards.
TCGACGGTGAAGTGTGCGTCGGCTTCGCCCTCAAAGCCCTCGCCGTCAAAGGCTTCGCTCGGCTGAGCGTAGAAGACGGTGATGTCCGCGCCGGTTTCGATGTGCTGCTGGATGGCCTCGGAGTAATCCATGTTGTAGATGGAATGGCTGTTGGTGAGCACGATGTACTTTTCCGGAGACAGGCGCAGGAAGTCGAGGTTGCTCCTGAGGGAGTCAAGCAGACCATCGTACATGCCCTGATTATCGCGGGTAACAAACGGCGGCAGGATATGCAGACCAACCTTGCCGTGCAGGTCCCACTCGCGGCCGGAGCCGAGGTGATCCATCAGGGACTGATAGTTCTTCTGGGTGATGATACCGACTCTCTTGATGCCGGTGCGGGTCATGGAGGAGAGCTGGAAGTCAATCACGCGATAACGACCGGCGATCGGGAGCGCGGCCACGGCGCGCACGCTGGTCAGTTCACCGAGATGAATGTCGTTTTCACCGGTGTAGATAAGGCCCATTACGTCTTTCATGTGGGTACCTCCTTACTGCTCATCGGCGTCGATCTGAACGCCGGCAGCAACTTTCTCGCCCGGGCCGACGACAGCCTTCGGGCCGACGACCGCGATCAGGCCGGTTTCCTCGCCGACGACCGCGCCCGCGCAGATATGTGCATGCTCGCCAACAATCGCCCTGCGGACGATCGCGCCGCGCTCGATAACCGCGCCCGGCATGATGACGGCGTCGGTCACTTCGGCGCCGGTATCAACCTGCACGCCGGCGAACAGGACGCTGTGATTGATCACGCCCTTGATTTCGCAGCCCTCGGTGATGAGGGAGTTGACAATCTTGGAGCCCTCGGCGGCATAGTGCGGCGGCATGCCCGGATTACGGGCGTAGATGCGCCACTTCTTGTCGTACAGGTCGATGGGCATCGGCATCTCCAGCAGGTCCATGTTGGCCTCCCAGAGGGATTCGATGGTTCCGACGTCCTTCCAGTAGCCGTCGAAGGTGTAGGTGAAGAGCTTCTGGCCGTCGGCGAGCATATCCGGGATGATGTTCTTGCCGAAGTCGTTCTCGGAATTCGGGTTAAGCTCGTCCTGCTCCAGATACTTGCGCATCTTGCTCCAGGAGAAGATGTACACGCCCATGGACGCCTTGTTGCTCTTCGGGTTCTTCGGCTTCTCCTCGAACTCGGTGATCTGATTGTTCTCGTCGGTGTTGAGGATGCCGAAACGCGGCGCCTCAGCCCACGGCACCTCGCGAACAGCGATGGTCAGATCCGCGCCGTTGGCGATGTGGGACTGCAGCATGGCGTTGTAGTCCATCTTGTAGATATGGTCGCCGGAGAGCACGAGGACGTACTCCGGATCCCACTGCGCGATGAACGGGATGTTCTGATAGATGGCGTTGGCCGTGCCCTTGTACCATTCACCGGTCTTGCCGGAATGATACGGCGGGAGGACGTAGACGCCGCCGTTGGAAAGGTCCAGATCCCACGGAGAACCGGAACCGATATAGGCGTTGAGCTCCAGCGGACGATACTGGGTCAGAACGCCCACAACGTCAATACCGGAATTGGTGCAGTTGGAAAGCGGGAAGTCGATGATTCGATACTTTCCACCGTAGGGTACTGCCGGCTTGGCCACATTCTTGGTCAGAATGCCCAGGCGGCTGCCCTGGCCGCCAGCCAGCAGCATGGCAACGCATTGCTTCTTCCTCATAGTGAACACACTCCTGTGATATTGGGTTTTATCGCCGTGTCGGCTTGGATTGCAAAATGGCGCAAATCTGCCATTTCACCTGTCCGCTTACAGCCATTATATCATAAACTGTGCAAAAGGAAAAGCAAATTCATGTGATGTTTTCATTAAAGTTAAGAATAATAAACCAGTTTATGGACGCAAACTGTCCTGATGGGACGAAAATTGTCCCGAATGAATTTGAATAGAGAAGCGCGTGAAAATTAAATCTGAAAATGCAGAAAAATCCCGCAGGGACTGGCAAATGAAGGGCGAATAAATTGCAAAATCATGCGGTCTGCTGTATAATGTAAAAAGGTATATTATGTGCGTCGGAAAGGGCCGGCACGCATGATCAGAACGCAGAATGGCGGAGGCTGCACGATGGCGGCAAGAAACAACATGCGGCTGGATAAGCTGCTTTCCATGCTTGGCGAGGGGACGCGTGCGCAGGTCAAGGAGATGATCCGCGCAGGGCGCGTGACGGTTGACGGCGCGGCGGCGCGCGACAGCGGCATGCAGGTGGATCCGGAAAACAGCGAGGTCTGCATCGGCGGACGCCGGCTCTCCTACAAGGCCGTGCGCCATGTGATGCTCAACAAGCCGCAGAATACGCTGACTGCAGCGCGGGATAAAAAGCAGAAAACCGTTATGGATCTCCTTCCGCCGATGTATGCGGCGATGGGCTGCATGCCGGCAGGGAGGCTTGACAAGGATACGGAAGGCCTGCTGATCATCACCTCTGACGGACAGCTTGCGCACAGGATTATTTCGCCGAAAAAGGATGTATCCAAGGTCTACTTCGCGCGTGTGGCGGGTACGCTCGGCGATGAGGATATTGAGGCGTTTGCCGGCGGGCTGCACATCAAGGACAGCGACGGCGAATTTGACGCGAAGCCTGCAGGGCTTGAAATTGTATCCGCCAGCGATGGGGCGAGCGAGGTGCGCGTGCGCGTGAGCGAGGGCAAATATCATCAGGTGAAGCGGATGCTGGCTGCCTGCGGCGCGCCTGTGGTCTATCTGAAGCGTGAGAAGATTGGCGCGCTCAGCCTTGATCCCGCGCTGGCGCCCGGACAATGGCGCGAGATGACGGAGGAAGAGGCTGCGCTGCTTGAACAGGAGGCTGACTGACGTGGACGGAAAGCTGCGCCTGATGACCGCCGTGTATATCACGCGCGGGGAGGACATGCTGCTGCTTTATCGCGTGGGTTCACGGGTGGTTGCGCCGAGCTGGTGCGGCGTCGGCGGGCATTTTGAAAAGGACGAGCTTGGCGATGCGCGTGCATGCGTGCTGCGTGAGCTTGGGGAGGAAACCGGGCTGCGCGAGGTGGATTTGGTGGGGCTTCGCATGCGCTATGTGACGCTGCGCTTCAAGCGGGGAGAAATCCGGCAGAACCATTATTTCTTTGCGGAACTGAGGCCGGGCGCGGACGTCCCGCTCAGCTCGGGCGAGGGCCGGCTTGAATGGGTTCCCATGCATGACGTCCTGAAGCGGGATATGCCGCATACGGCATGGTACATGCTGGAGCATTATTTCAAAGAGGGGCGCCATACGGATACGCTTTACGCCGGCGCAACGGTTGAAGGCGGCGTGGTCTTTACGCCGCTTGAGGAGTTTTGAGGAGGATTTATGGCGGAGCATTATTATACAAACGCACCGACGAGCGAGCATGAGGAGCGTTCCTTCCGCGCGGTGTTTGCGGGCCGCGTTCTCGCCTTTGATACCGACGCGGGTGTGTTCTCCAAGCAGCACGTCGACCCGGGCAGCGAATTGTTGTGCAGGGCGCTGCCGGAGGATATTGCCGGCGATGTGCTGGATATGGGCTGCGGCTGGGGCGCGATGACGGTGATGACGCTTGCGCGTTTCCCGAAGGTCTGCGTGACCATGGCGGACGTCAATGAGCGTGCGCTGGCGCTGGCAGTGTCCAATGTAGAGAAAAACCGCATGCAGGCGAAGGCGATTCTCTCTGACGGCTTTGAGAAGGTCGAGGGGATGTTCGATGCGGTGATCACCAACCCGCCCATCCGCGCGGGCAAGGCGGTCATCTACAAAATGTTTGAGGATGCGAAAGCGCATCTGCATGAGGGCGGCAGGCTGTTTCTGGTCATTCGCAAGCAGCAGGGCGCGCCCAGCGCGCTCAAGTTCCTCAAGGAGCTTTACGCAAAGGCCGAGGTCATCGAGCGCGAGGGCGGCTACTGGATTATTCAGTGTACAAAATAAGCGGAATATACAGAGAAATACGGAGGATTCAGTATGAATTTTGACAGCGCATATTTCGACGCGGGCGTGAACCGCATCGGCACCGACTGCGAAAAATGGGACGGTATGATCGCTGCGACCGGCGACCCGGATATGATCCCGATGTGGGTGGCGGATATGGATTTCCCGTCCCCGCCGGCGCTTAAAGACGCGATGGCCAAGGTGCTTGAGTGGAACACCTGGGGCTATACCATCGCAGGCAAGAAGGACGCCGAGGCGCTTCGCGGCTACTGGGCGCGCCGCCACGGCGTACAGTTTGACGTGGAAGATGTGCTGATGAGCCCCTGTGTCGTGACGGGCCTGCGTCTTTGCGTGCGCGCGCTGACCAATCCCGGCGACGGCGTGCTGATCACGACGCCGGTGTATGGCCCGTTCTTTGCCGCGGTCAAGGGCAATGAGCATCCGCTGGTGGAAAGTCCGATGGTGATGGACGACAACAACCGCTTCACGCTCGATATGGCCGATATGGAGGCCAGACTCGCCGATGGCAGCGCGAAGCTGGTGCTCTTCTGCTCGCCGCATAACCCGTGCGGCCGCGCATGGAGCGAGGAGGAACTGAAGGCTGTCGTTGATCTGTGCAGAAAGTACAATGTGCCGCTGGTGTGCGATGAGATCCATGCGGATTTTGTCTATGCGCCGGGCAAGCATCACAGCATCATGAGCATCGAGGGCGCGGAGGAGATCGCCGTCATGCTCTGTGCGGCGAGCAAGACCTTTAATGTCGCCGGCCTGCAGCAGAGCTCTATCGTCTGCAAAAACGAGACGATGCGCAAGGCGATTGCCAGCGAGATGGAAAACGGCGGCGTGCGCAGCGGCAATGCGTTTGCCCTGGCGGCGACCCGCGCGGCGTATACCGAGTGCGACGAGTGGCTCGACGGTCTGAAGCGGTATCTTGCGGATAACCGCGATTTCGTGGTGGAATACGTGGCGGAGAACATGCCCAAGGTCAAGGTGACGCCGCTGGAGGCGACGTACCTGATGTGGCTTGACTGCCGTGAACTGCACATGGAGCAGAAGGTGCTGCTTGACGCGCTGATGGATAACCATGTCAAGGTCAATGACGGCACGTTCTTCGGCGATCTGGGCTATGGCTTTATCCGCCTGAACATCGGCTGTCCGCGTGCGCAGCTGTATACCGCGCTGTGCGCGATGAAAAACGTGCTGGGCTGATGCCGGGAAGAGGCGGGGCTGCCGCCCCGTGCCCTGCATGGAGATACAATCCCCAGACCCCATGTACGCTTCGCGCCTATAGAATGAATCTATAAATGATGAATATAAGGGGGACTTTCCAATGGAATTCAAGGCCAATCCGAAGCTCGACGCGGCGCTTGCTGCGCTTGAGAGCGACATGATCGAAACCCTGCAGCGCTGGATCCGCATCCCGAGCGTGCGCGCCGAGCGCAGCGCGGACAACGCGCCCTTTGGCGCGGAGATCCGCCGCGCGCTGGACACTGCGATGGCGGACGTCGAGCGCCTTGGCATGAAGCCGCGCGACATCGACGGCTACTGCTGCGACGCCGAGATCGGCGCGGGCGAGAATCCGCTGGCCGTGCTGGCGCATCTGGATGTTGTGCCGGAGGGCGACGGCTGGGATCATGATCCCTACGGCGCGGAGATCGTGGACGGCAAGATGTACGGCCGCGGCACGAATGACGACAAGGGCCCGGGCGTGGCGGCGCTGTTTGCAATGAAGGCGATTCTGGACGCGGGCATCGAGCTCAAGCGTCCCTGCCGCCTGATCCTCGGCTGCGACGAGGAGTGCGGCATGCAGGATCTGGAATACTACGAGGAGAAGATCGGCCTGCCGGATATGGGCTTCAGCCCGGACGCGGAATTCCCGCTGATCAACACCGAAAAGGGCATCATGCAGATGAAGCTTCAGGGCGTCGTGACCGACGAGCGCCTGATCTCCTTTGCCAGCGGCTCCCGCCCGAATATCGTGCCCGGCGTGGCGACAGCCGTCGTCGCGGGCGACTGGCGCGAGCAGGCTGCGGACGCCTTTGACGTCGAGGATGAGGACTGCGCGATCGAAACCGAGTTGGTGGATGGCCATACGAAGATTGTCGTGACCGGCGTGCCGGCGCATGCGTCCACCCCGGAACAGGGCAAGAACGCCGCGAAGATGCTCATCGCCGTGCTGACGAAGCTGGGCCTGGGCGGCGCTGCGATCAGCCTGCTCGACGAGGCTGCAGGCGAGGGCGCTGCGGGTGTGAACCTCGGCATCGCGGGCAGTGACGCTGTCTCCGGCCCGCTGACGATCAACCTCGGCATCGTGAATGCAGCGGAGGGCAAGATCGAGATCACCTTTGACTGCCGCTATCCGGTGTTCTTTGACGACCGTACCATCGGCGCGACTGTGCAAAAGCGTCTTGCGCCGGCGGGCTATGTGCTCCTGCCGGGCCGCGTGAGCCATCCGCATCATGTGCCGGAAAGCTCTGAGCTGGTTCAGAAGCTGATGGCCGTCTATAACGGCATCACCGGCACCAACGCCAAGCCCTTCGCCATCGGCGGCGGCACCTATGCGCGCCATCTGAAGGAGGGCGTGGCCTACGGCATGATGTTCCCGGGCGAGCCGGAGCTGGCGCATCAGGCGAACGAATACATCGACGTGGCGAACTATATCAAGGCGGCGCGCATCTACGCGTATGCCATCGTCGCGCTCTGCGCGTAACCGCCAGACCGCCGGGCCTGCTCCCGGCGAAATTTGACTGAAGATTCTCTTTCGGCTGACAGGGCCGGAAGCTATAAAGAATAAGACGAGAGGATGAACGGCCATGACGCATAGTGAGGTTCTTGCCCGTATTCAGGAAGAAAAGCTGGTTGCAATTCTGCGCGGCGTGCCAATGGATCGCATCGACGGCGTGGTCGGCGCGCTGGTGCGCGGCGGCGTGAAGGTTTTGGAATTCACCTTTGATCATGCGGAGCCGGACTGCGTGAACGCGAATGCGGAGAAGATCCGCCGCACGGTCGAGAAGTTCGGCGATCAGGTGCTCGTTGGCTGCGGCACCACGCTGACGGTGGAAGAGGTCGAAGCGGCATACAACGCAGGCGCGTGCCTGATGATCTCCCCGAACGTGGATGAGGCAGTCATCCGCCGCGCGAAGGAGCTGGGCATGGTCGCCATGCCGGGCGCGCTGACCCCGACGGAGATCGTGAATGCGTACAACATGGGTGCGGATATCGTGAAGCTCTTCCCGGCGGGCGAGCTCGGCCTTGGCTATATCAAGGCGGTTCGCGGTCCGCTGAAGCATATCCCGATGAGCGCCGTGGGCGGCGTAAAGCCGGAGAATGTGAGCGATTATCTCGACGCCGGCGTGTGCGGCTTCGGCGTGGGCGGCCCGCTGGTGCTGGCCAAGGCGGTCAAGTCCGGCGACGACGCGGCGATTGAGGAGCGCGCAAAGGCGTTTGTCGAGGCGATCAAGGCGTGGGGGGCTGCAAAATGAGCAAGTGCTACCTTGTTGTCGACTGCGGAACGACCAATCTGCGCGTGACGCTGCTTGACGAAAACAAGAATAAGCTCGACGTTGTCAAGGCGGAGGGCGGCGTGCGCCATACCTCCATCGACGGCCACAACGGACGTCTGCGCGCGATGCTGCACGAGAGCATCGTGACCGTCCTTGAGAAGAACGGATATGCGATGGAGGACGTAGAAAAGTGCGTTGCTTCCGGCATGATCACCAGCGCGCTGGGCCTGCTGGAGATCCCGCATGTCCCGGCTCCGGCCGGCGCGGCTCAGCTGCGCGCGAAGATGCAGGAAAAGGTCTTTGAGGACATCGCGCCCTTCCCGATCGCGTTCATCCCGGGCGTGCGCAACTTTGCCGGCCCGGTCGATCTGGAGAACTTCTCCGAGATGGATATGATGCGCGGCGAAGAGGTTGAGGCTGTGGGCCTTTACAAGCTGCTTGCGCCGAAGGGCGCGGCGATGTTTGTCCTGCCGGGCACGCACAACAAGTTCGTTGCCATGGATGCGCAGGGCAAGATGCTCGGCTGCATGACCTCCATCTCCGGCGAACTGCTTGACGCGGTGACCCATCACACGATCATCGCCGAGGCCGTGGGTCACAGCTTCGTGAATGCGGACGAATACGACGCCGAATACGCCAAGGCCGGCGCGCGCGAGTGCGCGGTCAGCGGCCTGGGCCGCGCGGCGTTTGCCGGACGCATTCTGGCGACCCTCGGCGGCAAGGACAAGGCGAAGCTGCAGAGCTATCTGCTGGGCGCGACGCTTGCGCTGGATGTGCAGGCGATGCAGTCTTTCGTCGGCGATCAGGAGAATGTCGAGGCGTACATCGCGGGCAAGGCGCCGCTGCAGCAGTGCTTCTGCGACGTGATGGAGGCGCTTGCCGCTGGCCAGGCGCATCAGGTGCCGGCAGAGGTTTCGGGCAAAATGGGCCTTGAAGGCGTGCTGGAGATCGCATTCTGAATCATTGGCTGATATATTATTGATGCATTGAGCGATGAAGTGAAAATAAAATGTCCTCTTCCGGAGTGGAAGGGGACATTTTTGTGTTCTTTCTTTTCATAAACATAGGCGAGGTGGGATGAATGAATCGTACATTGCTGATTGAGAGCGCGATGCGGGGAATGCTTTTTGTCAATGGACAGTTCTGCGGGCCGATGGAGCGGGACGGACAAGCGTTTCCCCTGGGGCAGAATGCCGAAATCTATGTTCAGCTGTTTCCCTTTGGGGAGGCGACGCCGCTTGCTGTGGGGCTTGAAATGCGGGAAGGGCGGCTGAAAAACCTATATCCCAAGGAAAATGCCTTTGCGCTCCTCTGGCCGGATGGGATTGTTCAGCTGGAACTGCGCATGCAGATTCAGGAAGAGCAGGAACAATCAGCGCAGCGGATGGAGCCGGATGTGCTTTTGCGCTATCTGCATCTTCGGCTTGCAGGCGACCCGCGTGCTTCGCTGCTGCGCGCGGGGCAGACGGACGCCGATGCGCCGGATCTATCGGCGTATTACGCGGCGGTGCCCATGCGATTTGCGGGATCGGACGTGCCGGATGGATATGCTCTGCGCGCGGGACTGGTGCGGCGCACGGCGGAGAATGCCGCATGTGTGGACACGGCGCTGGCGCAGGCGATTGACGGCGCGCAGGGGCGCCGGCTGATCGGGCGGGTGGATATTGTGCAGGCGGATGTTGTGCGGATATGACGGACAAAAACAGAAAAGAAAAAGGGCCGAGGGCCCTTTTTGCGTTTGTCAGTTGTCGAGCTCGATGACATAGGAACAAAAGGCGTTGATGGCCTGCGTATCCCCGCGCTGGCGGATGCGCTTGAAATTGTGCTGATAATTCTGATGCACATGGCCGTGTACAAGCAGCCGGGGATGATACTTGTCGATCAGTTTGTTGAATACATCGAATCCGGTATGGGCCAGATCGGTGTCGTCGCCGAGCTGATAGGCAGGGGAATGGGTCAGCAGGATATCGAAGCCGCGATGCCACCAGAGCTTGAAGCGCAGCTTTTTGACGCGCTTGCGCATTTCGCGCTCGGTGTACATGTGGGGCGCTTTGCGATAGCGCATGCTGCCGCCGAGACCGAGGATGCGCAGACCGTTGTGCTTATAGATTGTATCTTCGATGCAGATACATCCTTCAGGCGGATCCTGTGCGTAGCGGCCGTCGTGATTGCCGTGGACGTAGAGAATGGGCGCGGCGGTGAAGCAGGTGAGAAAAGAAAGGTAATTTGCTGGCAGATCGCCGCAGGAGAGGATCAGATCGATATCCTCGAGCCTGCTTCGGTCGAGATGATCCCAAAGGCGGGGATCTGCCTGATCGGCGAGCACAAGAATCTTCATGGCGCTCACCCGTTTGCGCCCGGCGCAGCGGATGATGTGCGGACGCCCTGCAAGGCGACGAGCGTCTTGGCGACGTCGCTCAGTTCGTCGATCTGCGGAATGCGGCCGACGACATTTTGCGCGAGGTAATCCATGCGGATGATATCCTGCGGCGTAAGCGCGACGTCTTCGGCGACGCGCTCAGTGCCCTGCTGGTCAAAAATCGGGCCGACGAAGGGGAGGAATGCGCCGGAGCGGATGCGCTCGTGCAGCAGATCGACCAGCCTGCGCACACGCGGGGGAAGGCGCTTGGAACACAGCAAATCGATTGCATTGGTGGACATCCCCATGAAATAGCTCATGGCACGGTCGGAATTGCTGTTGGCGTCGTCGTCCCATGCGCCGGAGAGGATGCTGCGTGCGATGCCCTGATAGACGGTTTCCCAGTTCCACAGGGGCATGGCGAGGTTGTCAATGCGGCCGTCCTGCTCGTAATACAGGCCGAATGCGCGGGACTCCATCTGCGGGGCGCTGATGTCGCGATTGGAAATGATATGCACGCCGCTGGAGGCAAGCTCTTCCTCGGGGTTGACGCCTGGCAGGGAGGACCACTTCAGATAGACCTTTGCGCGCGGGTTGGTCATCTGCGCGCCGAGCGCGAAGGCGTTGATCGAGGCGGGAACGCCGTAGATCGGATAGTCGGCGATGTAGCCGATGGCGTCGTTGTCCGCCATGGAACCTGCGATTGCACCGAGGATGAACTTGGCTTCATAAATGCGCAGGTAGTACGAACGGACGTTGTGATAGCTGGCCAGAAGAGAACAGTTGAGGATTTTTGTTTCAGGGTGTGCAATGGACTGCTTGATGCAGGCGTCAAGAAACACGGGAGAGGTGGTAAAGATCACGTGGTAACCGTCGCGTGCGAGTTCGTCGATGACGCGGGAGGCGTCCTGAGGATTGACGTTTTCGCGGGTGGTGGTTTCAATGCGCGGGTCAAACGTCCTTTCAAGCGCTTTGCGTCCGAGTTCATGGTTATACGTCCATGCGCCTTCCTGGGGGGAGTGGTTGTATACGAAGGCACAGCGCAGCGGATTGGGCACGCGGCGCAGCATGGAATTGAGCAGCGTCGGCTGCTTCTCTGCCGGCTGGTTGAGGAGCGCGGCAGGCTTGTTCGCGGCAGCCACGACGAATTCCGGCCAAACCTTGACGATCTTTTCCTGAAACTGCGCGGGCGTGAAATTCACGCTTTCGGAATAGCCGAACATCTCGATGTACTTCAGGAAAGCATCCGTCGTGGACAATGGGTTTTTCGGGTGGGCGTAGGCCTGCTCAAAACGATGATAGCAGGAATTGAGATCAGCGATCTCGTCCGCAGACCATTTTTCTCCGGGCGTTTTGCCGAGCGCGGCATAAAGACGATTGTAGTCGCCTTCGTGCGTGAAGCAAATGAAGTTGATGCCGCTGTCCGTATAAAAGCGCAGGAATTCCTGATAAACGCGATAACGCTCGGAATCCTCCGGCTCGGGCAGCACGCGCGTAACAAGGGCTTCGATGCTCACCGCGTCCAGCGTGCTCATGACGCTGACGCGCTTATTGCCTTCAACCACATAGAAGCGGTTGTAGTATTCGTAAGCGATAATCGGTTCGCGAAGACCGTTGAAAATCACATCGTCATAGAGTGTGTACCATTTATATGCGAATTCAGATGCAGAATCAAGCAGCGGCATGAAGTTGCGCGCAAAGGCGGTTGTTCTGCCTCGCGTGGCAGTACCTTCGATTTGATTGAGCGGAATCTGAATGAGACCAAGGGATACCTGAGTGAGACGGTTGAGTTCGGGTACGATCTCACTGAGCACAGGCAGCGTGGTATCCTCGCCTTTGGCCTGCAGGGCGTGCGTCAGCTTCAGCGCCTTTTTCTGCGCGTGAAGATAGTGATCAAGGGACATATGCAAATACTCCTTTCCGAATGGATTGGAAGAGTGAAAAGTCTATACAGATTCATTATAGCATTGCGCTTTGCAAAGCGCAATTGAACGAAAGCGATCTCGAAAAAAGAAATTAAAAATAAATTGAAAAAAGTTGAAAAAAGGTGTTGACAGGGGAGGGGGATGCGTGTATAATACATCAAGTCGCCGCGAGCAAGACACTTCGAAAAGCGCCTTGAGCGAGCGACATGATCCTTGAAAACGATACAGAATCAAGAAGAACGCGAAGTCGTGATTTTCACGAGTCACGACGAAACAAAGACAGTCAATTCGTAAATGAGTTTTGAACCTGAAGGTAACTTCAGGATTCGATACAGAATCAAACACGAGAGTTTGATCCTGGCTCAGGACGAACGCTGG
>JAFXCE010000128.1 GCA_017521565.1 Clostridia bacterium | reverse complement strand
CCATCAACGGCGCCATCACAACTGCGTATGTGCCTGCTGCGGCAAACTGGGACAGCAAGATCGTTTCCGGCGGCACGTTCGCAGCTCCGGTTGCCGAAGCGTACTGCGCGGAAGGCTACATCCCGGTCAAGAACAGCGACGGCACCTACGGCGTGAAGCTGGGCGAATATGTTGCCCGCAACACGACGACCGGCGTCGGCTACGAGACGCTGGCGGCTGCGATCGATGCGGCGCAGGCGGGCGAGACGGTGACCCTGCTGAAGGACGTCACGCTGACCGGTAAGCTGACCATCAGCAAGAACATTACCATTGATGGAGCGAACCACAAGATTATTGCCAACCATACGTATTTCATTCTTGAGACGGCATCCGACTGCACCTTCAAGAACGTGACGCTGGATACCAACAACAAGGCAAAGGGCGTAAAGATTGCGAGCGGCAGCGTTGTATTTGACAATGTGACCATTCCCAATTCCAACAAGTCCGATGCGATCACTGTGTATGGCAGCCTGGAGATCCGGAACTACTTCAAGGTAGAATCTTCTTATCAGGTATTTGATGCGAGCAATGGCAAGGTGACCGTTGCACCTGATACGGTATTTGACTTTACCTCCCAAATTGGTCTTGTATCTCCTGCGACCAGCGATCTGAGTGCGGCGGAGGATACGGAGGGCAATCCGTACTTTGAGGCTTTTAGCAGCACCGCCTACTATAAGCGCCTGTCCGGTATACTGTCGGCTAAGGATCTGACTCTTCTGAAGGATGTCGAACTGAGTGCGAACATCCCCCTCTCCGGTACGCTCAATCTCAACGGACATCAGCTGACGATTGCAGATGGAAAATCTGTGAATGTCAACGCCGGAACTGTACTGGACGTGGTTGGTGAAGGCGGAAAGATCAACGGTCTTCTGAAGCCTGTTAATACTGGCCTGATCTTCGCAGAAACTGCTGTTGGAGCGACCTATCCTGCGGATGCATCTCAGTATGTCACGGGTGAATGGGTAGCCGTTGGTTACTATGACGCTGTTGTGGTTGAGCAGGCGGCAATCAGCCGTTCGCTGGCCGCGGCCTGCGGACAGGCTGAGTCGGGCGAGACCATCCTCCTGATGAAGGATGTAACCCTGACAGAGGCGCTGACCCTTGACAAGGCGGTTACGCTGGATCTTGATGGCAAGAACATTACCGGCACGGTGAACGTTGGAGCGGCAGTGACCCTCCTCAACGGTACCATCACAGGTGAGATCAAGCTGACGACTGTTGATGCCACGCTGACTGGCGCCGAAGGCATGAACGTTACCACCGACATCGCGGAACAAAAGGTTGTCTACGAAAACGGCGTTTACAAGGTCGTTGCCAAGGTCTATGTGGCGCAGGTTGGCGAAACCAAGTATGAGACGCTGGATGAAGCGATCGAAGCTGCGCAGGCGGGCGAGACAGTGACCCTGATCAAGGACATTGAGCTCACCGAAACGCAGATCCTTGAAACGAACATCATTCTCGACCTGAACGGCAAGAAGCTGACGACTGATAAGGATGCGTGCATCCGGATCAATGCCGGCTCTGTGACGATCATGGACGGCGTTGGCGGCGGCGGCATTGGAACCAGCAGTGCCAATGGCTACGGTGTGTCGCTGTATGGAAGCAGCACCGTGACGATCTCCGGCGGCAGCATCAGCGGTGTTTCTGCTGCTGATGACAGCAAGGCGATCATCACCGGCGGCAGCTTCGATGGCGCGGTTGCGGATCTGAATCGCGATGGCAATTCCACGATTACCCTGACCCTTGCCGAGGGCAAGACCGAGGGCGCATCCTTCCCGGGCGGCATCACCGTAACGGGTACGACCCTGAGCGAAGTCCTCAGCGAAGACATGGCTTGCTGGCAGACTGACAAGCCGGTTACGATTACCGGCGGCCAGGCGGAAATCACCGGCGACGTGGTAATCAAGGCGTGCAGCCATGCGGACGCTTCCTACACCGATAATGGCGATGGCACGCATGATCAGACCTGTATCTGCGGCAAGGTGATCGTGGACAACGAGGCGCATAGCTACGGTACAAATCACCTGTGCGAGAAGTGCCAGTCTGAGGAACCGGTCTATGTGGCCTTCCACTCCCTGAGCCTCAAGGGCAACATCGGCGTGAACTACTACCTGCACATCGATGAATCCATTGTGGCTGATACAACCGGCTACATGCGCTTCATCACGCCGAGAGGCGGCACGGTCGATATCCCGATCGGTCAGGCTGAAGTGAGAACGTCGGGCGGAAAGACCTATTACGGCTTTACCGCGACGGTCGCAGCTAAGGAAATGACCGACGTCGTGATCGGCCAGTACTTCTACAACGGCGGCTCCTCCAAGGTGAAGGAGTACAGCGTTAAGGCCTATGCGGATATTATCCTTGCCAATGAAGGCTTCGCGAAAGCGCAGCCGCTGGTGCGCGCCATGCTCAACTACGGCGCATATTCTCAGGAACACTTCGGTTACAATACCGAGAATCTGGCCTGCCAGACGACGGATGTATCCGCTGTCACCGCCGAGACGCTCAGAAGCTTTGCGATCGCGTCTGGACAGGGTACTGCGCTGGTTCCGCTCGTAAGCTCCAGCCTGATCCTGAAGACGGAGACCACTCTGCGCCTGATTTTCCAGCCGGCGCAGAGCGTCACGGAGATGACCGTTACCTATAATGGCAGCGAACTGAGCGTGACGAAGTTGAGCAGCTATCGCTATGTGAATATTACAAACATCTCTGCCAAGAATCTGGACGACAATTACACGGTTACGGTAAACGACGGCACAGAGACTGCGGATGTAACCTACAGCCCCATGGCGTACTGCTACAATGTTCTCAATGCGGCGGAAGGTACCTTCGATGAGAAGCTGCAGAATACTGTAAGAGCGCTGTATCTGTACAATCAGGCAGCTAACGACTACTTCAATTGAGAGGAGAATGAACATGAAGAAAGAATTCCTTGAGCCCGAAGTTGAACTGCTCCGTCTGAACGTGACGGACGTGATCACGACCAGCAATCTTGATGAAGACGAGCTTCCCTGGGTTCCTGCGAACGAGTAAGGCTGATTTTCCCCTGAGTAACTTGCATTGATTCCTTCACCGGGTGCATTCATTTGCACCCGGTGAGGGGCTTTTCGATGCACATATGCCGGCTCTTTCAAACAAAATAGCGCCAACACGATGCGTTGGCGCTTTCACTGATTCTTGGAGGAAAGAATATGAGAAGGCATGGAAAGAAACTGGTTTGTTGTCTGATGCTTGGCGCAATGCTTTTGCTGCTGACCGGCTGCAGCAGCACGGACGCAGTGAATGGCATTGCAGAAGCGATGATTTATCTCAGGGAGGCTGTCGCTACGGAGGAAAGCGCAACGGCGGCGCCCGCGCCTGCGGCAACGGCAGCGCCTGAAGCTGCCGGCGAATTGCTTTCTCCGCTGGAAGAGGATGAGCTTCCCTGGATTCCGGCTTGATATGCCGGATTGCTTTGCGCATCCTGAAGAGGGGAACGCAGATGCCCGGAGGTTTTGAAGATGAAATGGAAAAACAGGATTGCAGGTGTTCTGGCAGTGATGCTTTTGAACGCATGCTCCGCAGCCTTCGCCCAAACGAATGCTGTGGTGAGGATTCCGGATGCTGTGAAGATCATTGAGGAAGAGGCGTTCAGCGGCTGTATGTCGATCAGCAGGGTCGAGGTTCCGGAGGGAACTGCAGAAATCCGCGCGAAGGCCTTTGCCGGAAGCAGCCTGAGCGAAATCTGTCTGCCGGATTCTGTTGAAGCCATCGCAGACGACGCTTTTGAAGGCTGCACTGACTTCGTCATTGAGGCTGAGGCAGGAAGCTATGCCTATGAATGGGCACTGAATAAGGGGTATTCCGTCCGGGAACCGGGAGAGAACCAGGCACCGCCGCAGGGGGAAGATGAACTTCCGTGGCTTCCGGCTTGAGCGTGGAGCGTTGAATATGGATATCATGCAAACGGGTATTGTAACGCTGCTGAAAAGCGCAATCACCGGAAGCGGATTTCCGCTGCCGGATGATTTTGATATCGATGCGGCATATCCGGTCATCAGGGCGCACAATATCACAGCGCTTGCATACGCAGGGGCTTTGAATTGCGGCATAGATCAGAAAAAACCGGCAATGCAGCAGCTGTTTCAGAGCTACTTGAGGGCGTTTCAGCTCAGCCAGCAGCAGATGAGGGCGCTTGGCCGGGTTTTTTCTGCTTTTAATGAGAGCGGGATTGATTATCTTCCTTTGAAAGGATGCATCATGAAGCCTTTTTACCCGCAGCCGGAGCTTCGGCTGATGGGCGATGCAGACGTACTGATCCGCGAGGAGCAGTATGACAGGATTGTGCCTGTCATAGAAGCGCTGGGATTCACAGAGGCAAAGGGTGCCGAGCATCACTTTACCTGGAAATCAGACTGTCTTGAACTTGAATTGCATAAGTATCTCATCAAATCCGATTTGATGAGGTGCCGGGATCACTTTCAGAACGGATGGACGCATGCTGAAGTGAGCGATGGTACGCGATATGCCATGGATGACGTCAATACATTCGCGTATCTGTTTACACATTTCGCCGAGCATTATGCTTTTTCGGGCATTGGATGCCGTCATGTTGTGGATTTATGGGTATATCTTCGCAGTCATCCGCAAATGGATCAAGACTGCCTCAAAGCCGTGCTGGAGAAGATGGACCTATGGAAGTTCTATCAGAACATCCGCAAACTGATTGGCGTATGGTTTGAAGAGGAAACGCCGGACGAAAGAACGGAGTTTATATCGCAGGCGATCTTTGCCAATGGAAGTTGGGGATCCGAATCCAACGCTGCCCTGAATAAAGGCGTTCAGGACATGGGGAGAAAGGGATCGATCGCTTTAAGCCGCATAAAATACATTTGGGATCGTTTGTTTCCGGGTGCTGCGTGTCTGAAGGGCGAATACCCGATTCTGCGCAGGCATCCGTGGCTGATGCCTGTCATGGTCTGCCGGCGCATTGCTGAAAAGACAATTCTGAATCGGGCTATTCTTGACAAACATATGAGGCAGCTGTCTTTGCTGAACAGGAATGAGCTCAAAGCGCGCAGGGAAATGCTTGAATACGTTGGTTTAAGCGCCGATGAATGATCTGGTGTGTGCGATGGATGCGCAGCAGAAACCAAAGGGGCGGTAGGGAATACAATGATTGAGTTCACGATACGCGCAGCCGGCAGGTCGGTATCTATTACTGCCATGTATGAAAGCACCGAAAGGTTCTGTAAGGACTATGTATGCGATGCGAAACCGGACTTTGCGGTGCGGATTGAACCGGCGGACATTGAGTTTGAGCGGATGAAATCCAAACGGGAAGACCGGCTGGAAGGAAAGCGGGAACGCAGCTTTTCGGATGCATATCTGGAAACCATTGCGGTTCAGCGCAAGATCGCGGAGCATCTGTTTGACTTTGATACGCTGCTGTTCCATGGCTCTGTGATAGCGGTGGATGGCGTGGGTTATCTGTTTACGGCCCAAAGCGGTACAGGCAAGTCCACTCACGCGCGCTTGTGGCGGGAACTGCTGGGAGACAGGGCTGTGATGATTAATGATGACAAACCGTTTTTGCGTATGGAAAACGGGCAGGTGATCGCATACGGTTCGCCGTGGAACGGCAAACATGGTCTGGGCTGCAACGGCTGCGTGCCTCTGCGGGCAATCTGCATCCTGCAGCGGGGAAGCGAAAACGTGATTGAAGAGATCGATGCGTCGCAGGCGCTGGCGATGCTGATACAGCAAAGCCAGAGACCGGCGGACAAAAGCCATTATCCTCAATACATGGAGCTGCTTGATCGGCTTTCATGCGGCACTGCATTCTACAGGCTTGCGTGCAACATGGATCCGTCTGCTGCGGTTGTATCGTACGAAGGGATGTCAGTCAGGTAAGCTGTGCCTGCGTGCCGGATTATGTCTCGTGAGCGGAGCGTATCCAAAGAATGATCGGGGAGGGAAATGCATATGAAACTGAAAGATGGATTTATTCTCAGCAGAATCGCGGGAAAAGTGGTTGCCGTGCCGACAGTGGGAGATCTTGATTTGAACATGATGATCTCGCTGAATGAAACCGGCGCATTTCTCTGGGAGAAACTGCAGAACGATGTGAGCGAGGAAGAGCTTGTCTGCGCCCTTCTGCAGGAGTACGATGTGGATGAGGCGACTGCCCGCAGAAGTGTGACCGCATTTGTTTTTAAACTGAAGGAGAATGGGATCATTGGCTGAGAGAAAAGCGAGCGAGTCCAGTGTCTGTGCAGAGGCAATTATGCCGCTGATCGCAGAAAGACTTGCCGCCGGATATACCGTGCAGAATCTGAACTTTCAGGGACAGAGCATGCTGCCCATGCTGCGGCAGGAAAAGGATTTTGTAGAGATCAAAAAACTGCCTGGACGGCTCAAAAAATACGACCTGCCTGTTTATCGCAATTCGCATGGAAAGTATGTGATGCACAGAGTGGTTGGCGTGCGCGACAGTGATTATATTTGTCTTGGCGATAATACATATCATTATGAGCGTGTTGCGCCGGAGCAGATGGTGGCCGTCGTTTGTTCTTTTACGAGGAATGGCAGGCGGATCAGCGTTGAAAACCCTTGGTATCGCGCATACTGCCGCATTTGGCACGTTGCATTTCCTGTCCGATATCTTTTGAAACGCATTGAATGGAAAATAAGGAAAACAGTGAAAGCGATAATAGAGTAAAAGCTTTGGGAATGATTTATCCCAATTCTGTATCTCGGGGTTCCGCTTTGACTGCAAACTGCTTGGAGAAATCTGAGTGGTTTTTTTATCGCCATATCTTTCTTGACGCTTGAAAACAAGGAAAAATGCATACACTAAACGATAAAGGGAAAGGTCAGGTTTCTATGCAGGAAAGACTCTCTAAGCTCTCTGCTCACAAGACCGATGTCAGAACTGAAGGTGTCGCTGATGCGTCGCTGTGCTGTTGGCGGCTTGGGCGCTGGACATGCTGCGCGAGGCTGCAGAAATCTAAGTATCGGCTCTGGCGGCAGGCTTTTATATGCTGTTCGATGATGGATCTGCTGGCGCTGCTGTTTGCGATCCAAGATGTGTTCCAGTAACCCGGATGGCAGGGCGTAAAGCCAAATGACATCCGTATAAGAAACGGCCTTGCTCCGCGAAAAAGGCGGAGCAAGGCCGTTTTATGCTGCGAAGTCTGCAGCGCGTTATGGTATCCGCATTCTTCAGCGGGCCGGATGGGAGGGCCTTTGTGAAGCGTCAATCCAACCGGAAAACGGGCTCAAGCTTGGGCTGCGCGCCGGTTTCGGGATCCATGACAAGATCCAGAATATCGCTCATGTAGGCGTTCCAGCGGTCAACAATTTCGCTCTCAGCCTGCGTTTTTTCGGCAAAAGCGATGCCCTTTTCGCACTCGTAGTAGCCAAACAGCTCTTCGCCGTTGGCAAAGATGGTGTAATTGCAGATGCCGGCCTGCTTGAGCAGCGCCTTCATCTCCGGCCAGATTTCGTCGTGGCGGCGGATGTACTCCGCCTTGCAGCCGGGCCTTATGCGGCCTTTCCATGCCATGCGTTCCATATGCTCCCTCCTTTAGTCAAGGAATTCTTCGCGCAGATTGACGCCGAATTCCGCTGCGATCGCGCGCAGATCGTCATCCTCAATCGTCTGGCGGATGCCCTGACCGCAGGACATGGCCAGCACGTAGATCTGTGCGGATTTTTCAATCGTATGCATCAGACCAAACGTGGTGTCAAAATCCGGGCCGGAAGCAAACAGGCCATGGTGCGCCCAGATGGCCGCCTCGTATTCCTTCATCTTTTCGCAGGTTGCCATGGCGATCTCGGCGCCGCCCGGCACCATCCACGGCACAACGCCCACGCCGCCCGGGAATACCACGGGGCATTCCGTCGCGCTCTTCCACAGCACGCGCGAAAACTCGCGGTCGGTCAGCGGAAGCACATACGTCAGTGCGATCGTATTGGCCGGATGCGCATGATAGATCACGCGGCAGGCGCCGTTTGTTGCGGCGACGCGCACGGAGTGATTCATAAAATGGCTCGGGAATTCGCTGGTCGGACGTCCTCCGTTTTTAAGACCCCAGACGATGCGGTAGCTGTCGCCTGCTTCGTTGATTTCCACCACGCACAGGCTGTCTTCAGGGTCGAGGATCACATTGCGGAAGAATTTGCCCGAGCCGGTGGAGATGAAGAACTCGCCGGCAAGGTTCGCGCCCGTTACGCCCATGTTCACCCACGGGCGGGGCGCTTCATCAAAGAAGGGGCGCATCTGCTCCACTTCTTCGCGGGTCAGGCGGTATGTCAGGTTGCCGCCGTTTCGTTCGTGCCAGCCCTGATGCCAGCCGTCATCCACCGTGCGGATGTATCGTTTCATGATGGAAATATCGAGCATGCTCATATCGAAAAACCTCCTTTGGCGTTGGGCTTCCGCCCAAACCTGCATGGGGATTTCATCCCCTTCTTCGCTTTGCGCTTGTTTCAAACGGATGGGCTTATACCCGCTTGACGAGAACGTCCTGTTCGTACTGCTTTACCATGCCAAGCCACGCGCCGTCCTCCGGCACGCCGCACACGCGGCAGTACTGTGCCCAGATTTCGCCGAACGGCAGGGTTTTGATTTCCTCCTGTGCGACCAGCAGGGCGGTGAAGTCGCCTTCGTCCTGCATCTTCTTCAGGTATGCATTCGGGGTCAGAAGCGCCATGAGCAGCGCTTTCTGTACATTGCGCACGCCGACCGTCCATGCGGCGATCCGGTTGATCGATGCATCGAAATAATCCAGCGCGATGTTCACGCTGCCATCAAGGCCGCCGCAGCGGACGATCTCCTTGCAGATTTCCTTGGTTTCATCGTCCAGCAGCACGACATGGTCGCTGTCCCAGCGGACGGGGCGGGTGACATGCAGCGCGATCTCCGGGAAGAACGCGAGCAGCGCCGGGATCTTGTCCGAGACCATCTCTGTCGGGTGGTAGTGGCCGTTGTCCATCAGCGGGATGCACTTGTCCATGTTCATCGCCGCATACACGAGGGAGAATTCGCTGGAGCCGGCGGTGTAGGCCTCCACGCCGATGCCGAACACCTTGGATTCGATGCACGGCTTGACCTTCTTAAAGTCAAACGGCTCGGAGAGGATTTCGTCGATCGCCTCGCGATAGCGCCTGCGCGGGCCGAGGCGGTCTGCCGGGATATCCTTGAAGCCGTCGCCCGTCCAGATATTCATGACGCAGGGCTGTCCGAGCTCCTCGGCCAGATACGTGCTGATACGGATGGATGCCTTGCCGTGGTCAATCCAGAAGCGGCGGGTGCTTTCGTCCGGGGAGGAGAGCGTCAGCGGATCACACTTGGGATGGGAGAAGAACGTCGGGTTGAAATCTGCGCCGATTGAGCGGCTCTTGCAGTAATCAACCCACGGCTTAAAGTGCTTGGGCTCCAGCTTGTCGCGGTCGACCCAGCCGCCGTTTTCTTCGTTGAAGATCGCATAGCTGGCATGGAGGCTGATCTTCTTCGTGCCCGGGCAGAGGGCGAGCACCTTGTCAAAGTCCTCCATCAGCTCCTGCGGCGTGCGGGCGCGGCCGGGATAGTTGCCCGTGGTCTGGATGCCGCCGGTCAGGGGCTTGCTGGGATCGGTGTCAAACCCTCGGACGTCGTCGCCCTGCCAGCAGTGGATGGAAAGGGGTACCTGCGCGAGGCGGGCGAGCGCCGCATCGGTATTAACGCCAAGCGCCGCGTATGCTGCTCTTGCTTCCTGATAGCTCATCGTCTGTCAACCTCCATTTGAATCTTCAGATTGCCCAGCGCGGTTGCTTCAATGGGCAGGGCGATGACCTGTTTGCCCGTTGCTTCCGCGGTCAGGGTGTTGAGGAACGTGTTCTTTGCGCCTCCGCCGACGATGTACAGTTTCTGATAGGTTTCTCCGGTGCTGCGCTCCAATTCGTCGACAGCGGTTTTATAGCTTTGGGCAAGGCTCCTGTATGCGCAGCGGAAATAATCGCCCGGCGTATGGCATGCGCCGCCGGAAGCAGCGTCGAATGCAACTTTCATGCTTTCTGGTGCAAGGAATTCCGGCGCGTTGGCATTAACCAGCGCATCACAGGAGCTCTGCTGCGCTGCGTGGACAATGGCTTCAAAGGGCATATCCGGGCAAAGCTCATCCTTCAGGCGATTGACCAGCCACATGCCCATGATGTTTTTCTGGTAGCGGTTATAGCCGACGCCGCCCTCGTTGGAGTAGTTGGCGCAAAGGCTGGCGGCATCGGTGATGGGCCGGCTGGTTTTGACGCCCAGCAGCGACCAAGTACCCGAGGAGATGTAGGGATGGCTGCCCTGCATGGGGATGCCTTCTACCGCAGAGCCGGTATCGTGTGTGGCGCAGAGCACCACGGAGAGATTTCCGCCGACGCTTTGTGCGATTTCATCTTTCAGCCAACCGAGCACCGTGCCGGGCTTGTGCAGCTTGGGAAACAGGCAGCGGGGCAGATTCAGCGCATCGGTGATTTCAAGGTCGAATTCGCCGGTCTGCGCGCTGACGAGTCCTGTCGTGGTGGCGTTGGTGTATTCGCGCGCCATGACGCCGGTGAGCCGGTACATCAGATATTCCGGCATCATGAGCATGCCGGTTACGCCCTCAAGCCTGCCGCGGGCAAGATCGTCAAAGAGCTGATAGATGGTGTTGAAGGGCTGAAACTGACAGCCGGTGTGACGGTAAAGCGTTTCAAAGGGGACTGCGCGGTGTACGGCGGGGATGATGCGCTCCGTCCGTGCGTCGCGATAGGCGAAGCAGGGGAGAACTTCCTGATCATCGCGCAGCAGCACATAATCCACGCCCCATGTATCGATGGACATGCTTTTGATCTGCGGATAGACGGCAAAGGCCTGACGGATTCCGGCAACGACATGCTCAAACAGCGCCTGTGTATCCCAGATCAGATGTCCGCCGGCTTCTTTCATGCCATTGGGAAAACGATAGACTTCCTCGGTTTTGATATCGCCGCCTTCCATCCAGCCGACAATGTGCCGTCCGCTGGATGCGCCGATATCCACGGCAAGATAACGGTTCATGGCTTCGCACCTCGATTTGCTGTCATGCTATTCGGAAATCAGGGTTACTTTTCAAAATGATCCCATCTGCGGCGGAAATAATGCGCCGCCATTTTTGGCTTTCTGTCTCTGGTGAACAGGCCTTTCCGGTTGCCGCCGGAGCGCATGGGGCCCTGCTGGGTATTGAAATCAGCGAAGTTCCACGGGAATTCGCCGGCGACAAAGGCGCGCGCATCGAGGCATTCGTGGATGGCCTCGTAATACTCGACCTGGAACTCCTCGGAGAACATTTCCGGCACCACATTGTGCAGGCCGTTTACGGTGTCTGCGCCGTATTCGGAGAGAATAAGGGGCTTGTCGATCTCTTCCCAGAAATCCAGCTCGATGTTGAAGGCATATTTGGCGGTTTCAAGATCGCCGGAGAGGTTGTACCAGCCGTAGTAGCGGTTGATGCATACCACATCCATTGTGCGGGTGATGAGGTCCTTCGTGTAATCATTCTGGCAGCAGACCATGGTTACCGGGCGGTTTTGTGTGTCCAGCTTGTGCGCCAGATCATACAGCGGCTTCCAGTAATCGTAGGCGGATTGCGGGAAATGCTCGGTGTCCGGTTCGTTGCCGAGGCTCCACATGATCACGCTGGGATGGTTGCGATCGCGTGCGATCATGTCGGCAAGCACCTTAGCATGATAATCCGCGAGCGGGAAGGTCTTGTAGGGGTCCACCCTGTCGCCCGCGCCGATGCCGACAGCAGGCGTCTCATCCACGACCAGAATGCCCTCGCGATCGCAAAGATCGTACATCTCCTCGGCGTAAGGATAATGGCTCATGCGCAGCACGTTGGCATTGAGCCAGCGATACAGGGCAATATCGGCGACATTGGCGCAGACGTCGAGGCCGCGGCCGTGGAAGGGGAGATCCTCGTGCTTGCACGGTCCATGCAGATGGATGGGACTGCCGTTCAGGAGAATCTGATGGCCCTTGATTTCGATGCTCCGGAAACCGAAATGCTGCTCATAGAGATCGTCGCCAAAGCGGATGCGCGCAGTATATAAATAGGGCGTGCCGGGATAGGGCTGCCAGAGGTGAGGATCGGCGACATGCAGCGTGCCGCAGCAGCCTTCGCCGGAGGCGGCGATATGTCCCTGAGCATCCAGAATGTCGATCTGCACAGCGCCTTCTCCGACGGTTTTCATGGCATAGGAAAGGACGCCGTGCATATCGGCGTCGAGCGTGACGCCGTCGATATAGGACAGCGGCGTGGTATACAGCCGGACGGGACGGGTGACGCCGGCGTAATTGAAGAAGTCGAAATTGGGCAGGTTGATGCCCTTGTCCTGCTGGAGGCGCTTGCCGGCCTCAACGGAAGGGATGCCCGCATTGTCCGAGCCGAAGAACGCAACGCCGCCCTCGTTGCCCACGGGCAGCGTGCTGTGGTTGATGCGGTTATCCACGCGGATGAGCAGTTCGTGCGTGCGGCCTGGAACGGTCAGATCGGTTACGTCCGCCTCAAAGGGGAGGAAGCCGCCGCGATGACGGCAGAGTTCCTTGCCGTCGAGCCATACGACGGCGTCATGTGTCACAGCGTCAAACCGCAAAACCCGGCGCTGACCGGCATAGAAGGAAGGAATGGTCATCTGCGTGCGGTACCATGCAAGGCCGACATGACTGCGGAAACGGCGGTCAGTTTTCTGGTCGTTATACGAGGCGGGCACGGCGATGCTTTCCCAGGGGTCGCATTTACTTAGCCGGAAATCCCACACGCCGGACAAATCCAGCACGGCGCGGGCGGCGTTTGTCTTTGGATAGAGCATATAATTCCTCCTTAATCCAGTTTGCGATAGCTCAGCGCTGCGCCGCAGCTTTCGCGGACAATCAGGGTGGATTCGCGCATGATGGAAATCGCCGTGCCCTCGCGGGCGACGAGCAGCTCGCGCACGGCGCTTGTGGCCAGCTCTTCGGGATGGAGATCCACGGAGGTGAGCGGCGGATCGGTATAGGGACAGAAGAACTGATTGTCGCAGCCGATGATCGCCATATCCTCCGGCAGGTGCAGCCCCATCTGCTTGAGCTGTTTGATCGCGCCCAGCGCGACGGTATCGTTGAAAGCGACAATGCCCGTCGGCCAGCGCCTGCGGTCAAGACCGGAGAGCATGCGCAGCACGGCGCGTTCACCGCCCTCTGCGTCGTATCCGGCGTCGACGTGATACGCGGGATCGTCCGGCAGATCAAGCGCGCGCAGTTCCTCAAGGAAGTTCTCTCCGCGCTTGGAGGAGTCCTTGGTCTGCATGGAGCCGCCGATAAACGCAATACGCCGGTGGCCCAGTGCGTGCAGATGGCGCACCGGCAGACGCGAACAGTTGACCAGATCGCTGTGGATCCGGATGCAATTAAGCTGCACGCCGGGCGGGCAGATGGCGGCGACCGGCATATACAGCCTGAGCTTTTCCAGCGCTTCGTTCAGGTCACGGCGGTCGGTGGACCAGATGCTGCCCACGAAGAGCACGCCGTCCACGCGCTGGCGGATCAGCGTATCCACCAGTTCGCGGGAAATGGGCGCGTTGTCCTTGGTCTGGAACAGGCGGACGCTGTAGCCGTTGGCTTCCGCCTCCCAGTAGGCAGCGTCGTAGATGCGGGTGAAATAGAGGTTGGTGACGGTGGTCAGAACGACGGCGAGCGTTTTGGTGCGCCCGCCCTCCAGATGCTGCGCGGAGGCGCTGGGCGTATAGGCATAGGCGTCAATGACCCGCTGAACCTTTTCGCGCGTGGAGGCTCTGACATTGGCGTCGCCGCGCACGACGCGCGTGACCGTCGCGGTGGAGACGCCGGCCTCCCGGGCGATGTCGTATATGGTGACTTTTCCGGACATTTCCTGAACCTTTCCTGCGTATGAATGCCACGCAATGGGGTGATGAATTCATTATACATGAGCGCGTTGGAATATGCAACAAAAATGTTAGCGATAACATTTAATTGATCGGGAAGGGCGCGGGAATGATGAGAATAGAGAAAGGGAAAAAACCTGCACAAAGGCTTGACATGGATTTGGGTGAGATATATAATAAATTCAAGAATGAAAGGTGGAAAGTGCGGAAAATAACAAAGACTCTCGCCTAAGAGGAATGTTATCGGTAACATTTCTGCCTTTCGGAAATCGAAAAGGAGGAACTTCTCATGAAAAAGATGCTCACTCTGGTTCTGGCGCTGATGCTGGCGCTGACCGTGGTTGGCGCCTGTGCCGAAAAGCAGGTTCTGACCGTCGTTACCTGGGACGCGACCACCACGCCGTACCTGATTGCGCAGGAAGCAGCCTTTGAGGCGAAGTATCCGGACGTCGATCTGCAGTACATCGACGTTGCTTCTCAGGACTATGCCATCAAGGTTGGCACCATGCTCTCCGGCGGCGACACCTCTGACGTCGTCATGATCAAGGAAGCCCGCGACATCATCAACTGGCAGGCTGCTGGCTATGCTGCGCCGATGAGCGATTACATCGCTGCGGACAGCTACGATCTGGCCGGCTACGTTGGCACCGAGGCCAACTACGCTGTGGACGGCGTGCAGTATGCGCTTCCGTTCCGCTCTGACTTCTGGGTTCTCTTCTACAACAAGGACCTGTTCGACGCTGCGGGCGTTGCCTATCCGACCAACGACATGACTTGGGACGCTTATGCTGAGCTGGCCAAGACCATGACCAAGGACGGCGTCTACGGCACCCACTATCACACCTGGCTGTCCGCTGTGGCGAACTGGGCCGTGTGTGACGGCGTGAACACGCTGGCTGACCGCGAGTACTCCGATCTGGCGTACTTCTACAACCTCTATCAGGATCTCGAAGACGCCGGCGCCTGCATGGCGTACAACGAGCTGAAGGCTTCCGGCCTGCACTACTCCGCTGCGTTCGCCAATGGCAACGTCGCCATGATGCCGATGGGCTACTGGTACGTCTCCACCCTGATGGGCTACATCAAGGACGGCACCTGCAGCTTCAACTGGGGCATCACCGCTGTTCCGCACGCTGAGGGCGTGGCTGCCGGCTCTTCCTTCGGCAACCTGACCGGCGTGATGATCAACGAGAAGTCCGCCCAGAAGGATCTGGCCTGGAAGTACATCTCCTGGCTGTGCGGCGAAGAGGGCGCTGCCGCGACCGCCGCGACCGGTACCCGTCCGGCGCTGGTCTCTGAGAACGTCGCCGCGACCATGTCCGCTGTTGAGGGCTTCCCGACTGACGAAGCCTCCAAGGCGGCCCTGATCCCGTCCTACGTCGGCATGGAGTGGCCGGTCGTTGAGAAGCTGTCTGAGATCCAGACTGTCATCAACGAAGAGCACAGCCTCATCATGACCCGCGAGATCGACGTTGAGGAAGGCATCGAGGAGATGAACGAGCGCGTTGCCGAGCTCTTTGAGTAATCAGCGCAATCGGAATTCAGGCTATTGATTTTTAGCATCTGACCGGGAGCGGGGAGGGCGATAATCTCGCTCGCCCCGCTCCTTTTCAAAATGATCATACGCTTGCGAAATATACAGATTGCCGGACGCTGTCTGCATATTTCGCAAGCGGGAAGGCGGTCTCCGCCGCAGAAAGGGGCACATTCATCATGGCACAAGCTGCTAAATCCGCAAGGCGGAAGATGAGCCGGCTGGAGCGCAAGAATACACTGATTGCGTACTCCTTCCTTGCGCCTAACTTCCTTGGCTTTGCGATTTTTACCCTCGTTCCGGTTGTGTTCTCCGTCTTCCTTTCCTTTGTGGAATGGAACGGCGGCGCGATACAGAACATGAAGTGGGTCGGACTGGAAAACTATGCCGACATCTTTAAGATCGAAAAGGTGATTGAGAAATTTGCCGAGGGGGATTTTACGTATTTCTTCCGGCGCGTCGATCTGGGTATTGCGCTCAAGAATACGATGTTCTATACGCTCATCACCGTGCCGCTGACGCTCATCTGCGCGATCGCGCTGGCGATGGCGCTCAATAAGGCGGTCAGGGGCGCAGTGGCGTTCCGCACGATCTTCTTCTTCCCGTATGTTGCGTCGATGGTGGCCATCTGTGTCTGCTGGAACTTCATGCTCATGAAGGACGGCCCTGTCAACCAGCTCATTCAGATGATCGGCATTCCGTTTAACAAGAGCTGGACGGCGGACAGTGTGATGGCGATGTGGGCGATCATTCTCGTCTCCGTCTGGCGCAACATGGGCTATTACATGGTCATCTATCTGGCGGCGCTGCAGGGCGTCCCGCGCGAGCTTTACGAGGCGGCGACGGTTGACGGCGCGAACAAGTGGCAGCAGTTCACCAACATCACCATCCCGCAGCTGCAGCCGACGACGTTTTTTGCCTCCATCATGATGATCATCTCCTGCTTCAAGATCTTCGACGTCGTGGCCATCATGACCGAGGGCGGCCCGGGCCGCTCCACGAAGATGCTGGTTTACTACATCTATGACGTCGCCTTCATGCAGAACAAGTATGGTCTGGCAAGCGCAATCTCCATGGTGCTGCTGGCGATCGTGCTGATCATCACGATCATCCAGTTCAGCAGCGAAAAGAAATTCGCCAACGATTGAGAAAGGAGGATGAATCATGTCTCAGGCTGTTGTTTCCGGTAAGCAGATCAAGCAGGATAACCCCATGCTGCAGATCATCGGCAAGACGCTTTTGTATATCGTCCTGATCGCTGTGGCGCTGTTCACGCTGGTTCCCTTTGTGTGGATGATTTCTTCCTCCCTGAAGCTGGACCGCGAGGTCTTTGCGTATCCGATGACGTGGATTCCTGAAACCTTCCGCTGGGAGAACTACCTGCTCATCTGGCAGAAGGTTCCGATGCTCACCTATTTCAAGAATACGGCGTTTATCGCCATTGTGGTTACGTTCCTTCAGACGCTGACGTCCTCCTTTGCGGCGTATGCGTTTGCCAAGCTCAATTTCAAGGGACGCGACGTGCTGTTCCTGGCATATATCGCGACCATCGCTGTGCCGTGGCAGGCGTATATGCTGCCGCAGTTCATCATGATGCGCTCCATGGGCCTGTATGATACGCTCTGGGCGATGGTGGTGCTGCAGGCGTTCTCCGCCTTCGGCGTATTCCTGATGAGGCAGTTCTATCAGGGCGTGCCGACCGAGCTTTGCGAGGCGGCCCGTATCGACGGTCTCTCCGAATACGGCATCTGGGCGCGCATTATGCTGCCCCTCTCGAAGGCGGCGATCGCGACGCTGGTCATCTTTACCTTTGTCGGCACGTGGAATGACTACATGGGTCCGATGATCTACCTGACCCGCGATTTCAACAAGACCATTCAGGTCGGCCTGCGCCGCTTCATTCAGGAGAATTCGAGCGATTATCATCTGATTATGGCGGCTTCGCTGGTGTCGCTGCTGCCGGTGTCGGTTGTGTTCCTGTGCCTGCAGAAGTACTTCATTGAGGGTATTGCCACCTCCGGTCTGAAGGGCTGACCGGCATGCTACAGTTCCGGCGTGCGTCTGCAGATTTGATTAATTCTGCGGACGAGGCCGATTGTTTGCAAAGCATTGATCGAAACAATTTACACAGGAGGACAGACCGTATGTTTGCTGCATTTCTTGACGCGCATCCGCTCGCAGAGATGATTGGAAAAATGCCGGGCTGTCCTTTTCCTGTGTTTGAGGACAGGGCGGCATGGGAAGCGATTGCGCAGGAGGACAGGGCCGATCTGCTTGCCTATTATGAAAGCATGAAGGATACGCCGTATCCCATGCTGACGGCATCGCAGTTTATGGCGTTTGTCAAAAGCGGCAGCCGCAAGGCGTACGAGGATCCGTATTTCCTGCGCCGGCGCAAGCTGATCGCTTCGGTGATGCACATGTGCGTCACCGGCACGCAGACCGCGCTTGGCGATGTGATCGACGGCATCTGGTGCATCTGTGAGGAGAGCAGCTGGGTGATTTCGGCGCACAATGTCAACCCATTCCCGGGCACGGTGAAGGCGGCCGATAAGCCTCTGCCGGATGTGCACGACAGGTATGTGGATCTGTTTGCCGCGCAGACGGCGATGATCCTAACGCTGACAGGCGCGCTTGTCGGAAAGCAGCTGGACAGGCAGGCGCCCATCATCCGCCGCCGAATGGCAGATGAGATTGAAGCGCGCGTGCTTACGCCCTTTATGACGCGGGATGATTTCTGGTGGATGGGCTTTATCCGCAAGGATCTGTGCAACTGGACGCCGTGGATCATTTCCGATATCCTGATGGCGGCGTCTATTCAGTGGACGGACAGTCTGCGCTTTGCGCAGATGGCGGATCGTGCCTGCCGGATGCTGGATACATGGCTTGCCGTTGTGCCGCAGGACGGCGGATGCGACGAGGGTACGGCATATTACAACATGGCGGCGGGTTCGCTGCTGGATTGCCTGACGCTGCTTGAGCGCGCGACGGAAGGCAGCATGACTTTCTGGCGGGATGAGAAGATCCGCAACATGCTCTCCTTCCCGCTCAAGACGCGGCTTGAAAACGGATGGTTTGTCAATTTTGCGGACTGCGATGCGAGGCCGTATCTGTGCGGCGAACGCCTGCAGTGTGCGGGTGAGAAAACCGGAAACGCTGCGCTTGTGCGCATGGGCGTGGAACTGCGCGATACGCCGTCCCGGCAGGTTTTGGATGTGCCGCATTTCTCGCGGCTGCTCGAGCGGCTGTTCCATCCGGCTGCGCAGCTGGCGGAGGAGAAGGCTGCGCCGCGCGATTTCTGGCTGCCGGATCTGCAGCTGCGCGTATACGAAGAGGACGGCCTGATCCTCTGCGCGAAGGGCGGCCATAACGGCGAATCTCACAACCACAACGACGTCGGCTCGTTCATGCTCTATGCGAACGGCGAGCCGGAGATCATGGACGTGGGCAATATGGTCTACACGGCCAAGACGTTTGTCGATGAGACGCGCTATACGCTTTTCAATACCCGGTCGATGAACCACAATCTGCCGCTGATCGGCGCAAGTGAGCAGCGGGCGGGCGGGGCGCATTGTGCGCGTGATGTGAAGCGGATCGACGGCGGCATTTCTCTGGATATTGCGCCGGCGTATGGCGCTGAAGCGGGCGTGCTGCGCTGCTGCCGTGAACTCCGGCTGAACAAGGCGCTGACGCTGCATGATGGAATTGAACTGGCGGAGTGCAAGCCGGTTACATGGGTCTTCATGCTGCGAAACGAGCCGAAGCTGGCAGGCAGGAAGCTCCAAAGCGGCCTGCTTGAAATGACATGGAGCGGACAGCTTGATGTGCAGATTGAAGAGATTCCCGTGACGGATGTGCGGATGGCGAAGAACTATCCGGGCAGCATCTGGCGCCTTGCGCTCACGGGCGGCGCGAAATCCATACACGATGAAACCTTTACGATTGAGAGGGTGAAGAGCCATGAATGAGATTGCCAGAGATCCCATCCTGACCCGTGCGGATCTGGTGCGCGCCGCGCAGCAGCTGATTGATCCGGTGGTCAGCTGTCTTTCTCCGGGAAAGACGAGGCTGCTGATTGGCGAGGGCAGCGCGCATTACAGCGAGGACGTCGCGGGCATGGAGGGCTTTTCCCGCATCCTCTGGGCGCTGGTGCCTATGCTGGCGGGCAGATGCCCGGAGGCGGAGCGTTATTTCGCGCTGTGGCGCGAGGGCATCATTCACGGTACCGATCCGCAGCACGAGGAATACTGGGGCGATATTGGTCCGTTTGATCAGCGCATGGTGGAGATGGCGGTCATGGGCATGGCGCTTTGCCTGATTCCCGATCGCTTCTACCACGAGCTTACGCCCGCACAGCAGGACAACCTGTTCAACTGGATGAACCAGATCAACCAGCATGACATGCCGAAAAACAACTGGCGCTTCTTCCGCGTGCTGGTGAATGTGGGCTTTATGCATGTGGGACGGCCGATTGATCAGGCGAGGCTCGATGAGGATCTTTCCCTCGCGGAAAGCCATTATGTCGAGAATGGCTGGTATTTTGACAAGGCCACGCAGCGCGACTATTACACGCTCTGGGCATTCCATTATTATGGGCTTGTCTATGCGAAGGTGATGGGCGATCGCGATCCGGAGCGCGCTGCGCGCTTCATAGAACGCGCCAAGCTGATTGCGCCGCGCTTTGCCTGCTGGTTTGACGGCGAGGGCAGGGCGATTCCCTATGGGCGCAGCATGACGTACCGCTTTGCGCAGTCGTCATTCTGGTCCGCGTTGGCGCTTGCCGGGGCGAAGCCGGAGGGCATGGAATGGGGCGAGATCAAGCATTTGCTGCTTGGCAATATCCGCGCATGGATGAAGCTGCCGATCTTCGACCGCGGCGGTGTGCTGACGGTCGGTTACGGCTATCCAAATCTCTGCATCAGCGAGGGATATAACGCGCCCGGCTCACCGTATTGGGCAATGAAGGTATTCGCCGTGCTGGCGCTTTCTGAGGATCATCCCTTCTGGGCGAGCGAAGAAAAGGCATATGCAGCGCCGGAGCGCTTTCTGGATGAGCAGGTGCGCCTGCTGATCACCCGCGACAGCGAAAACCGGATGGTGACGGCCTATACCGCCGGCAATCATGCCTATGAGCATATGCACGAGGATGAAAAATACGAGAAGTTTGCATATTCCACACAGTTCACGTTCTCCGTCGTCAAGGAGGCAGGCACGCTTCAAAAGGGTGCATACGACAGCATGCTCGCCTTCAAGGAGGAGGGACGCGGCCTGTGGCATGCGCGCAGCGGCTGCGAGAGCTTTGCGCTGATGGAGGATCGGGTGGTCTGCCGCTGGTCGCCCTTGGAGCGCGTGTTCGTGGATACGCAGGTGATTCCCGTCGGCGGAAACTGGCATATCCGCCGGCATATCGTCCGCAGCGACAGGGCGCTGGAGGCGGCGGAGGGCGCCTTCGCCGTCAAGCGCGATTGGCCCGGCGCGCGCCCCTGCGACCGCATCCGCACGAAGATGGAGGCGGGTGATACGCATGCCGCTGCACATGGCGCATACGGTACAAGCGCCGTGTATGCGCTGAAGGGCTATACAGGCGGCGAAGTCATTTCGCCGGAATGCAACACGAACCTGATGCATACGCGCACGGTGCTGCCGATGCTCCATGCGAAGATACAGCCGGGCGTCACCGAACTGATCTGCGCCGTATACTGCGCAGCAGGGGATGACCTGCCCGAGACGATCCCACAGGAGGTGCTGGATGATGCGCAATAATCCGGCGGAGATTGCCGCAAAAGTCGCAGAGAAATTCCGCAGGAGCGCAGCAATCGCTGCTCAGGAAGGAATTCTGCCCTACAAGAGCGCGGAAGGAAAATGGATAACCTCGCCGTATGACGGCAACAGCTGGTGGACGGGCGGCTTCTGGCCGGGCCTGATGTGGCAGCTGTATGCCCAGACGAAGGACGAACAGTTTAAAACCGAAGCGCTTCGCGCCGAAGGGCTGCTGACTGCAGAATTCCGCGCGTTCCGCTATCTCAATCATGACGTGGGATTCATGTATCTGCTTTCCTGCGGCGCGCACGATAAGCTCATCGGCGATGAGCAGGCTGCGCTGGATACGCTGCATGCCGCCAATCTGCTCATGGGCCGCTACAGTCCGGTCGGATATATCCGCGCGTGGAACGAGAAGCACAAGATGGGCTATGCGATTATCGACTGCATGATGAACCTGTCGCTGCTTTTCCGCGCCTCCCGGATGACGGAGGACCCGCGGTTTGAAAAGGTTGCCCGGCTGCATGCGGATATGACAATGCGCGAATTCATCCGGGAAAACGGCTCGGTGGCGCACATTGTGGAGTTTGATCCCGAAACCGGCGCTCGCGTGGGCGAGGTCGCCGGTCAGGGGTACGCGCTTGGCTCGAGCTGGTCGCGCGGGCAGGCGTGGGGGTTGTATGGCTTCACGCTGGCATATATGAATACGAAGGATGCGCGCTATCTGGAGACGGCGCAGCGGATTGCAGCGTATTTCATTGCGCATATCCGCGAGGATGGTCTGACGGATTCCGATTTCTGCCAGCCTGCGGGCGAGATGCGCATCGACAAC
This sequence comes from Clostridia bacterium, assembly GCA_017521565.1. Taxonomy (GTDB): domain Bacteria; phylum Bacillota; class Clostridia; order Christensenellales; family Aristaeellaceae; genus Ventricola. The sequence continues at coordinate 3,959 of JAFXCE010000128.1, read as the reverse complement.
ATGGCCGGCGCCATTGCCGCTTGCGGCCTGATTGAACTGGAGAAGCTCACGGGCTGCGCAGCATACCGCGAGGCGGCGGAGCGCATGCTCGACGGCATGATCGACCATTGCTGCGATTTTTCGGAAAACATCCTCGGTATCCTGACGCACTGCACGGCGAGCTATCATGACGACGGCGCCGGCAGGCACAACAACATCACCTATGGCGACTACTTCTTTACGGAAGCGCTTGCCAAGTTAAGCGGAACCGATCCGATGCTCTGGATCTGATGCCTTTTCAGACAGCATGCATATTCAGCTTAAATTCCACAAAAACGCGAAAGAGCGACCTGCTCCTTCGCGTTTTTACATTTTGGGGCAGACTTTGTTGGATAGGAGACGGGCGACCAGTGACTGGGGCTGACTTTGGTGAAAGAATGAATAGTTTTCACTTAACTTTGAAATGACGAGCGCTATTTTTTCTTTTTTATAGACAGATTGAAACGAAAAATTAAAAATAATGACATTTTTTTAATAATTGGCGTAGACATGCCCGAAATATCGGAGTATAATAGATCCTGAATAGGAATAAATGGAGTATGGCAGCTTGTATGCATAGGTGCTTGCAGACGGTGCGCTGTATGGGATGAGAAAATACCCCTTGCCTTTGCTTCCGAAATATATGGGCTGGATCGTTGTGATACGGGAGAAAATATGAGAGAGAAAGACTTAAAAAGGCTTTCCAGGGCGGATTTGCTGGAAATGCTGATTGACCAGAGCATGGAACTGCAGAAAACAAAGAAGAGGCTGAGCGCCGCAGAGGCGAAGCTGAACAATCGGCAGATTGCCATCGATGAGTCCGGGTCTATTGCAGAGGCTGCTTTGAAACTGAACGGCATGTTTGAAGCGGCACAAGCCTCCTGTGAACAATATATGGAGAACATTCGCCTTCTGAGCGGACGTCAGGAAGCGATCTGCCGGCGGCATGAGGAGGAAAGCGAACGTAAGGCGGCGGCGCGTCTGGCAGAGACGGAAAGACGCTGCGCTGCGATGGAGGCAGAAACAAGAGCAAAATGTGCGCGGTTGCTGGAAATGGCCCAGAAGAATCCTGCCGCGCTCGCGTCGGAAATCCCTGTGAAATCGAAAGGTGCGATGCCCAGGAGACGAAGACGCACGTGACGGCATCGCGCTTTTGAGAAGCGAAGGGAAAGCTAAATGAGGAAGAGAGCAAAACTGCAGCCTGAAGTCATTGAACTGAAGGCGGAGTTGAAGAGGGAACAGTATAAGCACAGATACATCAGCGTGCTGAAAAGTACGGTATACACGCTGGTTGTCGTGGCGGCGTTTGCCATTCTGGTGGCGACGCTTTGGATGCCGGTTCTGCAGATTTATGGTTCTTCGATGACGCCTACCTTACATGAAGGGCAGATTGTTTTGTCCCTGAAGAGCAAGGAGTTTCAGCCAGGCGACCTCATCGCGTTTTATATTGGCAACAAGGTTCTGGTTAAGCGCGTTATCGCGAAGCCTGCGGATATGGTCAGCATCAGCGATGACGGCGTGGTTCGCGTAAACAGTACGGATCTGGATGAACCCTATGTTTCCAACAGGGCGCTGGGAGAATGTGATCTGGAATTCCCTTATCAGGTGCCTGAAGCCCGGTATTTTGTCATGGGCGATCACCGCGAAACATCGATCGACAGCCGAAGCAATGCTGTAGGCTGTATCTCCGATGAACAGATTGTCGGCAGAATCGTATTTTGTCTCTGGCCTTTGGCCGACTTTGGTCCGCTGAGCGGCGTACAATACCAGAACGACGTACATTAGAGGAAGGAAATCCGATGGATCGCTTGCTGTTGAATAAGGCAGAAGCATACATCAAAAAGCGTAACCGAACGAGCCTATGGCGCAGGATGGTGCACTTTTTGGGATGTGTGGTGATCTTTTGCACCACGTATGCGTTAATCTTGCCAGCGATTACTCAGGAAAAGAATACATTCTGCGGCATGAAGGAGCATGTTCATGGCGCTGATTGCTATACACAAATTGAGCAGCCGCAGGAGCGCGTACTGATTTGCACAGAGCCCGAGGTTCTGTATCATCACCATGAGGAAGCCTGCTACACCACAGAGGAAGGACATACCCACGGAGAAAGCTGCTATACCATTGAGGCTGGCGATGTGATCTGCGGCCTTGAGGAAGCACAGGCGCATGCGCACGGGGATTCCTGCTATGGCGCAGGGGAGGACCTGCTTTGCAGCCTGCCGGAAAACCACACGCATGATGAGAACTGCTATTCGGAAGAGACGCTTGTATGCGGATACGAGCGCGAGCATACCCACGATGACGACTGCTACGGCCGTGACGGTCTGATCTGCGAAATTGAAGAATACCATACGCATGGAGATGAATGCTATTCGCCGGAAGTCCTGATTTGCGAAAGCGAAGAGGAGGGACACGAGCATGATAAGGCCTGCTATTCCGGGCGGGAACTGGAATGCTCTGAAAAAGAGGGACACGAGCATAAGGACTCCTGCTATGAGTTTTCACTGCAGTGCAGCAAGGAAGAACATGAGCATGACAGCGGCTGTTATTCGGAGCCTGAGCTGATTTGCAGCAAACCGGAAAATCATGAGCATGATGTGTCGTGCTATGTATCTGTGCTGATCTGTGACCAGCCGGAAAGCGAAGGCCATGCGCATGAGGAGAGCTGTTTTGAACAGCTGAGCGTGCTGACCTGCACGCTGGAAGAGCGCGAAGACAGGCAGGTTCTGGCATGCGATGTGCCGGAAGAACAGACGCATACCCATGTAGATGCCTGTTACGAAGTGCGCGCAGTCGATACGCCCACATGCGGCCTGAATGAGGGCGAGGGGCATATCCATACCAAGCTGTGCAGCGGTACATGGATACGGAGCTGTACGCTTGAGGAACATGCGCATACGCTGATCTGTTATTCCGATTTCAATGCGGATGTGGAACAGGAAGCGGTATGGCGGCGCTCTTTTGAGGATGTGGAACTGACCGGCGACTGGGCGGATGATGTTGTAGAAATCGCCAAGACGCAGCGGGGTTACCGGGAGAGCAGGCAGAATTATATCGTGCTGGAAGACGGTGAAACGACCAGAGGATATACCCGCTATGGCGCGTGGTACGGCTCTCCGTACGGGGACTGGAGCGCCATGTTTGTCTCCTTCTGTCTCAACTACGCAGAGGTCGGGAAAATGCCGCTGGAGGCCGACAGCCAGGCGTGGGTCAAGCTCCTCTCCGGCGAGGATATGTATCAGAAGGCCGACGGCTACGAAGCGAAGAAGGGCGATCTGATCTTCTTTGATTGGGACAACGATAAGCGCGCGGACCATGTAGGCATTGTTACTTCCTGGGGAGAGCGCATTTCCACCATAGAGGGCGATGCGGGCAATCGTGTTGATTCGCGCGAGTATGAACCGTCCGATCCGGAGATCCTCGGCTACGGCGTGCTGCCGGTCAATCCGGAGGCAGTGGAGAAGGAGAATCAGCTGAAGGTTTTTGACGAGGATTACAACCTGCTCTATACGGTGCCCGAAGATCAGTCTGTTGAGCCGACTGTGGAGACTGCAGAGACGGAAGAACCCGCAGCAACGCCGGAAGCAACGGAAACCCCGGCGGCGACGGAAGAACCCGAAGCTACGCCGAGCGAACCGATAGCAACAGAAACCCCGGCAGCGACGGAAGAACCCGCAGCAACGCCGGAAGCAACGGAAACCCCGGCAACGACGGAAGAACCCACAGCAACGCCGGAAGCAACGGAAACCCCGGCAGCGACGGAAGAACCCACAGCAACGCCGGAAGCAACAGAAACCCCGGCAGCGACGGAAGAACCCGCGGCGACGCCGAGTGAACCGGAAGCAACGGAAACCCCGGCAGCTACGGAAGAACCCGCAGCAACGCCGGAAGCAACTGAAACCCCGGCGGCGACGGAAGAACCCGCGGCGACGCCGAGT
>JAFXCE010000127.1 GCA_017521565.1 Clostridia bacterium | reverse complement strand
TAGACGACCGGCTCCGCAGCGCTCTCCTCCGCAGCAGCCGGAGCCGCAGCGGCAGCAGCCTTCAGCGCTTCGTTGATGCCGTTGGAGGTCAAAGTCACGCCAGACTTTACATCAATCTGGGCAGTCGCGATATCCTGACCCACCAGCACTGACAGCGCCTCGTCAGTCAGAATGTCCGCGCCAAAGCCCGGAGTCTCGCTGTGCTCGGTGCAGGTCACAGAAGCAATCTTGCCATCCGCAACTTCGATCGCGAGCTTGAACGGCTGGAAGCCCTTCGCCTCATAGACGACCGGCTCCGCAGCGCTCTCCTCCACAGCAGCCGGAGCCGCAGCGGCAGCAGCCTTCAGCGCTTCGTTGATGCCGTTGGAGGTCAGAGTCACGCCAGACTTCACATCAATCTGGGCAGTCGCGATATCCTGACCCACCAGCGCAGACAGAGCATCATCGGTCAGAATGTCCGCGCCGAAGCCCGGAGTCTCACTGTGCTCAGTACAGGTTACGGATGCGATCTTGCCATCCGCAACTTCGATCGCGAGCTTGAACGGCTGGAAGCCCTTTGTCTCATAGACCGGAACCTCGACAGCAGCATTCTCCTGCGCGACGGTTTCCTCAGCAGCAACAGTCGCAGCTGCGGTCACGTCGGCCTCTTCAGCAGCGATCTCGATGCCGTTGGCAGCAGCAGCCTGCTTCAGGGCATCCTTAATCGCGTTGGAAGTCATGGTCACGCCAGCCTTGGCATCAACTTCAGCAGTCGCAATCTCCTGACCCACCAGATACGCAAGCGCATCCTCAGTCAAAATGTCCGCGCCGAAGCCCGGAGTCTCATTGTTAACCGGAGCGTTGATCGCAGCAATCACACCATCCTGGACAGCAACATTCATGGTGAACTTATTGAAGCCCTTGACAGTATACGGATCGGTCGGAACCTGCGGGCCAGCAGCCTTCAGCGCAGCGTTGATCGCCTTAGAGGTCATGGTCACGCCGGCCTTGACATCAATCGCAGCACCGGCGATATCCTGACCGACCAGTGCCTCGAAGACCGCAGCGTCGGCAACCAGATCCGCGCCGAAGCCCGGAGTCTCATTGTGCTCGACGACCTTGACAGACACGATCTTTCCAGCGTCATCGACCGCGACCTCAACCTTCATCGGGCCAAAGCCGTTGACATCATACGTGTTGGTCGTGATAACCGGCTCCGCATCGCCAGCAGCAGCAGCGGCAGCAGCAAGGATCGCATCCTTATCGCCCGCAGCCGGCGCGATACCGAGGGTGTTCTTCGTATAAGCAAGAATCTCGGAAACAGCGCCAACAAACGCGCTGGAAGAAACCGTAGCGCCGCCGATGGTATCCACATCATCGTTCAGCGTGTCCGGATCCGCAGCAATCGCAATGAACTGATCCTTGAATTCCGCCTCGCCAACCTTAGTACCCAGACCAGCGGTCTCCTGCAGCGCACCAACAAAGGTCTGCGTGATATGGCCTTCGGTGCTGATGCCGACAGTGATCGGGATCGGTCCGCCATAGCCCTGCGGCGCAGCAGTCAGCGCATAGCCAACAACAGTACCAGAGGCATCCTTACCCTCGAAGATCTCATCCAGGGAGCTACCCTCGGCCAGGCCTTCATATTCAATCTGAGCATATTCGCAACCCGGAAGCACAGTATTCAGCGCTTCCATCTTGGCAGCGAGCTTCTGGGCCTCGATCGGGCCCTTGGTCACTTCGTTGGTCATCGCCAGAGCGACGGCAGCCACAAGCGCGAACACGAAGAGACGAAGCGCGAGCTTAAAAACATCACCCATTACTTCTTAACCTCCCCAAAGCTCTTGGTGCCGGTCACACGCTCGATCAGCGGGGACACGACGTTCATCAGCAGGATCGCAAAGGAGCACCACTCCGCCGGAGCCTTCTTACCGAAACGGAACCAGAACAGGAGCAGACCGCAGCCCAGACCGAAGATGATCTTGCCCTTGGCCGTTGTCGGAGAAGTGGAGTAGTCCGTCGCCATGAAGAAGGCACCCAGAATCAGGCCGCCGGAGAGAACCTGATACAGTGCCATGTTCACATCAAAGCCGGTAAAGAGCAGGTAGCACGCGGCAAAAGAACCGATAAAAGCAACCGGAATATGCCAGGTGATGACCTTCTTGTAGAAAAGATACGCAGCGCCCAGCAGCAGCGCGATCCTGCAGGTCTCACCGATGGTGCCCGGGATATTACCCAGCGCCAGCTGCGCCAGTGTAAAGCTGCCAGCAGCAACACCAGATACCGGCGTCACGGAAGCGATGGTATCGACACCCGCAAGATTGCCAAATGCCGGAGCAGCAAAGGTGTTCATGACACTCGCCCAGGACAGCGCAAGAATCGCACGAGCAGCCAGAGCCGGGTTGATAAAGTTCTGACCAATGCCACCGAAAATCATCTTGCACAGCAGAATCGCAATGATGCTGCCGATTACCGGCATCCAGTACGGAACGGTGGACGGCAGGTTCATCGCCAGCAGCATGCCAGTCACCACAGCACTGAAATCAGCGGTGGTATCCTTAGTATGGGCGGCCTTGCAGTAGAACTTCTCGCTCAGAACCGCAGCTGCAACAGACAGTGCGAGGATAATCGCCGCGCGGTAACCAAAGAACAGGACACCGGCGAGGCAGGCAGGCAGCATCGCAATGCAGACATCCTGCATGATGCTCCTGGTCGACACATTGTCGCGCAGATGCGGAGAACACGAAACAACATACTTAGACATTTTCACGTTCCTCCGTAACTTAAGCCTTGATGTTTCCGCCGACGCACTTGGCTACCTTGATAGCCTGCAGCAGCTGGCGCTTTGCCGGGCAGGAATAGGTACAGGAGCCGCACTCCATGCAGTTCAGCGCACCAATCTTGATCGCGCTCTCATAATCGCCATGACGGACAAAGGCGTCCATCTTTGCAGGCATCAGGCCCATCGGGCAGGCACGCAGGCAGCGGCCGCAGCGGATGCATGCAGACTCTTCTTCGCTGACACCTTCATCGCCCAGAGCCAGGAAAGCGCTGAAGTTCTTGGTAATCGGAGTGTTGAGGGTAGACATCGCCTTACCCATCATCGGACCACCGCAAACGATCTTGCGAACGCCCTCAGTCATGCCGCCAGCCTGGTCCAGCACATCCATCAGCGGAACGCCGATGCGAACACGCAGATTACACGGCTTGGCCACACGGCCGGCAACCGTCACAACACGATCAATGATCGGCTGTCCCTTGCGCACAGCATCAGACAGCGCAGCGCAAGTCGCCACATTCATCACGACACACTGCACAGCACTGGGGAGCGCACGATTGGGAACCTTACGTCCGGTCAGCGCATAAATGAGCATCTTCTCATAGCCCTGCGGATACTTAACTGGCAGCGCCACAACCTCAATACCCTCAGTAGCAACAGCCTTCATCGCTTCAATGGCATCCGGCTTATTGTTCTCGATACCAACCTTGGCACACTTCACGCCGGTTGCCTTCATGGCAAAGCGGATGCCATCCATCACCTGCTCAGCATTTTCAACCATCAGTCGATGATCACTGGTCAGGTACGGCTCACATTCGGCACCGTTGATCACCAGCGTATCCGGCTTCGGATCGAGCTTCTCAGTATTGAGCTTGACAGTTGTCGGGAACGTTGCGCCACCCAAGCCAACAATGGCACAGTCGCGAGCGATGTTCAGAATGTCCTGCGCAGTAAGCGCATCGACATTCTCGCGGGGCTTCACAGACTCGTCCCAGCGATCTTCAAAATCGTTGTCGATCACGACGGCCGGGCAGCTCTTACCGCCAGCGAGTTCACATGTCGTCAGTGCAACAACCTTACCGGAAACAGACGCATGAACCGGCGCGGAAATAAAGCCCTGCGCCTCACCGATGACCTGGCCCATATTGACCACCTGGCCCACCTTCACACAGCACGCTGCAGGCGCGCCCAGATGCTGAGCCATGGCAATCGTCACTCGAGCCGGGGCAGCTGCGTTCAGAATCGGCTGAGAATTGGTAGAGTTCTTTCCGTTACCAATCTCATGCGGATGGACGCCACCGCCAAATGTCTGGGTAGTAGCCACAGACAAGTTCCTCCCTTCGCTTTTCAATCAATTGCACATTGAGTGAAATAAAAATGTTACGCTTCATTATATCATACAAATGCACACTTGCAAACAAAGTTTTTCAGTTTTTTCTGGATGTTACATTTTTCCCGAACGGATTCTGAATACGGTTCTCCGCGCAAAAAAGACCGCCAGACTGCCCGTTCAAAAGCAGACCAGCGGTTTCTTTTATAACAAAATACAGACCATTCCACCATTTCCTTCGTTGATGATTTTCTGAAGTGTCTGTTGGACTTTCAGTTGTGCATCTGGAGGCATACGGAGCAGTTTGTTGGAGAGTCCTTCTCTCACCAACTCTGATAGTGGCTTGCCAAACAGATTGCTGCTCCACAGCTTTTGCGGATCCTGCTCAAATCCTTCCATCAGATACCGGATCATTTCCTCCGATTGCTGTTCCGTGCCCACAACAGGCGATACTTCTGTCTGAATGTCTACACGAATCATGTGCAGGCTCGGTGCGCTTGCACGCAGGCGTACGCCAAATCTCCCGCCTTGCTTCATGATTTCCGGCTCCTGAAGCGTCATCTCTTCCAGCATCGGCGGTACAAGGCCATAACCCGTTTCCCTGACGGATCGAAGCGCCTGTGCCACATGATCATATTCGTTCTTCGCTTCAACCAATTCCCTCAGAAGCGTCAGCAGATGTGCATCGCTTCTGATCTCTGTTCCGCATTGCTCGGCCAAAACCTGATTGAACAGTCCTTCCTTTAGACCAACCTGCAAGCATGCTTCTCCATTTCCATGCGATACATTTTTGAGGCTCACATAATCTGCATACGCATTGCTGTTTTCAAATACTTTTACAAACTGGGACATCTCGCCAATGCGGAGGCTTGATGGTACACTCGTTTCTATGCTTTCAACCAGGCTCTTCATCAGCCAGTGCTCATCATCAAGCGCACCAACCCATTCGGGCGTTTGAATATACACGGCTACAACCGGGAACTGATGCAGCACCCGCTCAAGAATCAGCCGGATATCTTTTTCCTCCAGCAAGGCAACATTGGCCGCGATTACCGGAACACCATAATCCTTCTCAAGTGCCTTTCTCATGCTTTCTGTTTTTGGCGAATCCGGTGTTTCCGTATTGAGAATCACTGCAAATGGCTTTGAAAGCAACTGCAGTTCCCGAACAACGCGTTCCTCTGCTGATACGTATGCCGCCCTCGGCAGATCCGTTACGCTGCCATCCGTCGTAATCACCAGACCTATGGTGGAATGCTCCCCGATTACCTTTTGTGTTCCGATTTCCGCAGCGCGCTCAAAAGGTATCTCCTCCTGGGACCATGGCGTACGCACCATGCGCAGTGCTTCTCCATCCTGCGTACCCAATGCACCATCAACAAAGTACCCGACACTGTCAATCAGGCGGATACGGACCCGATTCCCCTGAGGGAGCGTAATCATCACCGCTTCATTGGGTACAAATGCGGGCTGCGTTGTCATAATCATTCTACCCGAACCGCTTTGCGGCAGTTCATCCTGCGTTCTCATGCGTATATGGGCATTTTCAATCCCGGGAAGCACAAGCTTCTCCATAAACCGCGCAATAAACGTCGATTTGCCCGTCCTGACGGGACCTACAACACCAATATAGACGTCGCCTTGCGTTCTCTCGGCGATATCCCTGTACAGATCATAGTCCTGCATATCATCCCTCCCTGCCGTCACGCAACAGTATGCGCGCGTTGAGACAGATATGCAGCAAACACCATCATTCATCAGGTTGCCTGCGCAGGGATCTTCAGTTCAATCGTGAACTCAATCTCTTCTCCTTCGGGTACGCGATCCTGCACTGTCAATTCAGCAAGCCCTTCAATGCGATAAATCGTCAGCGCCACGCTGTCTCCTGGCTGCTTCATCGCGATGTGATTTGTCAAATCTGTATGGAGTGTGACGCGCTCTCCATCCACCCTGATGATGATATCGTCAGGACGAATACCCGCAAGCTGCGCAGCGCCGCCTTCTGTAACCGCACTCACATAAACGCCTGCCGGTATCATACCAGCAGTCGGTTCTTCACTTCCGCGCAGAGATATCACCGAAATTCCCAGCTTAGGCCGTGTCACCTTTCCATATTGAATCAGACTGTTCACGATCGGCTGAACAACGTCCATCGGGATCGCCATTGCAATGCCTTCTATACTCGCAACGCTTCTGTTTCCTGAACTGCTGAATTTCAAAGAGGGAATCCCAATCAACTCGCCTCGTGTATTGAACATTCCTCCGCCGCTATTTCCGGAATTAATCGCTGCGTCCGTCTGCAGCATCTTCACAATCGATGAATTCTCCAGCTCACGATTCAGCGCCGACACCACGCCCACCGTTACCGTATCGGCAAATTGTTTCCCAAGCGGGTTTCCAATCACAATCGCCCAGTCTCCGACCCGTACATCCGCAGCGTTGCCCATCTTAACAGCAGGCAGTGTGACATTCTCCATCACACGGAGCACAGCCAGATCGGTCAGCTCGTCGACCCCCACAACCTCAGCTTTCAGGTACTGTCCCTGCCAGAGAACCTGAACGTCGCTCGCGCCTTCAACCACGTGATAGTTGGTTACCACATGTCCCTGCGTGGTGATTACCACCCCGGATCCTGTCGATTGCTCCACCAACTCTGTTTGTCCGCTGATGATGCTGTACGTATTTGCGCGATTGCTTACACCTACGACGCAAGGCATAACAACCTGCGCCACATCAGCAAACGGGCTGGACGTCCCCGACAAAGCCTGAACATATTCTCCCTGCGCATAGACCAGCTTTACTTTCTGAGCATCTCGTCCCACATAAAGAATCGCAGCGAGCGTGCCCATCAAGAGCGCCGTCGCCGCGATCCATTTTCTTTTTTCCATCTGCGCTCACCTCGGCGTTATTTTAGCCGAATGCGCAGAAAATATGTCACTTTAGCGAAACAATGGTTACGCCCGTCTCTCCTTCACCATAACGTCCAAGCCGGAAGCTTCTTACGCTGGGATGTCTGCGCAGACAATCCTGAATCCCTGCACGCAGGACACCCATTCCATTGCCGTGAATGATGGAGACCTCGCCGAGAGAAGAAAGCATCGCGTCATCCAGGAATTTCTGAACCTCCGGCAGCGCCTCGTCAAGCGCCATGCCGCGTACATCCAGTTCCTGCCTGACAGCGCGCATCGTAATGTCCACACGCTGCTCGCGCATGGAACGCTTGCGTTCGAGCTTTTTCTGTTCCTTCTTGATCATCTGCTGGGTCGATGTCAGTGTGCGCAGATCGGAAAGCTGTGCTCGCATCTTCATCATGCCCACCTTGAGCTGCACATATCCCTTGGCGTCCGGTTCTGTAACGACGGTGGCATCAACATCCATCGATGCAATATGCACCATATCGCCCGGCTTGACTGTCTTGGGAATTTCGCCGCCGACTTCCTTTTTCTCAGCCAGCGCCTCCTGGGCCTGCTCCATTTTTTTCTTCACGCGCTGGATTTCATGCTCCTGCGCGCCGCCTGCTTTTTTCATTGCGCGAAGTTCGCTGATCATCGCCTCAGATTCACGCCGTGTATTCTCGATAATGCGTTTGGCCTCGTCCTTCGCCTTTTTGATTGCGCGGTCACGCTGATCTTCCAGCTTCTTACGTTCCGCCTCCGCCTGATTGCGGATCGCCACCATCTCCTGACGTGCGTCCTCGGCAATCTTGCGTTCCTTTTCGGCAATCTGTCGATGATACTCCGCATTAGCAATGACGTCTTCGAAGCGGACCGCTTCTTTAGAAAGCAGATCCTTGGCTTTTCCAATCACGAATTCCGGCAGCCCCAGCTTGCGCGAAATCTCAAAAGCATTCGACTTTCCAGGAATGCCAATAGAAAGCCTGTAGGTCGGTCTGAGCGTCGCCACATCAAATTCCACCGAAGCATTCTCAACGCCGGGCGTTGTCAGAGCATATTCCTTCAGTTCGCTGTAATGCGTCGTCGCTACGGTACGTGTATGCATGGTCAGCAGCGTCGAAAGAATCGCCTGCGCAAGCGCAGCGCCCTCCGTCGGGTCTGTACCGGCGCCAAGTTCGTCAAAGAGAACCAGCGAATCCGGGGTCACATGCTCAAGAATGGAGACGATGTTCTTCATATGACCGGAGAAAGTCGACAGCGACTGTTCGATCGACTGTTCGTCGCCAATATCAGCAAATACATCGTCAAACACAGCAAGCTCGGTGCCATATTCGGCCGGAACCTGAAGACCTGCCTGCGCCATCAGCGTAAACAGACCGGTAGTCTTAAGTGTAACCGTCTTGCCGCCGGTATTGGGACCGGTAATAATCAAACTGGTAAAATCTGCGCCAAGCCGGATATCCAGCGGCACCACCTTCTCAGGATCAATCAACGGATGCCTTCCGCGAACAATCTTGATTTTTCCCTCGTCATTGATCTTAGGCTCGACGGCGAACATTTCTCGGGCCAGCATACCCTTGGCAAAAGCAAAATCAAGCTGAGCAAGAATCGCAAGGTTATCGCTCATAGCAGCTGCTTCCGGCGCAATCTGCGCAGAGAGCGTGCGCAGAATACGCTCAATTTCCGCACGCTCTGCAGCAACCAACTGCTTGAGTTCGTTTCCAATATCTACAACAGCCATCGGCTCGACGAAAATTGTCGCGCCTGTGGCAGACTGGTCATGTACAATACCCGGAATCATCGCACGGTATTCCTGCTTAACCGGAAGAACGTAGCGATCTCCACGCATGGTAATGATGGCATCCTGAAGATACCTGGAATATGTCTGGCTGTGAATCATGCTGTTCAGCCGTTCGCGAACACGCTCGTTGCATGCGCGCATTTTTCGGCGAATCGCAAACAGCTCAGAACTTGCGCGGTCTGCAATCTCCTCTTCGCTGATGATCGCATCCGTAATGGCCTGCTCAATTGCTTTAAACGTAGACAGGCGGGAAGCATTAGTCCGCATCAGCGGCGTACCTTCCCGGTCGTTAACCAGCGCTTCGCGGGCCGCGCGGGCCGCCCTCAAAGACGCACCAATATCCATCAGCGCACGCGGAGAGAGCGTCGAGCCGATTTCGGCGAGGTGAAGCTGCGCACGTACATCGGAAAAAGAGGTCATCGGCGAACCGCCAAGGTACGTGAGTACATCATGCGCTTCCCTCGTCTCCTGCTGCATGCGGCGCACGTCGTCAATCCTTCCCACGGGTACCAGCGCATCACAAAGCGCCGCGCCCATATCAGACTCACAATACTGCGCAAGCTGTGCGCGGATCTTGTTGAATTCCAGAACGCGCAAAGATCTTTCGGTCATAGTCTCTCCTTTACTCAACTCCCCGCGCCAGATGGCCGGAAGTTGCATTTTCCGTGATATCGTGCAGCGCACATCCGCAGTCGAGAATACTTCGATAGGATGCGACGATTTCCCGCTGTCTTTCAAAAGGCTCGTCTGTAAAGCTCAGCCTCAGGGCAATTCCAGCATCATGGAGCTTCTTTGACAGGCGCGCCATATCGGTCGGCACGCTGTTATACAGCCTAACAACACAGCCATGCGCCATCTTCATGCGTTTCGCAGGGAAGCGATATCCCTTTCTGTCCGTATAAACCGCAGGCGAACCGCCGCTCAATGCGCACGCGTTGCACGCAGCATCCTGTTTTTGATCGCCAGCTTCTGTGCGATGGGGACAATGATGAAGCAGCATCAGCTGCGTGCGGCCATATGCCTCAATCTCATAGTTTCCTCCGCAGGCAGTCAGTTCCCTGAGTTCCTTATAGCTCAGTTCACAGGAAGCTGTGAGGCGCTGCGCGCCAAGCGATGTATAAAACGCAGCGCATTCCCCATTCATGACATTGAGTCCCTGCCCGCCAAAGACGGGAACCGGCCATTCTTCTTCAAACTGACCAGCATTATTAAGCTGAACACCCGCAAAGCGCTCTTTACAGCGGCAAACGAAGGCATAAATCGCCTCCAGCTCCTGCGTTTGCATGGCTGCGGGCAGCAGGAGCACCGGCTTCACATCTTCCGCTCCGGCCAATTCACGCTCCATGGCTTCCGCATGATACACCTGCGGTTCCCAGAGAAAAACATCCGCGCCTGCGTGAATAAGCGCAGGTGCATTCACAAGGTTCTCGCTCTGCGCAATCAGAATACGCTGCTGTTCAGGCCATTTTACAGGTCTGCGCGCAGTCGGCTGACTGCCGCGGACAACCGCTACCCTCGCCTTGCGCATCGCATCCAGCGCATCACGGCGAAGGCTATTGAGCATTCCCGCCGTCATAAATGCGTTCTGACTATGAAGCGTCAGCTTTTGAAGCATATACGGCGTGCCGCCCGTCTTCGAAAGCTGCTTAAGCGCAGCACGCTCGTCAAGCGCACGCTGCTGCGCGCAGTCAACCTTCTGTTCGCCTGCAACACAGACGACATGACCATCCATATCGCGCAGTTCAAGCTTCGGAAGGCTGCCCGGCATCGCCGTCAGCGTCGCATCAAGCGGTATCTGCACCGTTTCTTTGGCCATTCTCTCGCGGATATCCTTCATCTGCAACGCATCTGTAAGCCGATATACACTGTCTCCCGGCTTAAATCGCCCCGAAGCCACGCGAACCATTGCCTCTGCACCCCGCCCGGTATCATTACCCGAATAGGTCAGATCGATTTCTTCCCGCCCTCGGATCTGCAGGCCATCGCCATCATGGATGTCCTTTTCAAGCAGCACCTTGGCCAGCGGACCACGCATCGATGTGATTCTGCCGACGCGTATCCCCCAATGGTTGGGCCTTTCCCAGCTCATCAGCGCGGCATTGCTCTTCTCCATGACGTAGCCCTGCGTAAAACCGCCGCGATTGAACACCTGTTTCAGCGCCTCAATGGTCTTTTCCGTCGGATGATACGGCACATGCGCCTCGGCAGCATCGAGCGCCTCACGATAGGCCCTTGTGATCACACCGACATATTCCGGCCGTTTCATGCGCCCTTCCAGCTTAAAGGAATAGACGCCCGCATCCCGCATCTGGGGCAGATGATCGATCAGCATCAAATCCCGCGTGGAAAGCAGATATCCGCTCTGTCCGTTATCCAGTTGGTATGGCAAGCGGCACGGCTGCGCGCAGCGTCCCCGGTTTCCGCTTCTTCCTCCGATCATGCTGGAAAACAGACACTGGCCGGAGACGCCGACACACAGCGCGCCATGCGCGAATGCCTCGATCTCTATTCCTGTATCCGCCATCCTGCGAAGCTCATCAAGGGAACACTCTCTCGCAGGAACGACGCGAGCGAGGCCGAGCCGTTTCATCAGCCTGGCGCCCTGCGCGTTGTTGATGGTCATCTGTGTACTGGCATGGAGCGTCAGTTCCGGAAAGCGCTCCTGTGCAATTCGGACAACACCCATATCCTGTACAATCGCAGCATCGACGCCGACGCGGCAAAGCAGTTCCAGCACATCACAAAGATCGTCGACCTCGCACTGCTTGACCAGCGTGTTGACCGTGACAAAGATCTTCTTTCCGCGTTCATGCGCGTATTCTACCGCTTCAAGCAGCTGCTGATCGTCAAAATTGCCTGCGTAACTGCGCGCGCCAAAGGCCGTATATCCCAGATATACGGCATCCGCACCGCAGGAAACAGCCGCAACAAGCGCATCGCGGTTGCCAGCCGGAGAAAGCAGTTCCATAAATCCTCCAAATCTCGCCTGCATGGCAGCAAGCCTTTAAGAAAAACGGCGACAAAGGGACGCTTCCCGATGCCGCCGCCGTTTACGCCTTTTCCTCCGGCTGAAGGGCAGCCAGTTCCCTTTTGAGGCGCACATTTTCATCCTGCGCACGGAACAGCTCGTCTGCCAGCGTAATCGCAGTCAAAGTAGGCACCATCGCCTCGCCTGCGCGCGTCGTGATAGCAACCTCGCGCATCTTGCGATCGACATACTGCGCCATCCTCTGTACCTTATCGGCACTCTGATCCGTCAGCAGCGAATAATCGCGTCCCATCAGATGGATGACAACTTTGTTCTTTTTCACAGCTTCCTCCAGAATCAGAACTTGCTGCTCTTCAGCTTCTCAACAGTATAGGTAACGCCGAAGGTTTCCACGCGGACAGACTTCATCTTCTGATCCTCATAGGGCTTGTCGTTCCGGCGGTCACGCGGCGCAGAGACGATCGCATCCGCGGTCTCCATCCCCTCGGTCACCTTACCGAATGCGGCATACTGGCCATCCAGATGCGGTGCATCCTCGACCATGACAAAGAACTGGCTGCCAGCAGAATTGGGCATCATGCTGCGCGCCATTGAGAGCACGCCGCGGGTGTGCTTGAGCGGATTGGCAAAGCCATTGCGAGCAAACTCGCCCTTGATGCAATAGCCCGGGCCACCAATGCCCTGACCCATCGGATCGCCGCCCTGAATCATGAAGCCCGGGATCACGCGATGGAAGATCACGCCGTCATAAAAGCCGCTGTTGGCGAGTTCCACAAAGTTCGCGACGCTGTTGGGGGCGATTTCCGGATAGAGTTCGCCCTTCATGGTCATGCCATTTTCCATTTCAATGGTAAAAATCGGATTCATAATAAACTCCTCCTCAAAATGATCGAAATTGTATTATTCTGGTCTGCACAGGCTGAGCAGATTCTCACTCATCATCCTGCGCACATCGCGTTCAATCGCAGCGCTCTGCAGTTCGTATCCTGCGCGCGCCAGCGGAAGATAACAATTCGACAGTGCCTGCCAGATTTCCTCTCGCGCGGCTACCCAGCGGCCGAGCATGATTTCCGGCTGAGATGCGCACGCGCTATACGGCACAATACGCGTTCCAAGCCTTGAAAGCGCATATCCCAGATGCTCGCATCCGCCAAGGCAGACAAGCAACCGCGGACGTGTACACGCCGCATCAATCAAATGCTTTTCATATTCGCCTTCACAGCTGACCAATGCGCGCACGCCCTCAAATTCATCAAGAATCTGCACAAATCCAAGAATATCTTCACGCCTCTTCAGATGCGCATGCAGGACATACCCCTGATCCTCGCAAAGCGGCATCAGGCAATAACGCAGCGCCTGCACATCAACATTCTCCGCGCAGATATTCCGGGCACTGCAATACGACGCAGCGTCTGCAATCGTCTGGGCTGCAACAGCGTAATCGACGCCATAGCGGCCAGGCATAAAGAGCGCACGATCTACACAAAGCAGCGGTTCAAAACGCTCATCCGGAAACTGCGGCTGCAAAGCCTTGTCAAGCGGAATACGAACCAGCACACATTTTGCGCGCATGGTATCCAGCAGTTCTCTGAGGTATGCGGTTCGTTCGTATTCGCGCTGTTGTTTTTCCGCCCGGTCAAGATCATGCACAGGCAGATCCATCGCATCCAGCGCAGCAAACGTCGCTATTGCATCCTGCGCAAACGGCGTCTGTTCGCCGGCCGCACGGCGAAGCGCCTCGCTCGGCGTCGCTGCCGGCGCAGTCCAGCAGTCCATCATCGGCATCACGCCCAGCTCGCCCTGCATCACATCAAAGGAAAGCGCAGCCTCGCAGACATCTGCGCGGCGAACAAGCTGCTTCACACAGCGGCGCAGCTCCTGCTTATCGCTGATCAGCACAACTTGCAGCCTCCTTCCATGCGCGGATCATCGCTGCCTTTTCGCTGAAAGCTGCGATCTTCCGCTCAACCATCTCATCAACTCTGCTGATATACTGCTCAATGTTAGCTATATTCGGTGCGCGCAGGATCTTTTCCTCTTGCCGCATGACACATTTCGAAATCCCACCCGCACCTAAAGCAAGCACGCTCGTCGTCTCTTCCATGTTGTCGATGTTATACCGGCAGATACTGCCCTTTTTCGCATAGCCAACATTCTCAAGATTCTGTGCCATATACTTCTGGCGATACAGATAATAGGCCTGCATCCCCATGGCATGGGCGGTTTCTCTGCCCAGTTCCACCATCCGCGCGACATCCTCTTCCTGCTGCTGGTATTTCTGTTCATGCAGCTTTGAAGAGCGCTTGATCGCCAGCGTGTGTACGGTCAGGCTATCCGGAGCAAGCGAACGAATGATATCCAGCGTATGGCTGAACATCGCATAATCCTCGCCGGGCAGCGCAGCAATCACATCCATATTGATGTCATCAAAGCCCAGCGAACGCGCCAGTTCATAGGTGTCTATCGTCTGCTGCGCGGTATGCGCGCGTCCGATCACGCGAAGCGTCTCGTCGTTCATGGTCTGCGGATTGATGCTGATGCGCGTCACCGGATGACTGCGCAGCATGGTCAGCTTCTCCATGTCAAGGGTATCGGGCCTGCCCGCTTCAACGGTCAGCTCCTCCAGACGACCAAACCTCCTCTGCATGTGCGAGAGCAATCGATCCAGCTGCCCGGTCGTCAGGCTACTGGGCGTACCTCCGCCGATATAGCCTACGCGAATGTCCAGCCCCATCTCCTGCGCCATCCTGCTGCACTGATCGATTTCATGAAACAGCGCAGCCAGATAGGGCTCAACCAGCTTTCCATCGCCGATCTCACCCGAAGAAAACGAGCAATATGCGCAGCGAGTCGTACAAAATGGTATACCGATATACAGATCGCAGGCATTCTGCGGCCTGCGGATCAGCCCCTCCTGCGCAGTGATGATCTCATCCAGCAGGTCAATCTTTTCCTTTGAAAGATCAAACAGATCAAAAAGCGCTGCTCTCGCCTCTTCGCGGGATTTTCCATTTTCCATCTGCTGATAATACAGTCTTGTGGGACGGATTCCGGTCAGCGATCCCCAGGCAGGCTGCCTGCCGGTAGCCTGCTTGAAAAGCTGATAGGCGCAGCGCTTCATCAGCCGCTTGAGCTGTCGCTTTTCCTCGAGCCCTCCGTCCGTTACCGCCTCGCCGCGCATAGTCATAGTCAGGCCATCAAAGCTGCCGGAAAGCGCAAAGTGCTCAATCCATGTTCCTTCTTCTGTCTGATGCGTATGGACAAGCTCGGCATCGTGCGGCTCTTCTATCGTAACCGCCGCGCCCTCACCGTAAAACAGCCGGACGACGTCGCCAATATCATTGCGGAATTGCTCAAAAGGCGTTTCAATTGCAATCCTCAACGATACGCACCCCGCTCCCAAGCGATCTTTGTTCGGATGCCGTGACCGGGATACACACTCGTTTCTCCATCGAGCTGCATCAAGCGCATCAGCGAGGTATACATCTCACGGCAATTCCCGCCGGGCAGGTCAATTCTGCCATAGCTCTTATAAAACAGCGTGTCGCCCGAAAACAATATGTCTCCGTATTGATAACATACGCAGCCCGGCGTATGCCCAGGCGTATGCAGCACGGTCAATTCAAGCCCCGCCTCTTTCACGACGTCTCCCTCAGAAAGCAGAGCATCCGCCAGCGGAAGAACAAGGTTCATGCGAATCATGGTGGCCAGATTCATCGCCGGGTCGGCAAGCGCCGGCGCGTCCGCCTGATGCACATAGAGCTTTGCGCCTGCGTCCAGCCAGGGCTGCGCGCTGCACATATGATCAAAATGCGCATGCGTCAGCAGCACTGCCGCCACTTTTCGATCGCCAATGGCTTTTTTGATATCTGCAGCATCCGCGCCGGGATCAATCAAAATGCACTGATCACCGTCGACAGGTGAAACGACATAGGTATTCACCTCAACCGGACCGCCGACAACCGTCTGGATACTCAGCTCTGTCATCAGAAAATCCTCCTGGAATCCAGCAGCAGCGTTACTGGACCGTCATTCACCAGCGACACCTTCATATCAGCCTGAAAAATCCCCGTCTCAACATGGATTCCCTTGTCACGGAGTCCATTGCAGTACGCCTCATACATCGGCACAGCAAGCTCCGGTCGGGCAGCAGTCGAGAAGCTCGGTCTGCGGCCATGGCGCGCATCGCCGTGGAGCGTAAACTGCGAAACGGCAAGAATCTCGCCGCCCACATCCAGAATGGAGCGGTTCATCTTCCCTGCTTCGTCCTCAAAAATACGCAGACCAGCGGTCTTTTCCACGCAATAACGCAGGTCCTCCTGCGTGTCGCCGTCCTCCACGCCGCAAAGCACCATGAATCCCTTGCCAATGGAGCCGACAACCTTGCCCTCCACCGTTACGCTCGACTCGAGCACCCTCTGAATTACCAGTCTCATGAGTCAACCTCACTTCAATTCATCAAACACGGAAAATCTCAATCGTATCCTGACGCTTCGCCAGCTGCTTGATGACCCAGTCAAGCTCCTGCTTGCTGGCCACCTGCAGCGTCAGCTCAATGGTGCAGGTCTGATTGCTGTTAACGCGCGCATTGAGCGCACAGACTGTCACCTTCTGCGCAGAAAGATAGCTCATCAAATCTGCAAGCAGGTTATGCCTGTCCGTCGCCAGAATCTGGATGGAGCCATTATAGGAAGAATTTGTCGTATCCGACCATTCCGCCTCTATCCATCGCGCAGGATCATGCGAGCCATTTACATTGACACACTCGCGCGAGTGTATGGTTACGCCACGGCCTCGGGTGATATAGCCGATGATATCATCGCCCGGGAGCGGCGTGCAGCATTTGGCAAAATGCACCTGACACCCCGGAAGCCCCGCGACGCGGATACCCATATCGTCATTTGAGGATGCGCCACTGCCCTTCGCCGGCACCTGATCCGGCGCAACGCGCGGCAGAACCGGAACGAGCGGCTTCTCATGGCTTCTCTGCTCCTCGCGAAGGCGCGTCACCACATGCGCAGCCGTGATGCCTCCGCAGCCAACCGCAGCATACAAATCATTCAGATCGGCAAAGGAGAACTTGCGCAGGATCGGCTCTAGGTATTCCGTCTTCATCAACGCAGGCAGATTCGACGACTGGCGCTTCGCCTCCGCTTCCAGCATGGATTTACCGGTCGCGATGTTCTCATCCTTGAGTTCCTTTTTATAGAAATTCCGAATCTTTGCCTTAGCCTGCGAAGTCTTGACAATCTTAAGCCAGTCTCGGCTGGGGCCTTTACTGTTCTGCTGCGTGATAATCTCAACAAAATCACCAGTGTCCAGCTGATAATCCAGCGTCACGATACGGCTGTTGACCTTCGCGCCGACGCACTTGTTGCCTACCGCGCTGTGAATGCGATACGCAAAGTCAATCGGCGTGGCGCCTCTGGGCAAATCAACAATCTCTCCCTTAGGGGTAAAGACGAAGATTTCGTCGCTGAACAGATCAACCTTAAGTGATTTGATGAATTCCTCAGAGTCACGCGTATCGTTCTGCCAGTCCAGAATCTGCCTGAGCCAATAAAGCTTATTGTCAAGGCCATCGGCTGCGTGCTTGCCCTCTTTATAGCGCCAATGCGCAGCAATGCCGTATTCTGCAATGCGATGCATTTCATAGGTGCGGATCTGCACCTCAAACGGCATGCCATTGTCACCCACAACCGTCGTATGCAGCGATTGGTACATATTCGGCTTGGGCATAGAAATATAATCTTTAAACCGATTGGGAATCTGCTTCCAGAGCGTATGGACGATGCCCAGTACGGCGTAGCAATCCTGCACGGAATTCACCAGAACACGCAGTGCGATCAGATCGAAAATCTGTTCAAACGGCTTTTGCTGAAGAACCATCTTGCGGTAAATGCTATAAAAGTGCTTGGGACGTCCGTCGATCTCAAACTGGATATTCATTTCCTGGATCTTTTCGCTGAGCGTATTCATGACCTGCCGGATACTCTCCTCGCGCTCGGCGCGCTTCATGCCAACCTTTACGCTCAGATTCTGATATCCCTCCGGATCCAGATAACGCAGGCACAGATCCTCCAGCTCCTGCTTGATCTTGTATACGCCCAAACGGTGCGCCAGCGGCGCATAGATATCCAGCGTCTCCTGTGCAATGCGGCGCTGGCTTTCCGGGGATTGCGCCTTGAGCGTACGCATGTTGTGCGTACGATCTGCCAGCTTAATCAGCACGACGCGAATATCCTTGCTCATCGCCAGAATCATCTTGCGGATGGATTCCGCCTGCTGCTCCACGCGGGAGGAAAAATCAAGCCGCTTGAGCTTCGTCACGCCGTCAACGAGAAGCGCAACCTCCTGCCCGAACTCCCGCTCAATCACCTCAAGGCTTACATCATCACAATCCTCGACAGTGTCATGCAGAAGGCCTGCCGCAATCGTCGGCGGATCAAGCATAAGCCCCGCAAGGATGCCGGATACGATCAGCGGATGAATAAAGTACGGTTCGCCAGATTTGCGCATTTGACCCTCGTGGGCCTTTTCCGCGAAGTGATACGCCTTTTCAACCATCGCCACATTAGCATCTGGATGATACTTTACCAGAATAGCGATGAGTTCTTCCAGGCTCTTGCATACATCATGCGTCAATTGGGTATACCTCCTTCGCGTCTTATCCCTTCATATCGATGAGTTTCGCTCGCAAGCGACTCGACTCAAGCGAAACGCGCCCTGTTTTGTTGAGGCTGTAGCGCAGAGGCGCAAGTGAAAAGCGGATCAGCCCCAGTTCTTCAAAGATGCACAGAGCACAATGCACCATGCTCTCGCTCAGTCCTGTTTCTGCGGAAAGCAGATTCAGCGTATTGTCCATCTTTTCCCTTTGCCGCAGCACACGATACAGCGCACGGAGCTGATCATCCTGGGGCAGCAGCCTAGCAGCAGCATTCGCATGATGCGCCCCCATGTCCGTCACTTCGATAATCCGAGCGTCCGGAAAACAGGATTGAGCGAGCATGCGTTCCTCTTCACAGAGAAAGCCATCCAGCGCAACAACCGATCTGGGATGGCAATTCAGCTGCTTCCAATTTGGCGCCATAATCAGCGTATTAAAGCTGCGGATATCATCAAGCTCATGCATGGCATAATCGAGCTGCGCATGAAGGATAGCCATATGGATATTCAGCATTTTCAGCGCAGAAAGCGAATGCACACAAAGAAGCGTCCCCTGATAAACTGTCAGCAATTCCGAAGCAAGCACCTTTTTCGCTTCTTCAAGCTTCATGCGTTCAATTCTGCCGGTTTTTGAATCCGGCTGGCTGGCAAGGGCAAGCAATTTGATTGTTGCGTTGTCAATTCCGTCTGCTCTTCGCTGGCATTCCGCAAGAAATGCCTTGGCGGGCATATAGGCCTGCAGCTGCTTAAGCTCGCACTGGACACTTCGTCGATCCTGCCACTGATTGATCGAAAGTCCGAGAACCGCTTCGATAACCTCCGGCATACTCTGCGCACGATCGCCCATCCGAAATCCTATGGCATTTCGCATCTCACTGCCGGAGGACAAACGCATGCGTAGATGCGCGCCTTCCTTGCCAATGCTACGGATATCTGTGGTATGCACACCGCGCACACAAAACACAGGCGCAGGGTTGCCAAAGCCTGTCGGCTGCATGGAAGAAAACGCCTCGATGAGCTCCTCCGTCATCTCGGAAAGCTCCAGCTCCAGATCATATTCCTCCGTTGGAATGAACGCTTCCGGCTCCGCCGTCTCAACGATTGCCTGAGTCAGGCGGCGTTTGAATTCATCGACGTTTCTGCGCTCAATGGTCAGACCCGCAGCCTGCGCATGGCCGCCAAAGCGAACAAACAGATCACGGCATGTCGCCATCGCCGCATGAATATCCACGCCGGGAATCGAGCGCGCAGAGCCCACGCAAACATCTCCGTCCTGAGACAGAAGAATTGCGGGCCATTTATACTTTTCCACCAGACGAGAAGCCGCCAAACCGATCACGCCGGGATTCCAACCCTCGCCGCAGACAACGATCGCGCGTTCGGTAAGGAAGTCCGTTTCCCTGCGCGCCATTTCATCCGCTTTCGCAAAAATCTCAAGCTCAAGCTCACGCCGCTTGGTATTGTCCTGATCAAGCTCCGCCGCGATCTCCCGCGCCGTATCCAGCCTCCGGGTGGTCAGCAGCTCGACACCGCGGGAGGCAAGCGCAAGGCGGCCGCCCGCATTGATTCGCGGCGCCATGCGGAACGCAACGTCCGACGCGGAGACATTCTTTGCCTCCACGCCGGAGGATTCCATCAGCGCGATCAGCCCCGGCCTCTGCGTCTTTGCCATTGCGCGCAGACCAAAGGAGACGATCACACGGTTCTCATCCAGAAGCGGTACGATATCGGCAATTGTCGCAAGCGCAGCCAACTCCCAGAGAGACTCAATCGCTTCCATCCCCCCCAGAGCCTGCACAAGCTTAAACGCCACGCCTGCCCCGCAGAGCCTGCGGAACGGATAGCTCCCCATCAGGGGATTGAGCACCGCTTCGCACTGCGGAAGCTGCGGACCAAGCTGATGATGGTCGGTAACGATCACGCGCATCCCCAATTCTCGCGCATGCGCCACTTCTGCAGGGCACGTGATGCCGCAGTCCACTGTGATCAGCAGCTTGGCATGGCTGGCAATCTGCTCAACCGCCGCAAGGTTAAGTCCATATCCCTCTCCATGCCGGTCTGGAATATAGAAGCCAACCTTTGCCCCCTGCTTACGCAGGTATGTCATCAAAATGGCCGTTGCCGTCACGCCATCCACGTCATAATCGCCGAAGATGACAATTTCTTCGCCCTTTTTCACAGAATCACGGATGACCGCAACAGCCTTGTCCATATCCTGCATGAGCATCGGATCATGCAGATCTTCCTTCTTCGGGTGAAGATAGCGATCAATCTTCTGCGGCGTATCGATCCCTCGATCCACCAGAAGACGAAGCAGCTGATGTGGAACACCAAGATCCTTGAGTACATCAGGGATCTCTCGCTCCTCACGCATCTTCGGAACAAATCTGAGCATATGCGGCCTCCTTTCTGCATTGTTTTTGTATGCTTTGAGATACGCATGCCATCATGTGCATCTCAAAACAAGACCGCAAGGGCGGGCGCATAGTCCCGCCCTTACGATGATCATCAGGTAAGGTAAGTAGAGTGATTACTTCTTTACACGCTTATCCATCAGGAGCGCCCAGACGTAGCCGTTGATCATATTCGCAGAATAAGTACCAGCAAGTATGCCAACGATCAGCGGGAGCGCAAACTGCTTAATGGAATCAACACCCAGAACATACAGCGTGACGATGGTCAGCAGCGTGGTGATGGTGGTATTCAGCGTACGCGGCAGGGACTCAGTCACAGAGATGTTAACAATCTGCTCACGCGGCAGCTGACGCACACCCACCTTATGCGCATTCTCACGGATGCGGTCAAAGATGATGATGGTGTTGTTGATGGAATAGCCGACAATGGTCAGCAGCGCAGCGATGAAGGTGGTCTCCACGCGGATGAAGCTGCTGCAGATCACGACGAAAGAGAGCATGATCGCAATGTCATGCGCCAGACCAATCACAGCAGCGATGCCGGAATACAGGTCAAAGCGGAACGCGATGTAGATCAGCATCAGCACAGCAGCCATGGTGAGAGACTTGATGGCGTTATTGATCAGCTCGCCGCCGACAACCGCACCCACGCGGGTGATGTCGACATACTCAATGTTCGGATAACCAACGGACAGCTTTTCAACCAGCGCATCGCGCAGATCATCGGTGTTCTCCACATCGCTGATGCGAATCTGCACCTGCGTGTTTTCCTCGCCGGTCTTTGCAATCTGCGCTTCGGAAACGCCGCACTCATTCAGCGCCGCAGAGATTTCGTCTACGTTAAATTCCCCACCCATGTTATAGGTCATCAGGGTGCCGCCGGTAAAGTCAATGCCCAGGTTCATACCGTTGCCCATCATGGTCAGCACGAGCGCGACCACCATGATCGCGACGGACACGACAGCACACGGCTTGAGGCGATTCTTCATTTCGAACTTCATGTTTATACCCTCCTCAGCAAATCAGACGTAGAGCTTCTGGTTCTTGATGCCGAGATCAGCAAAGATATCCAGGAGCTTGTGAGTGACGAAGATGGCGGTAAACATGGAAGCCACAACACTGATGCCCAGCGTGAGCGCGAAGCCGCGGATGGTGCCGGTACCGAAAGCGTAGAGCACAACAGCCGCAATGATCGTGGTCACGTTCGCATCGATGATAGCGGTCAACGCATGAGAGAAGCCCTTCTTGATGGAGGACGGCAGCGGACGGCCCACCTTGAGTTCTTCGCGGATACGCTCAAAGATCACGACGTTCGCGTCAACAGCCATGCCGATACCCAGAATGATACCCGCAACACCCGGAAGCGTCAGCTGCGCGCCGGTCAGCGCCAGCAGCAGAACGACGATCATGACATAGATGGTGAGCGCAATGTCGGCCGCCAGGCCGCAGATGCGGTAGCGCAGAAGCATGAACAGCATGACCAGCGCCACGCCGATTATACCGGCGAGAATGGCCTTATCCAGCGCCTCGACGCCCAGCGTCGCAGAGATCGCGCTGACCTCAAGCTGCGTCAGATTCAGCGGCAGCGCACCGGAAAGGATCAGGGTCGCAAGACTCTTGGCCTCATCCGCAGTGAAGGTACCGGTAATCTGGCCCTTGCCGCCGGCGATTACGGAATTGACGGTCGGCGCAGAGATAACCTCGCCATCCAGCGTGATAGAGAGGGTCTTGCCAATGTTCGCAGCAGTCGCCTCGGCAAAGAGCTTCGCGCCCTCGTCGTTGAGCTCAAACGCGACACACGGCTGACCATTCTCGTCCTGCGCAGCCTGTGCATTCTTAATCATGGAGCCCTCCATGATCTGGTTGCCGCTTTCATCCACGAAATACAGCTGCGCCGGGGTACCGATAATGCGCAGAATCTCGTTCGGATCGGAGACGTTCGGAATCTCCACGCGGATGCGCTCGCCGCCCTGACGGGTTACGGTCGCCTCGGTGAAGCTCTGACGGGTCAGACGGCTGGTCAGGATGCTGACGGTGGAGCCCATCTTCGTCTCAAACTCATCAGAGCCGTCGTTCTCCGCCTCATAGACGGTATACACGCCGCCACGCAGATCCAGACCCAGAGAAATCGCTTCGCCCCAAGGCTTAAGGTAGTTGATCATCGTGCCCTTGCCGATGCCAAACAGCGCCACGTAGCCGCAGACAGCGACGACGAGGAGGATGGCAATCAGCGACACGAGCGCACGGGTGCGCGGGTTCTTCGCCTTTACGTTCTTGTTCGCCATAGTGATATTCCTCTCTTTATCTTGTTTGATCGGTGATGCATAAGCTTGAACTCATTCCTACACAAAACCGTCACCCAGCGAAAATGCCTGATACACCGCATGCAGATATGTCTCCTGACGAAGCACGTTGCCGTTTGCATCGCTGCACACAGAGGCATCCGGTCTTTCATGAATCATGGCTTCGGCTATGGTCTGCACGCTGTCCGTTCGCTTGAGAACGGATACACAGCCGGTTTCCGCCGGCCGAGCAGGCGCCACGCAAAGCACGCCGCGAAGCGCGGGCGGCAGCTGCACCGCCACCGTTTCCTCCCCCTCCCGGCCGATCAGCCGTGACCCGCCGGAAAGCAGCAGACAGCAAAACACGATCAAAAGCGGCAAAATCAAAAGATATCGTTCGCCTCTTTTGCGCATCGCGTTCGCCTCCTCCCGCACAAGGTTAAGAAAACCCATAATTCAATACTTCATTATATTCACAAATCTTCGTATCGTCAAGATTCACACATTCAAAATGCATCATTTGAATAAAAAAACTGCCGCTTTCACACAGAAAGCGGCAAATCGCCTACACCAGTATTCACTTTTGCGCGCGCAACTCGAGAATTGCTGACAGAATATGATCCGCAACTTCATCCTTGAGAAGCAGCGGAAGAGACATCATCTTCTCTTCGGTAATCAATGTAACGATGTTGGTATTCACATCAAAACCTGCGCCGGGCGCCGTTACATCGTTTGCAACGATCATGTCGAGGTTTTTCTTTTTCAGCTTAACCTGCGCATGCTCGAGCACATCATTCGTCTCCGCTGCAAAACCAACAAACGTCTGCTCAGGCCGCTTGTTCCGCCCCAGTGCGGCGGCAACATCGGGATTCTCAACCAGATGAATCACCATGCCCTCGCCATTCTGTTTTTTGATCTTCTGAGCGGCGATTTCCTTTGCACGATAGTCCGCAGGCGCAGCAGCCTGGATGATAATGTCCTGCTCGTCGACATGCTCCGTCGCACGCTCGAGCAGATCCTGTGTGGTTGCAAAGGGAACCATCGTCACGCCCTGCGGCGCAGTCAGAGAAACCGGACCGGAAAGGAGCGTCACCTGCGCTCCGCGCAGCTGCGCAGCGCGTGCGATGGCATAACCCATCTTACCCGATGAGCGGTTAGAAATATAGCGGACAGGATCCAGCGCCTCACGCGTGGGACCAGCGGTTACCATTACGCGCAGCCCTTCCATGTCGCGCTTGCGGCTTAACACCTCTACGGCACGCTCTGCAATCACCGCAACATCCTCAAGCTTGCCTGCTCCGCTGTCACCGCAGGCCAGATGTCCCGTCGCAGGCATAACAAAATGCACGCCCCGGTTCATCAGCGTCTGTACGTTCTGCTGTGTCGCCGGATTCTCCCACATGCCGGTATTCATTGCCGGAGCAAGCATCACGGGCGCCTTCGTCGCCATGACGGTCGTTGAAAGCATATCATCGGCAATCCCACAGGCCATCTTGCCCATGATATTGGCCGTTGCCGGCGCAATCAAAAAGAGATCCGCACGCTTGGCCAATGCGATATGCTCGACCTCCCAGGTTGCCGGGCGGTCAAACGTATCCACCGCGACAGGATGACCGGACAGCGTTTCAAAGGTCAGCGGCGCAACGAACTGACACGCGTGCTTCGTCATCACCACATACACATCGATGCCCTGCTTCTGCAGCAGACGGAGCAGCTCGCATGCCTTATATACAGCGATGCCCCCGGTCACGCCGAGGACAACGCATGGTTTTTTCTTTTGATCAGACATCTTACTTGATGTCAATTTCCGGAGAACGCTCGTAGCTGATCAGGCCGCGGTTGACCTCGTCAACTGCGATGGAGACGGGCATATTCTCCTTGTCCTTCGCATCAATCAGCGGCGGAATGCCATCCACCAGCTGACGGGCACGCTTGGAAACCTCAACAACCAGCGTATAGCGGCAGTCAGCCTTCTCAAGAAGCTGCAGAATGTTAGGATTGGTCATAGACATAATGAAGTCCTCCTCTATTTTCCTGTAAAAAAGCAAAACGTCAAACCTGCTGCGTCTCCTTAAGGTACACGCTGCGCAGTTCCTGATAGGCGGCTTCAAGATCGCCGCCGTTGACAATCTGATATCGATATCGCTCCGCGTAAGCAAGCTCGCCGCGCGCAGTTTCAAGGCGGGCGAGGATCTTTTCCTCTGTTTCCGTACCGCGTCCGCGCAAGCGTTTCTCCAGCTCTTCAAAGCTGGGAGGCAGAACAAAGATACTCACACACTCGGGCATGCGCTCCATTACCTGCATCGCTCCCTGAACCTCGATCTCCAGCAGGACATTTTTGCCCTGTTCAAGCAGACTCATAACGTAAGACTTCGGAGTACCGTAGAAATTACCCGCAAACTGAGCATACTCCAAGAAATCATTATTCGCGATACGATTTTCAAAATCCTGCTTCTCGATGAAAAAGTAATGCTTTCCGTCGACTTCACCCTCACGTGGCGCACGCGTAGTCGCCGAGACAGAGAACGCCATCTGATCGCCAAACTCCGCAAAAAGCTTTGCATTGAGCGTTCCCTTGCCCACGCCGGACGGACCGGAGAATACAAACAGCACGCCCTTCTTCTGTTTCTGCATTACGCTTCTTCCTCCTCCACAATGGCGGTATTATCCTTGATATCGAAGCGATGCGCGATCGTCTCCGGCTGAACGGCGGAAAGAATGACGTGATCGCTATCGGAAATGATGACGGCTCGGGTACGGCGGCCATAGGTCGCATCGATCAGACGGCGTTCTTCCTTCGCTTCCTGAATGATGCGTTTGACTGGCGCAGAGTCCGGCCCGATAATGGCAATGATACGGCTTGAGGAAATGAAGTTTCCGTAACCTACATTGATCAGCTTAATATCCACAGCAGCCTCACTCTCTTCGTCGTTACTCGACATTCTGCACCTGCTCGCGCAGCTTTTCAATCTCGCCCTTCGCTTCAACAACGGCCTGCGCAATCGTGGTATCCGACGCCTTGGAACCGATGGTATTGACTTCGCGGTTGAGTTCCTGCACGAGGAAGTCAAGCTTTCTGCCAACAGGCTCCTTCAGTTCCGCTGTAGCACGAATCGCCGCCGTATGGCTGAGCAGGCGCACAAGCTCTTCGTCAATCGCCGCCCTGTCCGCAAAGATCGCAACCTCAGTAATCAGACGCGCCTCGTCAATTTCTCCCTCCGTCAGCGCCGCAATGCGCTGATGGAGCTTATCGCGATATTCTGCGACGACAAGGGGCGCACGCTCCGCCACGCGTTCAC
Source organism: Clostridia bacterium (assembly GCA_017521565.1). Lineage (GTDB taxonomy): Bacteria > Bacillota > Clostridia > Christensenellales > Aristaeellaceae > Ventricola. The sequence goes on along the minus strand of JAFXCE010000127.1, from coordinate 31,348 downwards.
GAATGTGCTCAATGTTGCCGATTTTCTCCAGAATATCCTCACGCATGCGCTCGCCCTCCTGCTCGCGCATGGTCACAAGACCATCAAGCGCGCCAGCGAGCGCGCGTTCAAACAGATTGCGCACCGACTGCTGATCCTCTTCCTTTTCCTGAACAGTCAACACATCCGGCAAACGGGTATAGTCGCTCAGCGGCAAATCGCTGTCACGGCCCAGCGCAGCGGAAAGCTCGCCAACGGCCTTCTGGTAGGCCAGCGCCAGCGCAGTATCCACGCGGACTTCCTTCGCGTCCTGCCTGTGATTCGCATAGCTGACAAACACATCGACATGGCCGCGTGCAAGGCGCGCACCCACCCCCTTGCGCACGGCGTCATCCAGAAACGACAACGCACGCGACAGCCTGTAGGAAATATCCAGAAAGCGATGATTGACGCTCTTGACCTCTACGGTCATCTCGCGGCCATCCTCTTCAATATGGCATCTGCCATAACCGGTCATGCTTTTCACGGCAGGTACACTCCTTTGGTAATTCTCTGATAGAACATCATAAGATTATAACACTTTTCTATTTGATTGGAAAGCCCCAGCCGGAAGATTACGCCAATTCTCCCGATTCAATCGACGCGAGGAACTCTGCCTCATCCATGATGCGCACGCCCAGACTCCGCGCTTTATCAAGCTTGCTGCCCGCACTCTCACCGGCGAGCACAACACTGGTCTTTTTGGATACGCTGCCCACGGCCTTTCCGCCGTTTTGGCGGATCATCTCTTCAGCCTGCGCCCGGGTCAGCGTCGGTAGCGTTCCCGTGAGTACAAACGTCATGCCTGTAAAGAGACTTCCCGTCGCCTCCTGCTGATGCATCCGGGGCGCAACGCCTGCCTCCAGCAGACGGGCAACAAACGCACGATTCTCCTGATCCGAAAAGAACTCCGTGATCGAAGCGGCAACAATACTGCCCACATCGTCAAGCGCAACCAGTTCGTCTTCGCCAGCGTTCATCAGCGCATCAAGCGAACCAAAGTGTTCCATCAGATCACGGGCTGTTTTCTTGCCGATATTCGGAATGCCGATGGCAAAAAGAAACGCATCAAGCTCACATGCCTTGCTCTTTTCCAGCTCTGAAAGCAGCTTCTCCGCCTTCTTCGCGCCAAAGCCCTTAAGCGCAACCATGCTCGGCTTATCCAGCGCATACAGATCCGCCGCGCTGCGTACCCCGAGATGATCGTAAAACAGCTCCGCCGTCTTTTCACTGAACGCCTCGATATCCATGCCCTGACGTGAAGCAAAATGTGCCATCCTTGCAATGGACTGCGGGCGGCAGGTCTGCCGGTTGAGGCAGAAAATATGCGCTCCGCGCTGCGTGAGCTCTCCTCCGCATGCCGGACAGCGTTCCGGCGGAAGAATATCTGTCTCAGGCGCCTCGCCTTCTCCAGTCCAGACGACGCCCATGATTTCGGGGATCACATCGTTTGACCGGCGCACCCAGACCTCGCTGCCCACGCGCACGCGCTTACGGCAGATATCGCCAAAGTTATTGAGCGTCGCACGCTTAACCGTCACGCCGCAAATATCCACCGGCTCAAGATGGGCCAGCGGCGTGAGTTTACCTGTACGCCCCAGCTCCCACGAAACATCCTGAAGGGTGGTTACGGTTTCCTGCGCGGCAAACTTATAGGCGATTGCCCAGCGCGGGAATTTATCCGTCGTGCCAAGCACCTCACGGGTACGCATATCGGTCAGCTTAATTGTCGCGCCGTCGATGAGAAAGTCAAGGGAATCCCTCTGCTCCTCGATTTCATGGACAAGCTTCATTGCGTCCTCAATCGAATCCGCCGCTTTCATAAACGGGCTGACAGGCAGGCCGTTTTCCCGAAGAAAATCGATCATCTCCTGCTGGGAAGAAAAGCTCCTGCCCTCGATATAGCCCACCTGATAAAACAAGGCATCCAGATTCCTGCTCGCCGTTACCTTCGGATCGAGGTTGCGCAGCGCACCTGCCGCCGCGTTTCTCGCGTTCTTCAGCGGCTCCGCAGCTGTCTCGTTGTACTTTTCAAGCGCGGACAGACGCATGATGCACTCGCCCTGAACCTCCATGCGTCCCATAAAAGGAATCGAGAGCGGAATGCAGCGAATGGTCTGCGCCTGTGGCAGAATCCCTTCGCCAACCTCGCCATCGCCGCGTGTCGCCGCTTGAATCAGCCGCCCGCCATCATAGGTGAGGTTGAGCGTCAGGCCATCAAGCTTATACTCTACGCAGTATTCATTTTGCGCAAGCCCACCGGCCTCCGTCGTCAGGCGCTCACAGCGCTGCGCCCACGCAAGAATCTCTTCTTCCGTCTGCGCCTTATCCATGCTCCAGAGCCTAGCGATATGGCGATGCGGTTCAAATCCGGAAAGCACCTCGCCGCCAACGCGCCGGGTTGGAGATTCCGGCAGGCGTATTCCCGTCTCCTCTTCAAGCCTTCGAAGCTCCGCATACATCGCATCCCACGCATCGTCGGAGATGATGGCATCGTTGCCGTCATAATACGCCTTTGATGCTGTATTCAGCCTGTCAATCAGCTGCTGCATGCGCTGCATCCCATTATCCCTCCATTTTGATGATCGGCGCAATGGCGAGCGCGAATTCCTTCACGCCCACACGCGTATCGTCAAACCTGATCATGATCCGGCTGTCAGAGCCGCTGCCTGACACGCGGATCACTGCGCCCTGTCCAAACTTCTTATGCAGAACGCGATCGCCCGCTGCAAAGATCGAGGGCTTTGCCGCTTCATATGCCGACGAGCGCACAACCTTAGGTTCTGCCTGCGCCATACCGCGCTGCACGCCGGATATATTCGCGCCTCCTACCTGCTCGGTATTGCCCATGCCCGCCCCGGAGCCCCTGCTCCACGAGAGATAGCTCTGCTTCTGTCCGGCCGGCATCGCTGTTTGATACGCCGTTTTCGGCTTCCAGTTATTCTGCCGCAAAGCATCCTGCTGCGTGCCGCCGGACGCAAAGCTGCTCCCCTTGCTCCACGCAGGCTGACGCCACTGTCCGCTCTGCCAGTTTCCCCGTCTTTCACCCACTGGAACGCCGAACGGCTCGCGCTGCTGGGAAACATCCTCCAGCACGCGAGGCGGAATATCATCGATAAAGCGGGAACGTTCATTGAACTGCATCTGATTATACAGCATGCGCCGGGATGCATGCGTCAGATACAGCCTCTCCCTCGCACGCGTGATGCCGACATAACAGAGCCTGCGCTCTTCTTCCATACGGGCAGTATCATCGGTACTGCGCGCAGACGGGAAAAGATTTTCCTCCATGCCCACCATAAACACATTCGGGAACTCAAGACCTTTGGCGCTGTGCAGCGTCATCATGGTCACCGCGCCGCCTTCCTCGTCCATTGCGTCTATATCCGAGACGAGTGCGACGTTTTCAAGGTAATCCGAAAGTGTCGGGCTATCGGATTTTTCTTCAAATTCCTGCACCGCACCAACGAATTCGCGAATATTCTCGACCCGGGCGCGGTTCTCGTCGTTATCCTCTTTGGTATACTGGCTTTCAAGCCCCGTCGTATCGATCACATACTGAACAAGCTCGGTCAGCTTCATGCTCTCCGCCATCATAGACAGACCCATCATCAGCTCGCTGAATTTTTCTACGCTCTTGCGGCCGCGTGCGCCCACCGTCTCCGGGATATCCATGCATGCGGTCAAAAGCGGCATTTCCTGCTCGGCAGCATAGCGCGCCAGTTCATTGACCGTCGTATCGCCAATTGAGCGCTTAGGGACGTTGATGATCCGGCGCACGGAGATGTCGTCCGACGGATTGACCATCACCCGCAGGTACGCAAGGATGTCCTTGACCTCCTTGCGGTCATAGAACCTCAGGCCGCCATACATGCGGTACTTGATGCCGCTCTGAACAAACGCTTCTTCTACGACACGGGACTGCGCGTTCGTGCGATAGAGCACGGCGTTCCTCGCGAAGTCCTCTCCCTGCAGCTGCAGCGCGCGAATCTGCTGGCAAATCCACGCCGCCTCCTCGCGTTCATCGCCCGCGCGGTACACCCGGATCATTTCACCCGGGCCAGCCTCGGTCCACAGCGCCTTATCCTTGCGGTTCTCATTGACGGCGATCACCTGATTCGCCGCATCGAGGATATTGGCCGTCGAGCGATAATTCTGCTCGAGTTTAATCACCGCTGCATCTGGAAAATCCTTTTCAAAGTCGAGGATATTGCGGATATCCGCGCCACGCCAGCCGTAAATCGACTGATCATCGTCGCCGACGACGCAAAGATTGCGGCTCTGATTAGCAAGCAGGCGCACAAGCATGTACTGCGCATAGTTGGTATCCTGATACTCGTCGACATGGATATAGCGGAACTTGCGCTGATAAGCCTCCAGCACTGGCGGGTGATTCGCAAACAGCTCGAGCGTCTTGACAATCAAATCGTCAAAGTCGAGGGCGTTTGAGCTCTTGAGCTTTTCTTCGTAGGCGGAATAGACGTCCTGCACCATCTGGCAGCGATAATCGCGATCCGACTGCGCAAACCATTCCTGCGGGCCAAGCAGCTTATTCTTCGCATCCGAAATCTTTGACTTAACCTCCCGCGGCGGCAAAAACTTATCGTCAATGTTCAGCCGCTTGAGGATTTCCTTGATGGCGGACATCTGGTCGTCATCGTCATAGATCGTAAACGATCGCGTATAACCGAGCTTCTCGATATCACGGCGCAGAATCTTTGCGCACCCCGCATGGAACGTGGATACCCACACATCCGCAGCAGACGGACCGACCAGCTTTTCAATACGTTCGCGCATTTCTGCAGCGGCTTTATTGGTGAAGGTGATCGCCATGATCGCCCACGCCGGCACACCACGATCGATGAGATTGGCAACACGGTAGGTCAGCGCGCGCGTCTTGCCTGACCCTGCGCCGGCAAGCACCAACAGCGGCCCTTCCAGCGTTTCCGCTGCGAGCCGCTGTTCCCTGTTCAGATCATTCAGGTTCATTTGTCGCTCTCCCTGTCTGCAGATTCGGCCTCCGGCAGGCGGCCAAGCACGAGCTGATAACCGCCCGCGCCATAGGTCAGACTCCGGTTGACGCGGCTGATGGTCGCCGTGCTGGCGCCGGTCTGATCCGCAATATCCTGATAGGTGACCTTCTGCCTGAGCAGCCGCGCAACAGCCAGACGCTGGGCGACGGCCTGAAGCTCCTTAATCGTAAAAATATCCTCAAAGAAGCGATAGGCCTCCTCCGGTGTATCAAGCAGCAGCATCGCCTTGGCAAGCTCATTGATCTGCTCGTTCATGATTCTTTCGTCCAGCATATGTACCTCCAAAGAATGCATAGCATCCCATAATTTCCATTTACTGCATCATTATATCATACTCTGTCAATGAAAAAAAGCGGCGTTTGCATCTTCGCCGCTCATTTCCTTCAAAAAGGCTCCAAACAATTGCGTTCTTTCCTAGGTTTTTCGTCATCACTGCGGCATGGCAGCGTCATGGCGAAAAGCCGGAGCGGTCTGCACGAAGGCTTCTGCCGCAGTTTCGCTGTCAAGCAGCTCCAGATGGCCCACTGACACCTCGTAAGCCGTCTTTTCCACCACAGTTCCATCAGGCATCTGCTTTTGATACGCACGGGACTGCAGCCGCCCTGTCAGGGTAATCTTGTCGCCAACGGAAAGCTTCGCAGCGAAGCGTGCGCTCCGTCCCCATGTAATGCACGGAATATAGTCGCTCTTGCCGTATGCACGGTTCACCGCAAGCATCATATCGGCAATTTCGCGACCGAACGGCGTTGTGCGATATGCCGGCGCTTTGCAGAGCGTGCCGGTAAGCTGGATCTGATTGGGATTATCGCGCTCATCCGGCTCAACAATGCGCTGTGCAAAGGCCGTAATCAGCAGCCGTCCGGCGCCCTCGACGATTTTATTGTAGGAGCGCACCTGTCCTTCAATAGCCAGCTCATCGCCATCAGAGAGCATCGCGCCATCAAGCAGACGCTCAGAAAGGGTGATGGGCAGCTGATCATATGCACCTGAAAGCCGCGGCACGCCAAGCGTCAGATAATAGAACTTCTCGCCAAAGGCCTCGTGACCCACGGTCGGCGTGCCAATGACCTTGCCGCTCAAATGCAGTGTGTTAATGACGTTTTCCATTGTACGTCCTCCTTATTCATGTTCGCTGATTCCGGCCGCCATGCCGGAATGGGATGGGTTTCATGCTGCAGGGGCTGAGGTTTCCTGCGGCGCAGGCGTACACAAATGCTGTCTGCCGGTGTGATCAATCCAGGTATCGCCGCGCAGCAGGATCTGAGATACTGGGATTATCTTGTATCCCTTCTGCGTGTAATATTCAAGAATCTGCGGAAGCGCTTCCAGAATGTATTTGGAGTCATTGTGAAACAGCACGATGTCGCCCGGATTCACCGCCTTGGTGCATTGCCTGACCATGTGCTCCGTTCCGAGGTTTTTCCAGTCGAGCGAGTCCACGTTCCACTGCACGCATTCATAGCCCGCCTCCCGGCTGACGCGTACAACCACATCGTTGTATTCTCCGTACGGCGGGCGAAACAGCGTCGTAGGCGTTCCTGTGATGGACTCCACCAGATCGGAACACTTTCGCAATTCCTCCCGGATCTGCGCCGCAGAAAGCTGCGCCATATGCGGATGAGTTGCCGAATGATTTCCGATTTCATGCCCCCTGGCGACCAGCTCCCTCACGAGATCCGGGTGCTTTTCCGCCCAGAATCCCACGAGGAAAAACGTCGTCTTCACGCCGTACTGATCCAGTATATTCAGGATTTCCTCGGTATTCGCCCGCCCCCATGCAGCGTCAAAGCTGATGGAAAGCACCTTTTCTTCTGTATCCACGTTGTATACGGGCAGCTCGCGCGTCGCTACCGCCGTCATGACAGCGGGCGCCTCGCGGTTGAATACGCCGGCGGCAAACACGACCGCAAGCATCATCACCGGAGCCCAACGTCTGACAGCTGGCAAATCGAGGCGCTTTTTGTTCATCTGCATCGCCTCCACGTTTTCCTTCGCAGAGTTTATATGAGCAGAATGCAGCGTTTAGAACTTCATTGATTAGACGATCCGATATGCCGCTTTCTTCCATGAACCAGCAAGTTTCACATTTTCGCCTTATTTATGCAGGTCAGTCTCTCCGTTATTTTTTTCATTTTTTAAAGGAAAAAGCCGGCAGCTTATCACTGTCGGCTTTTCACCCTAACTGTACATATTCAATCTGTGGCTTCTTGCAAAGCGTTTGCTTCAACCACCACATCATCAAGCAGCACGCTGCAAAGAAGCTGACCCTTGCCGGTTCGGCGTTCTACACCGATTTCATGCATATGAAGCATCGTAACATGACCATGCTTCTGGGTAAGCGCGATCTGTCCGGCATGCGTAACGTCGATAAACGCCGCAAGCCGCGTGCCTATTTCGCCTGTTTTGGTCATCGGTACAAGCTTCTGGCCCTTTCCTGCGCGCTTCTGACGGTCAATATCATCCGCCATCATGCGCTTTCCAAAGCCGCGGTCGGTGATGGTAAACAGCACATCGCCCGGTTTCGGCAGCAGCATCCAGCAGACTTCGTCGCCATCCGCCACATCAACGCCCCTCACGCCAGCTGTCGCGCGGCCGGTCGCAGGCACTTCGCTGAGCTTAAAGCGTACGCCCATGCCCAGCTTCGTCGCCAGCAGGATATCTCCCTTATCTTCCTCGCCAACCGGCCTGACATCGATCACCTCGTCATCGCCCTTGAGGGAAATGGCGGCAAAGCGCGCGCGGCGAATGCCATATTCGCCTGCAGACGTACGCTTGACCTGCCCGTGCTTTGTAACAAAGAGGAAATCGCCGTATTTGCCCATCTCATCGCTCTTTGCGCAGAGCATATTTACCGCATGCTCCCCATCGGCCAGGCCTGCAAGCAGACCGGTAAGGAGGCTGCCGCGTTCTTTGAGGCGCATCGTCTCCGGAATCTTTCCCACATCGAGCATGAAGCTGTTGCCCAGATTGGTAAAGACATAGAGCGATTCATCCGTCGCCGTGTGAATGATCTGCAGAATCTCGCCCGCCATACCCGGCTGCTGGCTGAATTTATCGACCATGCGCGGGCTCATGCGGCGAACCTGACCATCGCGCAGGCGCAGGATCGCAGTGTCCTCGGCGACGGGTTTATTCTCGACAACAGGCATCTTCGCGCTGTCGTCTTCGATGAGCTCCGTACGCCGGTCATCGCCGTACTTTTCGCGGATTTCTGTCATTTCCTCGCGGATCACAGCAATGAGCTTCTTCTCGCTCTTGAGAATGCCTTCAAGCCTGCGGATCGTCCTGAGGATGGCTTCGTATTCCCTGCGCAGGGCCTCAATCTCAAGACCAGTCAGGCGCTGCAGGCGCAGATCAAGGATGGCCTGAGCCTGTATCTCCGTCAGGCCAAAGCGATTCATGAGTTGTTCTTTCGCTTCTTTGGGATTCTTGCTGGCGCGGATGATTGCAATCACCTCATCAAGATGATTGACCGCCACCATCAGGCCGGCGAGGATATGTTCCCTCGCCTTCGCCTGCGCGAGCTCATACTGGGTACGGCGGGTAATTACGCGCTTCTGATGATCGATATAATAGGAAAGCATCGCCTTGACGCCCATCTGCACAGGACGTCCCTCGGCAATGGCAACCATATTGACGCCAAAGGTCACTTGAAGATCGGAATACTTATAGAGCACGGAAAGGATCTGCATGGGATCGACATCGCGCCTGAGTTCGATGACAGCACGCAAACCGGTACGGTCAGACTCATCGCGGATATCGTAAATGCCGCCAAGCTGCGCCTTCTTCTCCTCGCTGAGCCTGAGAATCTTTTCAAGCATTGCCGCCTTCGGCACCTGATAGGGAACCTCTGTGATGACGATCAGCTTTCTTCCCGCACTTCCGTCCTCGATATGCACCTTTGCACGGATGGTCAGCTTGCCGCGGCCTGTCTCATACGCCCTCAGAATCTCCTCGTTGCGAATCAACCGACCGCCGGTCGGGAAGTCTGGTGCAGGCATGACTGCCATGATTTCAGAAAGAGTGGCTTCCGGTTTATCCATCAGCAGGATAGCCGCGTCGATTGACTCCCGAAGATTATGCGGCGGGATGTTCGTCGCCAAGCCTACGGCGATACCCGAGGCGCCGTTGACCAGCAGATTCGGATAGCGCGCAGGCAGCATGTCCGGCTCTTTGAGCGAATCGTCGAAGTTAAAGCTGAACGGCACAGTGTCCTTATCAATATCGCGCAGCATTTCGAGCGCAAGCGGCGCCATGCGCGCCTCAGTATATCGCATCGCTGCCGCGCTGTCGCCGTCAATGGAGCCAAAGTTGCCATGGCCATCCACCAAAACACCGCGCAGGCTGTAGGGCTGCGCCATACGAACCATAGCATCGTAAACGGAGCTGTCGCCATGCGGATGATACTTACCCAAACAATCGCCGACAATGCGCGCGCACTTTTTGTGCGGCTTGTCCGGCGTGATGCCGAGCTCACTGAGCGTAAAGAGAATACGGCGCTGTACGGGCTTGAGACCATCCTCCACACGCGGCAGCGCGCGTTCAAGAATAACATGCTCCGCATACGGGATCATGGAGATGTGCATGACCTCTTCCATGGACCGCTGGATGATCTCATGCTGCGGTTTGTTTTCCACCGTTTCCGGAGTCTTTCTGCGTGCCATTACTTATTGCCCTTTCCTTCCTGCGCGAGGAACGTATCCACCTTGTTGAAATCTGCATAGGTCGTAATATAATCACGGCGCGGCTCAACCTTGTCGCCCATCAGCAGCGTCACAAGACGTTCTGCTTCCGCGACATCCTCCAGCGTCACCTGCATGAGCTGACGGTTTTCCGGGTTCATCGTCGTCTCCCAAAGCTGGGCAGGATCCATCTCGCCAAGGCCCTTGTAGCGCTGAACCGTATAGCCGCGGCCCACGGAAGCTGTCACCCTGGAAAGCTCCTTGTCATCATAGGCATAGACGATCCGCTCTCCTTTCGCCACGCGATACAGCGGCGGCATGCCGATATAGACATGGCCCTCGGTAATCAGCGGACGCATATAGCGATAGAAGAACGTCAGCAGGATCGCACGGATATGCGCGCCATCCTGGTCCGCGTCCGAAAGGATGATGACCTTATGATATTTGAGCGCCTTGATATCAAAATCCTCGCCGATGCTGGTGCCCAGCGCCGTGATGATGGAGCGGAACTCCTCGTTGGCCAGCACCTGATCGATGCGCTTTTTTTCGACGTTGAGCGGTTTGCCGCGGATCGGCAGAATCGCCTGAAAGCGACGGTCGCGGCCCTGCTTGGCGCTGCCGCCTGCGGAATCGCCCTCCACGATAAACATTTCATTGAGTTCAGGCTTCTTGCCGGTGCAGGAAGAAAGCTTGCCCACCAGCGGAGCCGCCTCCAGCTGGTTCTTAGCGCGGGCAACCTCCTTCGCTTTGCGCGCCGCCTCGCGCACCTTGCTGGCCTTGACTGCCTTTTCCACGATGCTGCCTGCCACATCCTGGTGCTTGAGGTTTTCAAGGAATTCGGTCATGCGGGCATAGACAAACGCCTCGACCGCCGGCCTCACCTCCGTGTTGCCGAGCTTTCCCTTTGTCTGTCCCTCAAACTGCGGATTGCGTACAAACGTAAGCAGAACCGCCGTGATCCCCTCACGGTAATCCTCGCCCATGAGGTTGTTGTCTTTCTCCTTAAGCGCACCGGCGCGGCGGGCATAATCATTCAGCGCACGGGTAAATCCCGCCTTAAAGCCCATTTCATGCATGCCGCCTTCGGCCGTCGGAATATTGTTGACATAGGAGAAGATGGACTCTGAATAGTCGTCCGTATGCTGAATCGCCAGACAAATGCGCACATCGTCCTGCATGCCCTCGAGCATGATGATCTGATCGTACACCGGAGACTTATCGCGGTTGATATACTTTACATAATCAGCAAGGCCGCCTTCGTACATAAAGACGGTTTTCTGCTTCTCCGGGTCCTTTTCACGTTCGTCGATGAACGTGATTTCCAGCCCCTTGTTGAGATAGGCCAGCTCGCGCAAACGCCTGCGAACGGTGTCCGAATTGAATTTTGTCTCCTCAAAAACCGTATCATCCGGCATGAATGTAACGCGTGTTCCATGGCGGCGGGTCGCACCTATGCGCTCAAGCGCCGTCACTGCGCGGCCGGATGCGATCTTCTTCTCCTTGGGATCGTAATTGCTCTCGAAGCGCATGCGATACTTTCCGCCGCCGGCGCAGACGTCGACCACAAGCCATTTTGAAAGCGCATTGACCACCGAAGCGCCCACGCCATGCAGGCCGCCGGAATACCCATAGTTTTCATGATCGAACTTGCCGCCTGCGTGCAGCCGGGTAAAGATCATTTCGACTCCCGTGATGCCCAGCTCCGGGTGCACATCGACCGGCATACCGCGGCCGTCATCCTCGACCGTCGCGCTTCCATCTTTATGCAGCTCTACGCACACACTCCTGGCAAAGCCGTTGGCCACCTCGTCAATCGCGTTGTCCACGATCTCCCAGAGCAGATGATGCAGGCCGCGGGAACCTGTCGAACCGATATACATGCCCGGGCGCATCCGGACAGCATCAAGCCCTTCCAGTACCTTAAGCATGCTGGCTGAGTACGTTTTTGCCATGAGTTAAACCCTCCTTGCGGTAATACAGCCTTGTATTATAACGGATTCTTCCAGATTTTGCAATCCCCGCTTCCATCTCGCCAAAAGAATGCCGGACAAGGATAAAATGCTCGGTGAATGCTCAGAATAGACGCACGAGTTTCCACACAGAAAGCGAGGGTTTACCATGTCCATCGGCATGATTTTGCTGATTGTGCTCAGTCTGCTGATTCTGTTCGGCATTCTTCAGCGTGTACTCGACCGCATGGCGCTAAGCGACCGTCAGGCGCTCGTCTGCGTAGCCGCCATTTTTATCGGCGGCTGGCTGCCGGAGCTGCCCTTTGGTCTGATATCTCTGAATCTGGGCGGCGCAGTTGTTCCCCTGATCGTATGTATCTATCTGTTTCTGAACGCCGGAACCGCCAAGGAGAAGATCCGCGCAGCAGCAGCGTCTGCTTTGACAGCAGCTTCCATCTTCGTTATCACGCTGCTTTTCCCCTCCGATCCCCTTGCCATGCCGATGATCGATCCGATGCTCCTTTATGGCGTTGCCGGCGGCGTGATCGCCTGGCTTTTAGGCCGTTCACGCCGAAGCGCATTTATTGCAGGCGTACTGGGTGTTTTGCTTGCGGATCTCTTGACCGGCGTGCGCCTGTGGATGCGCGGCGTCAATCAGGTGATCCATCTGGGTGGTGCAGGTGCGCTTGACGCTGTTATCATCGCCGGAATCACCGGTGTGCTGATGTGCGAACTCTTCGGCGAAATCATGGAGCGCTTCCGCACCGGAAGAGCGCAGCAGCACGAGGGACGCGCAGCAAAGGGAGGCAGCCGAGCATGAAAAGACGATGGATTCTTCCGCTTGCTCTTTGCTGTCTCTGCATGCTGTCATCTGCTTCTGCTGAAAACAGTGCCGTCTATTCTGCCGTTGATGAAAATGGTCAGTCTATCTTTACGATCTTCGCCACGCTGAGCGAGGGCGACGAATACATCAGCGGTGATAACATTCTATACCGGATTGAATCGATCAGCGGGACTGTCGCCACGGCAAGACGCATCGGTGAGGAAGTCATGCCCGACGTCACATGGCTTGAGACAGGCGAAGCCCAAGCGGTATTCGCACGAGAGGAAAATGCGATACCCGTCGCATCTGCAAACGACCGTAAGCTGATCGCCATGTACGTCACCCACAGCGATGAAAGCTATGTGCCAACAGACGGCACGGAAAGCATCGAAGGTCAGGGCGGTATCTACGACGTCGCCCGCGAATTCCGCGACGCACTGCAGCAGCGTGGCATCGACGTGATTCTCGATGAATCCACGCATCTTCCGCACGATTCCGGCGCATACCGCCGAAGCCGGCGAACCGCCGAACGCCTTCTGCAAAAAAGGCCGGACGCCATCATTGACATCCACCGGGACGGCATTCCTAACCCCGAGGAATATAAGGCAACCATCAAGGGCGAAAACGCTTCGCAGGTGCGCCTGCTCGTTGGGCGAAGCAACCAGAACAGCGACGTCAACCGAGCATTTGCTAAACAGATCAAGGCCGTTGCAGACAAACAGTACCCCGGACTGATCAAGGATATCTTTATCGGCAAGGGGAACTACAATCAGGATTTGTCCCCCAATGCCATTCTGCTCGAATTCGGAACGCATACCCTGAGCAAGGAGCGGGTGTTCAATTCCACCGGTCATATGGCGCATGTCATGAGCACTGCACTGTACGGCCCGGAAACCGGCAGCGCAAAAAGCGCTGAGACAGCTGCGCAATCTGCAAAGACAGCAGCCGATCAGGAGAAAAGCAAAGGCTCCATGTCCGGCATCGCTCTCATTCTGGTCGTCACCATCGCGGGAATCCTGCTATTTGCACTTGCACAAACCGGCGGCGGCAAAACAATGGGTAAAAAGCTAGGACGAAACCTCAGCGAACTGACTGGCGGCCTCATCGGTAAAAAACGTGATAAATAGCAAAACAACTGCAACAATAACGCAACACTCATATGCTATAAGGACTGGAAAGGACGCAGGATGTCCGTCCGGCCCTTGTTTTCATGATGATTTTTATAGCGCTGGCATGGAAAGACTTGACTTTGCAAATCATTTTGTAGATAATAAGTTGGGTTAATTTGAAAAAGAGGTGTAACGCATTCATGTCCCAGCGCATTGTCGGTGTCTTTCCCGGTTCTCTCGCCGCGCATCACGGCATCAAGCCCGGAGACACACTCATCTCCATCAACCGCACGCCCGTGCTGGATCTGGTGGATTATCAATACCTGACTGCACGCCCTTCGCTTGAAATCCTGATTGAAGGAGAAAACAGCGAAACGCGCACCGTGCGTATCCATAAACATACGGAGGACTCGCTGGGCCTGACGCTTGAATCCTCGCTGATGAGCTGCCCGAAGACCTGTGCCAACCACTGCATGTTCTGCTTTATCGAGCAGATGCCGCCGGGCATGCGTCCGAGCCTGTATGTGCGCGATGACGATTGGCGTCTTTCGCTGATGGCCGGCAATTTTGTTACGCTGACCAACCTGCCCAAAGCTGAGATGGACCGCATGATCGAGAGAAAAGCCAGCCCGATTTATGTTTCTGTCCATACCACCAACGGCGAGCTGCGAAATAAGATGCTCAAGCACATCCATGCAGACAGAATCATGGAGCATCTGACGCGCTTTGCAGATAACCACATGAGCTTCCATTGTCAGGTCGTCCTCTGCCCCGGAATCAACGACGGTCCGGAGCTGGACAGGACGCTCTCTGATCTGGCCTCTCTGGCGCCGTACGCGCTGACCGTCGCACTGGTGCCGGTCGGTCTGACCAAATACCGCGAACACCTGTATCCGCTGCGTCCCTATACGCAGGAGGAAGCGCATAAGGTTGTCCAGCAGGCAGAAGCGTTCCAGAAGTGCATGCTGGAAAAACACGGGACGCGCTTTGTCTTCCCCTCGGATGAATTCTATCAAATCGCAGGATTGCCAATTCCGGACGCCGAAAGCTACGAGGACTTCCCGCAGTTTGAAAACGGCGTTGGCCTGCTGGCCCGCCTGCGCGATGAATTTGAAACAGCCATGAGGCTCGACCCTGACGAGAGCGAAAACCGCAGGCGCCGTGTCATCATGGCCACGGGCACATCGGTTGCGCCGTTTATGCGCGATCTGCTCGATCGCAATCCCATCCCCGGCGTTGAAATCGCCATTTGCCCCATCATCAACCGCTTCTTCGGCGAAACCGTCACGGTTTCCGGACTGATCACCGGACAGGATCTGATCGATCAGCTCAAGGGGAAGGAAGCGGATGAGATACTCATTACAGAAAGCATGCTTCGCGAGGGAGAGGACATCTTCCTCGATGACATGACGCTTGATCAGGCGCAGGAAGCGCTCGGCATCCGTATTCGCCCCGTTGCGGACGACGGCGCCGATCTGCTCTATGCCCTGCGTGGAACGGAGGATTAACACATGGCCAAGCCGCTTGTCGCCGTCGTCGGCCGCCCGAACGTCGGCAAATCGACCTTTTTTAACAAAATCGCCAAAAGGCGTATTTCTATCGTTGAGGATACGCCGGGCGTTACCCGCGACCGCATCTATGCGGACTGCGAATGGCTCAATTACAAGTTTACGCTGATCGACACCGGCGGCATCGAACCGCGTACGGACGATATCATGCTCCGGCAGATGCGCCGTCAGGCCGAGATCGCGATTGAAACCTGCGACGTCATCCTCTTCTTCACCGACGGACGCACGGGCATGACCGCGGACGATGAGGAAGTGGCTGTCATGCTGCGCAAGAGCGGCAAGCCGGTCATCCTGGTCGTCAACAAGGTGGACACCCAGAGTATGAACGACAACATCTACGAGTTCTATAATCTCGGCCTTGGCGATCCGTTCCCGATCTCCTCTGTCAACCTGCTGGGCCTTGGCGATCTGCTTGACGAGATGGTCAAGTACTTCCCGGAAGGCAGCGACAGCCTCGAGGAAGAGGATCACACCATTCAGATCGCCGTCGTCGGCCGTCCAAACGTTGGCAAGAGCAGTCTTGTCAACAGGATTCTCGGTCAGGACCGTTCCATGGTTTCCAACATCGCAGGCACCACGCGCGACGCCATCGATACGGCTTTCACCCGTGACGGACAGCGCTACAACATCATTGACACCGCCGGTATCCGCCGCAAGCGTGCAATTGAGGAGGAATCCATCGAGCGCTACTCCATCGTCCGCGCGCTGGCCGCCGTGCGCCGCTGCGACGTTGCGCTGATCGTGATCGACGGCGAAGACGGCGTAACCGAACAGGATACCAAGGTCGCCGGCTATGTGCATGAGGAAGGCAAGGCTGCGATCATCGTCGTCAACAAGTGGGACGCCGTGGAAAAGGACACCAACACCATGGAGTCCTATCGCAAGAAGGTGATCGAAGCGCTCAAATTCATGGATTATGCGCCGGTGCTCTTCATCTCCGCGATGACCGGCCAGCGCGTGCCGAAGGTGCTGGATGCTGTGAAAGACGCCTACGAACAGACCTCCCGCCGCGTGACCACCGGCCTTCTTAACGATGTGCTCGCCGATGCAACCGCTGCGCTCCAGCCGCCGTTCACCGCCGGCCGTCATCTCAAGATCTATTATGCTACGCAGCAGGGTACTTGTCCGCCGTCGTTTGTGTTCTTCGTCAACGACGAGAAGCTGATGCATTTCGCCTACCAGCGCTATCTGGAGAACCAGTTCCGCAAAGCATTCGGTTTTGAGGGTACGCCTCTGCGCTTCATCCTGCGCCAGAAGAAACAAAAGGAGGATTAATCCCCCATGCTCAATATCATCATTGTGATTATTGCCGGCTATCTGCTGGGCAGCATCTCTACCGGTGTCGTAGTCTCCAAGGCGGTGACCAAGACGGATATCCGCACACAGGGCAGCGGCAACGCCGGCACGACCAACATGCTGCGCATCCTTGGCCGCAAGATGGCGCTGATTACGTTCCTTGGCGACATGCTCAAGGGCATCATTGCAGTATACATCGGCAAGTGGCTGGTTGGCGGCGATCTCGGCGGCGTTCTGGGCGTTGTCGGCGCTGTACTGGGTCACTACTATCCGCTGTATTTCGGCTTCAAGGGGGGCAAAGGCATCGCTACCAGCTTCGGTTCTATGCTGTTTGTATTCCCCATTCACGCGCTGCTGGCGTTTACGGTATTTCTGATTCTGGTTGCCGTGACGCACTATGTTTCCGTTGGTTCCATCGTTGCCGCGTTCACGCTGCCTGCGCTTTTGTTTGTGACCCATGCGAACAGCAACCTGCCGGTTTGCATCATTTCCGCCTGCATCGGTGTCTCCGTGATCTGGCGTCATCGGGCCAACATCAAACGCCTTCTGAATCACACCGAAAGCAAACTTGATTTCAGCAAGTTTGCAAACAAGAAATAAGCATCTAAAAACGCCTGCTCCACATTATGAGCAGGCGTTTTTAGTAAGAACCCTTTACATCAGCCCTTCATCAGCGGCGGCAGACGGGATGCTTTCCATGTTTCGTCTGCGCGTGGGCAGGCAGATCACCTGACCAGCCACAAAATCACTCGGCAGCAGATTGGGATTCAGGCGCAGCATCTGCTCAACTGTCGTTCCATTGAGCGCTGCGATTTCTTCAAGCGTGTCGCCCTCCTGAATGCGATACACCGGTCCTCCGTTTTCACAAAGACCGCGATCACCGCCCGGCGGTACGCAAAGCACATCCCCAGGGCGAAGCGCTGTCAGGCGAATATCCTCGTTGTATTCCCGAAGCGCACGCAGAGAAACGTTGGACGCAAGCATCACATCGACGACGCTCTGCCCTGGCTGAACGGTATACGCAGACGAACCCAGCGGGCAGGAGCGTCCCTCGCCCATGGGAATGCAAAGGATATCGCCCACAAGCAGCCTGCCTGCCGCAATGGTCGGGTTGGCGTTCATCAGTGCACGGACAGACACGCCAAACTTCCTCGCGATCAGATAAAAGCTATCTCCGCGCTGCACCCGGTAGCTCTGGCTCCCCGCCGGGCAATTGGATTCCAAAGCATCCAGCGCCGTCTGGTTGATCAAATCATCATTATGTACGCTGCCGTTCTGTGCGGCATTCGTATTGTTCATATCCATTTCAAAACAACCCCTTTCGACGTTTCTTGTGCATCCTATGCTCGAAAGAGGCTGTTCGTTCTTCATTTTTATTTTTCCGAGGGTTCAAATACAAACAGGGAGAGGCTTTGCTCCTCCCCCTGATATTTCAGCTTTATTTAAGCACATTTCCTTCGCTGTCAAACAGCGGCAGCTTCTCCAGATAAATGAGATCCTCGCGCTCCTGCGCATCGCCCTCGGCAAGAATAGCCATGCGGCCGCAGATTTCACCGCCCGCCTGAACGACCAGCTCTTCAAGCGCGCGAAGGCTCTCACCGGTGGAAATCACATCGTCGACAATCAGGATCTTCTTGCCCTTCATCAGCGCAGCATCCGCACCATCGAGATAGAGCTTCTGCACATGATCGGTCGTGATGGAGCGAACCTCCACACAGAAAAGATCCTTCATATAGAGCTTCGCACCCTTGCGCGCAAGGAGCCACTTCTTTGCGCCAATCTGGCGCGCCATTTCATAAGCAAGCGGAATCCCCTTGCTCTCCGCAGTGATGATGTAATCAAACTCCGGCGCACGCTTGAGCAGCTCAGATGCGCAGGCCACCGTCAGCTCACAATCGCCAAAGATGACAAACCCGGCAATACAGAGCTTCTCATTCAGCGGGCAAATCGGCAGATCGCGCTCGCAGCCCGCAATGGTCATATGATAATGCGTCTTCATGATGATTCCTTCTTTCATTTGCACCGGCGCATATCCATGTGCATTTTCATTATACTTATTATGGCACTGAAACCCATTCTTGTCAATGTGCTGTGCCGAAACCCCAGATACCGACTCAAAGTCTGATTCACAGTCACAAGGCCTCTTCACTCTTTTTTCCAAACCGCATTCTGTTTTGGTTATACCGACCGATCCCGAATTATGAATTTTATTCATATTCTCTCCACAGCCTTGACGCACTCTGTCTTTCATGATAATATTGTCATCGCTGACGATCTAAATATTGTGCCCTTGTTCGCAATTACCCGCTAGATATAGTGGTTTCATCTTTTATTCTCCACAATCAACAAAAGAGAGGAGCCCTCTATGTACATCATCAAGAAAGACGGTACCAAGGATCCGTTTAACGTAGGCAAAGTGGTCGCTGCTGTCAACAAAAGCGCCGAACGCGTCCTTTATACCTTTACGCCCGATGAGCTTGATTTTATCTGCCGTTTCGTTACAGAGAAATGTGAGGCAATCGGCAGCGAAGGCGTGCGCATCGCTCAGATGCACCACATCGTCGAAGGCGCGCTGGATCAAATCAATCCTGCCGTGGCCAAGTCCTATCGCGACTACCGCAATTACAAGACCGACTTCGTGCAGATGCTTGATACGGTCTATAAAAAGTCTCAGTCGATCATGTACATCGGCGACAAGGAGAACTCCAATGCGGACAGCGCGCTGGTTTCCACCCGCCGCAGCCTGATTTTCAACCAGCTCAACAAGCAGCTGTATCAGAAATTTTTCCTCAATGTCGAGGAGCTTCAGGCTCAGCGCGACGGATACATCTACATCCATGATCAGTCCGCCCGCCGTGATACGATGAACTGCTGCCTGTTCAATGTCGGCGAGGTGCTGAAGGGCGGCTTTGAGATGGGCAACCTGTGGTATAACGAGCCCAAGACGCTCAACGTCGCATTCGATGTCATCGGCGACATCGTGCTTTCTGCGGCCAGCCAGCAGTACGGTGGCTTTACGGTATCCTGCGTGGACGAGCTGCTTGACCCCTATGCCGAGCGCAGCTATGTGCTCTTCCTTGATCGCTATCGTTCCCTCGGTCTTTCCGATGATCGCGCCCATGAGGAAGCGATGAAGGATATCGTCAATGACTTTGAGCAGGGCTTCCAGGGCTGGGAATACAAATTCAATACCGTCGCCTCCAGCCGCGGCGATTATCCGTTCATCACCATGACATTAGGCCTGGGGCAGACGCGGATGGCCAAGCTGGCCAGCAAGCTGTTCCTCAAGGTGCATGCCGGCGGTCAGGGCAAGAAGAACAACAAAAAGCCCGTGCTCTTCCCCAAGCTCGTGTTCCTCTATGACGAGAACCTCCATGGCCCGGGTAAACCGCTGGAGGATGTCTTTGAAGCGGGCATCGATTGCTCCTCCAAGACGATGTATCCCGACTGGCTGAGCCTGACCGGCGAGGGCTACGTCGCCTCGATGTACAAGCAGTACGGCAAGGTCATCAGCCCGATGGGCTGCCGCGCCTTCCTTTCTCCTTGGTTTGAACGGGGCGGCATGGAACCTGCTGACGAGAATGATTCGCCTGTCTTTGTCGGCCGCTTTAACATCGGCGCCGTTTCGCTGCATCTGCCGCTGATCCTGGCCAAGGCTCGCCGCGAAAGCCGCGATTTCTACGAGGTTCTGGATTATTATCTGGAGCTGATCCGCAAGCTGCATATCCGCACGTATGCCTATCTGGGCGAGATGCGCGCCAGCACCAATCCTCTCGCCTACTGCGAAGGCGGCTTCTATGGCGGTCATCTGGGGCTGTATGACAAGATCAAGCCGCTGCTCAAAACCGCCACGGCCTCCTTTGGCTACACGGCGCTCAATGAGCTGCAGGAGCTTTACAACGGCAAGAGCATTCATGAGGATGGACAGTTCGCCCTTGAGGTCATGCAGCACATCAACGACAAGATTGCACAGTTCAAGAAGGAAGACGGGAATCTCTACGCCATCTATGGCACGCCCGCAGAGAGCCTTTGCGGCCTGCAGATTGAACAGTTCCGCAAGCTCTACGGCATTGTGGAGAACGTATCCGACAGACCGTATGTCTCAAACTCCTTCCATTGTCATGTTACCGAGGACATTACCCCGATCGAAAAGCAGAACAGCGAACTGCGCTTCTGGAACCTTTCCAACGGCGGCAAGATTCAGTACGTCCGCTACCCGATCGGCTACAACAAGGAAGCCATCCGTACGCTGGTTCGCCGCGCAATGAAGCTGGGCTTTTATGAGGGCGTGAACCTTTCCCTGGCCTACTGCGACGACTGCGGACATCAGGAGCTGGAGATGGATGTATGCCCCAAGTGCGGCAGTTCAAACCTGACAAAGATAGACCGTATGAACGGCTACCTCTCCTATTCACGCGTGCACGGTCAGAGCCGCCTCAATGACGCAAAGATGGCTGAAATTGCTGAGAGAAAGAGTATGTAATCATGAATTATCACAACATTACCGTAGACGATATGCTCAATGGCGACGGTCTGCGCACAGTACTCTGGGTTTCCGGCTGCGACCATCGCTGCCGCGGATGCCAGAACCCGCAGACATGGCCTGAAAACAGCGGTATTCCCTTTGATGAAGCCGCAAAGCAAGAGCTTTTCGAGGCGCTTTCCCGCGACTATATGAACGGCATCACTTTTTCCGGCGGCGATCCTCTGTACTGCGCAAACCGCGAAACGGTCGGCAGCCTGATCAAAGAGATTCGCGAGCGGCTGCCGGAAAAGACCATCTGGCTGTACACCGGCAGTCTGTTTGAACAGATCCGCACGCTGCCATTCATTCCGATGATTGACGTGATCGTCGATGGCCCCTATGTCGAAGCGCTGCGGGATGTTCAGCTGCACTGGAAGGGCAGCAAAAACCAGCGCGTCATCGACGTGAAGAGGACGCTTGCCGAAGGAAAAATCGTCCTCTGGGCCAGGTAACAGGAGGATATATGCTTCGCATTGCAAGATTTGAGAAGGTATCGCCGCAGCGCTTTGTGAACGACTGGCTTGCGACATTTCCGCAGCAGACGATTGAGCAGGCAGTAATCGCCTATGAGCACATCCAGTTGCCCCGCCGCGCAACGAGCGGTTCTGCTGGTTATGATTTTTTCGCACCGGTAGGTTTTGAGCTTCCTGCCGGCGGCAACATCAGGATTCCCACTGGCATCCGCGCAATCATTGAGGATGGCTGGGTGCTGACCCTCTATCCGCGCAGCGGCCTGGGCTTCAAATACCGCTTCCAGCTGGACAATACGGTCGGTGTAATTGACAGCGACTACGCACGTTCAGACAATGAGGGGCATATCTTTTTGCGGATGACCAACGACAACCGCGAGGGCAAGGGGCTGCGGATCCCTGCTGGCACAGCCTTTGCTCAGGGCATCTTTCTCCCGTTCGGCATAACGATTGATGACGACGTTCAGGATGTGCGCAATGGCGGCTTTGGCTCTACGACGCGTGCATAATCGGAGGCTGCTATGTCATTTACTTCAATTGCTTATCCTGACGAAAAATCCGCGCGCTATACGCTCCTCCTTGAGCAGACGCGCGCGCTGACAGATGGCGTCTCTCATCCCATTGCAAACCTCGCCAACGTCGCAGCGCTGCTATATCAGGCACTGCCGGACATCAACTGGTGTGGATTCTATCTGATGGACAAGGGTGCTCTGATGCTGGGGCCATTCTGTGGCCTGCCCGCCTGCATCCGAATTCCGCTGGGGCGCGGCGTATGCGGTACTGCGGCAAAAAGCGACGAAATTCAGCGCGTATATGATGTACATCAGTTCCCCGGGCATATCGCCTGCGACAGCGCGTCCAATTCCGAAATCGTGATTCCGCTTCATTTCGGCGGCAGCGTCATTGGCGTTCTGGACATCGACAGTCCAACCATCGGTCGTTTTGACGAAACCGACCAGGAGAATCTTCTCAGCATCGTCAAGCATCTGGAAAGGTGCTGCTGTTTTGAGCATACGTTATACACGCTTGATTGACAAACCGCTGTATAGTATGTGCGTCGCCATCCGCGTCCTGCATCAGCAGACCGTAATTCTGTCGTAACCAAGTGTTAAATCAACATAAAATGCCGGAGCATCATGCTTCGGCATTGTTTTTATCCTCTTGCCCCTCACTTCAACAGCGCAAAAATCGGGTTTCTTTTAACCTCTACATCCGTCTTTGGACAAAGCTCCTGACAGCAATAGCAGCGGATGCATTTCTTTACATCCACATGCGGCCTGCGATTGTCATCCATCCCGATGGCTTTTGCGGGGCAGGCACGCACGCATGTTCCACATCCATCGCATTTGCGATGTGTGAACACAGGTCGGGGACGCAGCGCCTGCGGCAGCTTATTGACCAGACGCACCCAGCTGGCACGCCTGTACTTCATCGGAATGTCAAAATCGCTGAGTATCATGGGCTCCAGCGCATCGCCAGCAACTGCATAGGGTGGCACAATCCCACGCTTCATTGCGGCCTCCAGCGTCGTCACCTGTTCAGGACGAAGTCCAATGAGCTGCGCACCGACAGCATCCACCGCATGCGGATTCATACCGCCAAGGAGCGCACCAATCTGCCTTGGCCTGCCGCCGGAAGGCCCTTCGCCCTCCATGCCAACAACCGCATCGAGAATGGAGAAACTGGGCTTTACGCACTCGCAGATATCAACAAGCATGTCAGAGAAAAGCCCGACGTCCTGATAGCGCGCATGATATTCCACCTTCAGCGTTCCAGGAACGAGGCCGTAGAGATTCTTCACACATCCCGTCATCGTGGAGAGGCCGTGGGTTTTGAGCTTGCCGACGGTAATCACCGCATCCACCTGCTCCAGCACACCCAGAAGATCCAGATGCTTGGCTACGCATCCTTCTTCGTAGAACCGCGTGGTCGTCGAGAAATCGTCATTGAGTGAGCATCCCGTCTCCTCCGCAACGGCCCTCATGCCGCAGGTCTCATAGACGCCTGCCAGCATGCCGCGCGTATACGGGCCGCCTGGACTATCCGCCAGAATCGGAATACCGCCTGCCCGCTGCACCGCGCGGACAATGGCCGCAGCTACAGCAGGATGCGTGGTCGTCGCCTGTTCCGGCTTGCGCTTCATCAGAAGATTGACTTTAACCAGAATGCGCTGCCCCGGTTTGACGATACGCTCAATGCCGCCACACAGCGCAAAAATCGAATCGATCGCCGCCTGAACATCCTCCGCTTCATAGGAAGGACAGGCCTTGAGCGCAACAATCGCTTTATTCTCCATGGGTTTCCCCCCTATCCGCAAGAACATGCTCGATCACCTGCTCGATGATCTGTGCTACGCCGCATTCATCGTTTGTCGCTGTCAGATACCGGCAATGCTCGCGCACCTGCTGCGTCGCATTACCCATCGCCACGCTATGATACGCATATTCCAGCATGTTCATGTCATTTCCTGCATCGCCGACAGCCATGACATTCTCACGTGAAAGGCCATAGTATTCCGCCACGCGCCCCAGCGCTGTTCCCTTACCCGCCAGCGGCGAAGTGATTTCTATATTGCCTGGCGCAGAGCTGGTCACCATCAGATGCGGCAGTTCCCTTTCGATTCGCCTGCGCAAGGGCTCAATGCGATCATCCGGCGCATCTCCGGCAAAGCCGTCTGCAACAGCAAAGAGCTTCATTATGCCGCGATCCGCAGCACGGCGGAGCGTCTCCTCGCCATACTGCGCCTCAATCAGCCCTCGGCGAACCAGATGGTATTTTCTTCCATCATCGCCATTCGCCGTATGCACAATACCGTCTTCAAAGCCGTTGATCAGCAATCCGGACGGAATCAGAATATCCAGCGCCTTATGCGTATCCTGCGGCGCAAGATCGCAGCGGTAAATCCAGTTTCCGCCCGGCATGGGTGCATCGCATGCCCGCGCTCCGTTGGCTGCAATGATCATGCAAGGCAAGGCAAGCCTGCGGATAAAGTCGCTTGCATCCTCGACCATACGCCCAGTATTGATCAGCACACGAATACCAAGGCGATCTGCGCGGCGAATCGCTTCGAGATTCCGCTGCGGTACCGTCCAGTGGTCACTCGCCAGCAGCGTTCCATCCATATCCAGTGCAATTAAGCGAACTCTCTTCATGATGCTCTCTCCTGTATTTCATCAAAGCGGACAGGGAATACTGAAACTGCGTCCATTCAGGTAGCTGAGCGCGCCATTTGCCTGCACAAGCAGCCTTGTCGCCCAAAGCTGCTGACGGCGCAACCCCAAATGGCGGTTCAGCATTCGGTCCCCGTACTTATCGTCGCCCAGAATCGGATGGCCAATATGAGCCAGATGCGCGCGAATCTGATGCGTACGGCCCGTGATCAGCTCCACTTCCAGCACTGCATGCTCCTCCTGTTTCAGAACGCGATAGGCTGTCGTAATCTCCATCGCACCACGTGCCGGATAATCTGTAACCGATACGCGGGAAATCTGCGCATCCTTCCTCAGATACGCATGCATGACAGCCTCATGCTGCGCAGGACATCCCTTGACGCGGCAGGTATAAAACTTGCGGAACGTGCGTCCGGAGAAGGCCTCCAGCGCCGACGCAAACGCCTCGTCATCCTTGGCAAAAAACAGCAGTCCTCCGGTCTGTACATCCAGCCTGTGGCACAGATGCAGGCTTTCCGTCTGCTCGCCTTTAGACGACAGATACGCATGCACGCGCGTAAGCGCCGTATCGCCCTGCAACGGATGATCCTCATTCTGACTGGCAATTCCCTGCGGCTTATTGATGATCAGCACACGCTCATCCTCATAGATGATTTCAGGCGGCGGAAGTACCCTTTCCTTTTCTTGTGCAGCAATGACGCTCTTGGGCCAGAAGACACGAATCTCCTGTCCGGCGTGGACACGGACATCCGCCGCAATCCTTGCTCCGTTGATGCGCACATCACGTTTTTTGATTGCCTCGCGAACTGCCCAGAGCGGCACATTCGCCGCTTCCTGCGCAAGGAATTGCGAAAGCATCAAACCGTCCTTTTCTCTGGAGACCATCATCTGCATAGAGCGCTTCCCCTTTCTCTTTCCTATTGCAGCACGGCATGTTCCGTACATTCAATCCACTTGGGCAATCTATAGTACATATTCTTGAGCGCACCTCGCATAAATGGAGACACATATACCACCAGCGACTGCTGAAGAAGCTCTTCCAGCGCATGAAGCGGCGCCCCCTGCTTGCAGAGCAACCGAATTGTCCGCACAACGTCATGCGCATGCTGTCCAGCACGAAGCGCACCGGCAATCGCACACTCTAAGTCGCGCTGAAGCGGAATCTCTTCAGGGAGAATATCCATCATCTGCACGCCATCCTGATTCATCTGCCATGCAGAAACCCTACGCTGTCTGACGGCAATCAGATGCCGCGGTTCTGCAAGTGCAGGATGGATCAGCATGACACCGTCTCTGTAATCCATGCAGTCAAAGCTTGCCCATAAATACCTGCGCGCAAGCTGAATATGCGTTTCATCACACTGCTGTCCGCCCAACACATCGCGCAGAATCATCTGCTGCGGCTGACGATCGTCGAGCGCCCCAAACCGATACAGCATTCCTGAAAGACCTGCACTGAAATGATTCAGGCGCTTTCGAATCGGCTCATGCGCCTCTCTGGCGAATGCCTTCGCCACTGGCTGCAGGACAGGCGCTTCCAGCTCCATATACGGTTTTCCAGATACAAGTCCTATACTCGCCCAAAGCCTCAAAGAAAGCGCTCTCGCCGCTTCCAGTTCCTGTATATCCTCTAGGCGCGTACAGCCGCCAAGAAGCAGCGCACGCTCCACAAGCTCATGCTCCTCATGCGACAAGCAATCCGCCTGCAGCTCAATGTTGTCAAGAACGCGCTTCCAGAGATGCGAAATCTGCTGCGAACGCATGGGCTTCCGCTCTATATCCTGCCAACACTGCTCAATTCTCTGTGAGAAGGCTGCCGGCTCAAGCTGTTCAAGCCTCCCGGCCCCGAGCGGCGGCAGATGACTAACCCATTGCTCGTATCTGCGGCGGCGCATGGACTCCACCGTCTTTTCCTGCCAGCCGCCAAAGTGTACTTCTTCCTGTCTGAACATGAATAGGATCCTCCCGGATTTAGTGCGCAGATCACTGCAGCCATTCTATCACATAGCAATGGCACCCGTGTTTGCCATGGGTGCCATTTGAATGCGTTTATCTTTGGGAGTCTCACAATTCCATTTGTACAGCAAGCGACGATCAATCGATCTTAAGCACCCAGTCAAAAGGATCCTGCACGCTGCCGAACTGAATCCCGGTCAGCATATCATAGAACTTCTGCGTATATGCGCCGATTTCTCCGCCGGAAATGGTAATCTCCTTATCATTCCATGCGAGACGACCCACCGGAGACACGACTGCCGCCGTACCGGAGCCAAAGGCTTCCTCAAGTTCTCCCCGCTCAGCCGCATCGAATACATCCTGAACCGTCAGGCTGCGCTCTTCCACCGGCAGATTCATGTGCTTAGCCAGCTTGATGATGGAATCGCGGGTAATACCACCAAGAATCGAGCCCAGCAGCGGCGGCGTAACCAACGTGCCATTGATCTTGAAGAACATGTTCATCGCACCGACTTCCTCGATGTACTTGTTCTCTCTGCCATCCAGCCAGAGCACCTGCTCATAGCCCTTCTGCTTCGCCAATTCACCAGCAAGGATGGATGCGGCGTAGTTTCCGCCCGTCTTGGTGAAGCCAACGCCGCCCTTGACCGCGCGGACAAGCTCCGGCTCAACATAGATGCCCACAGGCGCCAATCCCTTGGGATAATAGGCGCCGGATGGGGAGCAAATGATATAGAATCGATAATTGTGCGATGCATGCACGCCGAGCATGACGTCGGTCGCAATCATCGTCGGGCGAATATACAGGGACGTGCCCGGCGCAGAAGGCACCCAATCTGCATCCGCCTTGAGCAGCGCAATCAGGCCGGCAAGCACCTGCTCTACATCCACCGCAGGCATGCCCATCCGGGCAGCAGAGCGATTCATACGCTCAAAATTATCCCTTGGACGGAAGAGCTGCAGACCGCCATCCTGACGGCGATAGCACTTCATTCCCTCGAAAATCTCCTGCGCATAATGGAATACCGTCGTCGCAGGATCCATCACAAAAGGACCATAGGGCACGACACGCGCATCATACCAGCCGCGGCCAACCTCATAATCCATCACAAACATATGATCGGTAAAGATCTTGCCAAATCCGAGCTTAGACTCATCCTCCGGCTTCTTCTTCGGGTTCTGTGTCAGCGTCACAGGAATCTCGTACATGTTTTTCCCTCCATCAAAGTTCGGAAATTCGACGAACTTCGGGGCGAATTGCCTCAAATCGTAGTAGTCTTATTTTATCCCCAACGCTACATGCCTGTCAAGGGTTCACTTTGCCGATTATGGAACATTCTTGGAAAAATTGCAGGATTGAGTCTGGATATTTTCACCTTTTTATCTTATCGGACGAAAAAACATCGTAATTCGGCACAAGATCGATTCAAATGCAGGAAAAGGGACGATCCCTTCAGGGCCGTCCCTTGAAAAACTGTGTGATTCACCTATCCTGAGAAAACGCGATCAGTTGTCTTCTTCAAGCCACTTCAGGCTGCGGCTTACGGCTTTATGCCATCCCATGATTTCCTTCTTACGCTGCTCCTCACCCATCTTCGGCTGGAGGGTAAGATCCTTCTGCCACAGGCCCTTGATCTCATCAAGATCCTTCCAAAGGCCCACAGCCAGACCCGCCAGCAAGGCTGCACCAAGCGCCGTCGTTTCAATGATGGTTGGGCGGACGACATCGCAGCCAAGGATATCGGACTGGAACTGAAGCAGGAACTGATTGGCGCTGGCTCCGCCGTCGACACGGAGTTCAACCGGCCTGCATCCGCAATCCGCAGACATGGAGAACACCAGATCCGCAGACTGGAACGCAATAGACTCAAGCGCAGCACGCACAATATGCGCACGGCCCGTACCGCGCGTCAGGCCGACGATTGTGCCGCGGCTATACATATCCCAATACGGCGCGCCCAGGCCTGTAAAGGCGGGAACAAGATACACACCGCCATTATCCTTGAGAGAGCGGGCAATGGTCTCGGTTTCGGAGGCGCGCTCGATGATCTTCATTTCGTCGCGCAGCCACTGAATGGCCGCACCGCCGATAAACACACTGCCCTCAAGCGCATAGGTGCATTTTCCATTAAGACGCCAGGCAACCGTAGTCAGAAGACCGCTCTTGCTGGATGCAGGCTTATCGCCCGTGTTCATCAGCAGGAAGCATCCCGTACCGTAGGTATTCTTCATCATACCGGGTTCAAAGCTGCACTGGCCGAACAGCGCACTATGCTGATCGCCTACAAGCGCCGCAACAGGGATTTCCCTGCCGAGAATTTCAACATCCAGAACGCCCACGATGCCAGAGGTATCGACCACCTTCGGCAGAATCTCTCGTGGAATATTGAGCGCTTCGAGCATCGTATCGTCCCAATCATTGGTATGGATGTTGAAGAGCATCGTGCGGCTGGCGTTGGTCGCATCGGTAACATGCGGTCTTCCTTCACAGAGATTCCACGCAAGGAACGTATCGACCGTGCCAAAGCAAAGCTCGCCATTCTTCGCACGCTCATGCAGATCAAGTTTATCAAGCAGCCAGCTGAGCTTACTGCCGGAGAAATACGCATCCGGAATCAGACCGGTTGTCTCTCTAATATGCCCCTCAAGCCCATCCTCACAAAGACGCTTGACAATCGGGGCCGTACGGCGGCACTGCCAGACAATCGCATTATACACCGGCTCGCCGGTTTTCTTATCCCAGACGAGCGTAGTCTCGCGCTGGTTAGTAATGCCGATCGCAGCGATATCCTCTACCGGAATGCCGCTGAGGCGAACAACATCACGCAGCGCATCGGTCTGAGAATTGAGAATCGCCATCGGCTCATGCTCAACCCAGCCGGGCTGCGGATAGATCTGCTCGAACTCGTAGCTCTTCATCGCAACAATCCTTGCCTGTTCATCAAAGATCACAGCGCGGGAGCTGGTTGTACCCTGATCCAGGGCGATGACATACTTGTGCATACGTTTCCTCCTCGTTGTAGCGCTCATCGTACTCTATGCAAAGATGCCGCCGCGGATACTCCGCAGCGGCATCCGCTGTCCTATTAAAACAGTCGTTACTTGAGATCGACAAAGTACAGCATACCGCCAGTCGTACCGACGATAATCCTGTTGTTGTACGCAGCCGGGGACGCCTGAATTGCGCTGCCAAGATTGACGGTACTGATCGTTGTACCCGTAAAACCATCCATCAGGCGAAGCGTGCCGTTCTCATCACCGAGGATGATATAGCTCTTGCCGTCAGGCTGATACACCGCAATCGGAGACGATACAGAGTCAACATCCAGCGGCTGGCTCCAGACTTCCTCGCCAGTTACCTTATCCAGCGCATAGACCGTCGCATACTGCGTTTTGCCATCAACGAGACGATTGACGTTGAAGATCACCAGATCATCGATATCGCCTTCGCCAACAAGCGGAGACGCCATCAGGCCGGCATAGATGCCTTCCTTGGCAGACTTGCTGGAGTACTTGCCCTTCATCTCATTCATGCAGGTCCAGATTGTCTCGCCAGTCAGCGCGTTCAGCTTCACCAGCTTCACCTGACTGCTGCGCTCGCGCTTATTCACAACGTTGCCGGCATAAAGGTAAACCTCGCCATCCTCGCCGCATTCAAGCGCAACCGAGGCCACCACGCTGTCCTCCATATCCACCGCCCAAACGGTCTGCATGGTATTCATATCCACACACTGGATGGAGCCGGCCTTGTCGCCAAAGTACGCATAGTTGCCATAGGTTGCTACGCTGGAGGAAATGCCCTGCTTCGCATTACTCAGCTTGGTCTTATAGGCATATGCTGTCACATCCGGCGTGACTGCCATATCCCCGGTAGCAACATCGAAATACGTATTCATGGCGACCGTATAGAGCATGCCGTTTTCTGCGCCATAAATCAGCGTATCAGAGTCGCTCTCAATAATCGGAGAAGAGAAGATCTCACCTGTCTCACGATATGCCTGCGGATTCATGCCCGGAATGAATTCCATCAGCTTCTGATCAATCAGGCTGTACACGCGCATACCGATGATACCCTTGTAATCCGAAACAGAATCCTCGGTCTGACCGACATACAGCAGCGGATAGCCATACGGATTGACAGCCGCTGTCGACTGCATCGGATAGCCAACTTCCTGAATATCACGGGAATAGATCATCTTATCCAGATCCAGATAGTAGATCCGGCCATCATTCGACGGATAGATGACCTCCTTCATCGCCGTGGTATTCTTGGAATCCTCCTTGATATTCATGAGTTCACGGATGTTCTTATACCACTTGACAATCAGCGGCTGAGTGCCATAGCCAAAGCCTGTATGCTTACCGCCGATGATCGTCGTGCGCATGCCGCGGGCAACGGAAAGCTGCTCTTCCACAACATCAACCACGCCATATGCGCCGTTCTGACGCAGCGGACCGCCACGGAACGTCAGCAGACCGCCCTGCGCAGTGTACTCCAGCGGATCGCACATGCTGACGTCCTCGGTGCGATTGAGTACGCCTTCCACAGCTTCCGTTCCGGCAACAACACGGCTCTCCTTGATGATCTTTGTTGGATCCGTACCTTCAACCGCACTGGCGCTGCTAGGCGTGTACGGAGTGGGAGAAGGCGTGGGTGTCGGAGTGGGCGTTGGTGTCGGGGTAGGCGTCGGCGTCGGGGTGGGCGTCGGCGTCGGGGTGGGCGTCGGCGTCGGGGTGGGCGTCGGCGTC
>JAFXCE010000126.1 GCA_017521565.1 Clostridia bacterium | reverse complement strand
GTGAAGATGGTCGTCGGCGCTGGCGACATCTGGAACGCTTACAACTACGGCCGTGAGCAGGGCTGGGTTGTCGACGGCAAGCTCGTCATCGACCCGATCCTCTACGATTACCTCGATCTGTGCAAGGTTCTTGAGGAAGACGATCTGTCCAATAAGGGCACTGCCTGGTCCGAGGCCTGGTTCAACGGCATGAAGACCGACACCACTCTGTGCTTCCTGCTCCCGACCTGGGGCCTGCACTACACCCTCAAGCCGAACTGCGGCCTGACCACCAACGACACCATGAACGACGAGCAGATGAAGGCTGCCTGCGAAGCGGACGGCGGTACCTATGGTGACTGGCGCATGGTCGCTGGCCCGGTCGGCTACAGCTGGGGCGGCACCTGGATCGGCGCGAATGAGGCCAAGGTTGCTCAGATGGACGAAGCTACCAAGGCTGCTGTGAAGGACTTCATCCTGTTCTTCACCATGAGCGAAGAGTTCCTGTACACCTATGCGAAGGACTCCGGCGACTTCGTCGGCTCCAACGCTGTTGTTGAGAAGATCCTCGCCGAAGGCGGCACCCCGAACCCGTTCCTGGGCGGCCAGGATCACTATGCGATCTTCTCCGAGGCTGCTAACCTGGCCAACGGCGCGATCATGACCGACTACGACGAGAAGATGAACTCCCTGTGGAGCGACTATGTCACCACGCCGTACTCCAAGGGCGAGGTTGAGCTCGACGCCGTGATCGCCGAATTCAAGGCGCAGGTTAAGGCTCAGTTCCCGGATCTGATCGTTGAGTGATCTGACATCAAACAACTGAATCGCAGCTTGATTTGATCCAATAGGGGCTGCCTCTTGCAACGAGATTGGGGCAGAGGCAGCCCCTTTCATTTTCTCTTTGGCAGCGCGCCGTTCCGCCCCGACCGGGGTGAGATTCTCAGACAAAGGGGTGGACATATGCTGGGTAGATCCAAAAAACGCAAATCCATCAACTATGACAAATACGGCTACTTCTTTGTAGCCCCGTTTTTCATCACGTTCCTGATTTTCCAGCTCTATCCGATTTTCTTTACGTTCCGTACATCGCTGACGGACGCCGCAGGCTGGAGCAAGGTTCTGGATAACTCAATCGTAGGCTTTGACAGCTTCGTCAAGCTCTTTACCGTGGGCAGCGACGTCTCCAGATTCTTCTGGCAGGCCTTTGGCAACACGGTCATCATGTGGCTGTTTAACTTCATTCCGCAGATTGGTCTGGCACTGATCCTGGCAAGCTGGTTCACGGATACGCACCTCAAGCTTCGCTTCCAGGGCGCTTTCAAGGTGATGATCTTTATGCCGAATATCATCACCGCTGCGACGATCGCCATGCTCTTCTTCTCCCTGTTCAATTTCCCGATCGCGCCGATCAACACGCTGCTGCAGCAGTTCGGCCTGATCTCTTCTCCGATCGAGTTTTTCCGCTCCACAGCTGCGTCCCGCGGTCTGGTATCGCTGATTCAGTGGTGGATGTGGTATGGCAATACAATGATCATCATGATCGCCGGCATGCTGGGCATCAACCCCGTCCTCTTCGAGGCGGCGCTGGTGGACGGTTGTACTTCCAGACAGGTGTTCTGGAAGATCACGATGCCGCTGATCAAGCCCATTCTTTTGTATAATCTGGTCACTTCCCTCGTCGGCGGTCTGACCATGTTCGATATTCCGCACCTGATGACCCAGGGCAACCCGAACTATACCACCAATACCGTTGCCCGTTTCATCTATCAGCAGGGCTTTGAAACGCCCAATAACTTCAACGTTGCCAGTGCGGCTTCCGTTGTTCTGTTCATCATCATCGTCATCTGCTCGCTGATTCTGGCGCTGCTGATGCGCGACCGTGATGCTGCGCCGAAGGAGAGGAGGGCTGGAAAATGACGAAGACTGCCCGATTAATCTGCGTGCTTCTTCTGCTTGTGACGGCCTGCCTCATGTTTGTGCCGATTGCGACGTTTGAAGATAATTCCGCGGCTGCGCTGCAGGAAGAGATTGACAAGCAGGTTGGCCGCCTTGAAAGCGAGCAGGCCAAGCTCCAGCGCTATGTCGATCAGGGAAAGTCTCAGAAGGATCTCGATAAGCAGCAGGGCAAAATTGATAAGCAGCAGGCGAAGGTGGATGATCTCCTTGCCGAGCAGGCTGCGCTTGCCAGCCAGGCTGGGCAGAGCGGCCTGAAGTATTCGCTGCTTCCGGGTCCGCTTCCGGCCGAGATCGAAGTCAATATGCAGGTTGTCAATGAGAACGGCGCGATCTATCCGACCGATTTTGCAGATCTGTATCTGCTTACGAAGATCGCAGGCGCGCTGCTGGTGATGGCCGCTGCGTGCGTGCTCATTCCGAATGGAAAGATTGTCAGCAAATACTACACGTATTCGAGCTTTGCCAATCTGATCGGCGTTCTGGTGATTGCCTATTGTATCTTCCGTGTGCAGGCCATTCCGGTCAAGCTGCCTTATGGCAATCCTCAGATGAACTGGGGACTGGCGGGCGTTATGCTGGTGCTGCCGGTTGCTGCGCTGTTTGTGAACTGCGCAAGCGTCCTGAACAGCAAGCGCGCGATGATCTATGTGCTGTGCATCTTCCTGTGCATTCTCAGCCTGCTTCCGTTCTGGATCATGATCGTCAACGCGACGCGCAACTCCCAGCAGATTCAGGGCGGCGTCTCACTGATTCCGTCTACGTTCCTTGGTCACAACTGGCAGGTGCTTGAGCGCAAGAGCTTCAGCGTCTGGGTTGGTTTCAAGAACAGCGCGATCATCGCCTTTGGCGCGACGATCCTCTCTGTGTACTTCTCTGCGCTGACAGCGTACGGCCTGACGGTCTATCGCTTCAAGGGCGCGAAGCTCCTCTACAGCGTGATTCTGGCGATCATCATGATCCCGGGTCAGGTGACGGCGACGGGCTTCTACATGTTCATGTATAAGCTCGGCTGGACGAACAGCTATCTGCCGCTGGTGGTTCCGTCCATTGCGGCGGCGTCGACGGTCTTCTTCTTCAAGCAGTATCTGGAGGCAAATTTCCAGATTTCGCTGGTGGAGGCGGCGCGTATCGACGGCGCAGGCGAGTTCTATACCTACAACACCATCATCATGCCCATCATGATCCCGGCGATGGCGACCATGGGCATCATGGCGGTGATCGGTTCCTGGAACAATTACCTCACGCCGCTCATGCTGCTCTCTGATCCGACGATGAAGACCCTGCCGATGATGGTCAAGGAGCTGCGCGGCGATATCTACCGTACGGAATTTGGTTCCATCTATCTGGGCCTCACGCTCACTGCGCTGCCGCTGCTGATTGTGTATTTCTGCTTCAGCAAGTACATCATTGCGGGCGTTGCCGTTGGCGGCGTCAAGGAATAAAAAGCTTGATACAGAAAATGCTCCCGATGATCCGGGAGCACTTTCTACTCAAAGAAAACTTGTCCGTACATGAATACAGAATTTATGGTAAAATAGGGCACTTACTATCATAAAGGAGAGAATCATGTTAACAGAACGGGGTCAGGTAGCCATGCCGGGCGACGCGAAGGCGCTCAATCGACAGAAGATGCTTCGGGTCATCCGTTCCGGCAAGGTGCTTACCGCAGCAGAGATTCATATGATGACGGGGATCAGCCGTCAGACGGTGATGCGCTTTCTGCAGCATTACTGTGAGCTGGGCGTCATCCAGTCCATGGGCTTTGGTTCCAGCACAAGCGCAGGCGGAAAAAAGCCGGAGCTATTCCGTTTTTGCGATGAGAAAAAGATTCTGTGCATCAATCTTTGGCCGCGCAGCGTGACGCTGGCGATGAGCGATATGCTCGGCGAGGTTGATCACATGAAGGAATACGCGCATCAGCTGAGCGACGATCTGGATGAAAACCTGCGCGACGTGCGCCTGATGGCCGGAGGCTATCTGGCTGCAAAGGGGATTTCGCTTTCGGATCTGTATGGCGTGGTGCTGACCGTTCCCGGTACGGTGGATTATGATACGAAAGCCCTCAGATACAATTCTCAGGCGCCCGGCTGGGGAACGGATGTGGACATGGAGCAGAAGCTGCGCAGCGTGCTTGGCGGGCATCTGGAGTGTTACATCGACAACGCCGGCAAGGCGGCAGGGCGTGCCGTTCTGCTGGAGCATCCGGCGTATGAAGCGGGCCGCGTGATGACCTTCTTCACCACATGGGGTATATCGGCCTGCCTGATTGAGCGAGGGCATGTGCTCAACGGCCGGGATTCGCTCATCGGCGAAATCGGCCACATGATCATCAGCCCGTCGGATGACGTGGTCTGCGGCTGCGGCAAACGCGGCTGTCTGGAGAGCATGGTCAATCTGCCGCGTGTGCGGCAGAAGCTGCGTGATCTGGGCATGCCGGAAGAGACATGCGCCTCAATGACATTCCAGCAGCTCTTTGGGCTTTCCGACGAGGGCGATCAGCGTGCACGGCAGGTGACGGCGTATCTGGCGCATTGCTTTGCCGTCGCGCTGCAGAATCTGTCGCTTGCCTATAATCAGGAGACCGTGGTCTTTCAGGGCGACTTTGCGTGGGCGGACGAACATTTTGACCGCTGCCTGAAGGAGGAACTCGCTCAGTTCAGGTACTACCCGCAGGGAAAGATCTTCGATATCCGCTATGACCGGCAGCGTCTGGAGCTGCTCGCGGCGAAGGGCGGCGTCAGCAAGCTCATCGAAAAATACTTCACTGCGCTTGCGCAGGGATGAGCTTGAGCAAAGCCTGCGCGGCTGAGGAAAGCTCGTCTGCCGTGGTATGACGGCCGATGCTGATGCGCAGGACGCAGGACGCATCGGCGGGGGAAAGGGCCATTGCCAGATAGACGTGGCTGGGTTCGCCGGAAGAAGAGGCACAGGCCGCGCCGCCGGAGACGAGAATGCCCTGAAGATCCAGCGCGGCAATGGCGTGCTCAGACAAAAGGCCGGGAATCAGCAGAGCAGCGACGCCAGGCAGGCGCGGGCGGTTTTCGCCCAGCAGCCGAATGGATGGACAATGAAGCCGCAGGGTGGATACAAAATCATGGAGCAATGCACGTTCGCGTGTATCACGCTGCATCATATCTTCATCCGCCATCCGGGCCGCAACATGAAATCCCCGGATGGCGGGTGTGTTTTCTGTGCCGGCGCGCAGATCGCTTTCCTGACCGCCGCCGAAAAGCAGTGCGGGGATGCGCGCGCCGCTGCGGATATACAGTGCGCCGGTGCCGCGCGGGCCATAGAGCTTGTGCGCGGAGAGGCTCATGCTGTCGCAGTGCGCTGCGCTGACGGGGACATGACCGAAGGCCTGTACCGCATCGACATGCAGATGAACACCGCGCGCGTGCAGCGCGGGATAGAGCTCGCGATAGGGCTGCAGAACGCCTGTTTCGTTGTTGGCCGCCTGCAGGCAGACGAGCCTTGTATCCGGGCGAAGCGCAGAAAGGATAGCTTCCGGCTGTGTGAATCCGCTGTCGTTGGGCGGGACGAGCGAAAT
The DNA here is from genome assembly GCA_017521565.1 of Clostridia bacterium. Taxonomy (GTDB): domain Bacteria; phylum Bacillota; class Clostridia; order Christensenellales; family Aristaeellaceae; genus Ventricola. The sequence continues at coordinate 96,409 of JAFXCE010000126.1, read as the reverse complement.
GCTGCATCCGGCTGCGTGCGCGCTGCGCAGGATGGAGTGATGCTCGATGGCGGCGATGACGGCATGCTGCCCGGAAAAGGCGCGGATGGCCCAGTTGTTGGCTTCCGTGCCGCCGCTGGTGAAGAAGATATCCTGCGGCGGGCAGGCGAGCATGACGGAAAGCTGACGGCGGCAGAGCCTGTGTATGCGCCGTGCTTCGCCCGCAGCGCTGTATGCGGCAGAGGCGTTGAAGGACGCCTGACGCATGCATTCACCCATGGCAAGGATGACCTCTTCCTCGGGGAAGGTGGTGGCGGCGTGATCGAGATAGATGAGCCTGCTGTCCATAAGTATGCCTCCTGCGGGCGTGATACAGATATTATAGCAGACCACGCTGGATTGTTGCAATCGTCTAAATTGCGGCGCGGGTTTATAAAAAATCTTGACAAATCACAGGGAATCATATATCATAAATACAGTTAGGGAACATTGTTGCAAAACTCTTTCACGACAGGGAGTGAACGCGATGAACAGAGAAATTGCCCGTGAAAAGGCAAAGGCGCTTGTCGGCAGGATGACGGTTGAGGAAGCGGCAAGCCAGCTCAGATACGACGCCCCTGCGATCGAGCGGCTTGGCGTCCCGGCGTATAACTGGTGGAACGAGGCGCTGCATGGCGTGGCGCGCGCAGGCACGGCGACCAGCTATCCGCAGGCAATCGGCTTGGGGGCGACGTTTGATCCTCAGCTGATTGAAGCGCTTGGCGACGTATCGGCGACGGAAGGACGCGCCAAGTACAACGCCGCTACTGCGCATGGCGATCGCGATATCTATAAGGGACTGACATTCTGGTCGCCCAATATCAATATCTTCCGCGATCCGCGCTGGGGCCGCGGTCATGAAACCTACGGCGAGGATCCGTACCTGACCGCCGAAATGGGCAAGGCGTATGTCAGGGGTCTTCAGGGCGGCGGCGAGGTGATGAAGTCCGCTGCGTGCGCGAAGCATTTTGCCGTGCATTCCGGCCCGGAGGCGATCCGCCACCGCTTCAATGCGATCGCAGACCGCAAGGATATGGAGGAGACCTATCTGCCGGCGTTTAAGGCACTGGTCACTGAGGCCGGCGTGGAGGCCGTCATGGGCGCGTATAATCGCACCAATGGCGAGCCCTGCTGCGGCAGCAAGGCGCTGCTGGTGGATACCCTGCGCGGCGCGTGGGGCTTTGAGGGACATGTGGTCTCTGACTGCTGGGCCATCCGCGATTTCCACGAACATCATCAGGTGACGGACACGCCGGAGGAATCCGCCGCGCTGGCGCTCCAAAACGGCTGCGACGTCAACTGCGGAAATACCTATATCTACATGATGAAGGCCTATGAAAAGGGCCTCGTTACGGAGGAACAGATCCGCACCGCTGCCGTCCGCCTGTTCACAGCGCGCTATATGCTGGGCATCATGGAGGGCAGCGAATACGACAGCATTCCGTATACCGCTGTGGAGTGCCGCGAGCATATCGCCAAGGCGCGCGAGGCGGAGCAGAAGAGCTGTGTGCTGCTGAAAAACGACGGTGTTCTGCCGCTGGATATGGAAAAAATCCATACGCTGGCGGTTATCGGTCCGAACGCGAACAGCAGAGCTGCGTTGATTGGCAATTACCACGGCACCTCCTCCCGATATATCACGGTGCTGGAGGGTATTCAGGATGCGGTCGGCGAGGATGTGCGCGTGCTTTACGCGCAGGGCGCGCATCTATTCAAGAACCGTGAGGAAGACCTTGCGCAGCCGGGCGATCGGATTCCCGAGGCGCTGGCCGCCGCGGAGGCGTCCGACGCTGTCGTGCTGGTCGTGGGCCTGGATGAGACGCTCGAGGGCGAGGAGGGCGACACCAGCAACGCGTCGGCCTCCGGCGATAAGCTCAATCTGCTGCTGCCTGAGTCCCAGCGCAGGCTGATAGACGCGGTGCTGGCTGTGGGCAAGCCGACGGTGATCTGCCTGATGGCGGGCAGCGCCATCGATCTGGGCAAGGCGGCGGACGACGCGAACGCGGTGCTGCTGACATGGTACCCTGGCGCGCGCGGCGGAAAGACGGTTGCTGATATCCTGCTGGGCCGCGTTTCCCCGTCCGGCAAGCTGCCGCTGACGTTCTACCGCAATGAGCAGCTCGATCTGATGCCGGAGTTTACCGATTACAGCATGAAGGGCCGTACCTATCGCTACTTTGAGCATGAGCCGCTGTATCCGTTTGGTTACGGCTTGACCTACGGCGACGTGTATGTGATCGGCGCGCAGGTGGAGGAAACGGATGCGCAGATCCTCGTCCATGCCGCAGTCCGCAACGATGGCGCGTGCGATACGCAGGACGTCGTTGAAATCTATGTACAGAACAGAGACAGCGCAAACGCGCCGCGCAACCCGAGACTTTGCGGATTCAAGCGCATTGCCCTTGCGGCGGGCGAGGAGAAGACCGTGACGGTCGTCATCAATCGCGAGGCGCTGAAGGTGGTCAGCCCGGACGGCGAAAGAATCGCCGAGGGCAGGCCGGTGCTGTATGCGGGCGTTTCTCAGCCGGATGCCCGTAGCCGCGAATTGACCGGGCATGCCTGCATCGAAATCGGGCTGGCGTAATCCAATCAGGCATAAGCATGTGATGGACGCAGGTAATCACCGGAAAACCGGCGAGGAAAGGAAGCGAGGAGAAATGAGCTACTATATCGGAATTGATCTGGGTACCTCTGCGGCCAAGTTCCTGCTGATGGATGAAAAGGGTGCGATTGTCAATGTGGTGAGCAAATCGTATCCGCTGGAGTTTCCTCAGCCGGGCTGGAGCCAGCAGAATCCGCAGGACTGGCATGCGGCGATGCTCGAGGGCATTCCCGAGCTGATCGCCGGTGTGGACGCTTCGGACATTGCCGGCATTGGCGCAGGCGGCCAGATGCACGGTCTGGTCGTGCTCGATGATCAGGACGAGGTGATCCGTCCCGCGATCCTCTGGAACGACGGACGCACGGCGGCGCAGGTGGATTACCTCAACGGCGTGATCGGCAAGGAGAAGCTATCGGAGCTGACGGCCAACATCGCGTTTGCCGGCTTCACCGCGCCGAAGATTCTCTGGATGAAGGAAAACGAGCCGGAGAACTTCAAAAAAATCAGCAAGATCATGCTGCCCAAGGACTATATCAACTATATCCTTACCGGCGTGCATGCCTGCGATTACTCCGACGCCTCCGGCATGCTTCTGCTGGATGTTGAGCATAAGTGCTGGAGCGAGGAAATGCTGGCCATCTGCGGCGTGACGAAGGCGCAGATGCCCCAGCTCTTTGAAAGCTATGACTGCATCGGCATGGTAAAGCCGGAGATCGCCAAGGCGCTGGGCCTCAGGGAGAATGTGAAGGTTGCCGCTGGCGCAGGCGACAACGCCGCAGCGGCTGTGGGCACGGGCGTCGTGGGCGAGGGCGGCTGCAACATCAGCCTCGGCACCTCCGGCACGGTGTTCATCTCCTCGCAGGCCTTCGGCGTGGATCCCAACAACGCGCTGCATGCCTTTGCGCATGCCGACGGCGGCTATCACCTGATGGGCTGCATGCTCTCCGCCGCCTCCTGCAACAAGTGGCTGATGGAGGATATTCTCGCGACTCAAGACTATGCCGGCGAGCAGGCGAAGATCGACGAGGAGAAACTTGGACGCAACAACGTGTTCTTCCTGCCGTATCTGATGGGCGAGCGCAGCCCGATCAACGACACCGACGCACGCGCGACGTTCATCGGCATGAGCATGGACACCTCGCGCGAGGATATGACGCTCGCTGTGCTGGAGGGCGTGGCGTTTGCCATCCGCGACAGCGTTGAGGTTGCCAGAAGCCTTGGCATTGAGATCAGCAGTTCCAAGATCTGCGGCGGCGGCGCGAAGAGCCCGTTGTGGAAGAAGATCATGGCCAACGTGCTGAACGTGAAGCTGGAAAGCCCCGCCTGCGAGCAGGGCCCCGGCATGGGCGGCGCAATGCTGGCGATGGTCGCCTGCGGCGCATACGAAAGCGTGCAGGCCGCCTGCGATGCGATCGTTCAGACGGAGGCTGTGCTTAAGCCGGATGCGGCGCTCAGCGCGCGCTATGAGGCGCAGTATCAGAAGTTTAAAACCATCTATCCTGCGGTGAAGGCGATCTTCCCCGTACTTCGATAATTCATGCAATTCCCGATTCGACAAAAGGAGGACAAGCATATGTATTTTGAGAATATCCCGGTGATCCCGTACGAAGGCCCGCAGAGCAGGAACCCGCTGGCGTTCAAGTTCTATAACCCGGATCAGGTAATCATGGGCAAGACCATGCGCGAGCATCTGCCGTTCGCGATGGCGTGGTGGCATAACCTCTGTGCCGGCGGCACCGACATGTTCGGCCGCGATACGGCGGATAAGTCCTTCGGCGCTGAGAAGGGCACCATGGAGCATGCGAAGGCGAAGGTCGACGCCGGCTTTGAATTCATGCAGAAGCTGGGCATCGAGTATTTCTGCTTCCACGATGTGGACATCGTGCCGGAAGCGGACGACATCAAGGAGACCAACCGCCGCCTGGACGAAATCTCCGATTACATCCTTGAGAAGATGAAGGCTACCGGCATCAAGTGCCTGTGGGGCACCGCCAACATGTTCTCCAATCCGCGCTTCATGAACGGCGCGGGCAGCACCAACTCCGCCGAGGTGTATTGCTTCGCTGCGGCGCAGATCAAGAAGGCGCTGGATATCACTGTGAAGCTGGGCGGCAAGGGCTATGTGTTCTGGGGCGGCCGCGAGGGCTATGAGACCCTGCTGAACACCGACGTCAAGTTTGAGCAGGAGAATATTGCCCGCTTGATGAAGATGGCGGTCAAGTACGGCAGAAGCATCGGCTTCACGGGCGATTTCTACATTGAGCCGAAGCCGAAGGAGCCGATGAAGCATCAGTATGATTTCGATGCCGCCACGGCGATCGGCTTCCTGCGCCAGCATGGCCTCGACAAAGATTTCAAGATGAACATCGAGGCGAACCACGCGACGCTCGCCGGCCATACCTTCCAGCATGACCTGCGCATCTCCGCGATCAATGGCATGCTCGGCTCCATCGACGCCAACCAGGGCGACTACCTGCTCGGCTGGGATACCGACGAGTTCCCGTTCGACGTGTACGAGACCACGATGTGCATGTACGAAGTGCTCAAGGCGGGCGGCCTGACCGGCGGCTTCAACTTCGACGCGAAGAACCGCCGTCCGAGCTACACGCCGGAGGACATGTTCCATGCGTACATTCTGGGCATGGATGCCTTCGCGCTCGGCCTGATCAAGGCTGCGAAGATCATCGAGGATGGCCGCATTGACGCGTTCATCGCGGAGCGCTATGCCAGCTACAAGACCGGCATTGGCGCGAAGATCGTCAGCGGAGAAGCGACGCTTGAGGAGCTGGCTGCGTATGCCGACGAGCTCGGCGCGGCGAAGCTGCCGGGCAGCGGCCGTCAGGAGTATCTGGAGAGCGTCGTCAACAGCGTGCTCTTCACCTGAGATACGGATAAACCATTCTGATTGAATAAGAACACGGCAGACCTGCCAGTGCGGGTCTGCCGTGTTTTTCTGCGGGGAAATCAGCCGCGGTCGCGTAAATACTGCAGCATGCAGTTTTTGAGCCTCATCATGTTGTCGGTCATCGTCCTGCGCACATGCGTGCCCATGCCCAGCTCGCGGATGGCGCGCGGGCTTACCGGCACGCACAGCACGTCGTCCGTTCTGCCGCGGATCATCAGCTCCGTCATCATCGAGACGCCCAGCCCGCGGCCGACCATGCGGATGACCGTCTCGTCATCCACGCGGCAGAGCTGCGCATTCAGCTGGACGCCCATCGGCTCGAGGATGGAACGCACGTCAATATCGAACCGCCCGTAGGGCATCAGGAATTCCTGCCCGGCGAATTCCTCGATCGGGAAGCTGCTGCGGCCGTTCAGCGGATAATCCTTGGGCAGGATGGCGTACATCTGCTCATCGTAAAGCGGCGTCCAGTCGCAGCAGCTGTAGTGCTGCCTGCTGGCGAAGATCATGTCCGTCTGCCCGCTTTCCAGCAGCTCGAAGGGTTCCAGCGCGTGGTCAACCATGCGCAGATCGACACTGACCTCCGGGCATAGGCGCTTGAAGCGGTAGAGCAGCTCCGGCATCCAGTGCATGGCGATGCTGGAATAGGCCGCGATGCGGATGACTTCGCTTTTCTCTTCGGCGATGGTGCGGATCTGATTTTCCAGGTTGGCGTTGGCCTGCAAAAACTCGCGGATGGCGGGCATCAGCGCCTGTCCCTGCCGGCTGAGCCGGATGCCGTTGTGGCTGCGCTGCAGAAGGGGGAAGCCGATCTCGCGCTCAAGCGCATCCATCATGTGCGTCAGGCCCGACTGCGTATAGCCGACGACCTCCGACGCCTTGGTCAGGCTGCCGAGGTCGGCTGCGGTCATCAGAATCTCCAGTTTCTTGCTGTCCATATGTCCGCATCACTCCATTTCATATCCATTACATTTTCTCATATCTCTATTATGAACACTCGTTTCTCAGATTGCAAGGGCAATGGTAAAATAAGAGGCAAGAAATGGGAGAGGATGGATACGAATATGCGCAAAGGACTGACTTTTAAGCAGAGAATTCTGGTGGCGGGGACGCTGTTCGGTATGTTTTTCGGCGCTGGCAATCTGATCTTCCCGGTGCATCTGGGCCAGTTGGCGGGCAGTAATGTGATTCCTGCTATGATTGGCTTTATCATCACCGCCGTGGGTATTCCGATTCTGGGCGTGGCGGCCATCGGCAATACGCATTCCGACGGCCTGCAGGCGCTATCCAATAAGGTGGGCCGCGGCTACGGCTATGTGTTTACCTGTCTTCTGTATCTGACGATCGGCCCGTTCTTTGCGATTCCGCGCTGCGCGACAACCTCGTTCACCACAGGCATCGCGCCGATGCTGGGCGACAGAGCGCACGCGCCGGTCCTGTTTGTGTTCTCGCTGGTGTTCTTTGCCGTGGTGTTGCTTCTTTCGCTGCGCCCGGCGGGCATTACGGTCTGGATCGGCAAGATCATTAACCCGATTTTCCTGATCTTCCTGACGATTCTGGTCGTTGCTGCGCTGCGCGCGCCCTCTGCTGCGATCGCCTCTGTCGAGCCGGAGGCGGCTTACCACAGCGGTGCGCTCTTCTCGGGCTTTATTGAGGGCTACGGCACGATGGACGCCATCGCCGGTCTGGCGTTTGGCATCGTGGTCATCGATATTATCCGCGCCATGGGTGTGAAGGACGACGGCGACGTAGCCAGGGATGTCCTTGCCTCCGGCGTGATGACCGGCGTCCTGATGGCAGTCATCTACATCGCGACGATCCTGATGGGCACGCAGTCCCGCGGCCTGTTTGCAACCTCGGAAAACGGCGGCATCGCGCTGGCACAGATCTCCGGGCATTATCTCGGCGCTGCGGGCAGCATCGTGCTGGCGGTGACGATTACCTTCGCATGCCTCAAGACCTCCATCGGACTGGTCACCAGCTGTGCGGACGCGTTTGCGCGCATGTTCCCCAAGGCCCTTTCCTACAGGGCATGGGCGATCATCTTCACGGTGTTTTCCTTTGTTGTCTCGAACTTCGGCCTTTCCAGAATTATCGATTACTCCCTTCCGGTGCTGATGTTCCTGTATCCGCTGTCGATCACGCTGATTCTGCTGGCGCTGTGCGGCAGGCTCTTTGACCATGACCGCGCGGTATACGTGAGTGTGACGGCGTTTACCTGCGCCGCGGCGCTGTTTGACCTGATTAAAACGCTGCCTGCTGCGCTGCGCAGCAGCCTGCAGCTGGAGGGTATGGTGGCCCTTGCGCAGAAGATACTGCCCTTCTTCAGCCTAAATCTGGGCTGGGTGGCGCCTGCGCTGATCGGCCTTGCAGTGGGCCTGATGATCCGGAATAAGAGAAGCGCTTAAGCGGGGAGAAAACATATGCTTCATACGATCAGAAATGAGCATTTTGAAGTGACAGTGAACGAGCTGGGTGCGCAGCTCTGGTCCATTCTTGGGGCAGACGGCACGCAGTACTTCTGGCAGGGGGATCAAGCCTACTGGGCGGATCGCGCGCTGACGATTTTCCCGTATGTGGCGCGGCTCTGGCAGGGAAAGTACATGCTGGACGGCGAAATCCACGAGATGCCGATTCACGGCTTTGCGCCGGAGAGCCGCTTTGTGCTGATCGAAAAGACAGAGAGCCGCATGGTCTTCGCGCTCACGGACAGCGAAGAGACGCGTGCGCAGTATCCGCGCCGATTTGTGTTCCGGGTGGCATATGGGCTGGAAGACGATTCGCTGGCGGTTACGTATGAGGTGGAGAACCGCGACGAAAAGCCGATGTTCTTCGGCCTTGGCGGGCATCCGGGGTTCAATGTGCCGCTGGAGGCGGGAAAAGCGTTTACGGATTACCGGCTGCGCTTTGCCAAGCCATGCGCGCCGATGCGCGTGGGCTTCTCGCCGGCTTGCTTCGTTACCGGAGAAGACACGCTCTTCCCGCTGAAGGAGAATACGCTGCTGCCGCTTACACACGATCTGTTTGATGAGGACGCCATCGTCCTGCGCGATATGGCGAGAGAGGTGACGCTGGAGGCAGAAGGCGGCGCATACTTTGTGACCGTCTCCTTCCCGGATATGCCGTATCTGGGTATCTGGCACTGGCCGAAGAAGGACGCGCCATACGTGTGCATTGAGCCGTGGGCGTCGCTTCCGGCAAGGCATGGGGAGGTCGCCGTCTTTGAAAAGCAGAGCGACCTGATCCGGCTGGATCCCGGCAAGGCCTACAAAAATCGCTGGACGATCCGCGTAGGCAGGAGATAAAGGCACAATAAAGGAATAAAAGAAGGGATTGCTGCTTTGAAGCGGCAATCCCTCTTTGGTTTTCTTTTGTTTACAGGCTGCGCAGGTAGTCGATGCTCATCTTCGCGCATTCCAGCGGCGTCTTGTCCATGCTTGGCTGATCCTGCTCAACGACGACCCACTTCGCTCCGACGTCCTCGCAGGCGGCGAGGATGGACGGAAAGTCCTGCTTGCCATAGCCGACCGGACGGAACTCGAACGCGCCGGTTTCGCCGTCGTCCTTGCCGTCGTCGATGCCGATGAGCGCGTACATGCGCTCGCTCTTCTGGCCGGAAAAGTCCTTGAGGTGGACGATCTCCGTGCGGCCTGCGTACTTGCGCAGGTATTCGGAGGGGTTCTCACCGCCGACGTTCACCCAGCAGGTGTCGATCTGAGTCTTCAGAAGCTCGGCCGGCACTTCACGATAGAGCACATCCAGCGCATATTCGCCATCAAGCTTTACGAATTCGAAATCGTGGTTGTGATAGCAGAGCGTCATGCCCAGCGCATTGGCCTTTTCGCCCAGCATGCGCGCGCCCTCGATCACCTCGGCGAACTTGGCCTGACCGGGACGGTATTCCTCGGTAAGATAGGGGATGACGACGTACTGGCAGCCGATCTCGGCGTAGGTTTTCAGCAGGTCCGGATCGTTCATCATGTCGACAAACGGGACATGCGCGGACACCGGAACGAGGCCCAGCTCCTTGCACCAGCCCCTGACCTCGGCGGCGCTGCGGCCGTACAGGCCGGCGAACTCCACGCCGTCATAGCCCATGGCCTTGATCGCTTTCAGCGTGCCGTAAAAATCGGCAGCAGCGTCCTCGCGGACGGAATATACCTGCAGCGCAATCGGGAATTTCATGGATTAAACCTCCTGCAAAGCTGTCGATCAGATCTCGGGAATCTCGATGGCAACCTCATGGCCCAGCGCGCTGGAGCGGAAGATGCCGTCGATGATGGCCTGATTGTAGAGAATCTGGCTGGTGGGGACGGGCGCCTCGCCGCCGGTGATGATGGCATTGAGGAAGGAGCGGATTTTCTTGTCCCACAGGTTGGAACCATCCTTGATCAGCGGAATCTCGGTCTGCACCGGCTTGCCTGCGATGTCATGATAGACGGTCATGGGCTTGTCGAACGAGCCGTTCCAGCACTCGGTGGACGGAATGCGCAGGCCGCCCTTGGTGCCGATGATCAGCGTGTCGCCGGTGGTGTCCATGTGCATATACCAGGAGATGCGGAAATCGAGCACGACGTCGCCTTCCAGGCGGATATACGCGGAGGCAAAGTCATCGACGGAGAACTTCTCGGCGCATTCCGGCTTGCCGACCTCGGCGTAGGCCGCCGGGTCCTTTCCGCCGTAATCGGTCGCGCGGCCGGAGACGGTCAGCGGCTTCGGATAGCCGATGGCGTTGAGCACCATATCCAGCGCGTAGCAGCCGATATCGCCCACAGCGCCCAGACCGGCCTTGTCGTTCTCGATGAAGGTTTCGCTCCAGGAGACCGGGATGCCGTGACGGCGGCCGCCGCCGGTCTGGATGTAGTAGACCTTGCCCAGCGTGCCAGACTCGACGATCTTCTTGATCATCTGCATGTTCGCATCAAGGCGCGGCTGGAAGCCGACGGAGACGATCTTGCCGCTCGCCTTTTCCGCGCGGCAGATTTCAACCGCCTCATCAAGCGTGACGGACATGGGCTTTTCAAGCAGGACATGCAGGCCGTGCTCAAGCGCATACACGGCGCAGACGCAGTGGTTACGGTTGTAGACGCAGATGCTGACCGCATCCATCTCAACGGTGTCGATCATCTCCTTAAAGTCCACAAATGCCGGTGCGTCCACGCTGTATTCAGCGAGGAACTTCTCCGCCTTGCCGGGAATCAGATCGCACGCGGCGACGATTTCCACGTCCGGCTGATGCATGTAGGCGGTGATGTGGGAATGGGCAATGCCGCCGGTGCCGATGATGCCGATGCGCAGCTTTTTCTCGCTGAGAATCGCGGCCTTTTCGGTCATGTCGGTGGAGAAATTGTTCATATCCAGAGCCATAAAAAACATCCTCCTTTAATTTGTTTGGACCCAGCGCGCAGCGCGGGCTGCGGCGCGAGAATTCATTCATTCAGATAAAAGGATTATACCACGGCTGAGTCGAAAAAGATATACCAGAAAAACGCCCAAGGCCAAAAGGATGGGCGAAAAGCGCAATTGCGCAGGAGAGGAAAAGCATATGACGAGAATAACGATTTATAATGAATTCGTACACGAGCAGACGGATGAAAGTGTCCGCGCGGTATACCCGGATGGCATTCATGAAGCCATTGCCAGTTTCCTGAAAAACGACGAAACGGCTGTCCGCTGCTTTACGCTGGAAACCGTGAATGAAATCACCGACGCGGTGCTCGATGAGACCGACGTCATGATCTGGTGGGGCCATCTGCGCCATCACCTTGTTCCGGATGAGGTGGCCTATCGCGTGAAGGATGCGGTCAACAAGGGCATGGGCATCATCTTCCTGCATTCCGGCCATCATTCCAAGCCCTTCAAGCTTCTGATGGGCACCTCCTGCAACCTCACCTGGCGCGAGGACGGCGATATGGAGCGTATCTGGAACGTCTGCCCGTCCCATCCGATCGCGCAGGGCATTGGACGGTATTTCGAGCTGCCGCACGTGGAGACCTATGGCGAGCCGTTCGGCATCCCGCAGCCCGACGAGGTTGTATTCATGGGCTGGTATGAAGGCGGAGAGGTCTTCCGTTCCGGCTGCACGTTCCATCGCGAGAACGGCAAGATCTTCTATTTCCAGCCGGGGCATGAGACTTTCCCGATCTTCTACGATTCTAACGTCCAGACGATCATCCGCAACGCGGTTGCATGGGCGAAGCCGATTTATCGTATCTCCGTGCTCGAGGCGCCGCATGTGAAGCGCCCGGGCGATGAATAAAGCCCACCCCAAAGCTCCCAATCCGGGAGCTTTTTGAATTGCTCATACGTTCATCTGCCGCGTCTCCCTCCGCGCCTCGCTTCTGCGGTAGCAGAGTCGGTATTCGCTGGAATATGCGCCCGCCTCGAGCCGCAGCGTGAATTCGGCTGCATCCACATCCGGCAGAATCCAGTTGACCGTCGGGCCGATGCGATTGGTATTGGCGGCGGCTTCGCCGCTCTCCCATGCGAGCAGCGGATACTCGACACCGTCCAGCAGGATACTCGCCATGATCCGTGCCTTCGCTGCTTCCGGCGAATCGTTCAGCAGCCAGAGCTCGGCATGGAAGCACTCGCCCGCATGCCAGTCGAATTTCGGAATCCGCGCGCTGGCAAGCACGGGGCGCAGCGAAGCCTTAACGGCATAATACGCGGGCTTGGGCTTGATGGGATAGGTGATCAGGCTGTTGCCCGCGGCGGTGATCCACGGCTCGCAGTAGCACCAGTTGATCGCCATCGAGCAGTACGGCGCCTGCCTGCGCGCTTCCTCGAAGATCGCCTTGTAGCCCTCACACTGCAGCCAGTTGGATAGATCGATGACCTTCTTCAGCGTATCAAGCGGTTCCTGCGCATACATTTCAAGTACATCCATGCACAGCCAGCGCGCTGCGCCCCACGCGCCGAAGGCGTGATGCAGCCGCCAGGAGCCCATGTCCCGGATGGGGAATAGCTCATCGTCCGGAATAATGCGCCGGATATCCTCGATATTCGTCACGCCCGGTACGCCGAATTCCGTATACGCCGTGCAGTGGCTGCTCTGGAAGAGGGTGAATACGTCCTTCTTCGCGTCGGGATCGTAGAAGGTATAGCCGCCGTGGCCCATGCCGAAGATGGGCGAGGTCATGATGAACGGGCGGTCGCGGTCCAGATCATAGCAGAGCTTGTTCAGAAGCCGCAGCGCAAGGGACTGGTCCGTCATCAGCGACCAGTTGTTGAACAGCTCGTTGCCGCCGCAGTACATGACCACGCAGGCGTGGCTGCGCAGGTCATGCAGGATGGCCGCTGCTTCCTGCTCGAGCACGGCGAGGTAGTGCTCCGTGCCGACGTAATTGTTGCATGAGAGCGGGAACTCAACCCAGACCATGATGCCCATCCGGTCGCAGAGGTCATAGAAGGCCTTCTTGTTTACACCGGAACCGCCCCAGCAGCGGAAGATGTTCATGTTGGCGTCTTTGGCGAGCGTGATCAGCGCCTCGTAGCGCGCCGCATCGATGACGCCGTTGTAGATATCAGGATTGACCCAGTTGCTGCCCTTGGCGAATACGCGGCGGCCGTTGAGTTCCAGCTGAATCGGCGCGACGCTGCGCCCTTTCGGGAAGCCGATGGGTTCTACCCAGCCGCCCTCGTTCATGATCAGGCGCACGCGCCGCAGGCCGATCTGTCCGCGCGTCTCATGGTGTGCCGTCCGGGCAACGTAGGTATACAGCGCGGGCTCTCCCTGCCCATGGCACCACCACAGGCGGGGATTCTCAACCTTGAAGACCGTCCTGCTGTCTCCCGCGGCGATCACGTTTCCGTCGGGATCAAAGAGCGTGATGCTTACAGGCGCGCTGCAGTCGGTTTCAAAGCGGATTTCTGCGCGGGAAAAGTCTTCGCTGAGCGTATAGAACGCCTCGCAGCGGCGGATGTAATCCTCATGGCGCATCTCGACGTATGCTTCCTGCCAGATGCCGGAAACCAGCATCCTCGGGTGCCAGTCCCATTCATAGCAGACCGGCGGCTTCACGCACTGGTCCGCCTGCTGCCTGTCCTCAAAGGGCGCATCCTCGCGGATGGGATGCGGATGGATGCGCACGACGACCTCGCGTTCATCGCCGCAGAGGGGGACTTCCACCCGGGAGAACATGCCCTCGTGCTCGCAGACGGTCATGCCGTCCAGCAGCACGTCGAATCGGTAATCGACGCCTTCAAAGACAAGCACGGCGTTTTCGCCGTTCCCGGCGGCGCAGTCAAGCGCCGCGCGGTATTCCCATGTGTAGCCCTCCGTCTGCCGGAACAGCGTCACGTTCTCGCCGACGCTGATGTCGCCCCAGCCCATATATGCGCCATAATCGCGCTGGACATTGCCCGGCACCTGCGCAGGGAACCAGGCGCTTTCCCCGTCCGGTCTGATGGCGCGGGCCTGCCATGTCAGTGTGTATTTCATCGTCAGCCCTCCTTTGTGAGGCATTTGCTGATCTCATTATAGCATCGCAGGGAGTTGCTGTCAGCCATTTCTTGACGCTGTATACCCGGTATGTTACAATCAAATCAATCGAAAATAACGCGCCGGATTGATGGAGGTGCTGGGCAATGAAGTACATGCATTCTGAATGGAAATCGCGCTTGGCGCATTGGATTCTTACGCTGAAAAAGGACCTGTATATCCCGCTGGGGAATATCGACGTCGAGGGTTTCCTGACGATGGAACACCTCACGCCGGAGCAGGCCCTCGCGGGCGATTTTGCGCCGATGGCCCCGGGAACGACATGGGGAAGGACCTATGAATACTGCTGGATGCGCGCGTGTGTGACGCTGGATGACGCCGCGCAGGGACGGCGCATCGTGATGAATCTCAAGACCGGCGGCGAGACGACGGTCTTTGTCGATGGGAAATCCTTCGGCACGTACCGCGCGGAGTGGGTGCATACGCCGCATCACTACATCGTGGATAACTGCCTGAGCGAGAGCGGCGAGGCCGGCAGGACGTATGACCTGCTGCTGGAGGCCTACGCCGGGCATTACTTCCCGGAGAGCGAACTTGGCGGCTGTGCGACCGGTCCCGTGCTCCCGGGAACGTATACCGATCCCAAGACCGAGGGGGAGCGCGCGACACTCACACAGCTGACCTACGGCATCTGGAACGAGGATGCGTACCAGCTGTACATGGATCTGGATACCCTGCGCCAGCTCGCTGAGCAGGTGGACGAGGAGAGCCTGCGCGCAGATGAGCTCTGTGCTGCGCTGGAAAAGGCGACGCTCATCTGCGACTTTGAGCAGGAGTTTGAGGCGCGCTGCGCCAGCTACCGTGCCGCGCGCGAGGCGCTTTCTCCCGCGCTGGCCGCCGTTAACGGCACGACCGCGCCAGTGTTTTACGCTGTCGGCAACGCGCATCTGGACCTTGCGTGGCTCTGGCCCATGGCCGAGACGCACAGAAAGACCTCGCGCACCTTCGCCCAGCAGCTCAGGCTGCTTGAGCAGTATCCCGAGTACAAATACATCCAGAGCCAGCCTGCGGCGTATGTCATGTGCCGCGAGCATTATCCGGAGCTCTATGAGCGCATCCGCGAGGCCATCCGAGGCGGACAGTGGATCGCCGAGGGCGCAATGTGGGTTGAGCCGGACACGAACATGACCAGCGGCGAATCGCTCGTGCGCCAGATTGTGCACGGCAAGCGCTTTTTCAAGGACGAGCTGGGCGTGGATTCCGTCGTACTCTGGCTGCCGGATACCTTCGGCTACAGCGCGGCGCTGCCGCAGATTCTGAAGAACTGCGGCGTGAAGTATCTGGTCACGCAGAAGATCTTCTGGTCCTACAACGAGGGCGACCGCTTCCCGTATCACTACTTCACCTGGCAGGGCGCGGACGGTTCGCAGATCGATACCTTCCTGCCGACCAGCTATACCTACCGCACGGATCCGAAGGAGATCTGCGAGGCGTGGAATGCCCGCGTGCAGAAGCGCGGACTCGGCGCATTCCTGTTCCCGTTCGGCTACGGCGACGGCGGCGGCGGTCCCTGCCGCGATCATATCGAGTATTTGCGCCGCGAGAAGGATCTCGAGGGCATGCCCCGCGTGAAGATGGAATCCCCGACCACGTTTTTTGAGGACATGGAGGCGCAGGGCGGTCCGCAGCATACCTATGTCGGCGAGCTGTATTTCTCTGCGCATCGCGGCGTGTATACATCGCAGGCGGCGATCAAGCGCGGCAACCGTAAAGCCGAGCTTGCGCTGCGCGAGGCGGAGATGTGGGGCGCGATGGCGATGCTCCGCGGCGGCGAATACCCGCTTGCGCGGATGGATGCGGCGTGGAAGAAGCTCCTGCTCAATCAGTTCCACGATATCCTGCCCGGTTCGTCCATTGCCCGCGTCTATGAGGACGCAAGGCGCGATCATGCGTGGATCATCGCCGAGGCGAAGAATGTCCTGGGCGGCGCGCTCTCTGCGCTCTGTATGGGCGAGGGGATGACGGTGTTCAATTCCCTTTCCTTTGCGCGCGGCGGCGTGGTGGCGCTGCCTGCGGCCTACACCGGCGGCGCGAAGATGGCGGACGGAACGCCAGTCCCGACTAAGAAGACGGAAGACGGCGCACTGGCATATGTGCACGTGCCGCCGATGGGCGCGGTGACGCTGCTGCCGGCTGAAAAGCAGGCGGCTGCGGACGAGGCACGCGCATATCTGACGGAAGACGGCGCGGTGATCGAGAATGCGCTCGTTCGCGCGGCGCTCAATCGCCGCGGCGAGGTTGTTTCCTTCGTCCGAAAGGATTCCGGACGCGAGTTCGCAGCGGGCGCGATGAACCGCCTGCTGATGTATAAGGATGTCCCGCGCCTGTTTGATGCGTGGGATATCGACTCCAACTACATCCTCCAGCCGGTGGAGATTGACGAGCCGGTCACACTCACCGTCAAGGAAGAGAGCGGGCTGCGCGCCGTGCTCCATATCGAGCGGAAGGTGCTGAACTCTGTCTTTGCGCAGGATATCGTTCTGCAGACGGGCAGCGAGCGGCTTGACTTTGTGACGGAGGTCGACTGGCACGAGCTGCATCGCCTGCTCAAGGTCGATTTCCCGGTGGCCGTCAGCGCGGCGGAGGGCATCAACGAGATTCAGTTCGGCTATATGATGCGCCCGACGCACCGCAGCCGCCTCTACGACAGCGACCGTTTCGAGGTATGCAACCAGCGCTACAGCGCCCTGTGCGACCTCAGCCACGGCGCGGCGGTGCTCAACGACTGCAAGTATGGTATCAGCATGAACGGAAATGCGCTGCAGCTGACGCTCCTGCGCGCAGCTGCTGCGCCTGAGATGCGCGCGGACAACGGCAGGCATGTCTTTACCTACGCCTTCACCGCGTGGGACGGCAGCTTCATGGACAGCCCGGTCGTGCGCGAGGCGTATGATCTGAACGTCCCGCTGACGCTTGCTGAAGGCGCGTGTGATGCGTTCAGTGCGTTCTCCGTGGACAAGGAGAATGTGTTTATCGATACCGTCAAGCCGGCGGAGGACGGCAGCGGCGACCTCATCCTGCGCCTGTATGAGGCCAAGCGCGCGGATACGGCATGCCGCCTGACGCTGGGCGTCCCAGTGAGGAAGGTCGTCGCCTGCGATATGCTGGAGAATGTGATGGAAGAGCTGCCGGTCGAAGACGGTGGCGTGAAGCTGCGCTTTGGCACGTTTGAAGTCAAGACGCTGCGCCTTGTGAGATAAGAGAAAAGGAGTGTATTCCTATGAAGCGATCCGAAGTCAACGCCGCCCTGCGCGAGCTGGAGGCGATGTGCGAAAAGTACCACTGCTACCTGCCGCCGTTTTGCCATTTTACGCCTGAACAGTGGCAGGAGATTGGCCATGAATACGACGAGGTGCGCGACTGCATGCTCGGCTGGGATATTACGGACTACGGTCTGGGCAATTTTGATAAGTTTGGTTTCTCGCTGATCACGATCCGGAACGGCAACCGCGCGATGGCGGAAAAGTATCCCAAGGTCTACGCCGAGAAGCTGCTCTATCTCAAGGAGGGACAGTACGCGCCCAACCACTTCCACTGGTACAAGACCGAAGACATCATCAACCGCGGCGGCGGCAACGTGCTCATCCGCGTGTATAATTCCCTCCCGAACGAGGAGATCGATTACGAATCCGACGTGACCGTACACACCGACGGACGCACCTACACCGTCCCGGCAGGCACGCAGATCCGCCTGACCCCGGGCGAGAGCATCCATGTACAGCAGTTCCTCTACCACGACTTTGCCGTGGAGGAGGGGACGGGCCCCGTGCTGCTGGGCGAAGTGAGCCAGTGCAACGACGACAACACCGACAACCGCTTCAATCCGCCGGTCGGCCGCTTCCCGAAGATCGAGGAGGACGAGCCGCCCTACCGCTTGCTGTGCAACGAGTATCCGGCGGCAAAATGAAGCAAGCCATGCTGCATAGCTGAGAGAATAAAAGGAATCCCGCGCAGTTCATCGATGTTCTGCGCGGGATTCTTGTGTGTATGGGATTACAGGACTTTTTCAAGGAAAGCTTTGGCGCGGTCGGATTTGGGCGTGGAGAAGAAGATCTCCGGCGGCGCATCCTCGATGAGCACGCCTTCATCAAGGAAACAGATGCGGTCGGACACCTCGCGGGCAAAGCCCATCTCATGCGTGACCAGCAGCATCGTCATGCCGGAATTTGCCAGCTTCTTGATGACGTCCAGAACCTCCTTGACCATTTCCGGGTCGAGCGCGGAGGTCGGCTCATCAAAGAGCATCACATCCGGTTCCATCGCCAGCGCTCGGGCAATGGCCACGCGCTGCTTCTGGCCGCCGGATAGCGTGGCGGGATAGACGTCGATCTTATCCAGCATACCGACGCTTTCAAGCAGCTCCTTCGCGCGCTCGACGGCGACCTCGCGGCTTTCCTTCTTGACGGTCATCGGCGCGTAGATCATGTTTTCCAGCACCGTCTTGTGCGGGAAGAGATTGAAATGCTGGAACACCATGCCGACCCTGCGGCGAAGGGAATAGGGATCCTGATAATGCGCTTTTATGATAACCTGCGCGTTTTCGCCTGGATGCAGGCGCATGTCCGGCTGGGTAATCAGTTTTCCGTCGACCCAGATTTCTCCGGCGGTTGCGGTTTCCAGCAGGTTGATGGAGCGCAGGAGGGTCGATTTTCCGGAGCCAGACGGGCCGATGATCGACACGACGTCGCCCTTGTTGACATGCAGATCGATGCCCTGCAGCACCTTGAGGCTGCCAAAGGACTTGTGCAGCTTTTTAACGTCGATCACTCTTGTTCACCCACCTTTCAAGCAGCTTGCCAAGGAACGACAGCGCCATAACCAGAATGTAATAGAACACGGCGATGGCGAAGAACGGCTCAAACGCGCGGTATGTACGGGACTGGATTAGCTGGCCCACGCGCAGGATATCCACCAGACCGATGGACGCGATGAGCGTGGTGTTCTTCAGCAGGCTGATGAATTCGTTGACCAGGGACGGCATGACGCTCTTGATCGCCTGCGGCAGGATGATGTCCTTCATCATCGCGCCGTAGCGGACGCCCAGCGCCATCGCGGCTTCGTACTGGCCCTTGTCAATCGCCTTGATGCCGCCGCGCATGCTTTCGGAGATATACGCTGCGGAGTTCATGGAGAAGACCAGCACGCCCGCGGTAAACGCGGTGAACTTGACCGGCAGAACCAGCGGCACACCGAAATACATCATGAACACCTGAACCATCAGCGGCACGCCGCGGAAGATGGAGGTATAGAACGAGGCGAACCACTCGAGCGGTTTGATGCTCGAAATCTTGAACAGGGAGAGCGGGATAGAGAAGAGCAGGCCCAGCAGCAGCGAGCAGACGGTGACCTCAAGCGTCACCATCAGCGCTGCGCCGAAGTCGGGCAGGTATTTGATGAGAATGGAAAAATCCAGCTGCACGGAAGCGATTCCTCCTTATGGCGTAGCGTTGTCAGATAGCGAAAATACAGACAGAGGCACTTGCCGCCAAGCGGTAAGTGCCGTCTGATGAATTGTGATTGACAGGGGATCAATAGAGCCAGTACTGAACGAGCTTCTCCATCTCGCCGGAATCGATCATGTTCTGGATCTCGGCGTCAAACAGCGCGACCAACTCGCTGCCCTTCGGGAAGGCGATGTTGTACTTGTCGGCTACGCCTTCGCTGTCCAGCACGAAGTACTTGAGCATCGGGGAACCGTCGGTATTAAACATGGTGTTGGCCAGCTTCTTGGAGCCGTTGATGGAGGTGAGGCCGGCGACAACGCCATCGGAAGCCTGCGCCACGGCAGTGCCAACAGCAGCCTGGCCCTGATAGGTCTTGAGCGTGGCGCCCTCGATGCCTTCGATCAGCATCTCATAGGTCGTGCCCTGAGAGCAGCAGACGACCTGACCCTTGAGGTCGTCATAGGAGTTGATCTCGGAGGCGACCGGAACGACGCAGCCCACGTCTGTGGTGACATAGGTCATGGAGAAGTCGACGACCTGCGCGCGCTCCTCGGTATAGCTCATGCCGGAGATGACGAAATCGGCGTTGCCGGTCTGCAGGGAGCCAATCAGGGAGGAGAAGGACATCGGAACGATCTCAAACTCGAAACCGAGCTTCTCACTCAGGCTCTTGATGATGTCGATATCCAGACCTTCATAGCCGGTCGGATCCGTCTCGGAGATGGTTTCAAAGTACATGAAGTCCGGGCTCATGGCGATCTTGAGGGTCCTGCCGGCGAGGGGCTTATCCTCGGCGACGGCGCAGCAACTGACAGCCAGCATCACAAGCGCCAGCAGGCAGATCAGAAACTTCTTCATCATGCAATTCCTCCACATATCAAAAATACACTGGATAAAAATGACGTGTGTATCATAGCAGACACACAGGGGTTTGTCAAGATCATGGGTGTATATTTATCCATAAGTATACAATGGGGCGGCCGCGATATATGCAAAGGGTCAGTATGAATATTCCGTTATAGGGATTGAAAAGTTGGTTTGCATATTCGATACGGATGTGTTATCATAAAAACGGATGCATATATGCATGAACGTGTATATTTTTATACGGGCGGAGACGGAGGATAGCGATGAAGGAAACAAACGGCAGCCTGCTTGCTGCGCTTGAAGCGGTTGTCCGCAGGGCAGGTGCGCTTGCGCGGGAAAAGACGCTGCAAAGCAGCGTGCATATCAAGGGCAGCAATGATTTTGTCACCGATGCGGATCTGGCGGTCAGCGATTATCTTACGGCGCAGCTGCCCGCGCTGATTGAAGATAGCCGCGTGCTCAGCGAGGAGGACGCGGAAAAGACAGGTATTGACGGAAAGGTCTTTATCATCGATCCGATTGACGGCACAACCAATCTGATGTATGGCATGAACATGAGCGTTGTGTCCGTGGGCTACTGTGAGGATGGCGTGCCCATGCTTGCGGCGGCATACCAGCCGTTTACGGACGAGATGTTTACCGCAGAGAGAGGGAAGGGCGCGTATCTCAACGGTCAGAGCATCCATGTCAATGCCGATGCAAGGGTTTGTGATGCGCTGATCGGCATTGAAACCGGCCCGGCGACGCGCATGGAGCAGGAGAACTTCTTTAAGGCCATGTTTGCCCTGCAGAAGGAGAGCCGAGGTCTGCGCCTTTCGGGCTCTGCTGCGCTGGATTTTTGCTATGTCGCCTGTGGGCGGCTGTCTGCGGCGGCGTATCATTACCTGTACCCGTGGGACTTTGCCGCAGGTATGCTGCTGGTTGCCGAGGCGGGCGGCAGGGTGACGCTGATGGACGGCAGTGCGCCCGTGCTTACGGGCAGGAGCAAACCGCTGCTTTCAAGCAACGCAAGGATTCACGAGGAACTGCTTGCAGCGTTTGCGGGGATTTAAGCCCTGCATGGCCAATAAGCATCGCAAAAAACCCGGCCTGCAGCGCTTTGCCGCGGGCCGGGTTTTGCATTCGGACAGATGAATATGCGGGATCATTTAACCTGAAGTACAAACGGGTCTTCCAGCGTGCCCGTGCCGCCGGCGATTTCAAGCTGGTCAGCATGGACATAGCATAGCGGACGGACGCCGCCCACGCGGTCGCAGCCGGAGACGGAGATATGCCCGTTGTCACCGACAATCCAGCGATAGCCATAGCGCCGCCAGTCAGTTGTCCAGTACCAGGAATAGCCGTTGATCCTGCGCAGGCCCTGAGCAAAGGCATAGGGTGTTCCGGTTGCGGCCCGGGCGGGATGTACGCCAAAGTCCTCGCTGATGAAGCCGTAGGCATTGTTGAAGAGTTCGCCCTTGCGGCTGGGCGCGGAAAGGAGGCCGCGGTCGGGCATATCCGCCAGAACGGCCTGCTCCTGCGCAGTGAAAAGCACGGGGAGGATCTCTCTGTTGAGCGTTTCGCGGATCTGTGTGTTGGCGTAGTCAAGCGCAGTGCCGTACAGCTCGTCCTTGATGGGATGATACATCGCCACATCGATGATGTATTCGGTGATCATGCAGACGAGGTCGCTGTTTTCTCCCTCGAGCGTATCCGCGTTCGCATACTTTTCCTCGCGAAAATCGCGGCTGTTGCGCTCGTTGATGATATCGGTCTGGTCGGCGACGCCCGGGCCAAGCACGCGCCATAGCACAGGCGCGGTTTCGCCCTCTTGGGTATATGGATAGCGGCCAAAGACGGCATACTGATAGGACTTGTTTTCGCTGTTGTAGCCGGTCAGCGCGGGGGATTGAGCGCTGGCGGAGGTCAGCGCAAGCATCAGCGGCAGAAAAAAGAGCATCAGGCGGCAAATCTTCATGGGATAAACCTCTTTAACGATAAAGTCAATACCTTTACATTCTATGCGCAAAGGGATACGCTGTCAAGGAAACACCGGATATTTTTGCTGTGCATGCCGGCCAGCCTTGCGAAGGACAGGCGATTGTGATAAAATATATAAGTTGTTTTCATTTTGTTATGGGAATTCCGGAGGATTATGATGAACAAATGGATCAAGAAAGCGCTGCTTGCTGTGCTGCTTGCGGCGCTTGCGCTGCTGGTAAAATCGCCGGCGCTGTCCTATCCGACTGCGCATTACGGCATTGTGACGGCTGCCGCTGCGCTGGCGGCTGTGCTGCTGCTGCGCGGTCTGCGCATGGCGGAGGCGAAAAAGCGTTATGCCGGGGTAAAGGATGGCCCGGTTGCTGTGCTTCACAGGGTGGATCATCTGGATCTGGCGCTGGCAGTGCTGCCCGCTGCGCTGGTTGGCGCGCGTCTGGCCTATTGCCTTGCCAATTTCAGCTTTTACTTTATCGAGATGGGACCGCTGTCCGTGCTGCGCGTGTGGGAAGGCGGCGGTATGCTCTATGGCGCGGCTCTGGGCGCGATGCTCGCTGCTGGGCTGCTGGCAAGGAAGCGCGGCAGCTCCGTTGCTGCGCTGTATGACGAGATGGCTGCTCCCGGTATGCTGGCGGTTCTGATCTGCCGTCTCGGCGAATGGGGCACCGGCGAGGGCGTCGGCGTGTGGGTGGAAAGCGAATGGCTGATGCGCCTGCCCTTTGCGGTGATAAACGAATACGAGGAATGGCAGCTGGCTGTGTTCCTGTTTGAGGCGGCTGCCGCAGCCGTGATCCTGCTGCATCTTCTCCGCGTGAAGCCGGGCAAAGGGGAACGGATGCTCAGCGCGCTGCTGCTGTATGCCTGCTGTCAGGCGGTGCTGGAGAGCATGCGCATGGACGGCTGCCTGAAGATCGGTTTTGTGCGCATCTCTCAGGTGATCTCCGCGTTGATCATTCTCGGCGTGACCTGCCTGCGTGCGTATCGCGCCGGAGGAAAGAAGCTGGCGCTTCGCCGTGCGCTTCCGATTATGCTGTGCGCAGCGGCGATCGGCGGCATTGAGTGGGCGCTGGATAAGACGCCGGTCAATAATGTGCTGCTATATGCCGTGATGATTGCGCTGTGTGTATTCCTGGCGGTCAATGGCTCCCGCTTTGCCGGAAAGGAGCACGCGTGAACGCGCAGGAGAGGGGCGGCATGAAGCGGGCACTGGCCGCACAGGCCGCTTCGATGGTGATTTTCGGCACGATCGGGATATTCAGACGTCATATTCCGCTGCCCTCGAGCATGATTGCGATGATGCGCGGGCTGATCGGCATGCTGTTCCTGCTTGCCGTGATGGCGGCGGGAAAGCAGCGCCTCTTCCGCGAGGCGATCCGGAAAAACAGGATTACGCTTGCGGTTTCCGGCGCGCTGCTGGGGTTCAACTGGATTCTGCTGTTTGAAGCATACCGCTATACATCGGTTGCAACGGCGACGCTTTGCTACTATATGGCCCCGGTGATTGTCATCCTTGTCTCGCCGCTGCTGGGCGAGAGGCTGACAGGACGCAGGATCATCTGTGTGCTTGCGGCGCTTTGCGGTATGGTGCTGGTTTCGGGCGTGCTTGGCGCGGGCTTTTCTGGTGGCGCGGAATTCACGGGTGTGGGCTTTGGACTGGGAGCTGCGGCGCTGTATGCCGGCGTGATGCTCATGAATCGAAAGCTCCGCGCGATTTCCGCCTACGATAAGACCGTAGTACAGCTGGGCACGGCTGCTGTGCTGCTGCTGCCGTATGTCGCGCTGACGGAGGATCTTGCAGGCATCAGCCTGAGCCTGAGGGCTGCGGCGATGCTGCTGCTGGTGGGCGTTGTGCACACAGGCGTGGCGTATGCGCTGTACTTTGGCAGCATGCATGCGCTGCGCGCACAGACGGTTGCGCTGCTGAGCTATGTCGATCCTGTTGTGGCGATCGTCCTGTCTGCTCTGCTGCTTGGGGAGCGGATGACGCCTTTGAATATGCTGGGCGCGCTGCTGGTGCTTGGCGCGGCGATTGTCAGCGAACTGCCGGAAGGAACACGTAAAGAGGGAGAAGCGCAATGAAAAGGTTTACAGCGAGAATTCATCATACCTACGATACCATCCTGCGCATGTGCCGCACGATGGATGACACGTTCTGTTTCAAGCGCAAGCTGATGATGGCATTTGGCGGCATGGCGCTGGCGGTGATGGGCGTATGGAACATCGAGAGTGTTGCGGGCATTCTGATGCTGATGGTCGGCTGCTGGCTGCTGGCCAGTCTGAATCTGCCGGCGAAGAATCAGGCGGACAGCATCAAAAAGGCGCTGGGCGGTCAATATCCGCAGAATGGATATGAATTCTATGACAAGCATTTTGTGCTGCTGGCGCAGAATCAGGATGTCGTCAACTACAATAAGCTGACGCGCCTGGTGGAGGACGAGGGCTTTTGCTATCTGTGCCTGAATGAACAGGCTGGCTATATGGTTGATAAGCTTTCGCTGGGCGAGGATCTTGCGAAGTTCATGGCCTTCATGGAGAAGGCGACAGGCCTTCACTGGGTAAAGCCCTACAGGCTCAGTACGTTCAACCTCAAGGCCATCCTGCGCCTGATGAGCGACGGGGATGGAAAGAAGAGCCAAAGGAAATAACAGCGAAAAAGCGGTTCTGCACCCGGGGGTACAGAACCGCTTTTATCTTGCTCTTGCTTACAGGGAATTGTCGTAGCCGTGCTCATTGAAAATCAGCGCCATGAATTCAACGTCCTGATCGGAATTGTTTTCAAGGCTGTGGAACTGACCGACCTCAATCACGCAGACGTCGCCCGGGCCGACGCGCGTCACGGTCTTGTCGTTGTCGATGAAGTCTGCCTCGCCCTTGAGGATGTAATACGGCTCGGTGTCATGCAGGTGCTGATGCCAGCCGACGCTCGCGCCGGGCGGCAGGATGACCTTGGCATAGAGTCTGCCGTGGCCAAGAAGCTCGTCCTTGGAGACAATGTGATGGACATAAGCGGTGCCGCGTCCTCCGCCAAGATGTTCAACGGCCTTGATGTCTGCTTTGCGGATCATGATGATACCTCCTGATTTCTGTGCTCCGGTTTATTGCTTTTTGGATTCGTAGTCCCTCAGACAGGCAAGCGCTTGGCCTGCCATGGGATAAAGCGCGATGAGGTCGTGCCACAGGAGCGCATATACAGCGTCCACCGCGCGCACGAACAGGGGGATTATGAGATTTGAAATTGTTGACATCATGTAAATTCTCCTGAGATATGGTATGCCTTTCTTCTTTGGGAAACGACCTGTTTATTATACATGAAGATTGACGATTTGTAAATTCGTGAAAGGCTGATATGATGGACAAAGGGTGGGCATTGTCTTATACGCTTACATATATTGGCGGAAAAAACGGATGGACGGATAAGCTGAATAAGGAAGGAATTGACATATGAGCCTAAGGCAGGACCCAGCGCGTGACCGAGCCGGGCGGGTTTGAGCTGATGATCGGCCATTTAAGCGGGGATCAGGATCTGCTCAAGCTGTCCTTCCGGCTGTAATGCCGCATTCAAATAAAACAGATGGTGTACGCCATCTGTTTTTGTGTGTTGATTGACAATGATTTTCTGCAAGTATATACTGGACACAATGGGATGATATGTTCCAATGAACAACTCAGAACCTGACCGGCGAAAGAAGGTAACGCAAGATGAACAAATCCAAGAAACGCTTTGGCGCGCAGGATATGACGGTCGGCAAGCCGCTGTCCAACCTGATCGCCTTTTCCATTCCGCTGCTGATCGGCAACTTTGCCCAGCAGATGTACAACACCGTCGACTCCATCGTTGTCGGCCAGTACTGCGGCGACAGCGCGCTGGCGGCCGTTGGCGCCAGCGGCCCGATTCTCAACCTGCTGCTGCTGCTGTTTATGGGCATTTCGACCGGTGCGGGCATTCTCGTCTCGCAGTATTTCGGCGCGCATAAGCAGAAGGAACTCAACACGACCATCGGCACCTGTCTGACGCTGACGTTTATCTCGGGCCTGATCATCATGGCGGTCGGCACGGCGATCGTTCGTCCGCTGATGACGCTGCTGGATACGCCGCCGGATGTGTATGATATGGCGGTCGATTACCTGACGATCATCTCGCTGGGCATCATTGGTACCGCATATTACAACATCTGCTCCGGCATTCTTCGCGGCCTCGGTGACAGCGTCTCTCCGCTGATCTTCCTGATTGTGGCCTGTGTGCTGAATATCTTCCTGGATATGTTCTTTGTCATCAAGATGGGCATGACTGCGGACGGCGTTGCGCTGGCGACGGTCATCGCGCAGGGTATTTCTGCCGCGCTGTGCCTTGTGAAGCTGACGCACATGAAGGATACGATCCAGTTGACGAAGAAGTCTCTGATTCCGGATAAGCGCATTACGATGAAGACGATTCGCCTCGGTCTGCCGTCCGGCCTGACGCAGATGATCTTCTCCATGGCGGCGATTGTCGTGCAGGCGCTGACCAATTCCTTTGGCACCAGCGTCATTGCGTGCGCTATCGTGGTTATGCGCGTGGACGGCTTTGCGATGATGCCGAACTTCACCTTCGGCATGGCGATGACGACATTCGTCGGCCAGAACGTGGGTGCGGGCCGGATGGACCGTGTCCGTGAGGGTGTCAGGGACGGCATCCGTGCCGGCCTGATTGTCGCGGTGGTACTCGTTGCTGCGATCCTGATCTTCGGCGTGAATCTCATGCGCATGTTCACCTCCACGGAGGAGGTTGTGCAGCTGGGCGTGCATATGATGCGCATTCTGGCGCTTGGTTATATTGCCATGGCTGTCACGCAGAGCCTCTCCGGCGTGATGCGCGGTGCGGGCGATACGGTGACGCCGATGATCGTATCCTTTGTGACGACGATCGTGATCCGTATGCCGCTGGCGTATGGCATTGCCTACCTGACCCGCAGCGAGGCGCTGCCCAACGGCACGCCGGATTCGATTTTCATCTCCCTGCTGATCTCCTGGGTGATGGGCGCTGTGCTGACGACGGTCTTCTATCGCCGCGGCAAGTGGCGCAGGCTCGCTGGGGAGAAGGCCTGATCAAAATCAGATAAGTGAGGGATACGTATGGATAGGGTGGAAGTGAGTCTGCTGGATAGGCTGAATTCTCCGGCGATGTACGGCATCGTCGCCTGTGCGATTCTGCTCGTCGTGATGATGTGCGTGTATTTCATGGTGCGCAGCTGGCGCGCGGGTCTTGCGGTGGGCATGGACAGGGCCGTGCTCAAGAAGGCTGTGATTTCCAGCGCGACGTTTACCGTTTTGCCTGCGTTCAGCGTGCTGCTGGGCGTTGTCGCGCTCTCGGGCAGCATGGGCATCCCGCTGCCGTGGCTGCGCCTTAGCGTCATCGGCAACCTGCAGTATGAGGTCAACGTCGCGCAGATTGCGGCGACGAGCGTTGGGCTGACCGGCCTTAAAATCACGGAAATGACGCCGCAGGCGTTTGTGACCATTGCGCTGGTGATGACGGCGGGCATTCTCGGCGGCGCGCTGATGTGCCTGATTGCGCTCAGGGCGTACAGCAGGAAGCTCGGCTCCGGCAAGCCGAAGGCGGCAGGGAGCGGCAAAAAGAGCTTTGGCGACTGGGCGATGGTGGCGATGTTTGTCGGCATGTGCGCTGCGTACATCGGCAGCTATGTCGGTCAGGCGGCGCAGGGCGCGCTGCTGCCGCTTGCAACCAGCCTCATCGCTGCGGCGGCGATGGCGGTATGCGAGTGGCTTGAACGGAAAAAGCAGATGATGTGGCTGGAGAATTTTGATCTGGCTGCGAGCATGCTCGCTGCGATGGCGGCAGCCGTGCTGCTGGGCGGCGTGCTGTGAGGAGGGAGATACGGATGGAAAAGAAATATGGCCTCCTGACGGCAGAGGAAAAGGCAAGCTGGTTTGCACGCTACAACGAGAGCATCCACCGCGAGGGGATCATCTGGACGCTGGTGACGCTGGGTTTCCTGCTCGCGGTGCCGTTCCTGATGGGTCTGGCGCTGGGCGCTATGCCGGACATGAACAGCTTCCTCAAGGGCTTTTTCAACGTGGCGATCATCTACTATCCGACGAGCGTCGTAGAGTTCCTGATCTATGTGCCGATGCTCGGCCCGGGGGCGAGCTATCTGAGCTTTATCACCGGTAACCTCGCCAATCTCAAAATCCCCTGTGCGATCAACGCGCGGGAGATGGCGGACGCCCGCGTGGGTACGCCGGAAAACGAGATCATCTCCACGCTGTCCGTGGCAACGAGCTCGCTGGTGACGGTTGTGGTGCTGGCGCTGGGCGTGCTGCTGCTGCAGCCGCTGCAGGGCGTGCTGAGCAATCCTGTGCTGACGCCGGCGTTTGACAACGTGGTGCCGGCGCTCTTTGGTGCGCTGGGTCTCAAGTATTTCCTCAAGGGCAAAAAGTTTGCTGCGATTCCGCTGGTACTCTCCAGCGCGCTTTGCATCTTTGTGCCGTCGATGATTGCGCAGACGAGCGTCGTGCTGATTGTCATCGGCGCGCTGACGATCGGCGTATCCTTTGTCTTCTATAAGAAAGGAGCGCTGGAGGAATGATGATCAAACTGATTCTGCTTGCGCTGCTCGTGCTGCTTCTGCTCGTGTTTGTGCGTGGGCTTGTGCTGCTTGCGCTGCTCGTGTTGCTTGCGTGTCTGGCGTATGCTGTCCTGCGCACGCTGATGCTCCTGCCTACGGCGGCGAAAAATGCGCAGCAGCCCGCAGCAGATGATGTGCGTGCAAGGGTTTACGGAGAAAAGCTCTCCGCGATGGTGAGGATGGAGACGGTATCCAGCCGCTTCGATCCGGACAGGGAGAAATTCCGCGCATTTCAGGAGAGCCTTGCACCGCTGTTTCCGCATGTATTTGAAAGCTGTCAGGCGCATCATCCTGGCGATGGCCTTGTGCTGCACCTGAAGGCGGAGAATCCGAAGGGCGAGCCCATCCTGCTGATGAGCCATCACGATGTTGTGGAGGCGCAGGGAAACTGGACGCATGCGCCGTTCTCCGGCGATATCGATGAGACAGGGCGCGTCTGGGGGCGCGGCACGGTGGATACCAAGGGCAGCCTGATGTGCGAACTGCAGGCGCTTGAAGAGCTGCTTGCCTCCGGCTGGAAGCCGGAAAAGGACGTATACATTACCTCCTCCTGCACGGAAGAATGGAGCGGCCCGTGCGCGCCGGCGATTGTGGAATTCCTCAAAGCGCGCGGCGTACGTCTGGGCATGCTGCTTGACGAGGGCGGCATGATCCTTTCTGAGCCGGTTGGCGGCGTGAAGGGGCGCTATGCGATGGTTGGCGTGCTGGAAAAGGGGTATGGCGATGTGCGCTTCGTGGCCAAGGGCCGCGGCGGACACGCGAGCGCGCCGAAGAAGCATTCTCCGCTGCCGCGGCTGGGCGCGCTGATGCAGGACATTGAAAAGCATCCGCCGTTTAAGGCCCAGATCAGCGGGACGGTGCGCGAGATGTTCACGCGTCTTGCGCCGAATGCAAGCTTTCCGCTCAAGCTGGTGTTTTCCAATCTCTGGCTGTTTGGCCCGCTGCTCAAAAAGGCGATGCCGGCGATCAGCCCCGCTGCCGCAGCGATGATGCAGACGACCTGCGCCTTTACCACGGCGAAGGGCTCTGAGGGGCTTAACGTCCTGCCGACGAGCGCCTATGTGACGGCGAATCTGCGCTTTATCCATCATCAGCCCAACGAGGAGAGCCTCGCGATCCTTGAAAAGCTGGCGAAGAAGCACGATCTGGAGATGGAGATCATCACGCAGGAGCATCCCTGCCCGGTGGTCGATTATAAGGCTGCGCCATTTCAGCTGCTGGAGGAAGTGGCTGCGGAGGTTTATCCCGGCTACGGCGTGGTGCCCTATGTCATGACCGGCGGCACGGACGCCAAGTACTACGGCGATATCTGCGCGCACTGTCTGCGCTTTGCGCCGATTGAGATCGATGAGCAGCAGTACGGCAGCATCCACAGCGTGGATGAAAACCTCTTCGCGTCCGCGCTGGTGCCTGCGGTGGATTTCTACAAGGAGATTCTCAGAAGGTACTGTGAAAGGCGCTGAAGGATGGATCTGTGGCAGGCTGAAGACGAATTCAGGCTGCGGGTATGAAACATAGCGGGGTATAGAAAAAGAGCGGCATAAAGCTGCTCTTTTTCTATAGTCGCTATGATAAGAAGCCGCTTGACAGGTGAACACGGCTTCATCGGTCGAGCGTGAATTTTTCCTTGGCGATGTCGTCGATGATGTACGGCGTGCGCTGATAGACGTAGTAATTGAGCCAGTTGGTGTAGATGAGATTGGCGTGACTGCGCCATGTGACGCGCGGGGGCTTTGTATCGTCGTTATCGGGGAAGTAATTCTTGGGCACATCGATCGGCAGACCGGCTTTTTTATCGCGTTCGTACTCAAGGCGCAGCGTATCTGCGTCGTATTCGCTGTGCCCGGTGATGAAGATCTGGCGGCCCTTGTCCGTCGCGACGGCATAAATGCCCGCCTCTTCGGAAGATGCCAGGATTTTCAGTTCGGGCACGGCTTCGATGTCCGCGCGGTCGATCGTCGTGTGGCGGGAATGGGGAACGGAGAACGTATCGTCAAACCCGCGCAGCAGCATGGAGCTGCGGCGCTCGACCGTATGCTCAAATACGCCGAAGAGCTTGTGATCAAGCGGCAGCTTCTTTACGCCGAAATGATAGTACAGCCCTGCCTGTGCGCCCCAGCAGATGTGGAATGTGCTGGTGACGTGGGTTTTGCTCCATTCCATGATCTCGCAGAGCTCCTGCCAGTAGTCCACCTCTTCAAATGCCATCTGTTCTACGGGTGCGCCGGTGATGACCATGCCGTCAAAATGCTGATGGCGCACATCGTCAAACGTCTTGTAAAAGGCGAGCATGTGTTCGCGGGAGGTGTTTTTGCTCTCACGGCTCTTGGTCATGATCAGCTCCAGCTCGATCTGCAGGGGCGAGTTGCCCAGCAGGCGCGCCAGCTGCGTCTCGGTGACAATCTTGGTGGGCATCAGGTTGAGCAGCAGAATGCGCAGCGGACGGATATCCTGCGTGACGGCGCGGTGCTCGGTGATGGTGAAGATATTCTCGCTTTCAAGCGTTGCGCGTGCAGGCAGCGACTCGGGAATCTTGATTGGCATAACAGAAAACTCCTTGTTGTGAGCGTGATTACAGACGGATGACGTCCATGCCCTGCGCATCGGTTTCGTCGTGCGTGACCAGAAGCAGCAGCTTGTCTTTTGCGGCCTCGCGAACCAGCGCAAGCATCTGCGCGTGCGTGGCTTCGTCAAGCGCGCGGAAGGGCTCATCCATCAGCAGAATGCCTGCGTCGTAGGCCAGCGCGCGGGCCAGCGCGGCGCGGCGCTTCATGCCGCCGGAGAGGGAAGAGGGATAGCTGTTTTCCTCTCCGGAAAGACCGACGCACTCAATCCAGCGCCGGGCCTTATTGAAATCGTCGCAGACGAACGCAACGTTTTCAAGCACGGTTTTCCATGGCAGCAGCCT
The DNA here is from genome assembly GCA_017521565.1 of Clostridia bacterium. Lineage (GTDB taxonomy): Bacteria > Bacillota > Clostridia > Christensenellales > Aristaeellaceae > Ventricola. The sequence goes on along the minus strand of JAFXCE010000126.1, from coordinate 64,559 downwards.
GTCCTCCTGAAAGCAGAAAGCGATGCGCGTGTCCTTCGGGAGGGTAATTTGTCCGCGCTGCGGCTGTTCAAGCCCGGCAATCAGGCGAAGCAGCGTCGTCTTGCCCCGACCGGACGGGCCAAGCACGGCGTATTGCCCAGGGGAGGAGAGCAAGAGGGAAAAATCGCTGAAGATTGTCTTTTCGCCGTACGCCATGGATATGTTTTTGATCTCAATCATGGCGCACCTCCGTAATCCGCGCGGCAGCTTTTTTCAGCGCTGCCTCCAGCAGCACGCTCAGCAGAATGATCGTCAGCGTCCATGCGAGCAGGCTGTCGGTTTCCAGATAGATCTTTGCCTCATAAATCCTGCTGCCGACGGCGAGTTTCGGCACGCCGATGACCTCGGCTGCGACGACAGCCTTCCAGCAAAGGCCAATGGCGGCGAGGCAGCTGCTGACCACGGCGGGCAGCGCGGCGGGAATATAGATGTGACGCAGCGTCTTTGCAGGCCCAAAGGCGTATAGCCTGGCCATTTCCAGCAGCTTGGGATCGATCGCGCGGACGGCCTGAACCAGCGCGGCATAGACAACCGGCAGCGTCATCAGGAAGCCCGTAAGCACCGGGACGCGCGGACTGGAAAGCCATACCAGCGCGATGACGATGAACGACGTAACCGGCGTAGCGCGGATCGTAGAGAGCAGCGGGGAGATCAGCAGCTCAGCCGCGGCGAAGCGGCAGCTGAGCGCGCCAAGAAGCACCGCAGCCGCAATCCCCAGCAGATAGGAAAGCAGCGTACGCGTGAGCGTTCCCAGCACAGTCTGATAAAAAGCTGCCTGCGGCAAAAGCTCCAGCAGCTTTTTCAGCACCGCATGGGGAGCGGGCAGCAGCAGCGGCTGATCGATCACCCGGGCAGCGATGCTCCACAGCAGCAGATAGAAAACCAAAACGCCCGCGCGCGAAAGCAGGACTTTTGCGCGCGGGCCGAAGGATTTAGTGAACATAGTAGAAATCATCGCCCGGCAGCGCGCCGCCGACGGACTTGGGATTCGCGGTGTAGAGCAGGGTGTACAGCGGCTCAATCTGGGTGCGCATCTGCGCGCCCTCGATGAACACGATGTGGCAGTTCGGGATCGCGCGGGTGGCGACAGCAGCCTTGGGCAGTACGCCGTGCTTCTGTACGAGCTCGCCCGCAGCGGCGGCGTCCGCATTAACCAGCGCAACGGACTCGCTGTATGCATCAAGGAACTGCTGAACCTTCTCCGGATTCGCCTCGGCGAAATCACGGCGGACGATCACGCAGCCCATGGAAAGCACCATATCAGAGCCGCTGGCCTTTGCTGCAGCCTCGAATGCGCTGGTGACATCGATGACCGCCTTGAGCGAGTCGTTCTGCATGAGCGCGCTGGTGACGTGCGGCTCCGGCATGATGCCGATTTCCGCCTGACCGGCGGCCATCATGGTGGCCAGCTCGCTGTGCTCGGCGACATATTCGACCTCAACCTTGTCCTTCAGGCCGTTGGCCTCGAGGATGTAGCTGATCACATACTCCGGCACGCTCGCCTGACCGGTCGCGTAGACCTTGCGGCCCGCGAGGTCGTCAAAGGAGTCGATGCTGTGATCGGAAGAGACGACATGCAGAACGCCCAGCGTGTTGAGCGCCATCAGCTGCACGTTGCCCTTGGTCTTCTGGTAAAGGGTCGCGGCGAGGTTCGTCGGGCAGGCGGCGATGTCCGCGCTGCCGCTGGCGATCGCGGCGACGATCTCGTCCGCGGCGCCGGCGAGGGTGAAGTTATACGCATCGGGGTGATTCTCCATCACGCCGACCATACCGATACCGGTCGGGCCCTTGAGCGCAAAGACGTTCACCTTGTCGTCCGCCATGGAGCAGGCGGCGAGAGAAAAGGAAAGCGCCAGAGCCAGCGCAAAAGCAAGCCATTTTTTCATTACAGTATACCTCCTGTATGCATAATAGAAACGCAGATAGTATAGCACAACTGAGATGGATTTACAACTTTGTTACAGGCAGGTCACAGACATTATGTTATAATGAAGCCACACGGAGGGATGGTTATGGCTGATATTATGCTTGTAGAGGATGAGACCGCAATCCGGCAGGTGGTTTCCATACATTTGCGCCTTGTCGGGCACAGTGTCCGCGAGGCAGAAGATGGAGTAAAGGCGCGCCGACAATATGAGGAAAAGACGCCGGATCTAGTACTTCTGGATATCATGCTGCCGGGAGAGGATGGTTTTTCACTCGGTGAATTTCTGATCAGGCAGGATGTGCCCGTGCTGTTTTTGACAGCAAAGACTGCCGTGGCGGATCGCGTACGCGGGCTGTCGATGGGCGCGCAGGACTATATCCTGAAGCCATTTGAACCGGCGGAACTGCTGGCGCGGGTGGAAAACATCCTGCGGCGAACAAAACGGGAGGATAAAGCGTTTTCATTTGGTTCGCTTGAAATCGATATCTCCGCGCGTCGTGTGCTGCTTTCGGGCAGGGAAATTGCTATGACTGCGCTGGAATTTGATTTGCTGGTCATGCTGGTGCGCCGACGCAATGTCGCCGTCACGCGCGAGGAACTCCTCCTTGGTGTATGGGGCTACGATTATGCGGGCGAGACGCGTACGGTGGATGTGCATGTTCAGCGCCTGCGCAGCAAGATCGGTGCGCAGTACATCGAGACGGTCTATAAATATGGCTATCGCTTTAATGGCACTCTGGAGGCGAGCAGATGAGAACAAAGATTGCGGCTGCGATGACTGCCTTGGCGCTTCTGCTCTTTCCGCTGGGCGCTATGCTGATTGTGAGGCACTGCTTTGACCTGACCATGGAACGCGAGCGCACGAGGGCGCTGTCCGAGGAGGCGGCCATTGCCCGCGCCGTGGCAATGGAGATTACAGACAAGTCACGCGAAGAGGTTTATGCCGTGGCTTCCGGTCTGCAGGGGCGTTACGGTTCGGATACACTGACTGTTGCGCTGCTGTATCGCAGCGCTGTGATGGCTGGCGCAGAGATTGGCGATGCGGATGCGCTTGACGAGCTGATCGGTACGAGTGGGCGCGCAACGCTGCTGAATCGGCCGAACGAGACGCTGTACATTGCGCATAGGCTTAACGAAGACCTGACGCTGCTGTTGGTGTCGGATGTTTCTGCGGTCTATGCACTGCGGCGGGATCTGGCAGGCTGGGCGGGTGGCCTAAGTCTTTTGGGTGTGCTGCTGTGCGGTGCACTGTCGGCTTTACTCTCCGGTTGGCTGGCTCGGCCGTTTAGGCTGCTGGCGCAGCAGAGGCAGGAATTCATCGATGCCTTGGCACACGAAATGCGTACGCCGCTGACCGCGATTGTCGCAGGCTGCCGCCTGATGCAGCGGGCAAGACTGCCCCAGAATGAGCGTGACGCGCTGCTGGAAACCATGGCGTGTGAAGCGCAGCGCCTGTCTGATATGGACGAGCGGCTCTTGCAGCTGACGCGGCTTGAGCATGCTGCGCCGGAATTTGTTCGTTTTTCTTCTATGGAGATGGCGAGGGAAGCGGTTTCGGTCTTTGAGAACGTGAGCCTTTCTGGCGAGGATGCGCTGTTTTTCGCCGAGCGGGAGCTAACGATTCAGCTTCTGCGCAACCTCATTGTCAATGCGCAGCGTGCGGGCGGAGAGGCGCCTGTATGTGTGCACATGCGGCAGGACGGCTTTGACGTAATTGACCGCGGCTGCGGCATGACGAGAGAACAGGCGGCGCGTGCGTTTGAACCGTATTATAAGGCGGACAAGTCCCGTGCGCGGGCGCAAGGCGGCGCAGGGCTGGGGCTGACGCTCTGTAAAAGGATTGCGCAGTTGCATCGCGGCAGCTTGATGATCGATTCTGTACCGGGCGAAGGTACGACGGTTGTTTACCACTTTGATACAACTTCTCGAGGACTCTGAAACGTTTTTAGCGTTAATATATCCACAGAAAGGAGCTGAATCAACATGAAAAACAAGACTCTGTGGACAACTTTACTGCTGCTGTGCCTGCTGCCTGCGGCGACGCTTGGGGTGACCGAGGGCGTGGTGGAGGCTGCGCCGGATGTGGAGATGGCAGAGATCGCTTCGCAGGAGGTTTCCTATCTGCCGGATGAGAGCTACTACGCAGGCTATGGTGACTGGTTCCCGGTTTGGGAAAACGCCGAAGGCTGGGTGGAGAGCAAATTCGACGGCGAATGCTACCATGACGTAGAGCAGCGCCCGCGCATGACGGCGGGCGAAAGCCTGCGTGCCGAAAAGCTGCTCTCGGATTACAAGGCGGGCAGGATTGCCTACACGGGCGAGAGCATCCTGAACAAGATGGAAGACGTTATCGTGGGCGTATACGCGCTGGATCCGGCGGACTACGCGGGCGAAAAGGCATTTGTGATTCTGCCCGGCCCGTGCATGACGGATGAGCAGATCCTCGCCGTGATTGACGCATACAATCAGCTGGGACTTACGTTTGATCCCTATGCGCTCAGCGCACGCAATTGCGCCCGCGGCGGCGGAATCGAAACCAACCGCTTCCTCGGCGAGGAAGAGCGCGATCGATACTCCACGCTGGCGCGGCTCATTGAGCACGGCTTGTTGGATGTGACTGCTGCGGGCGAAATCCGGGCGATCCAGCCGAAGCTGGACAGCCGCTACTTCTGCGGCCTGCCGGATTTTACCATCCGCCCGTACCGCGCGGCGACGGACGAGGAATTCGTGGCGATGCTGGTGGATATGGGTTATCACGATATGACCGGCGAGATTGATCATGATGCTGTTGAGAAGCAGGCTCGCCGCGTGCTCAATGCGCTGGATGCACCGCTTTCAATGGGCCTTGAGCATGTGTTTAACGATGGCGGATATGTGCCTGTTGTATTCGATGTGCAGGGCAGACAGGCATGGGACAGCGAAGGGCGAAGAAGCTATGGCGCCATGTTTTCGTGGATCACGGCAGAAGGATATAAAACCTATGCACAGGTGATGTATGATTGGGAGACCAAGGAACTGGTTTCGGCACATTGGGCGAATCAGCGCGATTGGGACGCGAATCCCGGTCCGTCGGTGATGAATATCAGCGATGAGGATGTGCTCTCTGCGGCGAAGGACGCTGAGCAGATGATCGCTCTGACCAATCCGACATGGCATCTTCAGGATGAAGTGATTCACAATGATTGGGGCGCGTGCCGCATGGCGCGAACGCAGGTGGAAGAAGATATCTGGCTGACGGTCTTTGTCGGCGGAGACGACGGCAAGGTACATGGATTTGAAATCCAGCGCGGCGATACGGTGGGTGCGCTGCCCGCGGATGACATGCCGGTGAACGGATAAACCAATATATGCAGAGCCTTTGGGCTCTGCTTTTGCGCTTGTATGGAACGGGCGGCGCATCTAAATATCGGTTGAAAAAAGAATATCGGTGAGGTATAATAAAGTGTAAAACTATTGTCATGGATAGGTTTCTTGGGAAGAAGGACCGAAGGAACCGGCCTTCATGGAAATATAAGGGGAAAACAGAGCGATGTTACGAGATAATCGGCTGGAGCAGAGCAACCATCATAAGCTCAAGCTCATGTTATGCGATCTGCTTCTGCTGCTCATGGTAGACTGGCTGATGCTGGTGATTTATCCCAGCGAGGATGAACATCTGGCGGTCATGGCCGTCATGCTGCAGACGGCTGTGAGCATCGGTACGGTATATGGCTGGCGCATGGTGAGCGGCGTATACAGGCAGATCTGGCGTTACGGCGGTACGATGGCGTACATGCAGATGATCATTTCAGATTTCTTTGCCGGTATCAGCTTTTATGTGATTCAGAGCGTGAGCATGCCCGGAGATTACAAGATTTCGTTTGTGCGTACGCTGTGCATCATCGCGCTCAATCTGCTGTGCGGGATGACGATCCGCTTTGTCTATCAGTATCTGTATGAGTACGAGGGGAATCGCTTTGCGCAGTTTCTGCGCAGGATGACGGCGGGGCTGACAGATATCCACGACAGTCCGGCTCAGCGCGAAAGCGAGCGAAAGAACATCACGCCGAAGATCAACATTGCCGTGGTCGGCGCGGGACGCGTTGGCGTGATGCTCGCGGAGGAGCTGGCGAATAACCCGCGCTCCGCATACAGGCCCTGTTGCTTCATCGATATCGATAAAGAAAAAATCGGGCGCAGCATCAATGGCATCCCGGTGCTTTCCGAGATGGAGGCAACGCAGGAGAGGCTGATGAGCTACCCGGTGCAGGAAATCGTATTTGCGCTGCCGCAGATGGCTGCAGAGCGCAAAAAGGAGCTTTATGACCTGTATAAGATGACAGGCTGTAAGATCAAGGTTTACGATTATCCGCTGACGCAGACCGTAGAAAACGGCAAGCGCAGCCTGCGCGAATTTGATATTGAGGAACTGCTCTTCCGCCAGCCGATGGACTTTACCGGGGGCAGGACGCGCGCGTATTATCGCGGCAAGTCGGTGTTGATTTCCGGCGGCGGCGGCTCGATCGGCGGCGAGCTTTGCCGGCAGATTGCAAAAATGCAGCCCCGCCAGCTGATCATTCTTGATGTGTATGAAAACGGCGCGTACGATATCCAGCAGGAACTGAAAATCGCTTATGGCGTTACGCTGAACGTGCAGGTGGAGATCGTTTCGGTCTGCGATGCGAAGGCGCTTGACTGCGTGTTTGCCAAGTATCACCCGGATATCGTGCTGCATGCCGCTGCGCACAAGCATGTGCCGCTGATGGAGCATAACTGCTGCGAAGCGGTAAAGAACAATGTCTTTGGTACGCTCAACATTGTGGAGGCGGCTGAAAAGCACGGCGTAAAGAAATTCACAATGATCTCCACCGATAAGGCGGTCAATCCGACGAACGTGATGGGCGCGACCAAGCGCATGTGCGAGATGATTGTGCTGAGCCGCGCGCAGAGCAAGACAAATTTCAGCGCGACGCGCTTTGGCAACGTGCTGGGCAGCAACGGTTCGGTGATTCCGCTGTTTAAGCGGCAGATCATGAACGGCGGCCCGGTGACGCTGACGGACAGGCGGATTATCCGCTACTTCATGACGATTCCGGAGGCCAGCCAGCTGGTGCTTGAATCGGGCGCGATGGCGAAGAACGGCGAATTGTATGTGCTGGATATGGGCAAGCCGGTCAAAATTCTGGAACTGGCGGAGAACATGATTCGCCTTTCCGGCTATGAGCCGTATAAGGACATCAACATCATTGAGACGGGCCTGCGCCCGGGTGAGAAGCTGTATGAAGAGCTGCTCATCAAGACGGAAGAACTGGATAAAACAGAGAATCGCCTGATCTTTGTAGAACGGGATAAGCCGCTCAGCCGCGGCGAGATTGAAAAGAAGCTCGAGATTCTGCGCAGCGCAGTGAAGACGGAGGATAACGAAATCGTTCGCTGCGCGATGAAGCAGGTTGTCCCGACATACCATGCGCCGGAGGAAATCAACTGCGGAGCAAAGGACGCGAACGAAATGCGCATGGTGGACGAGCGGGAAGATCGGGTAAGCTGATCAATCAGGAAAAACGCAGGGAGGAGAATGCATGTGAACATTCTGGTTCTCAACGGAAGCCCGAAGGGTGAATACAGCATCACGCTCCAGACGGTCCGGTATCTGGAAAAGTGCAATCCGGCGCATCAGTTCGAGGTGCTGCATGTCGGGCAGCGGATTAAGGCGATGGAGCGGGATTTTTCGCCGGCGCTGGAGGCCGTTGAGAGGGCGGATGTGCTGCTCTTTGCGTATCCGGTGTATACGTTTATCGCGCCCTCTCAGCTGCATCGTTGGATCGAGCTGCTCAAGGCGTCCGGTGTGTCGCTTGAGGGGAAGTATGCGACGCAGATCACAACGTCGAAGCACTTTTACGATGTGACGGCGCATCGCTATATTCAGGACAATTGTCAGGACATGGGCTTGCGCTATGTCCGCGGTCTGTCTGCGGATATGGACGATCTTCTGCAGGAAAAGGGGCGCAAGGATGCTCAGGCGTTCTTTGAATACGTCTGCTGGTGTGTGAACAGCGGCGTCTATGAACCTGCAAGGCAGAGTGCATATGTGCCGGCGCATCGCCCTGTGACGGTATTGCCGCAAGGGGGTGCGCAGAAGCAGGGCGATGTGGTGATCGTCACGGACTGCGAGGCGGAGAATGCGCAGCTTGACGCGATGATTGCGCGATTCCGCGCCGCGCTGCCGTATCAGACGCGCGTCGTCAACATCAGAGAGTATCCGTTTATCGGCGGATGTCTGGGTTGCTTTCACTGCGCAGTTTCGGGAAAATGCGTCTATAAGGATGGCTTTGATGAATTTTTGCGTGGCAGCATCCAGACGGCGCAGGCCATTGTCTATGCCTTTACGATTCGAGATCATTCCATGGGCGCGGCATTCAAGCTTTACGACGACAGGCAGTTCTGCAACGGTCACAGGACAGTTACGATGGGCATGCCGTTTGCGTATTTGATCAGCGGCGATTACAGCAGGGAACAGAATCTGCAGATGATCGTTGAGGCCCGGGCGCAGGTGGGCGGCAATTTCCTTGCCGGCGTGGCGACGGATGAACAGAATCCGGACATGGAGATTGACCAGCTGGCCGCGGCGCTTGATTATGCGCTGAAAAACCGCTATGTGCCGCCGCAGAATTTCTTTGGCGTGGGCGGCATGAAGGTGTTCCGCGATCTCATCTGGATTATGCAGGGTATGATGAAGGCGGATCACCGGTTTTACAAGGCGCATGGTCAGTATGATTTTCCGCAGAAGCAATGGCCGACCATGCTTAAGATGTATCTGGTGGGTGCGCTGCTGTCCTCGCCGAAGATCAAGGCGAAGATGGGCAATGCGATGAATGAAGGGATGCTTGCGCCGTATAAGAAGGTGCTGGACAGCGCCGAAAAGGAAGGCAAATAAATGCAAAAAGACTGCCTGTCGGAGCAGTCTTTTTACATGGCGTCACACGCCGAGCATCCACGGAATGAACTTGGCGATCTCTTCATCCCAGAAAACCCAGGAATGCGTGGTGGCGGGCTTGTCGTATCGGGTGACGTCCCAGCCTTTTTCTTCGAGCGCGGGGATAAACCTGACATGCTGCGGATAGAGGGAATCCTCCGTTCCGCAGGAGACATAGAGTCTGGGCTTGTGCGCGGCGCCGGCGTTCTTGTCAAGCAGATGGAACAGGTCGGCGTCGGTGCCGGCAATCACCGCGTTTTCGCCAAAGACATTGTCTGCGGTGATCACGCGAGCGGCATCGCGTCCGCGCATCTTCGCGATATCGACCACACCGGAGAAGCTGGCGGCTGCGCCGAAGCGCTCGGGATGGGTCAGCGCGAGCTTCATGGCGCCGTATCCGCCCATGGAGAGACCGGCGACAAAGGTATCCTCGGGCTTGGCGGACAGGCGGAAAAAGCGCTGCATGGTTTCGGGAAGCTCATGGGCGACGTAGTCCCAGTAGCGTTCCCCGTGTACCTCATTGGTGTAGTAGCTGTGGTTGACCGCGGGCATGATCACAGCCAGATTATAGCGGGAAGCATAGCGCTCCACGCTGGTTCGGCGCATCCAGATGGAATGATCGTCGCTGTATCCATGCAGCAGATACAGAACCTTGGGCGGCGCGCCGACAAGGCTCGCATCCACGCCGATACCCAGATCGGGCTCGGGCAGGATGACATTGGCCGTCACGCAGACGTTGAGCGCTTTGGAGTAGAATTGCGTTTGTAAAAATGCCATAAGCTCTTCCTCATCGTCGGTTACTGCTGAAAGCAGAGGGAGTAAATATCGTTGTTGATTTGATTATAAAACCGGGAGAATAGGCTGTCAAGGCGGATGTGAAATGCGGCGGGATTCAGGACGCAGAGAGAATAGAGACATTCGGATTTTCCGCAGCTATTTGCTATTGTGTGGTTTTCTGGTATAATCCATACAGATGAATCAGCAGGAGGATGCGTATGATTGGACATCGGATTTATGTGCCCTCGTCCCGCGGCGCGGAAATCGCCGTGGACGTTTATGTGCCGCATGTTTCAAGGGAGATCAATGAACAGATTCGCCGTCCTGCGGTTGTGATCTGCCCAGGCGGCGGTTATGAGTTTTGCAGCGAACGGGAAGCAGAGCCGATTGCGCTGCGCTTTCTTGCGGAGGGCTTCAATGCGTTTGTGGTCTGGTATCGTGTAGGATATGCGCCAGAGGATAAGAAACGTGACCACGAGGCGGCGCAGTGGTATAAAAAAGCGGCGGAGCATGTCTTTCCGCTGCCCCAGCACGACGCGGCGGCGGCAGTCGCCTATGTCCGCGCAAACGCGCAGGCGCTTCACACGGATCCTGACAGGATTGCGATCATGGGCTTTTCGGCGGGCGGCCATCTGGCGGCGAGCGTTAGCGCCCTTTGGCACAGGCGCGAAATCTGGGAGGAAATCGGTCTTTCGCCTGAGGACGTTCGGCCCAATGCAGCCGTGCTGTGCTATCCTGTGATTGTCAGCGACGACGACGCGCACAGGGGATCGTTTGTGCATCTTTCGGGCACGGAGGACAGGCGGATACATGGACAATATGATGTGCTTCATGCCGTAGGCGAGCACTTTCCGCCGACGTTTTTGTGGCACACGTTTGATGATGAGACGGTTCCCGTGCGCAACAGCCTGCGCATGGCGCTCGCGCTTTCGCAGGCGGGCGTGACGACAGAGATGCATATCTTCCCCACGGGCAGGCATGGACTCAGCCTTGCCAATGAAATAACCAGCACGGATGCATCGCTGCAGAGAACGGAGTGCGCCGCATGGCCTGCAATGGCGGCCCGCTTTTTAAAGGCGCTCTGAGCAGCTCATCCGCTATAGAGATGATAATGGGGCTGTCAGAATCAGAAACCGGTATTCTGGAGAGAATTCAGAGTACCCGGTTTGATTCTGACAGCCCCGTTTATGCTTTTCGGCTGCTTGAGATTTACTTGATCATATCGATGCCGCGCTGCAGCGTGTCTGCGCTGATGGCTCCGGTGGCCTGCGCGATGGGGTGGCCCTCGGCGTTGATGAAGTATGTGGTCGGGAGGGAGTATACGCCGTAGGTCATCGCTGCATCGACCGCCGTATCATAAAAGACGGGGAAGGTGAACGCATTCTTTTCGATGAATGCGGATGCAACTTCTACGGTTTCTCTGGCCCCGTCGGTCATGTTGACCATCAGGAAGTGAATCTCTTCACCAAGCTCCAGATATTTCTCGTGGAAGTCCGGCATCTCCATCTTGCATGGGCCGCACCAGCTTGCCCAGAAGTTGAGTACGATGGGCTTCCCGAAGAAATCGGAGAGGTGTACTTCGTTTCCTTCGGCGTCATAGACGGTGAAATCCGGAGCGAGCATGGGTTCTTCTGCGGTTGTGTCGGATTGCTCGTCCTTGGGCTGCGGGGGCCCGGCGACTTCCGGGGTCGCCTGTGCGCTTTCAGGCTGCTGGGGACTGGCAGGCGTGGGCGTTGCTTGTTCGCTTTCGGTTTGAGGAGCCTCGGGCGTACTGGTCGCGGCGGCTTCTGTTTTCGGCTGCGTTGCCTGCACGGCGAGCTGATCCGGCGCAAGGGACTGGCCGAGCTTGGCATATAGCGCGGATGCGCCGCCAATCAGCAAAACAAAGACGAGGGAGAGGATCAACAGAGTTTTCTTGTTGTTCATAATGCCTCCTAACTGAGCAGGCTCAGCAGCCGCCCGAGCGTTCCGGTTGCCATCAGGATGCCGATCAGAATGAGCAGCGCGCCGCTGATGGTGTTGATTACCGCGTAGTTTCGTTTGATCCAGTTGAATGCGTTTTTCAGATAGTCAATCAGTACAGCGCTGAGGATGAAGGGAATGCCCAGACCCAGCGAGTAGGAAAGCAGCATCAGCATGCCTTCCAGAACGTGTCCCTGCTGGGAGGCCAGCATCAGCGCAGAGCCCAGGAAGGCGCCGACGCAGGGCGTCCAGCCCACGGAGAAGATCACGCCAAAGACCAGCGCCGAAAAGAAATTCATGTTCTGCGTATCGATGCTTCTCTGGCTGCCCTTGAACAGATTCAGCTTGAGCACGCCGAGGAAGTTCAGACCGAAGAGGATGACGATCAGGCCGGAGACAAGATTGACGGCTGTCTGGTATTCTCGCAAAAAGCTGCCGACAGTTCCGGCCAGCGCGCCGAGCGCGATGAACACGACGGTGAAGCCCGTGACAAAGCCCAGCGCGCCTTTGAGCGTTTTACCGGTTGTGCGCTCTCCGCCGCCGGCAAAGTAGGAAATATAAATCGGCAGCATGGGCAGCAGACAGGGGGAGATGAAGGTGATGATGCCTTCAAGGAAAGCGATAAAGTACTGCATTCAGGTTCTCCTTTCAGCGGATATCGGACAGAAGTCTGCCCGGCATTTCATGGGGATGGCTCTATCATTGCATCTTTTTTAGCAGCAGTATACGGCAGGTTTCCGTTTTTTTCCGTGACAAGATCACACTGTATAGCGCCTCCGGAAATTGACTTTTCCAGCCCGGGCGATTATACTTAGACCTGACGCGCAAATTAACTGATTGGATAAAGGAGCTGTATATTGTGTTAAACGATATCAAATATGTGGGCGTAAACGACCATCACATTGACCTGTTTGAAGGACAGTATGTCGTGCCTCATGGCATGTCCTACAATTCATATATCATCCTCGACGATAAGATTGCCGTCATGGATTCCGTGGATTGCCGCTTTACGGGGGAATGGCTGAACAATCTGAGCGCAGCGCTTGACGGGCGCGAGCCGGATTATCTGGTGGTTCACCACATGGAACCTGATCATTCCGCGAGCATCGCAGCTTTCCTTGATCGCTATCCTGCCGCGGTTGTGGTGGCGTCTGCGAAGGCGTTTGCCATGATGAAGAATTTCTTTGGCTGCGATTATGCTGAGCAGAGGATCGTTATTGCCGAGGGGAGCAGGCTCTCTCTGGGCAGACATGAGCTGGCCTTCATTGCTGCGCCGATGATCCACTGGCCGGAAGTGATGATGACCTACGACGCTTCTGCGAAGGTGCTGTTTTCTGCGGACGCCTTTGGCAAATTCGGCGCGCTGGACGTGGAGGAAGAATGGGCCTGTGAAGCACGCAGATACTACTTTGGTATCGTCGGCAAGTATGGCGCGCAGGTGCAGGCGCTTCTCAAAAAAGCGGCTGCACTGGAGATCGCAGCGATTTATCCGCTCCACGGTCCGGTGCTTGGCGAGAATGCAGCGGAATGCATCCGCCTGTATGATCTGTGGTCTGCGTATCGCCCGGAGGATCGGGGGGTCGTGATCGCCTATGCATCCATGTATGGAAATACAAAGGCGGCTGCGGAGCTTCTTGCTGAAACGCTGCGCGGGAAGAATGAAAAGGTTTCCCTGTTCGACCTCGCGCGCGATGATATGGCGGAAGCAGTTGAGGATGCCTTCCGTTATGACCGTCTTGTTCTGGCGGCACCGACGTACAATGCGGGCGTATTCCCTGTCATGCGTGCGTTTATCAGCCATCTGACAGAGCGGAATTATCAAAACCGCACGGTCGCGCTGATGGAGAACGGATCCTGGGCGCCTACGGCGGCCAAGGTCATGCGCGGCATGCTGGAGGGCTGCAAGAATCTGACTTTTGCCGATACGCAGGTGAAGATTCTCTCCGCTCTGAGCGAGGACAGCCGGGCGCAGCTCAAAGCGCTGGCGGACGAGCTCAGCCGCGATTGATCATCAGCAAAGCGCGCCTTCGATTGCATGAAAACAATCGAAGGGGTGCTTTTTCTTATTGTACGCTGACTGACGCAGGCTGTCAATGTAAAGCGTGCCCAATCAGACAGGCGAGGCGACGCATCAGCGCGCGGCGTGCTGCGGCGCTTTGAGCTGCGCGGTTCAAATGACGATGCAGCTCGGCAGAAAAGAGATCCCGGTTCGCATTGTGGCCATCAGCCCGGATGGACAGATCATCGGGGAATGATAGAAAGCGCGATTGACTTTATATTTTAAATCCGAAAGCCGCTCTGCATAGCATGCAAAGCGGCTTTTTGACAGATGAAATGCGGAATTGGGCGATCGACCCACGCGCAGGATTTGCAGATCGTCCGGCTCTGGCGGGGATTATCCGTTTCGCAGGAATCCGAGCACGAGCTGGTTAAAGTCTTTGGCTTCCTCATATAGCCCGTGTCCCCATTGCGCATAGATGCTAAGTTTGGCGCCGGGGATGGACGCAGCGATTCTCCGTGAGGCGTCGCCGCCGAGCGCGCGGTCCTGCGCGCCGCCGATAACCAGCGTGGGCGCTTCGATTGTTTCAAGGCGGTCTGCAGCGTTGTGGGTCAGGCAGGCGTCAGCCTGAATGAAGAAGCGGTCATAGGATTTGGGTTTGGTAAGCCTGCCCATGATGGGGATCAGGTATCGGTTTTTGCGGTAGTAGGCATCAGAGTACATGCGCCGCACATTGCTGTCCATGAGGGCCGTATGATCGCCGCGTCGGGCAAGCGCTGTCCATTCGTGGATGGACTCGGACAAAATGGGGTTGGGCTCCGCAGAGGTCACAACAAGGATGAGTTTTCTGACGCACTTGGGGTAATCTGCTGCGAAGTGCTGCGCGATCATGCCGCCCATGGACACGCCGATGAGATCGGCTTTTTGGATATCCAGCGCCTCCATCGCGTCCTTTACATCGCGGGCCATGTCGCGCGTGCTGCAGCCCGCAGGCAGATGATTCCTGCGGCTGAACATATAAACCGTGTAGTCCCCGGCATAAGCGCGATACATGAACGCCATGGGCAGCGCGGTGCCCTTGACGGTGGTCAGGCCGTCGCCGAGACCGGGGAGCATGACGAGGGTTTTGCTGCCGCTGCCGAAGCGGATGTAATGCATGGAATCGCCTGCGAGGGAGATGGTGCCGTTTTTAGCATGCAGAAACATACGGTACACTCCTTTGCAAATGAAAAAGCCTGTGTTCCTCTGTGCAGGACACAGGCAGGATAATACTGGGTGCATCAGGAGAGAATTCGCTCGATCCATTCGCGCTGCAGCACCTGAACAGCGCCGCGCACGACGCTGCTCATTCCCTGTGGGGCAGCGGCAATGGTGGGCATTCTTTTCCCGGCGGCGGCGAGGCGACGTGCGATGTATTCGGCAATGAATCCGATGAATTCCTCCCGGAATGAAAACACATAGCGACAATCGATGATGATATGTCCAGGATCAAGCACCCAGAGCACATTGTAGAGCATATCGCCAACCGTTGCCGCGGCTTTTTGCAGCGCGGAAAGATAGGCTTTAGGATGTTCGGCGGCATACGCCTCAAGCTGCTGCAGGAGCCGCTCGTTATCCTGCGCGCCGCAGCCGAGCAACGCGGCAAAAGAGGAGAGGGAAATCAGGCTTTCATAGGTGACGCCCTCCGGCGTGGTCAGCTGGCCTGCGTCGCCCGCCGTGGCATTCAGGCCGCGGAGCATGTTGCCGTTATGCACGGCGGATCCCCCGACGCCCTCGCCGATAAACAGATAATACAGCAGCTCGCAGGAATCCTGATTGCTCATGGGCGCAAACGCCCGCACGGCGAATTTGACGTCCTCATCTACGTAGTAATCAAAATTGCCGAGGCAGCGCTGCATCAGAGCCTTGATTCTTACATCATTGAGTTCGGGCAGACGCTGATTGTACACCGTATCGCAGCTGATTTCATAGGGGCCCGGTGTAACGACGGCGACACCCAGCAGAGAACGACCCGCCAGCGGCGCGGAGATTTCCTCGCGGATCGCACTGAGAAATGCGGTCAGCCGGGAGAGATATTCACCTTCCGCAGCGCAGTTGTGTTCATGCAGGACGGCGAGATCAAAGCCGAGCAGGGTATAGCGGAAATGCTTTCCGGAGAGATCGACGATCAGCCAGGCGTGACCGCTGCCGCGAAGGGAGATGTTTTCCGCCTTGCGTCCGGAACTGTGACGATCCCCGCCGCAGCGCGGAACAGGCGCAAGCTCCAGCACCTGCTGCTCTTTGAGCTGATCGACGAGATTGGTGACCGTCATTAAACTCAGACCCGTCGCCTCCGCAAGAGACTGGCGTGTGCGGGGAGCCTGAACGGTCAGCAGATCGAGGATCCTGCGGATGTTTTGCTTTCGGATGGCGGATTGATCAAGTGATTTCATGTAAGAATCCTTTCGAGTGCAGCGCCCATTTCCTGACCGAGGCGTTCCGCTTCCCCGGGAACAACGGGCAGACGCTTGTAAAGAAATGTGGATTCAAGCGCCGCATAGGTGCCGCGCGAAATATCGTCTTTGGTGGGAAGATAGCCGAGCAGTTCCTCTGCGCAGCCCAGAATCAGCGCGTCCTCCCGGCCGCACAGGCGGCGGATATCCATGCCGATCTGCGTAAAGCCCTCAAAGGGGAGCGCAAGAACGGGCACGCCGCCCAGAATCAGGAGCTTGGCGGTGATATGCTCCTTTGTTTCAAGTGCGGAGAATTTCTGAAGCATTTCCCGCTCCCATGTCCGGGCGACACGCGCGGCAGGCATGTCCTCGCCGCCAGCTCGGCGCTCTGCCTGCTCGGCAGCGGCATGAATGTCATCGATGGTGACGGGGAGCAGCTGAAGGGTAAAGGGGAGCGTCTCGCCGCGCAGAGACGGAGAAAGCGTGCGGCTATCCTGCGTGAAATGACGTGCAACCAGCGCGGCGAAGGAATCAAGCAGCGCATCGTCCTGCTTGGTTGGATCGATGTCGCCGCAAAGTCCGTTGAGGTAGATCGTCTGCATCCCCTGAGTATCCAGAATGCGGCAGATCTCACCGGCAAAGTCGGCAGAGACCGCTGTGACACGCCCGCGGAATACGCCATGGCAGGCTGCACTGACGGCGGCGATGGGGGAATGCTTCCTGCGGCGGAAGGTGAAGCCGCGCACAGTACGATCGACCGGGCCGTCTTTGATGGTGCGGTTGTAGATGTGCTCGCCGTCAAACGGCGCAGAGACAAAATCGAGCGCAGTGACCTCATCAAGGTCATCTGCAGCCGCATCGATTGCCCGGCAGATGATCGGGGCGACGGTATTCACATATTCGTCGCTGACGAAGCCGCAGCCCTCATGATACTTGATCGTGGGGCCTGTATGCGTGTGGATGCTGACGATCATTACGCGCTCCTGCGCAATGCCAAGCGCAGCGGCGTGATCAAAGACCTGCGCACAAACGCCGCGGCTGAGGCCGAGCAGATCACAGCTGATGATCAGCGCTCGTTCGCCATGATCTTCAAGCAGCAGGGCGCGCGCATAGAGCGGATCGCGCACGGACTGTGCGCACCGGCCGAGATAATAGCCGTAGCCTGCAAGCTCGACGCCCATGGGCGGCGTCAGTTCCGATTTGCCAAAGCCTGCGCGCATAACGTTCCTCCTTCTTAAAGAAGACCGGGGATCATATCTTTATAGCGTTCAATCAGGCGGTCATTCCATGCATCGCCGCCGTCTACGTTGCTGGACTTAAAGAAGTCGGCCTCAAAGCCCTCATCAAGGGAGAGCTCCTTGACACGGCAGACGATCGCCTGCAGCATCGCTGCGCCCACTGCGGTGGAGGTGGGGCCGACCATGGAGCCGTCTGCAAAGGAGATCGCCGCGTCGCCCAGCACGCCGCCGTTGTCAAGAATCAGATCGGCGGTTTCAAACAGACGCAGGTTCAGGCTGTTGCGGGAGGTGACGGCGGTTGTGTGGTTCATGCTGGTGAGCGCGATGACATATGCGCCGCGCGCCCGCGCTTCCCTGGCCAGCAAAACCGGCACAGCGTTTCTGCCGGAATTGGAGATGGAAATCAGGATGTCGTTTTCCTTAATGGGATAGCGCTCAAGGAGAAGGGGAACCCATTCTTCCTTGCGTTCTTCCAGCGTGCTGCCCGCTGCGCTGACGTGCAGCATCAGCTTGTCGTCCATGATCGGACAGACGCGCGCCATGCCGCCTGCGCGATAGAAGATTTCCAGCGCGAGCAGATGACCGTGTCCTGTGCCGAAGGTATAGATCATGCCGCCGCCCTTCATGCAGTCCGCAATCCTGCGGGCGGCGGTTTCCATAGAAGACTGCTGGGTTTCAAGCGTACGGGCAAGCAGCGCCTGCAGGTTATCAAAATAGGTATTGATTGTACTCATCGCAAATGTTCCTCATAGCTTTGTTTTAAAAGGCTGAGCCGCTCCTGGCTGAGCAGACCTTCTTTTTGCATCAGGTGGATGATTGCGCCTAACTCGGGCGTGTATTCAAGCGCGCAGATTTTCGCCCGGGGCGCGAGCGCGCGCAGCGTATGGGTGAAGCAGGCTTGCGCCTTTTCGCTGTGGGCAAATATGCCGCCGTACAGGCCTACGCGTCTGGCAGCGGGCGCCTTTTCAAGCAGACATACGGTCTGCCGCGCGAGGCGGTTCATGTTGCTCTGGAGGACGTCGCTTGCCGCCGTATCCCCGTCGTCTGCCGCTTGAATCACATGCCGCGCAAAGCCTGCCATCCGGTCGGGCGTAAAATCCGGCGCGTAGATGCAGTCGATCGTCTGGCGCAGGGTGGATGTGCCGAAATACCGGCAGGCGAGGGATTCAAGCACTGTGGGACAGCCAAGGCCCTCGGTTGCGTCGATGGCAGCAATCAGTCCCTCGCGCGCGAGGGTATAACCGCTGCCGGTATCCCCGAGGAGATAGCCCCAGCCGCCGCTGACATGCTGAGCGCCCGCTTCGTCGCGCAGCAGGAGCATGGAACCCGTGCCGCAGATGACGATCATGCCGGGCTCGCCGCGCGTAAAACCCATCAGCGCGATGTATGCATCCGACTGAAGATCCAGCTGCTCGCGGGTGATGAGATCGGAAGTGAACAGCGCGTGCGTCTGTTCGTCGGCAGGGCCGTCCAGCGCGGACATGCCCACGCAAACACGATGCAGCGGCGCGCCGGCCTTTTCGCACAGCTCCTGTACCATATCCTGAAGGCGGCGGCGCACGGTATCCACGCCGATGTTGTGGTAATTCAATCCTCCGCCATGGGCGACGGCGGCAATCCGTCCATCCGGCCATGCGGCTACAGCGGTGGAATGTGTGCCGCCTCCGTCGATGCCGATCAGCAGACCTTGCTGCATGCGCTTCGCCTCCTTCTTTGCGCTTTGACGCCCGATGGGCATACCAATTACTTATCTATTCGACGCGAATGTACAATTCCCTTTAATGAATAATGTATTTATAAAAAGGGTTGAAAAATGCTTGCTATCGCATGTGGACTGTGCTATACTGAATCTGCTGCGGGAGAGCCGTGTTCTTTCCTGTATCCAGAAACGGAGGTGCGGAGGATGCGCAAGGACAATCTGGCCGTCAAGGGTGAGGCTGCGCCGATCAGGAAAAAGCGCAGAAAGTTCACATGGGACGATCTGGAGCTTACGCTGCTCTCTCTGCCGACGATCGCATGGCTGATCGCCTTTTGCTATGTGCCGATGTTCGGCATCGTCTTCGCCTTTAAGAACTATAAGTATAAGCCCGGCAAGGGCTTCCTCTACAGCCTGTTTGTCTCCAGCAAATGGGTGGGCCTTAAGAACTTCGAGTTTCTGTTCCGTTCGCCGGATATCGCCAATATTTTCCGCAATACCGTCGGATATAATATCATATTCATCATCATTGGCATTACGCTGCCGGTTGCGCTGGCGATCATGATCACCCAGCTGTATTCGCGAAAGGTGGCCAAGGTCTGCCAGACTGCGGTATTCCTGCCGCATTTCCTGTCGTGGGTGGTCATCAGCTATTTCGTCTTTGCTTTCCTCTCCACGGACAAGGGCCTCGTCAATTCGCTGATCGTCTCCATGGGCGGCGAGGCGATTCTCTGGTATCAGGATCCCAAATACTGGCCGTATCTGCTGGTATTCATCAATACATGGAAGACCTTTGGCTACTCGATGGTCGTGTATATGGCGACCATCACCGGCATCGACCAGAGCCTTTATGAGAGCGCGGTCATCGACGGCGCGAACAAGTGGCAGCAAACGTGGGGGATTACCGTTCCGCTGCTGCGTCCGGTGATTTCTATCATGTTCATCATGAACGTGGGCAGCATCTTCTCCACGGACTTTGGCCTTTTCTTTCAGGTCACGCGCGACTCCAACTCCCTCATCAACGTCACGCAGACGCTTGATGTCTACGTGCACAAGGCGCTGATCCAGAGCAACAACTATAACTATTCTTCTGCTGTGGCGCTGCTGCAGAGCGTGCTGGGCTGCATCCTGCTGATCATCGCCAACATCGTTGTCAAGAAGATTGATCCGGAAAGCGGTCTGTTCTGATTCCGGCAGGAGGGAGGTATAAGCCATGGAAAAGAAGGCAAAGCGGATTCCGCAGGATGGTTTTAACCGCTTTAACTGCATCAAACCGACGACCAATGCGCTCTTTACGCTGATCTTCGTTCTGCTGGCGATCATCACGTTCCTGCCGGTGGTGTTCGTGTTCATCATTTCGATTTCTTCCGAGGCGTCCATCGCCCAGAACGGCTACAGCTTTTTCCCGGCGGAGCTTTCGCTGGAATCCTACAAATATCTCTGGCAGTCCAAGGACTATATCGGCCGGTCGTTTGTCAATTCGGTCGGCATCACCCTTGTGGGTACGCTGATTGGTCTGGTGCTCACCTCGACGCTGGGCTATGTGCTGTCCCGCCCGAATTACTACATGAAGGGCCTGTATACGTGGCTGCTGATCATCCCGATGCTGTTTTCGGGCGGCCTTGTGGCGCGCTATATGGTCAATACCCAGATCTACCATCTCAAGAATACCTACTGGGCGATGATCCTGCCCGGCGCGTGCTCGACGTTCTACGTCATCGTCATGCGTACGTTCTTCCAGACGACGCTGCCGGACGGCATCATCGAATCCGGAAAGATCGACGGTGCGAGCCAGCTCCGCATCTTCACCCAGCTGGTGCTGCCGATTTCCCTGCCGGTTATCGCGACGATCGGCCTGTTCCTCACCTTCAACTACTGGAACATGTGGTACGGCGCGATGCTCTACATCGACAGCAACCATCGCGAGTTGTATCCGCTGCAGTACGTTCTGATCTCCATCGAAAAGAACATTTCCTTTATGGCGCGCAATGAGGACTATTTCAGGGAAGAGTCCATGAAGAATCTTCCTTCGGAAACGATGCGCATGGCCATCGTCATGGTTGTCGTTCTGCCCATTGCCTGCTCGTATCCGTTCTTCCAGCGCTACTTTGTCGGCGGCCTGACCATTGGCGCCGTCAAGGGATGATCCATTTTTGCAACAAACGGCCAAGCGCCGCTTTAGTTGAACTTAAAGGAGGTTTTCGCATGAAGAAGTTCCTGTCTCTCGCGCTCGCGCTGATGCTGGTGCTCGCCGTTGCCTGCACCGCTTCCGCCGAAACCCAGAAGATCGTCTGGTGGGTCTACGCCAGCGGCGACGCCCCGATCGATACCCAGATGGTCGTTGATGCTGCCAACGCTTACTCTGCTGAGAAGATCGGCGTCGAAGTCGAACTCATCTTCAAGAATGAAGAGCAGTTTGGTCTGGGCATGCAGACCGGCGAACCCTACGACATGACGTTCACCTGCGACTGGGCGAACAACTTCGCTGACAACGCGATCAACGAGATGTTCTATGACATCACTGATCTGGTCAAGACCGCCACGCCGGCGCTCTATGAGACCATCGATCAGAAGTACTGGGACGTCGCCGGCTCCCTGAACGGCAAGATCTACGCTGTGCCGACCCTGAAGGACATGGCCAGCCAGCAGTTCTTCCGTCTGGATAAGGAACGCTTCGAAGCCATCGGCTGCGAGCTTCCGGACGAAATGACCTTTGCTGAGCTTGAGCCGCTGCTCAAGGCGTACAAGGAGAACTATGACGACCTCTACCCGCTGATGATGGGCAAGGGCGGCCTGACCGGTATGACCAACAGCGCGCAGTGGATCGCGGGCAACTACCTGTGCTCTCCGTATCATCTCGCCGGTACCGACCGTGAGAACAAGATCATCCCGTTCTGGGAGGATGAGGTTCTGATGGAGCGCTACCAGCTGCTGCACAAGTGGTATGATCTGGGCTACATCAACCCCGACGCCGCGACCATCGAGTCCATCGGTTCTGACATCCGCGCGGCCGTCCGTTCCGGCTCTGCCTGGAAGGGCTACTATGCGGGCTACTCCAGCTGGGCGGGCATCGTTGTCCATGGCGCGAGCTACGCCGGCCCGTTCATGTCCACCGCGACCATGCGCGGCGCGATGAACGCGATCAACGCCGCTGCTTCTGAGGAGCAGGCCATCGCTTGCCTGAAGTACCTCGAGCTGCTGAACACCGACCGCACCTTCCGCGACATCCTCCGCTACGGCGTTGAGGGCACGCACTTCAACTATACCGAAGTCAACGGCAATAAGGTT
Organism: Clostridia bacterium; assembly: GCA_017521565.1. Classification (GTDB taxonomy): domain Bacteria; phylum Bacillota; class Clostridia; order Christensenellales; family Aristaeellaceae; genus Ventricola. The sequence continues at coordinate 42,249 of JAFXCE010000126.1, read as the reverse complement.
GTCGAGCGCACCGAGCAGGGCAACAACAACTGGTCCATGGACGGCTTCGTGACCGGTTCTGTCGTGAATGCTTCCTGCACCACCGATTCCTACTATGACTGGGAAGAGATCTTCGCTGATTATGAGAATGCGATCGTCTCCACCCTGGGCACCTTCACCTTCGACAAGACCAACGTGGAAGCCGAATGTGCGGCCTGCTCCGCGGTCATGGAGAAGTACACTGCTGAGATGCTGACCGGCACGCTGGACATCGATGCGAAGCTTGAGACCATCAAGGAAGAACTGAAGGCCGCCGGCATCGAGGCTGTTCAGGCTGAGGCTCAGGCGCAGCTGGACGCGTACCTCGCGCAGTAATCGATTTTCCGAAATCGACACAATCAAACCCCATGGGGCGGAGGCTTAGCCTCCGCCTTTTTCCTTCCGGAAAGGGGTTTGATCTGTGCATGCAGAATAACCCCTTAACTGCTTTGAAAAGAGGGAAGGCATATGGATTATACCATCGCCCCTGTCTGCCAGGATGAGCTTGTGGCGATCCGCCGTGAGCTGCATATGCATCCGGAGCTTCGCTGGGATCTGGACCGGACGGCTGCGCTTGTGCGCCGCGAACTGGACGGCATCGGCGTCGAATACGAAGCGGACAGGTATGGACGCAATACGATCGTGGCGACGATCAACCCGGAAAAGACGGACTTCACCATCGGCATCCGGGCGGATATGGACGCGCTGCCGATTCTGGAAAACAACCATGACAAGCCGTATCGCTCCCAAAATGACGGCGTGATGCATGCCTGCGGGCATGATGCGCATACGGCCATGCTCCTTGGAACGGCGAAAGCGCTGCATGCGATTCGAGACCGTCTTTCCTGCCGCGTGAAGCTGCTGTTCCAGCCCTGCGAGGAGAGCCGGCCCAGCGGCGCGAAGACCATGTGCGAGCATGGCGTGATGAAGGACATCGACTGTATCATCATGTGCCATGTGAACTGCGTGGATGAGACGCACGTGATTTCATCCAACCCCGGGGTGACCAATTCCTCTTCCGTGGCGTTTACGATTACGCTCGGGGGCAAGGCGGTGCATGTTGCGTCCCCGCATGCGGGCATCGATGCGCTGGCGGCAGGCGTGAAGATCTATAACGGCATCCAGATGCTCGTCTCCCGCGAGGTGGACCCGTTTGATACCTGCGTGATGAGCGTAACCTGCATGCAGGCGGGCGAGACCGTCGCCGCCAACGCGGACAAGTGCGTCCTGAGGGGTTCCATTCGCTGCCTGCATGACAGGACGATGGCGTGGGCGCAGAAGAGATTGGAAGAGCTTATCCGCCTGACGGCGGAGCAGTCGAGAACCACCTGGTCGCTTGAGTGGTCCGGCGAGCCGCTGCCCGGCGCGCACAACGATCCTGCGATGTACGAGGCGTTTACCGCTTCTGCGCGCAAGGTCGTCGGCAGCAAAAAGGTGATTGTGCTGGCGCCTTCCCCGGGCGCGGAGGACTTTGCCTATTACGAGAAGGAAAAGCCGGGTCTGCTCTTTGGCCTTGGCATGCGCAATGAGGCAAAGGGCTGCTGCCATCCGGCGCATAACAGGGACTGGGACATTGACGAGGATGCGCTTGAGACGGGCGTGAAGGTCTTTGTGCAGTTCGTGCTGGACAACATGCATGGCATTGAAGGGATGACCATGCCGGAGGAGGCGAAGGACAATGGCTGAAAAGAAGACGGCGTTTTATTGCCAGCTGGATTATGAGCATGTGCCGTATCCGTCTCCGGTTGGCGCGAAGAACGGCAATATCGCCAACAATGGCTGCGGCGTCTGCGCGGCTTCGATGGTGGCGGAAAACATGCTGGGGATTGCGTTCCCGCCGGAGGAGAGCGCAAAGCTCGCCAAGGCCTGCGGCGCGCGCGAAGGCTACGGCACAGATCTGTATATCTATGCGCCTGCGTTTGCAAGGCATGTTGGCCTGCAGGTGCGCGATACCGAAGATGGGCAGGAAGCGCTGCGCTTTCTGCAGGAAGGGCGCGGCATGATCATTGCCAACGTCCGCGGTGACAGGGAAGGGCATATCGGCGTGTTTTCCGATTCGGGACACTATATCGTCCTCGCCGGAGCGAACGGAACCGAGATCAAGGTCTGGGATCCGATGTACAAGGAAGGCAGCGACCGCTTTGAAAAGCAGGGCCGAAAGGAAAAGGTCCGTCTTGACGGGACGGACGCTTACGCGGATTTTTCCGAGATTGAAAAGGATTGCTTTGAGCGCCCATATTTCCTGTTCTGGAAGGAATAAGGGGATGGAAGCATTCAAATGAGGAGGTTTTTCCAATGAACGCAGCGGAGATTCTTGAGATTCTGATGGTTGTGTGCTTTGGCTGCTCGTGGCCGATGAACGTGATGAAGTCCTATAAGGCGCGAACGACGAAGGGCAAAAGCCTTGGCTTTCTGATCATGATCTGCGTCGGCTATGTCTGCGGCATCGCGTCGAAGAGCATCGGCGGTTCATATAAGTGGTACGTCATGTTCTTCTATGTGCTCAACCTGTGCATGGTGCTGCTGGATGTGGCGATGTATGCGCGCAATTACCGGTTGGATCAGGCAAACAAGAAGCAAAACAGCAATTGAAAACACCGGTGCAAAACGGGAGTTTCATAAAACGGTGAACAGGCACAGCAAATCGTATTGCTGTGCCTGTTCTTGTATATCCGGGCAAATTATGCTATTGTAAAATCAGCTAATCAAACTTGAATTTGGAAGTGAATATCATGGAGATTTGGGACGGATACATGATAGATGGAACTCTGGCTAACCACGATTTGGTACGAGGGGAACCAATACCAAAGGGATTGTATCATCTTGTGAGTGATATTTTGGTTAGACACATTGATGGGGATTATTTGCTTATGAGAAGAGACACACAAAAGTCTAACTATGGAGGTTATTATGAGGCAACGGCAGGCGGTTCGGCATTAAAAGGCGAGGATAAGGTTTCGTGTGCTATGAGAGAATTGTTAGAAGAAACAGGGATTTCTTCTAATGATTTACAGGAAATTAGTTGTTATACTTCATGCGACACTATATACCACTGTTTTCTATGTGTAACTGATTGCGACAAGACATCAATCACCCTTCAAAAAGGCGAAACAATGTCATACAAATGGATTTCTGAAAAGGACTTCATTGCATTTGTAAATTCAAATGAAATGATTGATATACAAAGAAAACGTTATCATGATTATTTTGTAAAAATGGGATATATAAAGTGACATATTCCAGCTTTAAATAACGAAACTTTCAGTTTCTGTCTATTCGACAAATTCCAATTTGCCTGACAGATAAGTTGGCGCGTCCATATACCCTTTGGTGTACCAAAAGAGCATCCCTTGCCTCTCCCCTTGGGAGAGGTGGCTGGGCGCAGCGAGGACGGAGAGGGTAAGATTGCAAGGCCCTCTCAGTCACCTGCGGTGACAGCTCTCCCAGAGGGAGAGCCGGGTTTCGAGCAACGCTGTCACATATGCTGATATAAGAAGTGGAGCGCATCGATACCGATGCGCTCCACAAACGGTTTTACGGATACACGACAGATTGACGTTTTTTCGTGTATGGGGTAGAGGGGTTATAGTGCGAGAAGCTCGTCCCTTCTGGATTTGAGGTGATTCACAAAGCGCTCGATGCCCATCTCATAGTTGCGGATGTTCCAGATTTCCGTGTATTCGGGCAGAATGCAGTCGATCATATCGGCCAGCTCCTGCGCCTTGGCGATGGACTGCTGCGGGTGCAGCTTGACCTTGCACAGTTCGCTGCCCAGCTCAATCAGCCGCGCAGTCAGGCGGATTTCGCGCTTGAGCAGTTCGTCAAAGGAGAGCTTTTCGATGTCCGCCATCACGCGGCGGACGTAATCCGTCACGTTGTCAAAGTAGAAATCATCGCCGCTGTCCTTCATGTCAAACAGGTGCGCGTAGCGCGTCTCATGCAGCGGGATGCCCAGATGCTTGGCGCTCATCGTGCATACGTGTACGCGCTCAGGCTCAAGCAGATAGTAGTTGGCCATGCGGTACATCAGGCGCGAGACGCTTGCACCGCCAAAGAAGACCTCATCGACAAACGCTTCGGAATTCCGGATGAAATCCGCCTTGAAGGATTCGCCGTCCTGCGGCTTGCCGGTGTTCCAGCCGTATTGACCGGCGAGGGCGATGGGCGTCATGCTCCATACCCAGCTTTGCGGATGGCCGCCGTCGCCCCAGTCGGTGAGCAGCAGGCCTTCCGCGCCGTACTCAACGGCAAGCTCCGCGCTTGTGCGGATGTTGAACGTGGTTACATCCATACGGCTGGTCAGGCTGCCGTGCGTGTTCACGGAGGGACAGACGTAGTAGCGCACACCGGCATTGCGGTAAGCAATGCAGTGATCGGTCATCCGCTGGGACTGGATCAGTTCATAGCCCCATTCCAGCGCGATGGCGTCCTTGGGGACCATGTGATAGCTCTGAGGATAGTTGTAAATCATGTCTGCCCAGAACATGACCTTCTTGCCGTAGGTCGCCTTAATGTGGTCGCTCAGCTTATTCAGCCATTCCATAAAGACGACGTCCTTGCCTTTCTCGCGGCAGTATGCCTCGATCTGATAGCGGCCAAGGCCGTAGGCCTCATCAAGACCGATGTTCACGTAATCCGAGGTGAAATGCGGCAGGAGGGAGGCATAGAGGTTGCAGACGAATTCAAAGCTCTCCGGCAGGAGCGGATTGAGCGTGGAGGGGACCTCGTCTTCGCGCTCGAACAGACCGAGGTGATGGAAGTCCGGTTTTTTCAGCCAGGTATACATATGGCCAAACGAGTTCTGATTGGGCACGAGGTCAATGAATCTCTCTCGGCAGTAGCGGTCAAGCTCCTGAATATCTTCGGGCGTGAGGCAGTCAAAATGTGCGGTCTCCTTGGGATAAGCCGCGTACTTGAAGCAGTCGCCCTCCATATACAGCTGGAACTCGTTGTATTTGAGTGCGGCAAGGAAGTCGATCATGGTCTTGATCGTTTCCATCTTCGGCTTTCGGCCGCGGCTGATATCAAGCATGTAGCCGCGGCGGGGCAGCTCGGGTTTGTCCTCGATGCAAACGCAGGGGAGAACGCCCTTGCCGCGCAGGAGCATCTGATGCAGGGAAGTGATGGCGCGGAAAAGTCCCTCCTCGCAAGAGACGAGGATGCTTACGCCCTGTGCGTCGATGGAAAGATGGTATTCCTCCCGGTCAAGCAGCGGGGAAAACGTAACGCAGACGCCCGGCATACCGCTGCGGATAGCTTTGAAAAACGCTGTGAGTTCACGGTGCTGTGCGCCAAACGGCAGGGAATACGTGCCGCCAAGAAGCTGAAGGCTGCGCGGCTGGGGAAACAGAATCATCCGGTATTCCTCCTTTATACAGATGTGAATCAGGTTGAACTCAGGTTTTTCTGAAGGAGAACCACAAAGTCCTGAACATTGGTGACGATGCCGCGGGCGCTCAGGCTTCCGCGGTCGCCCAGCTTGTTGATGGCGAATTCGCTGACGTCCACGCAATAGAAGTATACCTCGCGGATGGTTCCGTCAGCGGTCACGCGATAGGAGGGCGTCATGTTGCCGGAGGCGATGGTGTGCAGCATAGTGGCCATGCAGATGACGGTTGTGGCCGTGCGCAGATGGCTGCGCATAGCGTCCTGCGCTTCATATACATTGCCATACACCGGCGGCAGCGGGCCGTCATCGCGGATGGAACCGCCCAGCACATAGGGCACGCCGCATTTTTCGCAGCTGTAGATGATACCGTTGTCCATGCCTTCCTCACGGATGAATGCGTCAATGCTTCCGTGCAGACGGACGCGGTTGATGGTTTCCAGATGGTTGTAGTGTCCGTTGGGCTGGGAGATATGGGTATAGATGTCCTGGCCCAGCGCTGTGCCGAGATACGCGCCCTCCAGATCATGCGTCGCCAGCGCGTTGCCGGCGAGGATGGCATGTACATATCCGGCTTCAATCAGCCAGCTCATTGCATCGCGTGCGTCCTTGTCAAAGGAGAACGCCGGCCCAAGAACCCACACAATGCGGCCGTGCTCACGCTCATGGCGCAGCAGATCGTACAGCTCCGTGTAATCCTGTGAATAGGCGGTTTCTCGGCTGCGGCTGCGCCGGAAGGAGAAGGCCTCCTGCTCCGTTTCCTGCCGGGAGAAGCCAGTGGCATGCAGATAAATTCCCTCCTCGCAGCGCTCCGTCCGCCCGATGAGCACCATGTCCCCCTCCTTCAGAAGGCGAAATTCGCGGACGGCGATGCGGCCTTGTTCCAAAACGGCGGCACAGTCCATGCGGCTTTCCTCGGCAAGCAGCCATTGCCCGCCGACCTTGACGTATTCCGGATAGATGCTCATGGCGTGGAAGTTTTCCGGCGCAACGCCGTCTTTCGGCGCGGGAAGGAACACGGCATCTGGCGCATGGGTAAAGAGCGGCTGCGTGAAGTCTGGCGCGGTATAGCGGCGAAGCGAAAACATGGCGATACACCTCTTTATTTCTTTGTCGTGATCTGGTCTGCGGTATAAAGACAGATTTCGCTGTCTCCACAGAATGCGCGCAGGAGGGAACAGGTCGGGGGCAGGGGAATCCTTGTCTCGCAGCCGGGGGCAAGCGCGCCGCCAAGGAGAGCATCGCCGCCGGCTGATGTTACGGAAGTGATGGGCTGATCAAGCGGATTGATGATGCGCAGGGAGGCGCCGTCCGGGATAGCGACGGCAAAGGCGCCAAAGCGGAACAGGCATACGCCGCAGACGGGGATCTGCCCGAGCGCATGCATATCGGCGTGCAGGGAAGCGGCGGTTCCGCCGTCGTAGGCGTGCAGCCCCATGACGGCCCGCAGGCCTTTTTTCAGCGTACCTTCCGCGACAGAACGAACCCACCGGCTGTCTTTCCGATAGGCATGCGAATAGGCCATCGGAAGGACGTAATCATATAAACCGGCAGCATCCTGATAGCTTTGGCCGTAGTGCAGATCCGAAAATGCCAAGTCGTCATATGCGCCTTCCGGCATCAGCGCGGCGCTGAGAATCAGCTCCTTTCGTTCTGCACGTGCGCATGCGGTCAGCGCCTGCGCAAAGCGCAGAACATCGAGACGCCGGACCTGGGCGAGGGCGAGAACACTTTCATCTCCCGAACGGTATGCATCAAAGATCGCATTGGGATCCTGATTGCTGATAAAGGTTTTATCCATGAGGCGGCGCAGATGTGCAATATCCGCACCGGATGCTGCGTAGCGAGCCTGATCATCCTTGGACCAGCCGTAAAGCAGATGGTTGTAGCGGATATAATCAAGATGCAGCCCGTCGATGGCATAATTCCGGCACAGTTCGCGCACGAATTGCTCCATGTAGGAAAGGTATCCGCAGTCGGTCAGGGCGATCAATCCCTTGTCCTTTCCCCGGGTATAGTGGCAGCGTCCGCTATCAGGAAAAAGATGCTTGTAATGCTCATCGCTGGTGGAGGTCAGCCATGCGTGTACGCGGATACCGCGCGCGTGCGCAGCTTGGAGCAGTTCGGCAAGGAGATCGCGGTCATCATCCTGCGGGGCAAACGCGCTCCGGCAGGAGGCTATGCCCGACAGACCCTTTGTCAGAAAATAGATATCCGATATGCCGATGTCTGCACAGAGCGCCGCAGCTTTTTCAGCGCCGCTGACAGCAACGCTGTGAGGCCACATCCATACGCCGAAAATGGACATATGCGATCCTCCTGTAATTAATAAAAGGGGTTTATATTTATATTGTAACGCCTGATGAAGAGAAAAACAAGGGAAAGCAGGGATTCTGTAAAAAAAGGGGTGGATGGTATGGACGCAGAGAAACAGAGGGTCGGTTTAAAATGGATTGTACATAGAGCCTTGCTCCGGCATAGACTTGCCAGGGTGATTTTTGATGATTGAGCAGTTGGTGTTATTCTTTTTGCAGGATGCGCTGTTTCTCCTGGGTTACATTTCTCAGGGGAATGCGTTTCCAAAGCCGCTTGCAAGGGAAGAAGAGGCGCGGCTCATCGAGAAAATGGGCCAGGGAGATACCTATGCGAGAGAGCAGCTGATTGCCCATAACCTGCGGCTTTGCGCGCATATTGCCCGGAAATATACGATGCCGGGCTGCGATCAGGACGATCTGATTTCCATTGATACGGTGAGGCTGATTAGGCGGCTATTAAGCATTCAAAGCCTCGGCAGGTGGGGGACCCTTTGAGAAAAAGCGGATAAAGCAATGCTCTGTCCATGCTTGGGTTACGCTTGCTCAATGTTGGACAGGTGCTCCTTTGCTCAGATCCTGTCCCCTTTCTTATCGCTTTGTGACACGTTCTCTTTCATCTGTTGACATCCCCCTTTGTGCATGATAGCTTCCGGCTAAGAAGAGTCACGCGCAAAGGGGGATTTTTGATGAAGCTGGAACTGGACAAGAATGTATGTGCGTGCGGCAGAGCACATGTGACGACTGTGGATGAAGTGATCGTTGGTCATGGCGTGATCAATAAGATTCCGCGGCTGCTTGAGAAATATGGAAGCAAAAAGCCGTTTATCCTGATGGACTGCAATACGTATCAAGCGGCGGGCAAACGCGTATGTCAGCTGCTTGCAGATCACGGCATTGCCTATGGCAGCTACATCTTTCCGCAGACGGCGCTTGAGCCGGATGAGGCGGCTGTCGGCTCGGCCATCATGCATTTTGATCATAGCTGCGATCTGGTCATTGGCGTAGGTTCCGGCGTCATCAACGATATCGGCAAGATCCTCAGCCGTACGTCCGGCAGGAAGTATATCATCGTTGCGACGGCGCCTTCGATGGATGGCTATGCCTCGGCGACGTCGTCCATGTCGATGGATGGTCTCAAGACGTCGCTGAATTCCCGCTGTGCGGATGTAATCATCGGCGACATCGATATTCTGCGGCATGCGCCGGAGCACATGCTTAAGGCGGGCCTTGGTGACATGCTGGCCAAGTATGTGAGCATTGCCGAATGGCGCATTGCCCATCTGATCACGGGCGAATACTACTGCGAGACGGTAGCGGATCTGGTACGTACAGCGCTGAAAAAGTGCGTGGATAACGCCGAAGGCCTGCTGCGCCGCGACGATGCGGCGATTGAGGCTGTCTTTGAAGGGCTTGTCATCGGCGGCGTGGCGATGGCCTATGCTGGCGTTTCGCGTCCGGCTTCTGGCGTGGAGCATTACTTCTCCCATGTCTGGGATATGCGCGGACTGGAGTTTGGCATGCTGGTTGATTTGCACGGTATCCAGTGTGCCGTGGGCACGCTGCTTGCCGCGCGGCTGTATGAGCACATCCGTATATATAAGCCGGATGAAGAGAAGGCGAAAGCATTTGTACAGGCTTTCTCCTATGATACATGGAAGGAAGAACTGCGTGCGTTCCTCGGCAAGGGCGCGGAGGCGATGATCGCGCTGGAAGCCAAAGAGGGCAAGTACGATTCCGCCAAACATGCTGCGCGCTATATAGTGACACAGCATAACGCACTTGCGTGCATCGTACCCAAACGCTATAATGAGTGTAGTTTTTTGAGAATGCAGCTTGCTGAAATGGAGGGGCTGACATGGCCTGTACGATTGGCATTGACTTTGGTACACAGTCCGGACGTGCGGTACTGGTGTGCACAGATACGGGCGAGATTCTTGCGCAGGCGCAGGCGGAGTATGCGCATCCGCTCACCGAAAGCGCGTTGGTTTACGGCGAGGATTACGACAAGGCGCTTTGCGAATTGCTCACGGCGCTGTGCTCACATCCGCGCAGCGGCGAAATCGTCGGCATTTGCGTGGATGCGACGTCGCCGACCGTCGTGCCTGTCGCGGCGGATGGGCAGCTGCTCTCTGCACATATGGACGCTGAGGTGCATCCGATGGCGCTGGTGAAGCTGTGGAAACGGCACAGCGCACAGAGGCAGGCGGATAAGGCGCTTGCGCTGGCGCGGGAGATGAACGAGCCGTTCCTTTCGCAGACGGGCGAAACGGTGTCGAGCGAATGGATGCTGCCCAAGGTGCTGGAAACGTGCGAAGAAGATACAGAAGCGTTTGCAAAGACTGATTTGACGCTGGATCTTTGCGATTATCTGACATATCGGCTGACCGGACGCGTGACGCGTGCGATTTCTTCGATGAGTTTCAAATCGCAATGGCTGCAGGGATACGGTTTTCCGAGCGCGGACTATCTCGATGCGCTGCATCCTGGTTTTGCGGCACGTTATCCATATCTGATGCGTGGTGACGTGCTCAGGCCCGGCGAAGCGGCGGGTGAGCTGACGGACGAATGGAAGCAGCGACTGCATCTTACGCAAGGTGTGACCGTGGCTGCCGGTCAGCAGGATGGCTTTACGCCGCCGGTGGCGTTGGGTGCAGTTGGTGATGGCGATGCGTCGCTGGTGTTGGGGACGTCGACAGTGCTGATGCTGCAGTCACGCACGCCCTGCACGGTGGAGGGGCTTTGCGGCGTGGTGCGCAGCGGCGCAGTACCTGAGCTTTACAGCATTGAGGGCGGCCAGAACTGCACGGGCGACATGCTCGGCTGGTACATGACGAATATGCTGCCGGAAAGCTGCGCGCAGGAAGCAAGAGAAAAAGGCGTCTCCGCGCATACGCTTCTGTCGCAGCGCGTGGTGCGTCCGTGGGAAAACCGGCTGATTGCGATTGACTGGTGGAATGGCAGCCGCAGCGCGCCGTGTGATTTGCAGCTGAGCGGATTTCTGATGGGCATGACGCTTTCGTCGCGCCCGGAGGATATTTATCTGGCGATGCTGCAGGGCATGGCGGTGGGAACGCGTGAAATCATCGAGCAATGCCGCCGAAATGGAGCGACGTTTACCGCGATTCGGGCGACGGGCGGTGTCGCAAAGAAGAATCCGCTGCTGATGCAGCAATACGCGGACATACTGGGATTGCCCATTGCGGTGGCGGATATCGAGCAGGGCGGCGCACAGGGTGCGGCGATTCTGGCGGCTGTTGCGGCGGGTGTTCATCCGACGGTGAAGGCTGCGTGTGCGGCGATGAGCGCAAAGCAATTTGTGCGTTACATGCCGGATGAGGCGCATCGCAAAGACTACGAGCGGCGATATCATCGTGCGGCGAAGGTGCGCGCTGACATGGCGCGGTTGATGCATGAGATGGAGAACTGACGTGGAGCGTTGCGATAAAGGAGCGTTTTTTAGGATAGGGAGGACCTGCAGATGAAGCTGGAACTGGATAAAAAGGTTTGTGAATGCGGCAAGGCGCATGTGGCAACGGTTGAAGAAGTCTTTGTTGGCCATGGCATAATCAGCGGTATTCCGGATCTGCTTGAAAAATACAAGAGCAAAAAGCCGTTTATCCTTGCTGATCGGAATACCTATGAAGCGGCAGGAAAGCGTGTTTGTCATTTGCTTGCAGATCATGGCTTTGCATACAGCAGCTATGTATTTGCGCAGGCTGCGCTAGAGCCGGACGAGGCGGCGGTGGGTTCTGCCGTTATGCATTTTGATCACAGCTGCGATCTGATCATCGGCGTGGGTTCCGGCGTAATCAATGATATCGGAAAGATTCTCAGCCGTATTTCCGGCAGGAAATATATCATCGTGGCAACTGCGCCTTCGATGGATGGTTATGCCTCTGCAACGTCCTCCATGTCGATGGATGGCCTCAAGACTTCGCTGAATTCTCGCTGTGCGGATGTGATTATCGGCGATATCGATATTCTCAAGAATGCTCCGGAGCATATGCTTAAGGCAGGCCTTGGCGATATGCTGGCCAAATATGTCAGCATCGCGGAGTGGCGCATTGCCCATCTGATTACGGGCGAATATTACTGCGAGACGGTTGCAGATCTGGTGCGCACAGCGCTGAAAAAGTGTGTGGACAACGCTGAGGGCTTGCTGCGCAGGGATGACGCAGCGATTGAGGCCGTATTTGAAGGTCTCGTCATTGGCGGCGTGGCGATGGCGTATACCGGTGTGTCCCGCCCTGCGTCTGGCGTGGAGCATTATTTCTCCCATGTATGGGACATGCGTGGCCTTGAGTTTGGTACGAAGGTGGATCTGCATGGTATCCAGTGCGCTGTAGGCACGCTGCTTGCGGCGCGGCTCTATGATCAGATTCGCACATATCAGCCGGATGAAGAAAAGGCAAAAGCGTATGTAAGCGCTTTTTCCTATGAGGAATGGAAGAAGGAATTGCGCGCTCTGCTTGGCAAGGGCGCTGAAGCAATGATTGCGCTGGAGGAAAAAGAGGGCAAATATAATCCGGAGACACATGCGGCGCGCTATGATGTGATTGTGCAGAACTGGGAAGAGATTCAAAAGATTCTGGAAGAGGAACTTCCTTCTGCCAATAAGATTGCTGGGATTCTGGATACCATCGGCATTTGCGGTGATCCAAAGGCACTGGATATTGATCGGGATTTGCAGAGGATTTCTTTCAAGGCAACGAAGGATATCCGGGATAAGTATGTGTTATCTCGTTTGGCCTGGGATCTGGGCATTCTGGAGGAACTGGCAAAAAAGCTGTGAAGATGACCTGCTGATCTCAAGCAGAGATGCCATCAAGAATGACCAGTGAAATGTACCTGCCCAAACCTGCGTCCTCGCTCATGTCACGATTTACCCCCATTAGCGAATAGAACTCACTGAGATTTGATGCTTGGTGAGTTCTTATTATGTTCGGTTTCAATAGAATCGTATTTTGCTGCGATGTTTGAAGCGGCTTTTCTTGTTTTTGTCTTGAGCGTGCACTATACAAGGAAACAGAGCAGAATCGTATAAGGAAGCGGTCAATCGGCCTGCAATATCTTTAAATAAACCCCAAAATGTAAAAGTGGAAGAGTTTTGAAAAGAGGTGTTGATAATCGCATGCTTGTATGGTGGCATACCCGGAATCAAAGCTTTGCGCGGAGCGGGATTCGATGAAGCGACGGCAGCACAGTCGCAAGAAAAAACGCAAGCATCGCATATTGAGAAAGAATCAAATTCAAAACCAGCGGTGTGACGGATTTACCGCTGTGATGAAGCGCATGGCCATGATATAATGAGATGATGATCGGGAGATTCCCCTTTTTGGTCGATGAACGAAAAGGGAGAACTATATCTTCTGGATGCAATCGGTATTTACAAGAGATGGAGTCAGATAGATGGAATACAGAGTAGAGCAGATTGGCGGAGTTCGCTGCAGGATGTGGATACAGGGTCAAGGGGGACCGGTGATCTACTGGGGTACTGCGCATGATGGCGAGGAATTGGCAGAGCATGTTGTCAATATCATGGCTAATAAGCTGGCCGATAAGCCGTGGGTGCTCGTTGCATACGAGATGAAAAACTGGAATCGGGACTATTCGCCGTGGGCATTGCCGTCTGTGATGGGAAAGGATGAATTCACGGGCGGCGCAAAGGAGACGCTTGTCTGGCTTGAGGATATGTGTATTCCGTATATCGAAAACAATTTGCCGTGCAGTGCATCGACCCGTATGATCGGCGGGTATTCACTCTCGGGTCTGTTCAGCCTCTTTGCATTTTATGAGAGCCGCATGTTTGACGGCGTGGCCAGCTGCAGCGCCTCGCTGTGGTATCCGGGGTGGAAGGAATACGCAGCGGGCCAGAAAGCGCCGGAAGGCAGCTGCATGTATCTGAGCCTTGGGCGGAAAGAGGAGAAGACGCGCAGCAGGAAGATGGCCATCGTCGGCGACATGACGCGCTGGCAATATGAACAGGCGCAGCGGGATATGAATGTGCATGCGTGCGAACTGATCTGGCATAACGGCGGACACTTTGCAGATGTGGATCACCGCATCGCGCAGGGATTCATTTGGCTGATCGGGCACACGAGAGATTGAGGCGGCCTTTGAGCTGTTTGAGAATCGACGTGACGGCGTGATCAAAGCGGAGATTGAAACAAGGTGAGAATATGAGTCGAGTACTTGTGGATGCGGACGCGTGTCCGGTGGTTAGAATTGTGGAGCGCGTTGCAAAAGCATGCGGCGTGCCTGTGACGCTGCTGTGCGATACGAATCATGTGCTGACATCGGATTATTCCGACGTGAAGGTGATCGGCGCGGGCGCGGACGCTGTGGATTTTGCGCTGATCAATCTGTGCAGGCGCGGCGACGTCGTCGTGACGCAGGACTACGGCGTGGCGGCGCTGGCGCTTGGCAAGGGCGCATATGCGATTCATCAGAGCGGCGGGCTGTATACGCAGGACAACATCGACCAGATGCTCATGGAGCGTCATCTGGCGCGCAAGGCGAGAATGGGCAAGGGCAAGCATCATCTCAAAGGGCCGAAGAAAAGGACGAAGGAAGAAGACGATGCCTTTGAAACGGTGTTTCGAAAGCTGCTGATGCAGATCGCAGCGGAGAATCAACCGTCAGAGGAAAACTGACTTTCCGGAAAGAAACATATATACAAAGAATTTGCTGAAGGAGAAATCACCATGCTTGAAATTGGCGCAAAGGCACCTGACTTTACTCTTTTTGACAAGGACGGAAACGCTGTTTCCCTGTCCGATTTTGCGGGAAAGAAAGTCGTTCTGTATTTCTATCCGAAGGACAACACGCCCGGCTGCACGCGGCAGGCCTGCGCGTTTGCAGCAAGCTTTGAAGCGTTCAAATCCCTCGATGCTGTCGTCATCGGTGTGAGCAAGGACTCCGTCGTTTCGCATGCGAAGTTTGCCGCGAAGCACGATCTGCCGTTCATCCTGCTGGCCGATCCGGAGCTTGAGGCGATCAAGGCATACGACGTCTGGCAGGAGAAGAAGCTCTACGGCAAGGTGAGCATGGGCGTTGTGCGCACGACGTATGTGATTGACGAAAACGGCGTGATCGAAAAGGCGATGCCCAAGGTCAAGCCGGATACCAACGCGGCAGAAATCCTTGCGTACCTGACGGGAGATAAATAAAATGCGCATCATCATATCCCCGGCGAAGAAGATGAACGCGGATACGGATACGCTGCCGTATCGCGATTTGCCGGTGTTTTTGCCTAAGACGGAGCAGTTACTTGACCGGCTTCGCGCGATGAACGAAGACGAACTCAAGCGCCTCTGGAAGTGCAACGATCAGATTGCGGCGCTCAACGCTCAGCGCCTGCGCGGCATGGATCTGCACAGAAACCTCACGCCGGCCATCATCGCCTACGAGGGCATTCAGTATCAGTACATGGCGCCGGACGTATTCACGCAGAAGGAATATGATTACGTGCAGGAGCATCTGCGCATCCTGTCGGGCTTTTATGGCGCGCTGCGCCCGCTGGACGGCGTGACGCCGTATCGATTGGAGATGCAGGCCAAGCTGCGCATGGGCGACGCCAAAGACCTCTATGCGTTCTGGGGAGAGGCGTTGGCGCGCAGCGTGATGGATGGAACAGACTGCGTGATCAATCTGGCCTCCAAGGAATACAGCGTCTGTATTTCGAAATATCTGCCCAGGGACAAGCGAATGATCACCTGCGTCTTCGGCGAGGAGAAGGACGGGAAGATCATCGAGAAGGGCACGATGTGCAAGATGGCGCGCGGTGAGATGGTGCGCTTCATGGCAGTGAATGGAATAGAGAATCCAGAGGACATCAAGGCGTTTGAGGGGCTGGATTATCGCTACTCGCCGGAGCATTCGGGCGATGATACCTATGTGTTTGTGCGGCAAAAAGAAGAGAAACTGCCGGAGTTTGAATAAGACGAAAGAGGGAACACCAATGAACCGACCGAAGGTCATCTGTCATATGACCACCTCGATTGACGGCAAGGTGACGGGAGAATTCCTTGGCATGCCGCAGTGCGAGCGCGCGACGGAGATCTATTACGAGATCAACCGCGATGATCATGCGGACGCATTTGCCTGCGGTCGCGTGACGATGGAGAGCAGCTTCACAGGCGGCTGGTATCCGGACCTGACCGCGTATCAGGGCGTGAGCATTCCGCGAGAGGATTATGTCGCGGATAAGGATGCGAAGTTCTTTGCCGTTTCGTTTGACAGGAAAGGCAGGCTTGGCTGGAAAACGCCGTGCATCGTGGACGACGATCCCGGCTACGGCGGCGCGCATATCATCGAGGTCGTGCTCGAAGGCGTGAGCGATGCGTACCTTGCGTATCTGCGCGAGGTCGGCGTTTCGTATATCTTTGCGGGCAGGGAAGAGATGGATCTTTCGCTTGCGCTTGAAAAGCTCAGAAGTCTGTTTGGCATCGAGACGCTTCTGCTGGAGGGCGGAAGCATCATCAACGGTGCGTTTGCCCGCGCAGGCGTGATCGACGAATTGAGCCTTGTCATCGCGCCGGTGACAGCGGACGCAGAGGATAAGCCGCTGCTGATGGATGCGGCGGCTGGGGCGTTTGAGCTGGTCGACGTGAAGCGATATGACGGCGGCGTGGTGTGGATGAATTACCGCGCGAAGCGTCAGTGAAGATGTTTGGAAAGTGAGAGATGCACCCATGCATACGGAAACATTTGTGTTTAACGGATTTGGCGGTGTGAAGCTTCCTGCGATTCTCTGGCTGCCGGACGGTGAGCCGAGGCGGATTCTGCAGATCACGCACGGCATGACGGAGCATATCGGGCGCTATGAGGCGCTTGCCGAAAACCTGACCGCGCAGGGAATCGCCGTCGCGGGTTACGATCTGCGCGGGCATGGGCAGAACCCCGGCAATCCCGACGTGGCGTCCTTTAGCGAGGACGGCTGGGAAGCGTCGCTGGAGGATATGCATCTGTTCTTTGCGCATTTGTCTGCGCGCTTTCCCGGCGTGCCGCATGATATGCTGGGCTTTTCACTGGGTTCGTTCCTGCTGCGGGAATACCTGGGCAGGTGGAGCGAGGGCGTGAGCCGCGCGATCATCATGGGCACGGGCTATCAGCCGGCTCCGGTGCTGTCTGTCATGATGGCAATCGTCAAGGGACAGATCAAAAAGGGCGGCTTTGACAACACGACCGATCTCGTCCGCAAGCTGTCCTTCGGGACATACAATCGGAAGTTTAAGCCCAACCGCACGCAGTCGGACTGGCTCTGCGCGGATATGGCGCAGCTGGATGCATACCTCGCCGATCCGCTTTGCCGCAGGGATATTTCCTCCGGTCTGTTCTGGCAGCTGCTGAGCGCGATGAAGCGCACCGGCAGCAGGGCGGCGTGCGGCACATGGAATCAGAACATGCCTGTGCTGCTGCTCTCCGGGCAGGATGATCAGGTTGGTGACGGCGGCAGGGGCGTGCAGGCCGTGAAGAAACAGCTGGACGCGGCGGGGATGAAGACTGTCTCGCTGCATCTGATTCCCGGCGCGCGGCACGTTGTGCTGGATGAGCGCAGAAGCGGCGCGGCGGATGAGGCGGTTCGGATGATTGGAGACTGGTTGAAAGAATAAAATTCGGCGCGCAGAGCTTGGCTTTGCGCGCCGGATTCGTTTATTCGATTGTATCTTTCGTGGGAATGCTCAGCAGCCGGAAGTCGCTCTTGTAGTAATCCAGAACGCCTTCCTTTTTCAATTTGCTCATCTCGGCAGACAGGCCGCTGCGGTCCACCTCCAGATAATCCGCCAGCCCCTGCCGGTCAAAGGGAATGGAAAATCTAGCGCTGTTTGCTTCCTTGGCCTGCATGAGCAGATAGGTCATCAGCTTTTCTCGCGTGCTGCGCCCCGCGGTGATGAGCGCGCGCTGGTGCAGGGCGAGGTTCTTGTCGGCGACGATCTGCAGCAGATTGAAGATGACCCGGCTGTGAAAGGCGCAGGCGTGCGTGCAGGAGGTCATGATCCGCCGGCAGTCGATGAGCAGGTATTCGCTGTCCTCGCTGGCGAAGATGTCCACGGGCAGCAGCTTGGCTTTGGCGCAGGAAAAGGACTCGGCAAAGAGCTGCCCTGGCGCGATGTTCATCATGATCGTGCGATTGCCGGCAAAGTCCGTGCGGATCAGCTGCACACAGCCGGAAAGCAGAATTCCGACGTCCTTGGCAGGCGAGCCCTCGCGCAGGATGACGCATCCCCTGTCTGCACGCATGCTGCGCGCGCCTAGACAAGAGAGCATGCCCGGCAGATCCTCGGGGGAAATGCCGTCAAAGAGCGGGCATCGTGTCAGCTGTTCAGCAGAAAATGTCATGAAAAAACCTCCTCCTGCGTTGAAAATTCAACGGAAGTTCTGCGAGAAGTATACTATAATGATTCTACAAGGTCAAGAACAATTCCGGATATGGAGGTTTGAATATGATCCGCAGAATCATTAAGATTGATGAAGAAAAGTGCAATGGATGCGGCCTGTGTGCAAAGGCCTGCCATGAGGGCGCGATCGGCATGGTGAACGGCAAGGCGAAGCTGATGCGCGAGGACTACTGCGACGGATTGGGCGACTGCCTTCCGGCATGCCCGATGAACGCGATTTCCTTTGAGGAGCGCGAAGCGCCCGCCTATGATGAGGCGGCGGTGCTGGCGGCCAAGAAGAGCAAAGAAGCGAAGGAAGACGCGCTGCCCTGCGGCTGCCCGGGCTCGGCCTGCCGGAGCATGGAGCAAAAGCCGTCTGAAACGGTGGAAAGCGTTCCCGGCTGCCTGACGAATTTCCCGGTGCAGATCAAGCTGGCCCCGGTGAACAGCCCGTTCTTTGACGGGGCGCATCTGCTGATCGCGGCGGACTGCGCGGCCTATGCCTACGGCAGTTTCCATCAGGATTTCATCCGGGGACGGGTGACGCTGATCGGCTGCCCGAAGCTGGACAATGTGAATTACGCCATGAAGCTCGCGGAAATCTTCAGGACCTGCGATATCCGCAGCGTCACTGTAGCGCGCATGACGGTGCCCTGCTGCGGCGGGCTCAGCTTTGCGGTGAAGACGGCGGTGGAGCTCAGCGGCAAGGAGATCCCTGTGAGGATCGTGACCATCAGCCCGGATGGGCAGATCCTCGGCTGATATGTACAATGGCCTGGTATAAATCAAAGTGCATAAACAAATCGTGTCCGTCCCAGCCGGGGCGGACACGGTTCATTTTGCTGCACGCAGAGCTTCATTCCTATTGAAGCTGCGTAATGACCAGATGCGCGGAGACGGGCCGTGTTCCGCCTGCAAGCGGCGTGATCGTCAGCGCGGCAGCGTTTCCGGCCGGATTGCGAACGGTCAGGATGGCGTTGATGGCCGTTGTTTCCACGATCGCCATGCCGACGATCTGAGAGGTGCCGGTTGCGCTGTTTTTTAGCAGGAACTGTGTTTTCTGACAGGATGGCGCTTGCATGGGCCGTCTTGAGAATCGCAGCGCCTGCTGCCGGGGAAATAACAGTCATTCATTAAAAGCCCGCCTTCACGATTCATTTCCTGATAGATGGATGCGGCAGAAGCAGGTGCAGCGCTGCCGGATGCTTGTGGTACATTTTCAGCATATGATCGGCGGAATAACGATGTGAGCACTGTGCTTCGGATATGATGTTTTCTTTTGAGATAGATTGATGATCCGAGTCTGCGCCGCATAGGCTTGCCGGGGTGATTTTGATGATTGAGCAGCTGGTTTTGTTTTTCCTGCAGGATGCGCTGTTTCTTCTGGGCTATCTTTCACGGGGAAATGCATTTCCCAAACCGCTTGCCCGGGAAGAGGAGGCACGGCTGATTGAGCAGATGACACAGGGCGACACGCAAGCGAGGGAAACGCTGATTGAGCACAATCTTCGTCTGTGTGCGCACATCGCCCGAAAATACACCGTACCGGGCTGTGACCAGGATGATCTGATTTCCATCGGTACAGTGGGGCTGATTAAGGGCGTGAATACATTCAAATCAGGGAGTGGTACGCAGCTGAGCACATACTGCGCCCGGTGCATTGAAAATGAAATCCTCATGTGCCTGCGCGCAAGCCAGAAACGAAAGGGAGAGGTATCTTTACAGGATCCCATCGGCACGGACAGCGAGGGCAACGAGATTACGCTGATCGATGTTTTGGGCACGGATGAGGATGAGGTGCATGGTCAGGTGGAGCGGCGCGTAAGTCTGCAGAGTGTGCGCAGGCTGGTCGATACCTGTCTGCGCGGCCGGGAACGCACGGTAATTGAGATGCGTTATGGGCTGCTTGACGGACGCGTATATGCCCAGCAGGAGGTGGCGGATCGGCTGGGAATCAGCCGGTCGTATATATCCAGAATCGAAAAAAAGGCCATGCAGCAGCTCAGAGAGGCCTTTGAAACCGGAGGAAATGCCGGGCGATAAGCCCAAACGGGCTTGATTTCCGGCATAAGCGTGTTATAATGTGCAGGCCTATTTGAATGCGTACGAAAGGGAAGGGAAAGAGCGTGATCTGGTGGATTGCTGCGTCGCTTTGCGCGTTTTTTGTGAAAGGGCTTTGTGGCTTTGCCAATACGCTGGTCTTTTCGACCATCATGAGTTTCGGGCTGAGCAATCTGAATATCTCGCCGGTTGAGCTGCTTCTGGGTTATCCGACCAATATGCTGCTTGCGTGGCAGGAGCGAAGAAGAATTGACTTAAAACTCTGCCTCCCGCTCGCCGCACTTGTTGTGCTGGGCAGCATTCCCGGCATGCTTTTGCTCAAAAATGCGGATACGGGCATCATTAAGCTGCTCTTTGGCATCGTGATTGCAGGGATCGGCCTTGAGATGCTGCTGCGCAGGCAGAGTGAGAAAAAGACCAAAGAATCCAGGCGGATGCTTGCGCTGATTGGCCTGCTTTCGGGTGTGCTATGCGGCTTGTACGGTATCGGCGCGCTGCTGGGGGCTTATATCGGCCGGGTGACCCAGGATTCCGGCGCATTCAGGGCGAACATCTGCGTCGTATTCTTTGTGGAGAATACGCTGCGCATCGTGCTGTACACCGCGGCAGGTATATTGACCACGGGAATGCTTCTGCATGCATTGAGGCTGATGCCTTTTATGGCGCTGGGCCTGTATCTTGGCATAAAGAGCCGTGCCCTGCTTGATGAGCGGAGCGTCAGGAAGCTGGTGATCATCATGCTGATCATCTCCGGATTGGCGCTGATTGCCGCTCAGATCTGACAGCTTTTGCTGGAATTCAGGATGGTTTTGCTTGGAAGCGTATGCAAACGAATGAAAATGCTTGATCTTTTAAGCAAGTCGTGATACAATACTAAGCACGAATGTAATTTGCCGGATTCTGCCGCGCAGCGCGCAGAGCTTCTGGTATACATCAATATTACAGACAGATTTTTGGAGGGATTCCACATGATTAATGCAGGCGATTTCCGTAAGGGCGTGACCATCGAGTGGGAAGGCGGCGTCTGGTCCATCGTTGATTTCCAGCACGTGAAGCCGGGCAAGGGTGCTGCGTTCGTTCGTACCAAGCTCAAGAACGTCATGACCGGTGCGGTCGTCGAGCGTTCTTTTAACCCGACTGATAAGCAGCCGCGCGCGACCATCGAGACCAAGGAAATGCAGTACGTCTATACCGATGGCGAGTTCTACTACTTCATGGATCCGGAGAGCTTTGAGCAGATCCCGCTGACCCTGGATCAGGTTGAGGAAGCGATCCAGTTCATGAAGGAAGAAACCATGGCGACCATCCGTTTCTTCAAGGGCAAGGCCTTCTCCGTCGACGCGCCGAACTTCGTCGTGCTCGAGGTGACTGACACCGAGCCGGGCTTCAAGGGCGACACCACCAGCAACACCACCAAGCCGGCGACTCTGGAGACCGGTTATCAGATCTCTGTGCCGCTGTTTATCAACATCGGCGACAAGATCCGCGTGGATACCCGCGACGGTTCCTACATGTCCCGCGCGTAATGCGGAACGGCTGGGAATAAATCCAGACAGAAAGGCGGCCTGACCATGAGCAAGATGGGCGAAAAAGTGGCATACCTCAAGGGACTCGCAGAAGGCCTCGGCGTCAATGCGGAGACCGAACAGGGCAAGCTGATGCTGGCGATCATCGATACGCTGGACGCATTCGCTGCTGAAATCAAGGAGAATGAAGATAAGCTCGAGGAGCTGGAAGAGTATGTCGAGGATATCGACAACGATCTCAGCGACATGGAAGAAGCGCTCTTCTCTGAAGATGACGACGATGAGGATGACGAATACGATGAGGAAGATGACGACGACGAGGATGGCGAAGGCCTGATCGAGTACGAGTGCCCGCATTGCGGCACGGTGATCTTCTTTGACGAGGAAGCCTTTGACATGGAAGAGGAGCATCTTTGCCCGAACTGTCAGCACAAGGTCTTCGAGGAGGACGACGAGCTGGACGGCGAGGACGAGGAATAAGCCGGATTGAACTGAATTGAGGGGGACTGATGTGGACGAAGCGCGCTGCGCATCATCCGCACAGTCCCTTTTTGTTTGATGGCAATTCTGGTCAAGACGTGCTATGGGCATGGAACGCGTCGGAATTGCTGAGAATTCGGCCATGGACGGCGGCGGGCCGTCTGTTTGTGCAATGGAAAATCATTGATGAACCGTTGATTATGACTAAGGATGGACATATGAGGAAGATTGTTTCTTTTCTGATTTTAGCGGCGCTGCTGGCGTCGTCTGCCATGGCGCTCGCCGAAGAGATCCTCTATACCGGCGCGGTGACCAAGGCCATGACTGTACGAGAGAAGAAATCCACGTCAGCCAGAAAGCTGGAGAGCGTGGAAGCGGGCGAGTTCATCAACATCATCGAATATGACGATCAATGGACCAAGGTGGAAAAAAACGGCGTGGTGGGCTATCTGCTGACCAAGAACGTCGAGGATCTTGCCGCCGCTGCGGGCTATAACGACAGCGCAGAGGCGCTGTACATCGGCACTTCGGAAAAGCCGCTGACGATTCGCGAAAAAAAGAACACATCCGCGCTGAAGATGCAGACCCTGGCCGAGGGAGAGCCGATTTACATTCTGGAGCTGGGTGAGCAGTGGCACCGTGTGGTTAAGCAGGGCGTGTACGGTTATGTCCTCGCGAACCCGATTCGCACGCTGGAGCCTGCGCGCGACGGTGTGGAGATTCCTGCTCAATTCCTGCCTGCGCCTGAGTTTGAGGCGGTGTATACCGCGATGGCGGATGTCAATCTCTCCATCCGCCGCGAGAAGAACACGGATTCGCGGCTGCTGGGTACGGTCTATGAAAAGGAATGGGTCGACGTGATGAACACGGACGGCGAGTGGGCATATGTCAAGAAGGGTGACGCAGAGGGCTATGTCCGTGCGGACCATCTTCGCTACTTCACGCGCTATGACCCCTATGGACCGTATGTGCCGGGTACGGTTTGGTATCCGTATGCTGCGCATGCGCTGGAGAATACCGAGGTTTACGACAATACAAGCGGCGAACTCCTGCGCGTGGTTCCGCGCGGCACGATCATGGCCGTGAGCGCGCTTGATGAGCATATGGCGGTTACGCTGCTGTATGATCGCATCACAGGAAGGATTGCAGCAACGGGTAACCTCGAATTTGAGACGGTTTCCAAGTGGGATGAAGCGCAGGAGGGCGACCTGATTGCCGTGTATTCCACCTATTACGATCCTGTGCAGGAGACGGCGTCCCAAAAGGGCAGACTGCACAACATCATGCAGGGCATTGAAAGGCTCAACGGCGTGATCGTGGGCAAGGGCGAGAAGTTCTATTTCAATGATTTCTGCGCGCCGTATACGATTGCCAACGGCTATATGGAGGGCCCGATCATCAACTATACCTCCCGCGATAAGATGGGCCCGGGCGGCGGAATCTGTCAGGTCTCCACGACGCTGTACAACGCGATTCTGCAGATTCCCATCAACATCATCAAATGGCAGGTGCATTCCTCTTACGGCATTTCGTATGCTCCGCTGGATTTTGATTCGGCGGTCGGTGCAGGCAACATCGATCTGCGCCTGATCAATTCGCTGCCGTATGACGTCAGGTTTGTCATGCAGGCGGAAGGCGGCGTGCTGACGGTGCGCGTGTACAGGGCAAGCTGATGCGATACGGAATTCGGATTGCAGCTGCGCTGCTTGTGCTGCTTATGCTGGCAGGAGGTATCACGGCAAAGGCGGAGGAACAGGAAACGGCGCAGTATTACGGTGTAATCAGTACGCGGATGACCGTGCGCAAGGGCGCGGATGAAGAAGCAGCTGCGCTGGGCAGAGTCGAGGCCGGTACGGTCGTGGATGTATACGCAAAGGGGCGCGTATGGACGCGGATCGACTATCAGGGCGAACAGGGCTATGTAAAGACGAAGTACATGGAGCGTATCCAGCGCAAGGATCCGTTTGCCGGTTTGATGCCCGGCGTCAGCAGCCATGCGGCGGTGGGATATGTGCTTGAGGATTTTGTGTTTACGCCGGAAGGCTATCAATATCCCATCAAGGTGAAGGCCGGTTCGTGGATTTCGATTGAAAGAATCAAGAATGGGCGCGCATATTTTCCCTATAAGCGAGAGCCGGAGAATGTGAGCGTAAACGTAGAGCGGCTTAAGGTGTATGACTTTGTGCCGTGGCAGGAGGCACAGCCGGGCGATCTGCTTTATGCGTTCTCGTCGTTTTATACGACGAGCCTCAAGAAGGAGGGAAACGCAGGACGGCTGTACAATATCGCCCTTGCGGCGGAGCGTCTGGCGGGCGTTCGCGTGGAGGAGGGCGGTACATTCTCCTTCAATGAAACCTGCGGCCCGTATACGAAAGAAAACGGCTATCGCTCCGCGCCGATTCTTTCCGGCGAGAGCGAGATGGGCTATGGCGGAGGCGTCTGTCAGGTTTGCAGCACGTTTTACAACATTGTTCTGCGCGTGCCGATGGTGATCGAAGAGATGCACTGGCATTCGCAGGGCGGCGTGAGCTACTTACCTGCGGGGTTTGATGCGACAGTGGGCTCGCAGCACGATCTGATTGTGCGCAATGTGCTGCCATATGCGCTGCGCATTGAGTTTGAAGTGCTCGACGGTGTGATGACGGCGTTTTTGTTCAGGGATTATGAGGATTAAGTACCCATGAAGATTCTGATTTCCAACGATGATGGCATTTTTGCGCCGGGCATAGCGGTGCTGGTGAGTGCCTTTTCTGCTGCGGGGTATGAGGTGGTCGTCTGTGCGCCGGACAGCCAGCGCTCTGCTGCAAGCCACAGCCTGACCATTTCCCGTCCGGTTACGGTGAAGGAAGTAGAATTTGACGGCGCAAAAAAGGCGTATGCCATCGGCGGAACGCCTGCAGACTGCGTGAAGCTGGGTCTGACGGTGCTTTGCCCGGAGGCAGAGGCGGTCGTTTCCGGGATCAACAAGGGATACAATGTCGGCACAGATATTCTCTATTCCGGCACAGTTGCCGCGGCGATGGAGGGCGCGTTCTGCGGTCGGCCGGCGCTGGCGGTTTCTCAGGCGCAGGAGCGCGGGGATTATCAGGCAGCGGCTTTGCTGGCGGTTGAGATGTTTGAGCGGATGATGAGACGGCCCCTGCCTCCATTTTCCGTGCTGAATCTCAATTATCCGCCGTGCGATGGGATCCGGGGCGTTGCTGCGGCGCAGATGGGTACGCTGGTATATAGCGAAACCTATACGCCGGTGGTATCAAACGGTGAACCGGCGTATGCGCTCGGCGGCGTCATCGAGGCGGAAAAGACGCTGAGCGAGGATTACCGCATGCTGTGCGAGGGATTCGCGACGGTGACCGTGCTGCACTATAATATGACGGATCGTATGTCGACAAATGCCTTCGCAGCACAAGAATAATAAGAAAAAAAGAAATGATGCAAGAAGCGGAAAACTTCTTGCATTTTTTATGGAGCTCTGATACAATATATGAAGCGATAATGCATCGGATTCGTTGTTTTTTTTCGAATTCTTTTAGAGGGGTGAATGGATCATGCAGGACATGCAGGACATGATGCGCAGGCTGAATCAGTCGGGCAAGCGCCTGAGCAAAGGCCACCGCAGGATTGCCGAATATATTGTGGAGCACTATGACAAGGCTGTGTTTATGACGGCCTCCAAGCTGGGCGAGAAGGTTGGCGTGAGCGAATCGACCGTCGTTCGCTTTGCATCTGCGATGGGCTATGAGGGCTATCCGCAGCTTCAGCGCGCGCTGCAGGAGCTTGTGCGTCATTGGCTGACCGCTGTGCAGCGCTTTGAGATGGCGACAGATATCGATCAGAGCGAGGTGCTGCGTACGGTGCTGCATGCGGATATGCAGAACATCCGCACGACGACTGAGGAAATTGATGCGACCGCGTTTGACGATGCGGTGGATAAGATCGACCATGCGCGTCATATCTATGTGATGGGTCTGCGTTCTGCGGCGCCGATTGCGCAGTTCCTGACCTATTATCTCAACTTTATCTTTGATAATGTCCGCATCGTTTCCGAGGCGAGCGGCGATGTGTTTGAGCAGATCAGCCGCATCAGCGAGGACGACCTGCTCTTTGGCATCAGCTTCCCGCGCTATTCCACGCGCACGCTGGAGGCCATGAATTTTGCCAAGGCGCGCGGCGCGCATGTGGTTGGCCTGACCGATGGCCCGATGTCGCCGATCTGCGCAGCGAGTACGGTGTGCCTCACGGCGCGAACGGATATGGCTTCCTTCGTCGACTCGATGGCTGCGCCGCTGTCGGTGATCAATGCGCTGATCGTCGCGCTGGGCCTGCGCCGCAAGGAGGAACTGAGCGAGCATTTCCGTTTGATGGAAGGAATCTGGGATGAGTACAGGGTCTATGTGGGCAAAGACAGAGCTTGATGTGATCGTCATCGGCGGCGGCGCGGCGGGCATGATGGCTGCGCTGCAGGCCGCATGGGCAGGCGCACGGGTGGCTTTGCTGGAAAAAAACGAAAAGCTGGGCAAGAAGATCTACATCACGGGCAAGGGCCGCTGCAACGTGACCAACGCCTGTGACACGGAGGACTTCTTCAGGCAGGTGCCGCGCAACAGCAAGTTCCTAAACGCGGCTGTACGGCAGTTTGGTTACGAGGATGTGACCTCGCTGCTTTCTATGCTCGGCACGGAAACCAAGGTTGAACGGGGCAACCGTGTTTTTCCCGTCAGCGATAAGGCAAGCGACGTAACGCGGGCGCTTGCCCGGGGGATGAAGGATGCCGGCGTGCAGGTGGAACTGAATACCGCCGTTAAATCCGTTGTAAAGGAGAACGGCGTGTTTGCTGTTGCGCTCGCTCAGGGCGGAATGCTTTATGCGAAATCCGTGATCGTTGCAACCGGCGGCCTCTCGTATCCCTCCACCGGCTGTACCGGCGATGGCTATGCCTTTGCCAGGGAGAACGGGCATACGATCACCCCGCTGTGCGGTTCGCTGGTGGGACTGACGATTGATGAAAAGTGGCCCAAGCTCCTGATGGGTCTGAGCCTCAAGAATGTGCGCGTGAGCGCTGTGCAGGGCAAAAAGAAGATCTATGACGAGCAGGGCGAGATGCTCTTTACGCACTTTGGCGTAAGCGGCCCGCTGATTATCGAACTGAGCAGCCACATGCCGGATGATTTTGCATCGGTGAATGTGACGCTTGACATGAAGCCGGCGCTGACCAGCGAACAGGTCGATCTGCGCCTGCAGCGTGAGTTTTCTGAGAATGTACGCAAGCAGCTGTCCTCTGTTTTGGTGACGCTCATGCCTTCGCGGATGGGCCCCGTGTTTGCGCAGCTGTGCGGCCTTTCGCCGGAGCAGCCGATCAACCAGATTACGCGCGAGCAGCGCATGACGATCGGCAGAATGCTCAAGGCGCTTCCGCTTCATGTTACGGGTACGCGCCCGATTGAGGAGGCGATTGTGACCCGAGGCGGCGTGAATGTTCTGGAGGTCGCGCCGGGCACGATGATGAGCAAAATGACGGAAGGCCTGTTCTTTGCGGGTGAAGTGCTGGATGTGGATGCGCACACCGGCGGATTCAATCTGCAGATTGCGTTTTCAACCGGTGCGCTGGCAGGCAGAAGCGCTGCTGCATATACTGAAGAAGCATAATCAGAATCCCCCGGCAGGGGGATTTTGCGTTTTCGAAGCCCGGGGAGAAGGAGGAATCCGAATGAATGGACGACATGAAGAGGAACGCCGCATCTATGAACGCAGTGTCAGGCTGATTCTGCTGCTGGCGCTGAGAAAGGTATGTCCCGGTGCGAAGCTGCGTGTGGAGCACAGCATCGGTTACGGCGTATACATGAACGTAGAGGGTGTGAGCCTGACGGCAGCGCTTGTGCGCAGCATTGAAGAGGCTATGCGTGAGATTGCACGGCAGGATCTCCCGATCACAAAGGATCGCTGGTCGCGCGAGGAGGCGATCGCGTATTTTGACAGGCAGGGGCAGCTGGATACAGTGCGGCTGCTTGCGTACAGACCGTTTGATTATTTCAACGTCTATACCTGCGATGGGCTGAGCGAGTATTTTTACGGCGATATGGTGTCGTCGACCGGCGCAGTGAATCGCTTTGCGCTGCGATTTTATTATCCGGGCATGGTTCTTCTGCTGCCGGGCGAGCAGCTTGACGGACCGCCTGCGCCGTTTGCTGAGCGGCCGCAGCTGATGCGTACCTATGCGCAGGCCAACGAATGCTCCCGCATCCTGCAATGCGAGAGTGCCGCGGATCTCAATGACATCATTGCCCGTGGAGAAGCACGCACGTTTATCCGCGTCAGCGAGGCGATGCAGGATCGCGCGATTGCGCAGATTGCAGAGCGGATTGTTGCACGGGGAGCGCGTGTGGTGTTTATTGCCGGACCATCCTCAAGCGGAAAAACGACGTTTGCCAACCGGCTTTCCATTCAGCTGCGCGTGAGCGGGAAACAGCCGGTGGCCATTTCGCTGGATAATTACTATCTGAATCGCGAGGATATTCCGCTGGGGTCGGATGGCACGCCGGATCTGGAGTGTCTGGAAGCGATTGATGTGCCGCTGTTTAATGAACAGCTGGTCGAGCTGCTCGCCGGACGCGAGGTTGAATTGCCGAAGTACTCCTTCTATACCAAAAAGCGCGAGAAAACGGGTGTGAGGCTTTCTGTGACGCAGGATCAGATCCTGATTGTCGAGGGCATCCACGGACTCAATGACAGGCTGTGCAGCGATATTCCCAGCGACCTCAAATTCCGTATATACGTCAGCGCGCTGACGCAGCTGAATCTGGATGGACATAACCGCATCCGCACGACGGATGTGCGCCTGATGCGCCGCATGGTTCGCGATCACAGGACGCGCGCAACCAGCGCGATGGAGACGATGGAGATGTGGGATAAGGTGCGCGAAGGGGAGGAGAAGTACATTTTTCCCTTCCAGGAAAAGGCGGATGTGATGTTCAATTCGTCGCTGCTGTATGAAATCGCGATTCTCAAAAAATACGCTTATCCGATGCTGCTCAAAATTGACGAAAAGAGCCCGTATTATGTCCGCGCGCGCCGTCTGGTCAAGTTCCTGAATTACTTTGTGGATTGTGACAAAGAGAGCGAGATTCCGCCGACGAGCATCCTGCGCGAGTTTGTGGGCGGCTGTACGTTTTACGATGAGGCGTAAAAACGCTATGGTATATGCCAGAATTTGCTTTTGAAAATGCGGATGCTTTTGTCTCTGACGGCGCACAATAGCGGCGAGGAGGCGAATGAACTTGAAAAAGAGTATGCTACTTCTGCTGGGCGTTGCCGCGACAACCATTGCGCTGACGGGCTGCAGCATGAAACAGAGCGGTACAACAGCAACCGCAGCGCCGATTGTAACCAACAGTCCGATGCCGGTGAATACGACGCAGGCGCCGATGAACACCGCAATGGCGCCGGAAACCTCTCCAGCGAGCGAAGATCTGGGGATGAATAGCGGTGTGAACGCCGCGAACGCAACGACCGGAGCAATGAACGGAGCAACGTCCGGCACGGCGAACGGAGCGATAAACGGAGCAACAAACATGGCGTCTTCCATGACGCCGGCGCAGGCAGACCGGCTTGCAGAGCAGGTTGAGGAGGCTGTTGAGCGACTGAGCGAAGTGGATGATGCGGAGGCCGTAATCAGCAATGACCGCGTACTGGTCGCCGTGGAATTTGACGATCAATACAGCGCAGGCCTCGACGACCGCATGAAGCAGATGATCACGGAAGCGGTTCAGAAGGTTGACGACGGTCTGAAGGATATCGAAATCACGGACGACAGCACGCTCTACGGACAGGTCAAGGGGCTGGGCGAGCGGCTTGCAAAGGCAACCGGCCTTGACGAATTGGCGGACGATTTTGGCGACCTGTGGGATCGCATCACAGGACGATAACGCTTTGATGTACGAGTGACAAGAGGAGAATGACATATGATCAGACCCATCATGAGGGATCCGATGTTTCTGGCTGTGCCGTCGGCTCAGGCTGCGCCGGAGGATAAGCAGACGGCGATTGACCTGCTGGAGACACTTCAGGCGCATCTTAATCATTGCGTTGGCATGGCGGCCAATATGATCGGTATTCATAAGCGGATCATTGCGGTGCATACCGGTTTTGCGCAGATTGTGATGATCAATCCGACGATCACAAAAAAGAGCGGCCCCTATGAGGCTGAGGAAGGATGCCTGTCCTTGGCGGGGGTGCGCAAAACGGTGCGCTATGAGACGATCGAGGTCAGCTATCAGGATATGAATTTTAAGACCCACAGGCAGACGTATAACGGGTATGTTGCCCAGATCATCCAGCATGAGGTGGATCACTGCGATGGCATCCTGATCTGACGCTGTAAAGAGAAACATAAAATGAGAACCGGAGCGGCGGCTTCGGTTCTTTTGCTGCAAGTTGTGGGCTGGACAGGTGAATATCGTTCATGGAAAAATTGTAAATTGTCCTTGATTTAACAGAGATAAAAGGGTTATAGTAGACGGAGTGTCTTAAATTCAAAAGAATAGCAGAAACCTGTAGTTCTGGATGGAGGAAAACAGATGGAAAACAAGCAAAAGCGCGGAAGCTTTTCCGGCTCTATTGGTTTTGTGCTCACTGCGGCGGGCAGCGCGGTGGGTCTTGGCAATATCTGGCGCTTCCCGTATCTTGCAGCAAAGGATGGCGGCGGCGTATTCCTGCTGTGTTATCTGATACTGGCGCTGACCTTCGGTTTTGCGCTGTTGACGACGGAAATCACCATTGGCAGAAAGACCGGAAAGAGCCCGCTGGTTGCATATGGCGAACTGGACAAGCGGTTTGGCTGGCTGGGCGGCGTTGCGAGTGTAATCCCGCTGCTGATTCTGCCGTATTACTGCGTGATTGGCGGGTGGGTGCTCAAGTATCTGGCGACATTTTTGTCTGGCGGCGGCATAGCGGCATCTGCGGACGGATATTTTACAGGATTCATTACGGCGCAGTGGAACCCGATTTTCTGGTTCCTCGTCTTCCTTGGCGCGACGATGTTTGTGGTGTATAAGGGTGTAGATAATGGCATTGAAAAGCTTTCAAGAGTACTGATGCCTGTTCTATTGGTGATGATCGTCGGCATCGCCTGCTTCTCTCTGACGCTCAGCCATACGGATGATTCTGGCGCTGTGCGCACGGGCATGGAAGGTCTGAAGATTTACATGATCCCTGATTTCTCGGGGATGACATTGGGCCGCTTTTTCGTGATTTTGATGGATGCGCTTGGTCAGCTGTTCTACTCAATCAGCGTAGCGATGGGCATCATGATCACATATGGTTCCTATGTCAAAAAGGACACCAATATCGTCAAGTCTGTCAATCAGATTGAGATATTTGATACGTTGGTGGCGTTCCTCGCCGGCATGATGATCGTTCCTGCGGTGTATACTTTTATGGGCACAGAGGGTATGAGTGCGGGGCCGAGCCTGATGTTCATCTCCCTGCCGAAGATCTTTGCGGCAATGGGCGGTGTTGGGTCGTTTATTGGTATAGTCTTTTTCGTGATGGTGGTATTTGCCGCACTGACATCCTCGGTTTCCATCATGGAGGCGCTGGTCTCTGGTGTGCAGGATAAGATGCATGTCAGCCGCCGGAAAGCGACCATGGGTATATCCCTGCTCACGCTGCTGATGGGCGTGGCTGTCTGTCTGGGCTATAATGTATTCTACTTCGAGCTCCGTCTGCCCAATGATTCTGTGGGTCAGGTACTTGATGTGATGGATTACATCAGCAACTTTGTGCTTATGCCGGTGGTTGCATTCACGACCTGTGTGCTGATTGGTTGGGTGCTTGGGCCGAAGACCGTGATTGAAGAGATCACACGCAACGGCGAACGCTTTGGCCGCGAGAAGCTCTATATTGCGATGGTTAAGATTGTTGCCCCGGTGCTGCTGCTGTTCCTGCTGCTGCAGTCACTGGGTATCGTTACGCTCTGATCTGAGAAAGGCTGCGTGTCGAAGGATACGCAGTTTTTGTTTGCATTGCTGCGGCGAGGAGGAGCGGGATAGGGTTACCAGATCACATGAAAAAACGAAAAAGTGCTTGACAAATGGAACGGCTATGGTATAATAACTCTGTTGATGGTATGTGCCGTCATTCGGGGTGTAGCGCAGTTTGGTAGCGTGCTTGAATGGGGTTCAAGAGGCCGCGAGTTCGAATCTCGCCACTCCGACCAGTAAAAAGTGCTTGATTTCACTACGAAATCAAGCACTTTTTCTTTTATTTCCTATTCTGAAAGTTTAGGAATACTGTACGGCAGGGTAAAGTTTTTCAAAATAGCGGGTAAAGTCGCCTCGTTTTGCACACGAAAATGAGGTGTGAAAATGTCAACCATCACTGAAAAAAAGAAGGATGGAAAGGTCGTGGCGTTCAAGTTTACGACCTACGTTGGCAAGGACGATCAGGGTAAACAAAAGTACAAAACGACGACATGGAAACCGCCAAATGGTCTGAGCTATGCCAAAGCCCGCAAGCTGGCAGAAGCCGAAGCCTACCGCTGGGAGCAAGAGTTCAAAGGAAATCAGCCAGAACACGGCGAATTCGCGACGCCGACGTCTGTCCCCTGCGAAGCTCCTGAAGAGCCTGAGATCGTGCCCGAAGAGGAAACCTTCCGATATTTCGCAGAGAAGGTCTGGCTGCCTCTGAAGGTCATTGCAGGCGGTCTGAGGCCATCTACTGTCGCCATGTACGGATTCATGATGCGCGTAGCCCTGCCCCAGCTTGGAGACAAAAGACTCAGGGACATAACGTCCATCGACATCATGAGATACCTGCAATATCTCCGTGACGAGTACCACGCTCCTGACGGAAGGACGCTTTCGGAGAAGAGCATCAAGCATCATTACGACATTCTGCGGATCATCTTCAACTATGCGGAGAAGCAGGAGTTCATCGAAAAGAATCCGATCAAGAAGGTGGACGCACCGCGAACGGTCAAACGCCCAGTGGATGCGCTCACGCAGGATCAGGCGCGAATCTTCTTTAGCGCGATCCGCGAATGCAAGCCCGAATACCGATGCATGATGCTGCTCATGGCAACGACGGGAATCCGGCGCGGAGAATGCCTCGGTTTGCAGTGGCAGGACTTCAACTTTGAAGAGAATACGCTGCACATTTCCAGAAACGTGACGTACACCAAGCAGAGCGGCATTCTTGTCGCGGAACCGAAGACGCCATGCAGCATCCGCACCATTCCGATCATGGAAGGCGTCAAACACGAACTGCTTTTGCTCAGACGATCCGCAATTCAGCGCCATCCCAACCAGATCATCAAGAACATGTACCTCTTTGAAGGGCTTGAAAGTCCCTACCAGCCTCGCGATCCGAACACGGCGACGCGCAAGATCACGCATTTCATGCGGAGAATCGGCTTGCAGGGCATTTCGCCACACGATCTGCGACACACATGCGCGACGCTGCTCCTTGAGAATGGCGCGGACATCAAGAGCGTGCAGGAGATCCTTGGGCATTCGGATGCGTCCACGACGCTGAACTTCTATGTCAAGGCGGATCTGCGACAGATGAAGGTTGCAACGCAGAGGTATGCGGAGGCGTTTGATTTATGATCCGATTCACATATTGGTTAATGGTTGATTGAGAAAAAACAAGATGATATAATATGGTTGCTATTGGAAAGGAGGTCGGAAGAATGCGCGTATACGCCAGAATTAATAAATCAACCCTTGAATTCATCCGCAATCAATTACAAGTATCCTTCGAATATGTTGAGCGCAATACGCACTATGATCAGCAAAAAGTATTAAGCTGGGAAGATCCTTCTTCAGCAAAGCTTCCGACAATTAATCAGGCAAAAGCTATGGCAAAATGCTACCACATTCCGTTTGCTGGACTGTACATGAATCAAACAGACATCAATGTGCGGCATTTGCCACGGCTTCGGAATATGCGCACTATTGTAGATGCCATCGCCGATGAAAGCGCTGTCAATCTTGCAGTGTGGGATCTTGTTCGCACCCGTGATTTCTTCGTAGAAACAAAAGCTGAGTTTGATGAATTCATTCCTGCTTTTTCTCTCGGAATCGAAAACGATGATGTCTTAGACTGGGCACGTACTATCCGTACGTACTTCGACCTTGATTTGGCAAAACAGTATGCTTCTGCATCTCCTCGGCAGTTCTATTTGTATTTGCGCGAACAAGTGGAAAGAAAGGGTGTTTTTGTTCAGAGCTTCAGTGGAGTTGATACTTCGATTTGTCGAGGAATTGCTATTGCTGAAGGCACTATGCCTATCATAGGAATCAATGCAAATGATAGGTATCCTGCCAAGTCCTTTTCGATACTCCATGAGCTTGTTCACGTAATTAAGCGTACTTCTTCTGTGTGTAACGATATGTATGGCACATTTTCATCGCAGCAAGAAGAAGTGTTCTGCAATGCAGTTGCAGGAGAGGTTTTAGCTCCACGTCAAGCGATTCTTCGCGAGTGTGGAAGCTATACTCCGGATGAATTTACTTTGGACACCCTCGATAGAATTGCCAAAAAATTCTCTGTAAGCTCAGAAGTAATAAATCGTAGACTATACGATCTCGGTAGGCTTTCTTTTCCCCGCTATAGTACGCTTTCTCGCGCTCTTGATACAAGATTCTTAGCAGAGAAAGAAGCGTTGAAAGAACAACGAAGAGCGTCAGGAAGTGGGATCCCGAGAAATATGTCACGAGAAGCAATTGATCGTACCAGTTCTGAATTGTGCCGTGTTCTTTTGCGTGGATACTCAGATGGTTATTTCGATAAGAAGGATTTATCCAATCATCTGGATATCGGCCAAAAACACATCGATAAATTTATCATGGAGGTGTTTAAATGGTACATGAGATGACATTCCCATATAAATACATTATCGACACCTCCTCGATGCTGTCGCAAAAGGACAACGAGACACATCGCAGAAAAGTCTTTCGAAGCCAGTGGGAAAAGATTGATGAGCTTGTTAGGCAGCAAATCATCGTAACCTGTTCAGAAACCGCTTCTGAGGTTAATGACGATTCCATAAAAAGCTGGCTTGAAAACGAGCACTGTACCATTCTTCCCATTGACGATGAGGTACAAGCATGTGTTACGCGGGTCGTAACACAGAATCCTCAACTTATTGACTTCAAGTCTTGTAAATCATCGGGAGATGCCTTCTTAATTGCCACTGCCATGAGATATGGATTGACGGTGATTACCGAAGAGAATAAGACCTCAAACAAAAAGATCCCTTATGTTTGCGCCAGAATGGGCGTGCAATGTGTAAATATTCTTGAGCTTTGCGATCAAGAAGGATGGGTGTTTTGAAAAGTATCCCTTGCACTTTCGGTGCAAGGGATACTTTTATGAAACGAGTTTTAAGTACTTATACACTGTCGGCCTACTCAGCCCACATATCCTCGCAAGCTCACTGACATTCATCTGCTTT
Source organism: Clostridia bacterium (assembly GCA_017521565.1). Lineage (GTDB taxonomy): Bacteria > Bacillota > Clostridia > Christensenellales > Aristaeellaceae > Ventricola. The sequence goes on along the minus strand of JAFXCE010000126.1, from coordinate 6,631 downwards.
GCAGCAAAAGCAGGATAATGCTTGTAGAAGATCGCAGGAATATCATCTTTCGTCGTAGGCTTTCTACCGACCTTGACACCCTTGCTCTGCGCGTTCCTGACGCCAGAGCGAACCCGCGCGCGGATCATCTGAAGCTCAAGCTCCGAGAATACGCCAGCCATCTTCATGAACGCCGCCGACATGGGATCAATCTCTCCGTTCCGGCAGTCAATCGTGATGCTTCCCACAATGACTAAGCGCAGCTTCTTATCTTTGATGACGTCGATGATCTCGCACAGCTGCTGTGTGCTTCTGCTCAAACGACTGACCTCAAGAGTGATGATCGTGTCGCCCTCAGTCGCCGTATCCAAGAGCATATGGAGATTCTTTTTGACCTTGGCGTCTCCATGCTCATACTCAAAGACCACTTCGTCTGCTCCTGCGGCTTTCAGTTCGCGGATTTGCCTGTTGATGTCCTGCTTGTCCTCGTTCGTCGAGCAACGCGCATAGCCCCAATTCTTCATCGTCCTGACCTCCGTTGTAAAAGAAAAGGTGGATCGCCGCAAATCGTTTCGTTTACCGATTTCTTTTACGCTTTTGCCGCGTTTTCTGCGACGATCCATCCCTGTTGTGCATGTAAAAGCTTCCAAATGTTTGTTTTTACGCCTGTTCCACGGCATCCACTTCGCGAAGCACTTCCGTTCTGTGTGCTTTTTGCAATTCTCGCACATGATTTCTCAAAGAATACAGAGCTGATCCAATAGCTTCAAATGCGTCTGCCGCTTCATACCTTTGAGCCTTCATCGCAAGAGACAGCAGAGATGATGCTTCATCCTCATATAGAGCAATAGCACCTTCAATCAAAAGCCGCATTTCATACTGTGCAATACCAGACTTCCAGAGATAGCTTTCTTCCATCGTATTTTCTCCCATATGGGGAAGGCGGGATCAACCCGCCGTTCCCAAGATCATGCTCACAGCCTTCTCAGCCTTACCTGCTGCGCTCACGATGAATCGCTTGTCATCGCGCAGAACCTTGAGCCAGTTCTGCACATACGCCGCGCTGTTTCGGAAGCTGTTCACCGTCTCAAGTCCAGCATGATTGACCAGCGCCGCCGCGCCGATCTCTGCAATCAGTTCTTCCTTGCTATACGCCTCAGAACCGAAGTATGCGGTCTTGCTCAGACGATCCAAGCGGCTTACGTGTCCTGTGCTGTGCGTCAGTTCGTGAAACGCTGTGCTGTAATACTCTGCTGTTTCCGCAAACTGTGCCAAGAGAGGAAGCGTGATGCTGTCGCTGGCTGGGGAGTAAAACGCCCTGTCGCCCTCCTGATGCCGGATCGCGACGCCGCTTCGCTGTGCATATGCGGCAATCATGTTCTCTGCGGTTTCATCAGGCTTTGCAGTCGCCGGAAGTTCGGGCATATGCTTGGCGGTCAGCCCTTCGCACTGGTCGATGTGGAACACATTGTAGTAACGCAGGAACGGCACTTGCTTCTTTTCGTGCGTCTCTTCGTCCTCTTGTTCGATGAACTTCCAGAACACGACCATCTGCGATTTCTCGCCCTTTCGAACCTTGCCGCCTTCCTTCTGACACTGGGCGAAGGTCAGATATTCGCCGCCGCGTCCAAGGATCATTTGGTTCAAGAGAGAATAGGGCTTGCCGGTTGCCCTGCTGATGGCGTTACCGCTTGCGATCCACGGCTTCTGCCAAGGGATGATGCCCTGTTCCATCTGGTTGATGATTCGATTCGTGACTTCCGCGTAAATGTCCATATGCTTTGCTCCTTTTGATTGCGGGGAGCAAAGACTTGTGGTAGAATGTCCTTGCTCCCCTGTTCTTGGTAGGTTCGGGGTGTAGCTTCTGACCGAATGCTGTGGTAGGTGTTCGGTCTTTTATTTTTCCTCTTCTGAGAGAGCGTCTTCGACCATCCTTCTCAGCCAGAGAAGAGCGGTTTCGATGGTTTCCATCGTAGTGTTGAGATGTACCTTGCCTTGTGCGGTCAGGGCTTCATTGATATCGCCGCCGTCACGGTTGAGATAGTCCAGAGCACCGCGAATCACAAGCCGCAAGCGGTGAAGATTGATCTCTTTGTTCATCTTCTCACCTCACACAGAAGCGGCGGGTCGTAGTCTGCTTCATAAACCGTTCCGCGATTTCCGGCAGTGCCTTCTTGAGTGCAGCGGTGTCGATGCGGCTGGTGATGACCGTCTTCCAATCAACCTTGAATGCACCAGCGAGAAGCGTTTCTTCTTCGCCCATCACGCTCTTGATCTCGTCTTCAGCGGCGGCGATCTCAGCTTCGATTTCTTCCTTCATACGCTTGAGCTCCATCAGTTCCTTGACCTTGGCTTCCATGTTCGGGTTAGACATCTTTGTGTTCCTCCTTGCGGTTTGTTTTTGTTGTTTGTTCCTTACATGAATAAGTATATCACGTTTAACGTTATTTGTCAATCGTTTTGCGTTAATTTCATGTCGTTTTACGAAAATATTTTCCTTAATGCGTTGCAAGAGAACGGGAAACGTGATATAATCTGCAATTGAAAGAAGGTGATTCTGATGATTAAGTTTCGTCTTAAAGTACAATTGACCATGAAAGACATGAATCAAAAGCAGTTAGCAGAGCAAACCGGAATCCGTCCGTCAACCGTTTCCGCGATCTGTACCGGAAGCATCAAAGAAGTACCTGTTGCCGTGCTGGATAAGATTTGCACCGTGCTCAACTGCCAGCCGGGAGATATCATGGAATACATTCCTGACGAAAAATAAAAATCGGGGACAGTTCCCGCGCATTATCTGCGTAAGGGGCTGTCCCTGTGGTGTATAGGGGGCTAGGTATTTCAGGACTTTTCCAGATCAAAAGTGGAAAGCGGCCCCGGCGTGGCCTTTACTCTCGCTAAGTCGTCTGAGAATTTCAGATCTCGGGCATGGATGGATGTCTTGGGCAGTTGCATAGCCTTTTGTCTCCATCGCAATCTATAAGTTCTTTTCAAACTCTTCCATCAGAGCTTCTTCCTGCTCTGGCGTGATCAGGCCTTCCTCAATCAGATCGGCAAGGCAAGCGTTGTCAATATGCCTCTGCTTGAGTCGTGTCATATTCATTTGAACCACTTCTTCAGCGGAGCAAATACATCTTCGATTGCCTTTTGCGCCTTCTTCATGCTCTGCTTGTCGATCTCGATTTCCACCTTGCGGCTGGTTAGCTGCTTGTGGACTTCATCCTTCACGGCAGCCGGAATCTCTTTCTTGATATCGTCAGCTGCGCCCTCGGCAACAGCATCAGCGTATTCACAAAACTATTGGATGTGCATGCCGTGGTATGGGTTTTCACTGCTCATTGCGGCGCTCATCTGCATGCCGTGTTTGATTGCAGAGGCGCGTGCTTTATTGTAATTCATAGTTCTATCTCCTTTAATAGTTTTCAAGTATATTGCAACGGAAAAGATAGTGGCGGATCAACTGCCGCACAATCTGCGATGCGGAAAGATCGTGGTCTTCCGCATACTTCATCAGAGTTTCTTTGTCTTCTCTTGGAAGGCGGACAGTTATTGTAGTGATGTCTTGCATAGTGTTCACTCCTTTCATAGTTTTATGGAAAAGAGCGTAAGACAAGTGAATATCGTTGTCCAAGAAAATGGGGACGTTTGCTGCGCGGATAGTTTTCCGCTGCGCAAACGCCCCGGTTTTTTATCTGTGTCCCTTCACTCGTTCAGGGATGCTGTTTTTTCCTCCGATTTGCTCTCACCAGTTAAGCAAACCAAGAGCAATCAAGAGAAGAAGAATTGAGGAATGCGTCATCTGCGCAAACACGTTATTCTTTTCTTTCTTCTTTTGATGCGAGGCCCGATGCCTTGGCATCGGGGTGCGCGGGGGTGCGGGGTCTCCCCGCATTATTTGTTATTATTTGTAGCCCCGTATCTGTCGCTCTATATGTTATATATTTCTATATTCTTGCGCGAACAGTTTTGACCGCTGTGCGGATTGAGTGTCCTGTGTGCGGACGCTCAATCCGTCTTGTGAACGATTAGAAAGCAAATTGTCCTTGAGCCGGACGTCCGCCAGACGAACTCGCATCAACGAACTCGATCTTTGCATTGCGCTGTTCGGGGTGTGTACGCTCGTTCTTTGGACGGGGCGACGTGTAAAAATCAAACACGTTGCCGCGACGCCAGACCAGATAGCCCTTGATTTCCAGAATCTTTAAGTATTCATAGAATGTTGTGCGGGATATTCCGGCAGCTTCCTTCGCATGTTCCGGCGAAAGACCAAATTCGTAACCATCCATGTTGGCGGCAAGGTAAAGGTACAGCTGTAAGCCATACGGCGTCAGGTCTTTATTAGCAGCCATCCATTCTTTATTGGAAACGGACAGGAAGTCCCTCGTAAGCTCCGGCTTGTGGACTTGAATCCACTTTTGATTCTTAACAGTAGAAATAATAATCTCCTTCTTTCTTTGAAAATGTATAAGGAATCAGCGTTTTTCGCTGTTTTTTCTTTAAGATTTCCTTATCTTTATATATATTATAACAAATATTTTTATGTTTTTCAAAGAAGCGGGGATTGAGCGAGTCCATTTACCGTCAGAACAGCATCGAATAACATGCAATTTGCAGCAAACGCTGCAATTCATCGTGCGAATTCATCTAATCATCGTCTGATTTGACGGAAAAAGGAGCAGAAATGTGGAATTCAACAGCATTTCCGCGTTGATCACTACCTGAAATGCGGAAATCAAGCGTACCTTCGCGTAATTCGCCCGTATTTTCGTCTGAAATCACCTCAATCAACGGCTTTTCAGGCATGTTCAGCCGCAATTTCCTTGCTTTTTGCTCTTGATTTGCTGCTGTATTGCGATCAACAGCAAAGAAATCATAGTGAAGCAGATCTGAAATGCGGCGAAGTGTGTAAAAATCAGGCTGTGCTTCGTCTCTTTCCCAGTTAGAGATCGCTGATCGCGACATGTTGATGTGATTTGCGAGCATTTCTTGCGTCATTCCCTGTGCTTCTCTTGCTTCACACAGCATTTTACCAAGTGTTTTCATGGATTCATCCTCCGAATGTCAGGAATCTGCGCATCATTCAGGGTTAATGTCATAGATCTGCGCGTGACTTCATGCATACATCCTCCTACAATGGTATTAGCAACAAGCGTTTTCACAAAACGCACGAAAGAGAGGACGATTCGCATGAAAATCATTCTGGATACCGACAAGAAGACCATCACTGTCCCGTGGAACTACACCGCAAAACTGGAAGAAATCAATCGCATGGTCAGGGAATTCGGCGGCCCTGAAGCGAAGATCAAGACGTTCAGCGGATACATCGACGAATGTTGGCGCGAGGCGATGTCTCATTCCGATACGCAGCTGAAGACCGCACCGCGTCCGGCGAAAGCGCCTGCTGCCAAGCCTGTGCAGAAGACCCCGGTGAGATAAGCCATGGCAGCAAGAGTTACACCAGAAGAACTGGTCTTGATGCACCAGCTTTACAACAAGTATCACAGCTATGCGAGAGTCGCACGGGAGATTGGCCGATCTGCTTCGTGCGTTCGCTATAACATTATGATGAAGAATGCACCAAAGGTTGTTCGGGATGCGTTCCCGGATACAGTACGAAAATAAAGCAAAAACCAGACGTTTCACAGCGTCTGGCTTTTTTGTCAAATAATTCTTTGCTAATTTCAGAATCAAAAGATCAACCATTCCAGATTCTGTATAAATAAAACAAGAACATACAACAAAATCTTTTATTCACCCATTGGAGACATGTTCGTTTTCCACCTTTTGCATTCTGTAACCGATCCCCACATGTGTTTGTATATACTGCGGCATCTGTGCTGATGTTTGAAGCTTTTTTCTTAATGCAGCCATAAACACGCGCAATGTGCCAACATTGTTCTCCCAACTGCTGCCCCAAACATTCTTTGTGATGTACTTATGTGTCAGCACTTTTCCAACATTCTGTGCCAGCAAACACAGAATTTTATACTCGATCGGCGTCAGGTGTAATTCATTCTGATTCAGATATGCACAACCCGCAGCATAATCAATCATCAGCTGCCCATTGAGAAACACAGACTCCTGCATTCCTGCACTGCTGATCAATGATAACCGTCTTTGCGCTACCCGCAGACGCGCAAGCAGCTCTCCAACCGAAAAAGGCTTGGTGATATAATCATCTGCACCCATATCCAGGGCTTCTATCTTATCTTCATCTTCACTTCTTGCACTGATCACGATAATCGGCACATTCGACCAGCTTCGGATTCTCTGAATAACCTCTATGCCGTCAATATCCGGAAGCCCTAAATCCAATAATATCATATCCGGATTATGCGAAGCCGCTTCTATCACTGCCGTTTCGCCATTGGCAGCAGTGATGTAGCGGTAATCATGTGCTTTCAGTGTCGTCGTAATCAGATTACGGACAGGCTGATCGTCTTCAACGATCAAAACAAGATAAGGATTCATCTATTGCAACCTCCTCAATGGGTAAGGAAAAGGAAAATACTGTGCCTTGCGGTTCATTATCCTTTATGGAAATACTTCCGCCATGTGCAGCGACAATGGCATCGCAAAGATACAATCCAAGTCCCAAACTCCGTCTATTATCCGCTGCATTGTTCTTACGGCTTCCCCGATAAAACTTCTC
>JAFXCE010000125.1 GCA_017521565.1 Clostridia bacterium | reverse complement strand
CTGTTCGGTATGCTGATGTTCAATAACGCGCTTCATCTCGGTTATTCGATGCTCTCTGGCGCGCTGACGCTGGCGATCATGATCCTGCCGCTGATCATGCGCACGACGCAGGAAGCGCTCAGCTCCGTGCCGGATATGTACCGGGAGGGCAGCTTCGGTCTCGGCGCGGGAAAGCTGCGCACGGTGTTTTCCGTCGTTCTGCCCTCGGCGATGCCGGGCATTCTCTCCGGCGTGATTCTCGCCATCGGGCGAATCGTCGGTGAAACGGCGGCGCTGATGTACACCAGCGGCACGGTCGCCAAGGTTGCCGGACTCATGGATTCCGGCACGACGCTGGCACTGCACATGTACAAGCAGGCCAGCGAAGGACTGTATCTAAGCGAAGCCTATGCGACCAGCGTGGTGCTGCTTGCGCTGGTGCTGCTGATCAATCTGCTCAGCGCGAAGGCCGCAAAGCTCATGGTGAAAGGAAGAGGATAAAGCGATGAATTCCCCCAATGCATTTGAAGTGCGCGGCATGAACCTGCATTACGGCAGCTTCCACGCGCTCAAGAATATCAATCTGGATATTCCGAAGAATCAGATCACGGCGCTGATCGGCCCGAGCGGCTGCGGCAAGTCCACGTTTCTGCGCAGCCTGAACCGGATGAACGATCTGGTGGAGGGCTGCCGCATCGAGGGCGACATCCGCATGGACGGCGAGGATATCTATGGAAAGATCGACGTCAATCATCTGCGCAAGCGCGTAGGCATGGTCTTTCAAAAGCCGAATCCGTTCCCGATGAGCATCTACGACAACGTGGCCTACGGCCCCAGAACGCACGGCGTCAAAAACAAGGCGCAGCTCGATGCGCTGGTGGAGCAGAGCCTCAAGGACGCGGCGATCTGGGACGAGGTCAAGGACAGGCTCAAGAAAAGCGCGCTCGGCCTCTCCGGCGGCCAGCAGCAGCGCCTGTGCATCGCCCGCGCGCTGGCGGCGCAGCCGGAGGTCATCCTGATGGACGAGCCGACCAGCGCGCTCGATCCGATTTCCACCTCGCACATCGAGGAACTGGCCCTTACGCTCAAGGATCAGTACACGATCATCATCGTCACGCACAACATGCAGCAGGCCGCGCGCATCAGCGACAGGACGGTGTTTTTCCTGCTGGGCGAGGTGATCGAATGCGGAGACACGGAGCAGATCTTCTCCTCGCCCGCAGACAAGCGGACGGAAGACTACATCACCGGCAGATTCGGCTAAGGAGGAAAACACATGCGTTCGCGTTATGACGAAGAACTCAAAAACCTGCATGGCGCGCTTATCGACATGGGCGCGATGATCGAAAGCGCCATCAGCGGCGCGATCACGGCGCTGGAAAACAGGGACATTCAAAAGGCGAAGGATATCATTGCCTACGACGAGGAGATTGACGCGCAGGAGCGTTTGATTGAAGAGATGTGCATGAAGCTGCTGCTGCGCCAGCAGCCGGTTGCCCGCGATCTGAGAATGATCTCCACGGCGCTCAAGCTGATCACCGACATGGAGCGCATCGGCGACCATGCGGCGGACATCAGCGAGCTGGCGATCATGCTGCGCGATCTGCCGCAGATGAACAGCAACAGCCTTCGTGAGATGGCCGTGCAGACGAGCTCGATGCTGATCAGCAGCGTCGAAGCCTACGTGGAGCAGGACGAAGAAAAAGCGCGCGCAGTCATCCGGCAGGACGATGTGGTGGACGATCTGTTTGTGACCGTGAAAAGCGAGATGATCGAAGCGATCCGACAGAATTCCGATTTCAGTGAAGCAGCTGCGGACCTGCTGATGGCAGCCAAGTATTTTGAGCGTATCGGCGATCATGCGACGAATATCGCAGAGTGGACGGTGTATGCGTTTACGGGCAGGCATGAAGATTGAACACATCAGAAAAAGCATGCATACAAACACCAAAACCGCCGGTGCATACCGACGGTTTTGGTGTTTTGGGGCCTTATTCAAAGGTATAAAGGCGTTTATAACTGGCCTCAGGATTGGGCGTGAGCACATAGTATGTTTGTGCCATGAGCGTTTGGACGTCGTGTCCAAAGTGATGGCAATAGGCTTCGACAT
>JAFXCE010000124.1 GCA_017521565.1 Clostridia bacterium | reverse complement strand
CTGCTCACCCCGACCAAGATCTACGTCAAGCCTGTTCTGGCGCTGCTTGAGAAGGTTGAAGTGAAGGGCATCTCCCACATCACCGGCGGCGGCTTCTATGAGAATATTCCGCGCTCCATCCCGGACGGCCTGTGCGCGCGCATCGACAAGAGCGCCGTCAAGGTCCTGCCGATCTTCGATATGATTCAGAAGTGGGGCAACATTCCGGAGCGCGACATGTTCAACACCTACAACATGGGCGTTGGCATGAGCATCGTCGTCCCGGCGGCCGAGGCGGAGACTGCGCTTGAAATCCTGAAGGCGAACGGCATCGACGCCTACGTCATCGGCGATATCATCCGCGGCGAGGAAAAGGTGGTCCTCGAATGATGAAGACGAAGATTGCCGTTCTCGTTTCCGGCGGCGGCACCAACCTGCAGGCGCTGATCGACGCAGGCATTCCCTCCGGCGAGATCGCGCTGGTGGTTGCCTCCCGTCCAGGCGTGTATGCTCTGGAGCGCGCCTACAAGGCCGCCATCCCCTCCATGGTCATCGCCAAGAAGGGCCGTACACAGGCCGAGTTTGAAAAAGAGCTCTGCGCCGCGCTTGACGAGTATCAGATCGATCTGATCGTGCTCGCCGGCTTCCTGACGATCCTCAGCGAGGATTTCACGAAGAAATATCCGCGCCGCATCATCAACATTCACCCGTCCCTCATCCCCTCCTTCTGCGGCGAAGGCTTCTATGGCCTGCGTGTGCACGAGGCGGCGCTTGCGCGCGGCGTGAAGCTGACCGGCGCAACCGTCCACTTTGTCAATGAAATCGCTGATGGCGGCGAGATCATCCTTCAGAAGGCCGTTGAGGTGAAGGAAGGCGACACGCCGGAAATCCTTCAGCGCCGCGTGATGGAACAGGCCGAGTGGCAGCTGCTGCCGCAGGCCGTTGAAATGGTTGCAAATGAGATTGGGAGGAACAAGTAAGATGAACGTTTACGAGATCAAGACCATGGCCGAGCGTCTGGAAGGCAACCGCTATCCGGGCCGCGGCATCGTCATCGGCGTGACGCCGGACGGCAAGAAGGCCGCCGTCGCCTACTTCATCATGGGCCGCAGCGTCAACAGCCGCAACCGCATCTTCACCCTGGAGAAGGACGGCATCCGCACCGAGGCGCACGATCCCTCCAAGATGGTCGATCCGCACCTGATCATCTATCATCCGGTCCGCGAGGCCGGCTGCGGCCTGATCGTCACCAACGGCGACCAAACCGATACCATCTGGGAGTATCTCGCCCGCGGCGAGAGCTGGGAGGCCGCTCTGCGCACCCGTCAGTTCGAGGACGACGGCCCCAACTGGACCCCGCGCATCTCCGGCATTCAGGCCGGTGACGGCAGCTACAAGATGTCCATCCTCAAGGCAGCAGATCCGGAAGGCAACGCCTGCGCGCGTTTCTTCTATGAGTATCCGGCGACTGCGGGTCTGGGCCACTTCCTGCACACCTATGTGTGCGACGGCAACCCGGTCATCCCGACCTTCCAGGGCGAGCCGGAACGCGTGGCGATGGTCGATGACATCGACGCCTTCACGGGCGAGATCTGGAACGCGCTGGACAGCGAGAACAAGATCTCTCTCTACGTCCGCTACACCGATCTGGAAACCGGCGCGGTTGATACCCGCCTGATCAACAAGAACAAGTAAGAAGAGGACACTCGGGGACTGTGTCCCCGAACCCCTCGCAGGGACATCGTCCCTGCACCCTTCTTCGCTTCGCGGCTGCTTGAAGCAGCTATGTAGGGGCGGGGCTCTGCTCCGCCCATGACGCTCATTTTCCACCCTGTCGCCTAACAGAAGGAGAAAAGCAAATGAAAGAGTTTGAACTGAAGTACGGCTGCAACCCGAATCAGAAGCCGTCCAAGATCTATATGCATGATGGCAGCGAGCTGCCCATCACCATCCTCAACGGCCGTCCGGGCTACATCAACTTCCTGGATGCGCTCAACTCCTGGCAGCTGGTCAAGGAGCTCAAGGAAGCCACTGGCATGTGCGCCGTGACCTCCTTCAAGCACGTTTCCCCGACCTCTGCGGCCGTGGGCAAGGTGCTGCCGGAGAACCTCAAGAAGGCCTGCTTCTGCGATGATATCGCCGGTCTGGACGAAAGCCCGCTGGCCTGCGCCTATGCCCGCGCCCGCGGCACCGACCGCATGTGCTCCTTCGGCGACTGGGTTGCCCTGAGCGACGTGTGCGATGTGACTACCGCCAAGCTGATTTCCCGCGAGGTTTCCGACGGTGTGATCGCCCCGGGCTACGAGCCGGAAGCGCTGGAGATCCTCAAGAAGAAGCGCAAGGGCGGCTACAACGTCGTTGAGATCGATCCGAACTATGTGCCGGCCGAGCAGGAGACCAAGCAGGTCTTCGGCATCACCTTCGAGCAGGGCCGCAACAATTTCAAGATCGGCGAGCATCTCTTCGAGAACATCGTCACCGAGAACAAGGAGCTGACCGAGGACGCGAAGATCGACCTGATCGTCGCGCTGATCACCCTCAAGTACACCCAGTCCAACTCCGTGTGCTATGCCTATGACGGCCAGGCCATCGGCGTGGGCGCGGGCCAGCAGTCCCGTATCCACTGCACCCGCCTGGCAGGCACCAAGGCCGACACCTGGTTCCTGCGCCAGCACCCGAAGACCCTGGCGCTGCCCTTCAAGGCGGGCATGGGCCGCGCGGACCGCGACAACGTGATCGACGGCTACATCAACGGCAACGAAGAGGACGTCTGCGCCGAGGGCATCTGGCAGAACTACTTCACCGCCCAGCCGGAGCGCCTGACCCAGGAAGATAAGGACGCGTTCCTTGCCGCGCAGGAAAACGTCGCGCTCGGTTCCGATGCGTTCTTCCCGTTCTCCGATAACATCAAGCGCGCTGCGAAGTCCGGCGTCAAGTACATCGCCGAGCCGGGCGGATCCATCCGTGACGACGCGGTCATCGACGAGTGCAACAAGAACGGCATGGTCATGGCCTTTACCGGCATGCGCCTGTTCCACCACTAATTCCCCAACCAACAAGCAGATTCACGAGGTCTATCCGATATGAATATTCTGGTTGTCGGCAGCGGCGGCCGCGAGCACGCAGTCATCCGCTCCCTGAGAAAGAACCCCACCGTTGAGACCATCTATGCCCTGCCGGGTAACGGCGGCATGGCAAGCGAGGCCACCTGCGTCGCCATCAAGGCGACGGACCTTGATGGTATCGTGAAATTCGCCACCGAGAACCCGGTCGATTACGCCGTCGTCACGCCGGACGATCCGCTCGTCCTGGGCTGTGTGGACCGCCTGAACGAGGTCGGTATCCCCTGCTTCGGCCCGAAGGCGAATGCCGCCATCATCGAGGGCAGCAAGGCCTTTGCCAAGGAGCTGATGGCCCGCCATGGCATCCCGACCGCGCAGTACGCCATTTTCACCGAGATGGACAAGGCGCTCGAGTACCTGAAGACCGCGCCGATCCCGACCGTCATCAAGGCGGACGGCCTGGCGCTGGGCAAGGGCGTCATTATCGCCATGACCCGCGAGGAAGCCTGCGAGGCCGTCGTGGACATGATGCAGGGCGCGAAGTTCGGCAAGAGCGGCTCCACCGTCGTCATCGAGGAATTCCTCGAGGGGCCGGAAGTCTCCGTTCTCGCCTTCACCGACGGCACCTGCGTCAAACCCATGGTCTCCTCCATGGACCATAAGCGCGCGGGCGACCACGACACCGGCCTCAATACCGGCGGCATGGGCACCATCGCGCCGAACCCGTACTACACCGCGGACGTCGCCGAGCGCTGCATGAAGGAAATCTTCCTGCCGACGGTGAATGCCATGCGTGAGGAAGGCCGCCCGTTCACCGGCTGCCTCTACTTCGGCCTGATGATCACCAAGGACGGCCCGAAGGTCATCGAGTACAACTGCCGCTTCGGCGATCCGGAGACGCAGGTTGTGCTGCCGCTGCTGGAAAGCGACCTGCTGACCATCATGCAGGCGACGACCAACGGCACCCTTGCCGACACCGAGGTCGTCTTCGCGGACAAGTCCGCCTGCTGCGTCGTGACCGCCTCCAAGGGGTATCCGCTCAGCTACGAGAAGGGCTTTGAAATCACCATGAGCAAAGAAGCCGACGCACACACTTTTGTCGCCGGCGCGCAGCTCAAGGACGGCAGGCTTCTCACCTCCGGCGGCCGCGTGCTCGGCACGACGGCAATCGCAGAGAACCTCGCAGAGGCGATCCGGTCCGCATACAAACTGTGTGACGAGATTCATTTCGAGAACGCCTACCGCCGCAGCGACATCGGCGCGCGTGCGATGGAATATTTCTCTTTACAAAAGTAATTCTCCCTGCTATAATAGCGGGAAACCCGTAAACAAACCGTGTATATTGTAAGTGAGGTAGAGAGTTATGGCTTATTATTTCTCCGAACCGTCTCATACGTTTAATGAATATCTGCTGGTGCCGGGCTACTCCTCCGCGGAGTGCATCCCGGATAACGTGAATCTGGAGACGCCGCTCGTCCGCTATAAGAAGGGCGAGAAGTCTGCGATCACCATGAAGATCCCGATGGTCTCTGCGATCATGCAGGCCGTTTCCGGCAAGGATCTGGCCATTGCGCTGGCGCAGGAGGGCGGCGTGTCCTTCATCTATGGCTCCCAGAGCATCGAGGATGAGGCCGCGATGGTCGCCGCTGTCAAGGGCTACAAGGCCGGCTTTGTCACCAGCAATTCCAATATCCGCCCGGATCAGACCCTCGCCGACATCCTCGCGCTGAAGGAAAAGACCGGTCACTCCACCGTCGCGGTCACCGAGGACGGCACCGCCAACGGCAAGCTGCTGGGCATCGTTACCAGCCGCGACTATCGCGTTTCCCGCATGGATACTGCTACTCCCGTCTCTTCCTTCATGACTCCGCTGGACAAGCTTGTCACCGCGCCGGAAGGCACCTCTCTGAAGGAAGCGAACGACATCATCTGGGATCACAAGCTGAACTCCCTGCCGATCGTCACCAAGGACGGCCGCCTCAGCTCCTTCGTCTTCCGCAAGGACTATGACTCCCACAAGAAGAACCCGATGGAACTGCTGGACGCCAACAAGCGCTACGTTGTTGGCGCGGGCATCAACACCCGCGATTACGCCGAGCGCATCCCGGCCCTGCTGGCCGCGGGCGTCGACGTGCTGTGCATCGACTCTTCCGAAGGCTTCTCCGAGTGGCAGAAGCGCACGATCGCCTGGGTTCGCGAGAACTATGGCGACAGCGTGAAGATCGGCGCGGGCAACGTCGTCGACCGTGAAGGCTTCCGCTTCCTGGCCGAGTGCGGCGCGGACTTCATCAAGGTCGGCATTGGCGGCGGCTCCATCTGCATCACCCGCGAAACCAAGGGCATCGGCCGCGGCCAGGCGACCGCGCTGATCGAGGTCTGCAAGGCGCGCGACGAGTACTTCGAGGAGACCGGCATCTACGTTCCGGTTTGCTCCGACGGCGGCATCGTGCACGATCATCACCTGACCCTGGCGCTGGCCATGGGCGCGGACTTCGTGATGCTGGGCCGCTACTTCGCCCGCTTCGACGAGTCTCCGTCTGCGAAGGTCAACGTCAACGGCACCCTGATGAAGGAGTACTGGGGCGAGGGCAGCAACCGCGCCCGCAACTGGCAGCGCTACGATCTGGGCGGCGACAAGAAGCTCAAGTTCGAAGAGGGCGTCGACTCCTACGTCACCTACGCCGGCAAGCTCTCCGACAACGTGCACATCACGCTGGCCAAGGTCCGCTCCACCATGTGCAACTGCGGCGCGCTCTCCATTCCGGAGCTGCAGCAGAAGGCCCGCCTGACGCTCGTTTCCGCTGTCTCCATCGTTGAGGGCGGCGCGCACGACGTCGTGCTCAAGACCACCAACAAGGAAGTCTAAGCGCAAAGGCAAAAGTTATCAACAAAGCATCAGCCCGTGTGGACAACCACACGGGCTTTTCATATGCACTGACCGCTAAACCGCCATCCTTCATTTCTGCGGCAAGCGCAAGCCATGGCACAAGGCATATTTCGGCCGGTTCTCCGCGCTGTATAAGCACTACATGCAGCAGGCGAAGCGCTACAGCGCGCAGGAATAAGCCATGCCGCTGTATGGCGGGAGAACCTGCGGCAGCTTCCTGTTTGCCAATCTGCGCGTGCGTCCTCCATAGGGTTCCCAATCCGTATGCAGCAGCAGATGAACTTTTCCCTCCAGCACAGGGGCAACCGATGCTGACTGGTCCGAGAAATTCAATAAGACAGCCATCCGTTCCCTCTTCCCCATGCGGATATAGCCGAAGGCGCAGGGGCTGCTGCTCCCAAAATCGATCCACTTGAACCCGTCAACAGTATGGTCCATCTGCCATAGTGCTTTCCTTTTCAGATACAGCTCGTTGAGCGCCTGCATATAGTGCCGGAACGCATCATGGGCCGGCAGAGAAAACAGACCCCAGTCCATCTCCCGCCGCTCGTCCCATTCCCGGAACATCGCAATCTCGTTGCCCATGAAGTTCAGCTTTTTGCCGGGATGGGTCATCATATACAGATACAGAAGCCGTGCCTGCGCAAACTTCTCCTCATAGCTGCCCTGCAGCTTGTCGATGATGGTCTTCTTGCCATGGACAACCTCATCATGCGAGAAGGGCAGGATGTATCGCTCATTGTATTGAACGCGGTTTTCAGGAGAGCGTCGAAGACGTCGAGCGCTTCATTACAGATGCCCAGCAGGAACTCATTCCCCTCCGCAGATAAAAAGCGACAGCCAGTCATCATAACCGGCTGTCGCTTTTATTATTCAGATGAGAATTACAGGTTCGCCTTGATCTTGGCGATCATCTCGGCGTACTGCTCGTCGGTCAGGTAGGTCTGGCCCGGGTTCATCGCGAACACCCCGCCGTACTCGAACTCGCCCTCATACTTCGGAACGAGGTGGAAGTGCAGGTGGCAGCCGGTGTCGCCGTAGGCGCCGTAGTTGACCTTCTTCGGGGCGAACGCAGCATGGATGGCCTTCGCGGCGCGGTTGACGTCGGCGAAGTATGCGTTGCGCTCTTCATCGCTGATGTTCACGATCTCGCTGACGTGATCCTTGTAAGCCACGATGCAGCGGCCCGGATGGCTCTGCTCCTTGAAGAGGATCAGCTGGCTGACGCTCAGGTCGCAAATGAAGATGCCGAACGCGTCGAGCAGTTCACCGTGCATGCAGTATCCGCAGTTCTGGTCTTTCATGGGAATCTCCTCCTAATGTCAATTAAAATGGATGCAGAAATCAGACGAGATGGGTGTGGTCGTCCATGAGCGCATCGAGGATCTTCTCGGTCTTTTCGCTCATGTCGGTGTTGCGGATGGCATTGCGCAGCGGCAGCACCGCGCGCGGGGAGACAGACAGTTCGTCCACACCGATGGCCAGGAAGGTCTCCGTCAGATCCAGATCCGCGCCGAGTTCGCCGCAGATGCCGACCCAGATACCGTTTTTATGCGCGTTATCGACGACCATCTTGATCAGGCGGAGGACAGCC
Organism: Clostridia bacterium; assembly: GCA_017521565.1. GTDB lineage: Bacteria > Bacillota > Clostridia > Christensenellales > Aristaeellaceae > Ventricola. The sequence goes on along the minus strand of JAFXCE010000124.1, from coordinate 57,237 downwards.
GGATGGTGCGGGTCATAGAAGCGGCCCAGATCGTTATTCTGGCGGTCGCAGGCGAGGGTGTACTGAGTGAGGTCGTTGGTGCCGCAGGAGAAGAAGTCGACTTCCCTAGCCAGGCGGTCGCTCATCACGGCGGCAGCCGGGGTCTCGATCATGATGCCGATTTCGACATGCTCGCTGTACGGGACGCCCTCGGCGCGCAGCTCAGCCTTGACGCTCTCACAGAGCTTCTTGGCCTCGCGAACCTCCCAGACGCTCGTGACCATCGGGAACATGATGCCCAGCTTGCCATAGGCAGACGCGCGATAGAGCGCGCGCAGCTGCGTGCGGAAGAAATCCATGCGGGAGAGGGAAATGCGCAGCGCGCGCATGCCCATCGCCGGGTTCTCCTCCTTGGGCAGCTCGAAATAATCGATCTGCTTGTCCGCGCCGATATCGCAGGTGCGAATGATAACTTCGCGGCCGTCCATATCGGAGAGCACAGCCTTATAAGCCTCGAACTGCTCGTCCTCGGTCGGATAGGTTTTGGAATTCAGATACAGGAATTCGCTGCGGAACAGACCGATGCCGTCGCCGTCGTTCGTCAGCACAGCATGCACATCCTCCGGAGAGCCGATGTTGCAGTACACGCGGATCTTTTTGCCGTCCTTGGTGACGTTCTCCTGCCCCTTGAGGGTCTCGAGCATCTTCTGGAAAGCCAGCTGCTCCTCGCGCTTGGCGATCATGCGCGCGCGGGTCTCCTCATCGGGGTCGATCACAACCGCGCCGGTGCTGCCATCGACGATGACCTGACGGCCTTCGTATTCCATCTTCAGGCTGTCACCCATGCCGACAATCGCCGGAATGCCCATCGTGCGGGCGAGGATGGCGGTATGGCTGGAGCCGGAGCCGTAAGAGGTGACGAAACCGAGAATCTTGGATTTATCCAGCTGGATCGTCTCGGACGGCGCGAGATCATCCGCAGCCAGCAGAACCGGCACATCGGACGCAATGCCGCCCTGCTGAGCACCGCAGAGGATCGCGATGATGCGGGAGGAAACGTCCTTCACGTCCGCAGCGCGCGCCTGCATATAGCTGTCGTCCATCGTCGCAAACATCTCGGCGAACTGATCGCTGGTGCGGGAGACGGCGATTTCCGCATTGAGCTTTTCTTCCTTGATGATGCCCTCGATGGACTCCTCATAGTCCATGTCCTCGGCCATCATCTGATGGGTTTCAAAGAGGAACGCCGCGTCGTCACCAGCTTCTTCACGGGCTTTTTCAGCCAGCTCACCCAGCTGCTCGATGGCGGTCGCCTGCGCGTCCTTGAAGCGCTGCCACTCGGCCTCAACATCCTCAATCACGCGCAGCTTGATCTCCGCGCTGGCGCGGCGGTAGAAATACAGCGGACCCATGCCAATGCCGGTGGATACGCCCTTGCCCTGAATGGTAATCATGGGGTTATTCTCCTTTTTGAAAAGACCGGCTGCGCCCCAAAGGCCGCAGCCGGACCGATATGTTTTGAGATTACAGGTTGGCGTTAAAGAACGCTTCCATCGCCGGACCGGCCACAGCCTCGTCCTCGCCCTCGATCTTGACGTTCACGGTCTCACCGCACTTGACGCCCAGCTTCATCAGAGCCATCAGCTTGAGGACGTTGACCTCGGTGCCATTCTTCTCGACAGTGATGGCGCTCTTATACTTCTTGCCTTCCTTGCTCAGCAGGCCGGCCGGACGGGCATGGATGCCAACAGGATCCTTGATGGTATAGCTAAACTGATACATGGGTATTCTCCTCCTCATATTCAGATCTGCAGATGCAGATATCAGTATGTCAACGCAGCAGAGTCATTAAACCAGAGAAAGCGCGTCCTCGTCAGCGACGAGCACGAAGTTCGGATGCATCTGCAGGATGGACGCCGGGACCTGCGGGGTGATCGGACCGAAGAAGGCCTTCTTGATGATCTCGGCCTTGTCCTTGCCGGAGACGATCATCAGCACCTTGCGGGCGTTCATGATGGTGCCGGTGCCCATGGTGTAGGCCTGACGCGGAACCTCGTCCTTGGAATTGAAGAAGCGCTTGTTGGCCTCGATGGTCTCCTCGGTCAGATCGACGCAGTGGGTGCCCAGATCAAAGGCATCCGCCGGCTCGTTGAAGCCGATATGACCGTCGTGGCCGATGCCCAGCAGCTGCAGATCCACGCCGCCCAGAGAGGCGATCACAGCGTCATAGCGCGCGCACTCAGCGTCGGCATCCAGATTGTTGCCGTCGGGCAGGTTGATGTTCTCCGGCTTGACGTTCACATGGTTGAACAGATTCCTGTGCATGAAGCTCCAGTAGCTTTCCGGATGCTCAACCGGCAGCGCACGGTACTCATCGAGGTTCACGGTGTGGATGGCAGAGAAATCGATATCACCGTTATCATACCACTCGACCAGATTCTTATAGGTACCCACCGGGGTGCCGCCGGTCGCAAGACCCAGAACGCACTCCGGGTTGTGAATGACCTGCGCAGCGATAATCGCAGCAGCCTTACGGGACATATCCTCATAATTCTTGGTGCGGATAATCTTCATAGAAATAACCTCTTCCCCTAATTTTCTCACGCCGGCTATATTACGGCCAGCGTCCATGTTTTGACACGAAAATGTCAACTTTATCCGTATATAGTGTACCTCTTTCCCACTGGCGAAGTCAATAGATTGCGTCTGTTTTTTCTACCAATTTTCATATGTCTCGTCTTATCAAAAAGGCTTCACACTGCCGTCATTGCAATTGTGCCGGGCTTTGGCTATAATATGAAGGAGAAACCATTTTATCGTTCAGGCTGGTGACGGCGATATGAAAAACATGCTGCGCAAAAAGCTGATACGGGATATGCTGCGCGCCAAGATGCAGTTCTTTGCCCTGATCGCGCTGTGCATGCTGAGCGTATTTCTCTTTTCCGGCATCGACGCCTTCGCCCTGATCACCAAGGAAACCAACCATGCCTTCTTCCGCGAGAACCGCCTCGCGCATTTTTTTATCAACCTGCCGCTGGCAGACCGCAGCGCGCTGTCAAAGATACGCGCCATCGATGGCGTAGACGCTGCACAGGCTCGCTTCTGCATGGATATGGATGTCGATCTGCCCGGCGATCCCCAGCTGAATGTGACGGCGTTTGACGGTGAAATGCGCGTTAATGTCCCCTATATCCTTGAAGGCGAGCCGCTTGACCCCTCCGACAGGAGAGGTTGTCTGCTTCAGGAAGCCTTCGCACGCGCACACAGCTTCTCTGTCGGCGACAGCATCACCATCAAGCATCATGGCATGCGCTATCCGTTCTTTATCCGCGGTATCGTCAACAGCCCGGAATACATCAGCCTTTCCGACGGCATGCAGGTGGACAGCACGCAATACGGCTACATGCTCGTCAATGCGCAGGCCTTTGGCGAAATCCCGCTGACGCAGATCGCCGTATCCCTCAAAGACGGTGCAGATGAACACGCTGTACGGACAGCAATCGAGCATGCGCTGCCCACGGCGTTCATCGTCGACCGGCGCACACACCAAAGCACCGCCGTTGTTGAAAACAACGCGCAGATGTTCCGGGATCTTTCCTTCCTCTTCCCGCTGGCTGCCTACGCCGTCGCCGCGCTGATCGTCATGACGACGCTCAGCCGCATGGTCGACAACGAGCGCATGCAGATCGGCACGCTGCGCGCGCTGGGCTACAGCGACGCCAGAATCCGCCGTCACTATCTCTGCTACGCCATTGTTCCGTCCGCCATCGGCTCCTTCCTCGGCCTGTTTCTCGGTTTCTACGGGCTTCCCGCCGCATTCTGGGATGTGCTCTTCGGGCAGAACGAATACCCCTATCTGATTCATCCGCCGGTCTCTGCGCAATCCCTGCTCATCGCCGCGCTCAATGTTTTTGTCTCTGCCGCGATCTGCCTGCATACCTTTGGCAAGAGCGCGAAAGAATGTACCGCAGCGCTCCTGCGTCCAAAGCCGCCCAAGGCCGGCGAGCGCATCATTCTGGAGCGGATTACGCCGCTCTGGAGGCACATGAGCTTCAATGCAAAGATGATCACGCGCAACCTGCTGCGCTCCAAGGCGCGCACATTCATGTCCCTTGTGGGCCTTCTGTGCTGCAACGCCCTGCTGATTGCCTCCATGGGCCTTCAGGATTCCGTCAAGCTGACGCTCAACGGTCATTATGGCGGAACGCTCGCCTACGACGTAAGCGCGCAGCTCACCGGCACCGTCGGCGAAGCCGATGCCTATGAGCGCCATCTGGATGCTGAGCGCATTGAATGCGTCATGGAGACTTCGCTCTCCCTGCGCTCCTCTTCCGCGCAGCGCACAACGATGCTCACCGTTCTGCGTGACGATCAGCAGCTACTCCGCCTGGGAGAAGGCTTCAAGCACATGGCGCTTTCCTCTCAGGGCGCGATCCTCACCGAAAAGCTGGCCGCTACGCTCGGCGCAGCTCTTGGCGACACGATCGCCTGTCAGCTCCCCGCCAGCGACGAAACGTTTGAGATGACGGTTGTCCAGATCGCCGCCAACAACCTCAATCAGGGCATGTACCTGACCCGAAGCGCGTGGGAACGCCTGCGCCGGGGCGCATATACGCCAACGTCCATCTATCTGCTCGCGCCAGCGCAGCAGACGATTGAAAAGCTCAACACCATGGACGAGGTTGAGGGCCTTGACTATATCACCGATCAGCGCGAAGAAGCGTTCCTTTATCTCAACGCTGTGTCGATGGTCTTTTCCATCCTTACCATCATCGCGCTCGCACTGGCGTTTGTTATCTGCTACAACATGGGTCTGATCAACTTTGCCGAGCGCACGCGCGAATACGCCACGCTCAAGGTACTGGGCTATCACCAAAAAGAAATCCGCCGGCTGATCCTGAGCGAAAACCTGATCATCACGGTGCTGGCGCTCATCCTTTCCGTTCTCCCCGGCGCGGGCTTTACGGACATGATCCTCTCTCTGGTTGAGTCGGAATCCATGCGCTATGTCAGCACGGTGACGCCGGAGAGCATCCTGATCTCCAGTGCCGTCACATTCTGCTTCTCCATTCTGATTCAGCTTCTTCTGGCGCGCAAGGTGCGCGGAATCGACATGGTCGAAGCGCTGAAGTCGGTCGAATAATACCGCCGCCTGCCGAATACCGGCAGGCGGTTTCACATTGCCGCCACATTACATTCATGTATCCGTCACGCTGCAGGCATATGATAGATAGCAGCAAATCCAGATCCGACCATTCCATGAAAGGTGTGTAAAGCCATGAAAAACAGGATCATCAGCCTCCTTTACGCGCTGATGCTGCTCACAGCCGCCGCATGCGCAGAAGGCGGCGAAACTGTCATTCAGCTCTCCGAAGACGCCATCACCGTCGGCGGCGAAGCCATCACGCAGGACACAGCCCGAAGCGTCTATCTCGCGCTGGAAACGCAGACGCATGAAGATGTGCCCGAAAAACTGAAAACCCTTGAAAACCGCGTTGTCGTCATCGCCGGCGCCGGTACTTACCGCATCAGCGGCACAGCGCAGGACACGCAGATCGCCGTGCGCGCCGATGAAACCGACGATGTCCGCATCATTCTTGACGGCGTGAACATCACCTGTCGCACCGCACCGGCGATTGCCATCCTTTCCGCGCACGATCCTCGCATCGCCGGAAAATACGGCGTGACCATCGAGCTGGCAGCCGGAAGCGAAAATGCCATCACCGGTTCCCACACCAAAGCCCCGGATGACGACGACCTCGAATACGACGGCGCGATCGGCTCGCAGGTCTCCCTCGGCTTCGAAGGCAGCGGCAGTCTGACTGTCGACGCAGACAACGAGGGCATTGAGGTCGCACACGGTCACCTGACCATCAACGGCGGCGTATTCACTATCGCCGCCTGCGACGACCCGCTCAATGTATCTGAAGATGGCATCGGCACGCTGACCGTCAACGACGGTTATGTGTATTCCTATGTCAAGCCGCTGGACGGCGGCGAGGGCGATGGCATCGACTCCAACGGCTATATCGTTTTCAACGGCGGCACCGTCATCAACCTGGCCCATCCCAGCAGTCAGGACGGCGGCATCGACTCCGATATGGGCAGCACGATCAATGGCGGCGTGATCATCGGCGCGGGCAACATGTACGACCCCATTGAGGAAAGCTCTGCGCAGCTGTTCATGATGCTCGAATTCGCAGAGGCGACCAACAAGCTCGTCGTCGTCACCGACGAAAACGACGTGCCCGTCTTTGCGTATGACTTCCCGCACGATTACATGTACATCGCCTTCTCCACACCCGATCTGAAGGAAGGCCGTTACCACGTCTACCTCGGCGGCGAAATTGAAGGTACGGCGATCAACGGCATGTATTCGGATATCACGTCCTATGTCCCGGGTGAGCGGATGCAGCACGGCGAAGGTAACGCACAGATGCGCAGGCAGGCGCCCATGCCCGATATGAGCGATATGCCGCAGGCACCCGACGGAATGAACGGCAGAATGAAAGACATCATGGCTTATCAGCAGGCGCTCGAAGCCGTCGATCTCAACGAACTGCTCAAAGACGTCGATCTCAACGCTCTGCTCAAGGCACTTGATCTCAATGCGCTCCTTTCCGCCTATGATATCAGCGAGCTGCTCAGCAAGGAACAGATAGACAAGTTCTTCGGCGATATCGACGTGAAGGCCATGCAGGAGATAAACCGCGGCTTCTTCCGGGGCTTCGGCGGCGACTTTGGCGGCGGATTCGGCCCGCGCAGCCTGCAGTCCTCCTCCGATACGGCGACGGACGTCTTCTCTCTCTCCAAGGATTCCACCGGCTTCACCAACGTGCAGGCGGTCAAATGAGCGGCGGAAGGGCTGCACACAGTTTTCCATACAGCAAAAAAGCTCCGATCAATCGGAGCTTTTAATATGTCATTCAGATCATATGCGCTCAGGCGTCCTTATCCTCGTAGCCGATCATCAGGCCGCCTTCCTCCGCATAGAACAGACACAGGCCCGTGCTCTGCTCGATGCCGATATCCGCAGCGGGGAACTCCGCAAGGATGATGTCTCTGAGCTGATGTGCGCCGTCAAGGTTGAAGTTATGGCCGATACGAACCTTGCCGCCAGCATAGCCATGCGTCTTCATTTCCTTGTAGAGCGTATCGATGGCGCGCTTTTCACCGCGGCACTTATGCATCTGCTGCAGGGTACCCACGTCGCTCGCCTTGCCGACGATCACAATCCCCAGAACGCCGGCAATCTTCGCCACAGCCGGGCTCACGCGGCCGTTGCGCGCGAGATTCGCCAGAGACTGGAGCGTAAAGAGAAGATGCGTATGCTCCATGTACGCGCGCGTCTGGGCTTCAATCTCCTCAAACGATTTCTGCGCGAGGACGCCTTCGCGAATCTTTTCCGCAATGAGTCGAAGCTCGGGGCCGGCGGACAGCGAATCCAGCACGCACACCTTCCTGTCCGGATGCTCCTCCATGTACTCCTGCGCAGCCTGACGGGCCGCATTACAGCTGCCGGAAAGGTTGCTGGTGATCGCGATGGCAAACACGCAGTCCGCATCGCCGAACGCCTCCAGCCATTCCATCACATTCGGGCAGGACGTACCGGATGTTCCCTTATAGGCCTTCAGATCTTCCACCATCTGCGCAAGGTCGAGCGTCTGATCATCGACATACTCCTTCTCCTTGGTGATGATCTTCAGCGGCACATTGGCAAAACCCACGCCATCCAGGCTGCGCATATTGGACGAAGAATCCGCAACAATCTTATACTGCATACTCTATCCCTCAACAGATCAAAATGTTTGTATAAATGAGCATATCTTACCTTCCTCATTGTACTATATTCCGCATACTGCGTCAAGGGTTTTTTTGAAACCGATGATCAGGTTCATTGACTTTCGATCATGAGCAGTGTATAATATCTCCTGATTGGAGGGATTCCCTTGATGCCCGAAACAAAGCAGCAGATTTGCTCGTCCATTAAGAATTTCAAGCTGCCCGCCTACAACGAGATTCCGGACGTTGGCCTGTATCTTGAGCAGACGGCAAAATATATATCGGATTACCTTGCGCCTGTGCAGGAAACCCCTGTCACCGGCTCGATGATCAGCAACTACGTCAAAAAGGGACTGATCGCCAAGCCCATACACAAGCAGTATAACCGCGAACAGATTGCACAGCTGATCTTTATTGCCACCGCCAAGACGGTTATCTCCATGGATGATCTGCATATCGTCATGGCCATACAGCGCAGCACCTATCCCAGCGAAATCGCATACAACTATTTCCGCCGCGAGTTTGAGCAGGTTCTCGCCTATGTGTTCGAGCGCGAAAACGCCCTTGATTCCGTTGAGGCGGATGCGGCAGATGAGAAGATCATGCTGCATAACATCATCATCACCGTCGCGCATAAGGTATACCTTGACAAGCTCGTCGCCGCTCTGCGCGCAGAGAAGAAAACCGATTGATCCCGCATGCGCAGCGGATAAGACGTCATGATCCATAAAGCATAATACGAGAAAAGCGATGGCCGCACGCCATCGCTTTTTTGTATGATCGGTCATGTTCATCCGCAAAGGCGGTTTATCCGGCGCGCTGCACGCCCCAGATGCCGAGGATGATCACCGCGGAAGCCGCCAGAGAAACAGCGCTGAATGGCTCATGCAGAAACACCACGCCGGCAAAAACAGAGATCACCGTAGTCAGGTTACAAAATGCCGTCATCTTCGCTACGGGCAGATGCCCGCTGGCGAAATTCAGCAGCAGGAACGCACCAATGGAGGACACCAGCGACAGATACGCCATGCCCAGCATAAACGACGCGCTCTCCATCGGGGCAAGCAGCGCAGCAGGATTAGCACACTGTTCGAAAACCGCAAGCACGGTAAAGGCCGCCGCGCCCACGCCCATCATCACATACGTGCGCTCCAGCGCGGAAAACTGCCCGGAAATCCCGCGGCTGATGATGTTGAACATCACGCCGGAGAGCACCGCGCCAAAGAGCAGCACCACGCCCAGCGGACGAATCTCCCCCTCTGCGCTCTGCTGCAGGGTCATGACGATCACGCCCGCAATGGACACCAGCGAGCAGAGCACCTGCTTTTTTGTAGGAATCTCTTTGAGCAGCAGCGCACCCAGGCCCAGCGCCGCAATCGGCACGAGCGCGATGATCACGCCGGAAAACGACGCGTTGGTCATCGCAATCCCGTAGCTCTCACACAGAAAATAGATCACCGGCTGCACGACGCCCAGCGCCAGCAGCGGCAAGACCGGCTTCCCGCGCAAGTCAAATCGCAGGAAATCCTCTGCGCTGCCGGTGCTTTTTGCCTTTCTGCCCTTCATCGTCCAAAGCGCCAGCAGATTGAGCCCGAAAAAGGCCAGAATGAACCGGTACATCAGCATTGTAAACGGCGATGCCTCCGCCAATGCAAGGCGGGAAAACATGAAGCTGAATCCGAATATGGAATTGCCTGTCATCGTGGCAAGAAGCGCCATCTTTGTCTGTCTGTTCAAGTGTTTGTTCCTCCTGTTTTCCCTTGGTATCGCCTTCGCCGCTGCTGCAGCCCTATGGCTCCCTTGCAGCAGATGCGCATCGTCTCAGCCAGCAGTCTGGCTTGTCCGCCGCATGCGCAGAAAAGCCCGTATTGTCAGCAGAATTTCATTATGCCACCAATTCCCGCAGCGGTCAAGCCCATCGGCCAGCATCCTCCTCCGCTTGCGAACAACCCTTCAATCTTACGCCATTCTCATTAATACAAAAAGCCTGTCAAGCAGTCGCTTCACAGGCTTTCATCGGTGATATGGAATTCAGTTTTTCCCGCGCGCCGCTCGTATTCCGGCGATAATCGTCTTTCTCGCCAGCTCCGCGCCTGCCTTGGACATAGGCTCCACGCCCTCCAGCGGATAGGGTATCCCCATCTGCTGATACTTAACCGTTCCCATCGTGTGATACGGCAGAACATCGAGCGCCTTGAGGTTCTTGAGGCTGCCGATAAATCGCCCGAGACGCTCAAGCTGCGCTTCTTCATCCGTGATGCCGGGCACAACAACATGGCGCACCCAGAGCGGCACATTCCTCTGCTCCAGATATTTCGCAAAGGCCAGAACGCCTCCATTGGGCATACCGGTCAGCTCCCTGTGGGCCGCATCATCGATGTGCTTAATATCCAGCATCACCAGATCGGTCATCTCCATAAGTCTATCCAGCTTTTCATTATATGGCGACTGGCCCTCGCGGTATGTTGCGCCGGAGGTGTCGATGCAGGTATGGACGCCGCGCGCCTTTGCCAGAGCAAAAAGCTCCAACAGGAAGTCGGGCTGCAGAAGCGGCTCGCCGCCGGTCACCGTGATGCCGCCCCGGGAATAGAACGCCTTGTTGCGCTCATACAGGCGCATGATCTCCTCAGCGGACATCCTTGTTCCCTTGCCCATCTCCCACGTATCGGGGTTATGGCAGTACTGACAGCGCATCGGGCAGCCCTGGCAGAAGACCACCAGGCGCACGCCCGGGCCGTCCACCGTGCCGAAGCTCTCAATCGAGTGAATATATCCGTCCATCCGTTTCTCTCTCTTTGTAACCTTACAAATCACGATCTGTATGCGCGAAGCGAAGAAGGGGTTCGGGGACATCGTCCCCGAGCAGGTCCGGGACCGTAGCCTGCCGCCGCCTGTGGCGGATGCAGGCAGGAGAAGCGTCGGAAATGGCAAGGAGCGCTTGCGCGACTATGCCAGTTTCCCGGATCGGCAGCCCAGCGTCCCCAACGCTCTCATCAGATCTTGTCGTGGAAGGTGCGGGAGATGACCTCGTCCTGCTGCTCCTTGGTCAGCTTGATGAAGTTGACCGCGTAGCCGCTGACGCGGATGGTCAGCTGCGGATACTTCTCCGGGTGCGCCTGCGCATCCAGCAGGGTCTCTTTAGAAAACACATTGACGTTGAGGTGATGGCCTCCCTTGCTGACATAGCCATCCAGCAGGGACACCAGATTATCGATCTGATTGTTCGTAGCCGTCATGGTGATACTCCTTTCTTACACTTCGTTCGCGTCTGCGTCGAGGCCCTCAAAGAGCGTCGGGCTGAAGCAGCCGCCGTTTCCGCAGTCGATATCCACATCGAGATCGCCGCAGAAGATCTGATCCTCCTTGCCCAGCGCGCCGGGGATGATGGAGAAGGTGTTGGAAATGCCATCCTTCGCATCCTTGAACGGGAGCTTCGCAACAGAAGCCAGCGACGCGACCGCACCATGCGTATCGCGGCGATGCATCGGGTTTGCGCCCGGGGCAAAGGCCTCGCCCTTCTTGCGGCCGTCCGGCGTGGAGCCGGTCGCCTTACCGTAGACAACGTTGGAGGTAATCGTCAGGATGGAGGTCGTCGGGATAGAATCGCGATAGGTGTGGTTCTTGCGGATGTGTTCCATGAAGCGATGCACGATGCCGCGAGCGATGTTGTCCACGCGGTCGTCATCATTGCCGTACTTCGGGAAGTCGCCTTCGACTTCGTAATCCACCGCCAGGCCGGTCTCGTCGCGGATGACCTTCACCTTGGCATACTTGATCGCCGAGAGGGAATCCGCCACGACGGAAAGACCTGCAATGCCGGTTGCAAACCAGCGGGTCACATTCTTGTCATGCAGGGCCATCTGCAGGCGCTCGTAGCAATACTTATCATGCATATAGTGGATGATGTTGAGGGTATTGACATACACCTCCGCCAGCCAGCGCATCATCGCGTCGAACTTGTCCATAACCTCGTCATAATTGAGGTAATCCGCTGTAATTGGCGTAAACTTCGGGCCGACCTGCTTGTGGCTGATCTCGTCCACGCCGCCGTTGATGGCGTAGAGCAAGCACTTAGCCAGATTCGCACGCGCGCCAAAGAACTGCATCTCCAGACCCAGACGCATGGAGGACACGCAGCAGGCAATGGCATAGTCATCGCCGTGCGTGAAGCGCATCATGTCGTCGTTTTCATACTGCACGGAGGAGGACTCGATGGACACCTTCGCGCAGTAGCGCTTGAAGGGCAGCGGCAGATGCACGCTCCACAGAACCGTCAGGTTCGGTTCCGGGCTCGGACCGAGGTTTTTGAGGGTATGCAGGTAGCGGTAGCTCATCTTGGAAACCAGATGACGGCCGTCAATCGCCACGCCGCCGATGGACTCGGTCACCCACTGCGGATCACCGGAGAAGAGCTGGTTGTATTCCGGCGTGCGGGCGAACTTGACCATGCGCAGCTTCATGATGAAGTGGTCGACCATCTCCTGAATTTCCTGCTCGGTGTAAAGGCCCTTCTTCAGGTCGCGCTCAGCATAGATATCCAGGAACGTGGAGGTGCGGCCCAGAGACATCGCCGCGCCGTTCTGTTCCTTGATCGCACCGAGATAACCGAAGTAAAGCCACTGGATGGCCTCCTTCACGTCCTTCGCCGGGCGGGAGATGTCGTAGCCATAGCTTGCCGCCATCTTCTTGAGCTCCTGCAGCGCACGGATCTGCTCGGAGATCTCCTCGCGCTGGCGGATGACGTTGGAATACATCGCAGAGCGGGTCTCTTCCTTCTGCTCGAGCTTATCCTCAATCAGGCAATCCACGCCATAGAGCGCCACGCGGCGATAGTCGCCGATGATGCGGCCGCGGCCATAAGCATCCGGGAGGCCGGTGATGATATGGCTGGAGCGGCAGGCGCGCATTTCCGGAGTATATACGTCGAACACGCCGGCGTTGTGCGTCTTGCGGTGGGTAGAGAAGAACTCGCTCATCTTCGGATCGACGGTGTAGCCGTTGTCCTTGCAGGCCTTCTCCGCCATGCGGATGCCGCCATAGGGCATGAACGCGCGCTTGAAGGGCTTATCGGTCTGCAGGCCGACAATCTTCTCCTTGCTCTTGTTCAGATAACCCGGGCCATGCGAGGTGATGGTGGACACCACATCGGTATCCATATCCAGAACGCCGCCCCTGGCAATCTCCTCTTTCGTCAGTTCCATCACCTGCGCCCACAGATCCAGCGTATCCTGTGTCGGCTCGGTCAGGAAGCTCTCATCGCCGTCATACGGCGTATGATTGTGCTGAAGGAAGCTGCGGACATTGATTTCGCGGCACCAGGTTGCCCGCTCAAATCCTTCCCATTCCTCAAAATCGTAATCCATATAATACAGATGATCCATGCTTTTCTCCCTTTCTCTTCTTCTATACCTGCCGCCCGGATAGGCAGCCGGCTAAAGCAAGGCAAAACAGATTCCGCCATACAGAAGTTTTGCCCATCGTTCAAATTCAATACATGCGCTCTCCATGAGCCCACATGTAAACAACTATACCATACTCCCTTTTGATTTTCAATGGCATGCACGCATCGCATACCTGTTTAAAAAAACACAAATCAAATCTCGTTAGTTTTCCCTAACTCAATATAACATGAGCGGATCATTCTGTCAAGCACATCGCGCATCCATCAGAGTAGGCCGTATTGAAATGACTTCCTCTTCCTGATATAATGATCAAAACAGCGCAAAAGGAGTCTCCATAGGATGACGAATATTCTCTTTATCTGCCACGGCAACATTTGTCGAAGCACCATGGCGCAATTCGTTTTTGCTGATATGGTTAAGCGCCGCAAAATGGATCATCTGTTCATCATCGACTCTGCAGCAACCAGCCGTGAGGAAATCGGCAATCCGCCGCACCATGGCACGGTGCGCAAATGCCGCGAAAAGGGCGTTCCCGTGCTGACGCATTACGCAACGCAGATGACCAGACAGGACTACGACCGGTACGATTACCTGATCGGCATGGATACATGGAACATCCGCAACATGCTGCGCATTCTCGGGAACGATCCTGATGGCAAGGTGCATAAGCTGCTGGAATTTGCCGACTCCGATGCGGATATTGCCGATCCCTGGTACACCGGAGACTTTGAAGCGACGTATCAGGACGTCGTGCGCGGCTGCGAAGGGCTTTTGAAGGCGATTGTCGGATAAGGCAGCCTGTCGGCTATATATGAAAGCGGCCCGTGCCGGGGTAATCCGGCACGGGCCATTTTGTGTATTGAATTACTTGCCTGCAACAGCGTTGAGCGCAGCCACGCGGCCATAATAGACCGCAGAGCCGATCGCCATGCCGCAGCACGGATACTCTGCATCAAACAGGCCGGTAAACGCCACCTCACCCGCAGCATACAGGCCCGGGATCGGCTGGTTGTTGGTATCCAGCACATGCGCGCCGGTGTCGATCTCAAGACCGCCGAAGGTCACGGAGGTGCCCGGCGTCATGCGGAAGGCGTAGTACTCGTCGCCCTCGACCGGAATCATGTACTGAGCGGGCTTGTTAAAGTCCTCGTCCACGCCCTTGGCGCACAGCTCGTTGTAGCGGGCAACAGTCGCCTCAAGGGCAGCCGCGTCCACGCCGATGAGCGCGGCAAGCTCGCCGATGGTGGCCGCATGCGGCACATGCTCCATCGTCACGCCCCACTGGATCATCGGATACGGCTCAACGGCATAGCCGTCCTTCTTCGCCGCGATATAGAAGCCGCAGGTGCTGTCCGCATCCGCCAGAGCCTGAGCAACATGGGACTGATAGGTGTACTCGTCCACCACGCGCAGGCCGTCCTCAGAGACGATCAGGCCGGACTCCTCATTGATGCCGCAGTAGCAGTCATAGCTGACGTACACCAGCTGCAGGCCCGGAGCGTCGAAGTTCTTCGCACCGACAGCAACCGCCATGGTCAGGCCGTCGCCGGTGTTGGTCATCGGCACGGAACCATACGGGCTGTAGGGCAGGAAGTCCGCATACTTGGCGAGCATTTCCGGATTCTGGGCATAGCCGCCGGTAGCGAGGATAACCGCCTTGGCGTTCACCTCTACCTTCGTGCCGTCTTTCATGGTGGCCTTCACACCCACGACAGCGCCGGCTTCGTTGGTGATCAGCTCTTCCGCGCGGCAGTTGTACAGGGTCTTGCCGCCCTTGCCTTCATAGAGGTTGGTCAGCGGCGCGGTGAACTGGCCGCCGTGTCCGCTGGTCTGGCCGCCGCCGCCCATGGTGTTATGCACGCGCCACGGGGTGATGGAGCTGTGAATATACTCAACGTCCTGCACCATAACGCCGCGATCCTCGAGCCACTGCAGGTTCTCCGCAGAGTTGTCGCAGAATGCACGCACGAGCTCCTCGCTCATGATGTCGTCGCGGTCAAAGCTCATCAGATACTCATACATCATGTCTGCGTTGTCAGTGTAGCCCTGCTTCTCCTGCCACGGGGTGCCCGCCGCAAGGATCTTGCCGCCGGAGCGCACGGTGGAACCGCCGGAGAGGCCGCCCTTTTCAAGCAGCAGCACGTTCGCGCCCGCTTCCTGCGCAGCGATGGCTGCGGACAGGCCTGCAGCGCCCGCGCCGACAACCACGACGTCCACCTCATAAACGGTATCGACAGCCGCGGCCGGAACAGCCTTCGCCTTGAGCACCTCGGCGTCGCCGCCAGCCTGCGCAACGGCATCGGCCACAGCAGCGATCACGGCGTTGCCGGAGACAGTCGCGTTGGTCACAACGTCAATGGCCAGAGACTGATTCTCCACGATCTTGCCCGGGAAGGTATCAAGCGGCGCATTCGGCACGCCGTAGCCAAGGCCCAGGTTTTCCGCATGAGAGACAACCTTCACATCCGCGATGGCGTTCTCGGTGAAGGTAACCTCAACGGTCACATCGCCGTTGCGGCCCTTGGCAGCAGCGGTATAGGTACCGGCGGTATAGGTGCCGTCCCACGCAGTGGCGCCAGCAGCCTCGTCAAGGCACTTCTGCACGGCGGCCTTGATGGCGTTGCTGGTCATGGTCGCGCCCGCCACGCCGTCAACCTCGGCGCTCTGCGCAGCGAGGATCGCGGACTTCAGCGCTTCCGGAACCGGCGCTGCGATGCTCTCGGTTTCACCGGACACGTCGGCGATGATGTCGGTGATTTCAGTCTCGCTCACAGTGACGGTCACCTTCACCGGGCCCATCATGCCGGTTGCCTCGGCTTCATAGGTGCCGGGGGTGTAAGCAGCCGCCATGCCGCACGCAGGCATAATCATGCACAGCGCGAGAACAAGGGCAATGATGCTCTTTTTCATTAGGGACTTCCTCCTTCTTTTGCGAATGCCTGCCAGCATTCAGTATGACAACAGATTAACATGCCAGACAGAATCTGTCAACGAATCTGCACGCATCCCCGCATGCAAATTGACTTTCATCCGCAGAACAACTATACTGTATTCAGTCGCATACGATGTTTCACCGTATACAAAAAGCCGGGCAGCGCCCAGCTGTCTATGCGGTTCATCTTATGCTTCAAAAAAGCTGCGCAGCGCAAGCGCATCGCGGAGATCAAAGGTCCGATCCAGCCATGCGGAGATCGCGCCGATGATTGCTCCGTTGACCAACGCGCAAATCACCGTGCCCAGCTTTACACCCTCGAAATGTCCGAACCCGAAAAAGGCAAAGCTCATGATCACAGAGAGCAGACAGCTCACGCAGTCATAGATCGTCTTGACCTTTGCAATCGGCTGCCCGGTCCTCCCGGCGATCTCCTTAACAAAGAGTTCATATGCCTCAGGCGAAATATACGTCTTGAAAAACAGCGCGACGCCCAGTGAACAGACGACCATGCCCAGCACATACCACAGCACGCGCAGCGCAAAGCTGTCCGCGCCCAGCGGCGCAGCAAGCGCCAGCATGGCGTCAAGCGTAAACCCGTAGAGCACCGCCGTGCCGAAGGACAAGAGATAGACGCGCCTGAAACGGCGCATCGCCAACGCCAAGAGCACCAGAATCACGCCCTGAAGCATGTATTCCGCCATGCCGAACGAGAAAAACGGCAGCGCTTCCACCAGCCTGAGATGCAGAAGATATGCCGGCGCGACCACCATGGACATGCCGAAATCCGCCTTTTCCATCAATGCCGTACCCAGCGCCAGAATCGCAATACCCAGCAGATAAGCTGCTTCGCTGTGCAGCACAGGTTTCTTTTTCATCGGTATACGCCTCCTTATCAACAAAAAAGCAGCTCTCCGCGTTTGATAAAGAAACGCTGAAAGCTGCCCAAGTAATATACCACGCCCCAGCTTCCTTGTCAATCCAAATCCGTTTCATATCATCAGAAAGGAGCTTTCCCCATGCCGCATTCCAAAGTATACTACGGTGCAGATTACAATCCTGATCAGTGGCTTGACCGCCCGGACATCCTCGCGCAGGACATTGAGCTGATGAAAAAAGCGAATATCAGCGTCGTCTCTCTGGGCATTTTCGCCTGGGCAACCCTTGAGCCCGAGGAGGGCAAGTACAACCTCGACTGGATGGCGAAGATCATCGACGATCTCTATGCCGCCGGCGTCAGGGTGAATCTGGCAACACCCTCTGGCGCGCGCCCCGCGTGGATGACGCGCAAATACCCGGAGGTGCTGCGCGTAGGCGCGAACCGCGTGCGCAACCTTTTCGGCGAGCGCCACAACCACTGCTACACCTCTCCCGTCTACCGCGAGAAAGTCAAGCAGATGAACCAGCAGCTGGCCGCCCGCTTTGGCCGTCATCCCGGCGTGATCATGTGGCATCTTTCCAACGAATACGGCGGCGAATGCCACTGCGAGCTCTGCCAGGAGGCGTTCCGCGGCTGGCTCCGGGAAAAATACGGCACGATTGAGGCGGT
The DNA here is from genome assembly GCA_017521565.1 of Clostridia bacterium. Classification (GTDB taxonomy): domain Bacteria; phylum Bacillota; class Clostridia; order Christensenellales; family Aristaeellaceae; genus Ventricola. The sequence continues at coordinate 39,593 of JAFXCE010000124.1, read as the reverse complement.
CAACAAGGCCTGGAACAGCAAGTTCTGGAGCCATGACTATCCGGATTTCTCCTACATCGAGAGTCCCGCGCCGCACGGCGAAAACAGCGTCCATGGTCTGAAGCTCGACTGGAAGCGCTTCGTCTCCCATCAGACGATCGACTTCATGAAGTGGGAGCGCGACTGCCTCCGCGAGATCGTGCCGGAGAGCAAGGTCTGCGCGAACATGATGTACTTCTACGACGGCATCGACTACTTCGATATGGCGAAGGAGATCGACCTGGCCACCTGGGACGCCTATCCTACCTGGCATAAGCCGACCGAAACCATTGAGGACACGGCCATTGACACGGCGTTCATGCATGACCTTTACTACTCCGTGAAGGGCCAGCCGTTCTGGCTGATGGAAAACTGCCCCGGTCCGACCAACTGGCAGCCCATCTCCAAGGGCAAAAAGCCCGGCATGAACATCTTTGCCGGCCTGCAGACCGTTGCGCACGGCGGCGATGGCGTGCTGTATTTCCAGTGGCGCCAGAGCCAGGGCTCCAGCGAAAAGTTCCACGCCGCCGTCGTCTCGCACGACTGCCGCGAGGACAACCGCATTTACATGGAATGCGCTGAGCTGGGCAGCATCCTCAAGGAGATTGCGCCCGTTGCAGGCGCCAAGCGCGAAAAGCAGGCCGCCATCGTCTACGACTGGAGCAACAAATGGGCGCTTGAGGATGCGCAGGGCCCGCGCAACAAGGGCCTCTCCTATAAGCATGAGCTGCTGCGCCACCACCAGGGCCTCACGCAGAACGGCATCGACGTGCAGATCATCAATCAGGACAGCGACCTGACCGGCTACAAGGTTGTCGTCGCGCCGATGCTCTATATGCTGCGCGAGGATTTCTGCGAAAAGCTGCGCAGGTTCGTTCAGGATGGCGGCGTGCTGGTCGTCACCTACTGGTCCGGCGTGGTGAATGAGACCGATCTTTGCTACCTCGGCGATACGCCGCACAACCTTACCGATGTGCTTGGTGTGCGCAGGATGGAGATTGACGCGATGTACGACGGGGAAACCCGCCGCTGCGTGACCGAGAGCGACGAGCTGCCGCAGGTCGCCCACGGCAGCATCCTGTGCGAGGTCGCCGCGCTTGAGGGCGCGCAGCCGCTGATGGTCTACGATGAGGATTACTTCTCCGGCGCGCCCGTGGTGACGGAGCATGCCTTCGGCAAGGGCAAGGCGTACTACATTGCCACGCGCCTTGAAAGGGATTTCTATAAGCCGCTCTACCGGCTCATTTGTGAGGACGTTGTCTCCTCCTGCTGGCCGACGCATCTGCCCGAGGGCGTCCATGCCAGCGCGCGCGGAGAATACGTCTTCCTGCAGAACATGACGGAAGCCTATGTATGGGCGGAAAACCTTGAGCTTGCGCCGTACTGCATGGCGGTCTATAAGCGCGAGGGCGATGCGCTCGTGCTCGTGTACAACCAGCCTGAGTTCAAGTGGAGCCCGATCAAGTAATACAAGCCGCACATAACAAAGCAGCTGCCTGCAATCAAACAGGCAGCTGCTTTATTACTTTCCCATCGCATCTGCGATCGATATGCCGACTACCGCATCCTTCACAGGGATAAAGCCATATGTGCCGTCCCAGTCGGTTTGCCACGAAATCTCCCCTCGCGGGAGGATCACATGCAGCCATCCATTATTTTCCTCGATGACATGCAGCAGCGCTCCCGCAGGAACATCTGTCACCGCTTCGCCGTCCGGCAGCCGCAGAAGCGTCGTCTCTCCCTTCATGCGGCAGACGCGCAGCACCGTATTGACGGAATCCGCCCATTCATCCGCGCGCACAGCGCGCTGTGTGCGCAGATACACGCCGCTGACCCATCCTTCAAGGTTTCCGATTCTTACATGGAACCACGGCGCTTCTTTGCCCGGCTGCTTATCAAGGATCTTCACTTTAGCAGAATACGTTCCCCATGAACGTGACTGCCCGGTCGGTTTCTCGCGCAGGTTCACACCCCAGATATAGCCAACGTCCTCCGGTTCGTCCATCGGATGCGCAGCAAGCCACGCATCAATCCTCTCCGGCGTATCCGGAAAACTCTCCACCGTCCAGGCGCAAAGGCGGGTGGGCAGACCGCCATCCGGCGCATGAATCGTCGTCTCCTCGCCGTCCCTTCTTTCCGTGCAGCGATACGAGCCGCCATAGCAATTGATAACCAGCTCACAGCCATCCGCTTCCTTGCGGCGGTATTCGTACAGATCCAGCGCACCGCTAAACCGCGTGCGCAAAGCAAACACCTCATCGTCCACCGTCAGCGCAAGATGGACATAAGAGACGTACTTCGTCCCCATGGGTTCGCAGGTAATCGTAAACACCGCATCCGGCGGCAGGAAGCTGTCCGTCTCCATGCTCGCATGCCAGTTTTTATCGCTGTTCCTGTCCGCGCCCATCAGCAGAATCTTTCCATCCCGGCGGACAGCGAGCAGCGCCGCGCCGCGGCCCGTTATGCTGGTCTGTGTTTTGTATTCCTCGGTAAACATCGTACCGCAAAGCACTTCGTCTCCTTCGCGCAGAAGAGACTCAAAGATCATTTCCCCCTCCGGCGTGAGTTCGCTGCCAAAGACCCTGCAGACAAAATAGCTGTTGCTCTCGTCTTCAAACGTGTATTCCTGCGCGCAGGCCGCCGTGCAAAAAAGCAGCATCAGCAGCGCAAGCACGCAGAACACGGTGTGTTTCATGAGAAAAATCCCCCTTTGTCCGTCGCTGCCTATACGACGATCCAAAGAAGGAAATTCTTGCATGTTCTGTAATTTTTCGGTGCGTTATTTTTTTCGAACCTCCTGCACATAGCGCCGGATCCATTCCTCATCTTCATCCGGACGCACACGGCGGGCCGCGATCACGCGGCGCTCGTTGTCATCATCCACACAGGTAATCAGCAGCAGAATCTGATCCTCCGCCTCCACATCGATCGCCGCCGTGTACAGCGAGCAGTTTTTCAGCGCGCGGATCGCCGACCTGCGCCGGGAAACCTCCTGTCCGGTCAATCCGAAAAAATCGACATAATTGCGGCTGTGCGGATTCAAATTGACCGTCGCAACGGAAAAAATCACATATCGCCCATTCTCATAGGCCGTATCAAACGTGATCAGCGGATTGCGGCGATAAAAGCCGATGTTCTCATAATTCCTCAGTCCGCCGAACATGAGTCCGTTTTTCATGTTATGACCAAAGAGCATCAGCGTATAGGGCCGCGTATTCAGGTCGCAGGCTTCGTCAAGGAAGATCGCTCCGTTGACATTGCGATAGCCCCGATAATCATGATCCAGATAATATTGATTATCCCGATGCACAACCGCCTCATCGACGAGTTCATCAATGGTCAGCCAGCCGACGATGTCCTTATTCTGCCTGCGGATCTTTTGAAATCTGGAGGAAACCTTGGCCATCGGATTGTCGGGATAATAGATGCTCTCCAGCACTTCGGGCGCAGGAGAAGCCGGAGCAGCGGATGGAGTATCCTCCGCAATGGTCTGCACAGGCGTTTCAGCCGGCACGAACACCTCCTGCGGCGTGCCGGCAGGAATCGCTTCCTCCGCATGGTAAGCCTCCCTCAGCCCCTTGGAGGCCCTTCGCGCCTGCAGATAATCCGCCGCATACATGCCCACGCGGATCGCGCTGACCACAAGCAGCACAACCAGCAGGATGCGGATCACCCCATACAGCAGGCGCATTCTTCTATCCATGTTCTTTCCCCTTTCTCCCGCACAGTTCCTACTGCACCTGTTCCATCAAAAAACACAGCGCTTCATGCGCCGAAGCAAAATTCACATCGACGCGTCCCTCGTCTTTGACATTCACACCCACAGAAAGCCCTGCGTATTCAAACATCGGATAGTCGTTCACACCGTCGCCGACGGCAATCGTCTCCTCCGGCGCAACGCCCAGCAGCGCACCCAGACGCGCAAGGCCGCTGCTCTTCGTGATGCCCTCCGGCGTGATGTCAAAGCTATCGCAGTGCCGGTAGATGATCACATCGCGCAGTTCGGGCGCAAGCGTATCAATTACGCGCTGCACAGCGTCAAACTCCGCATCAGAGCGCGGAAAGGGCGTGAGGCCAACCTCGTTGGGCTGATACCACATGCCCGGCACGCCGCGCTCAAGCGCATCACGCAGCAGGCGGATGGAACACTTCGCCGCATCGCTGTAGGGCGCGACGAAATAATCCTTGGGCGGCAGATCCACCCCCAGCTGGATCACCGCGCCGTTCTCCCCCACAAGCACCGGCGCGCTCAGCCCGACCTGACGCATCAGGCCGCACAGGTAATATGTCGGCTTGCCGGAGCAGATGGCGATGCGCGCACCCGCCTCCTCCAGCCTGCGCAGCAGCGCAAGGTCCTGCGGAAGGATTCCCTTCCCCAGCGCGGCAAGGGTACCGTCCAGATCAAAGACGATCAGCTTATACACGTTGTTCTCCCTTTCGCGTGCCATATTACAGCACGATCATCTCGGTGATGAACACCACTGCGCAGGACGCGACCGCCACGGTCAGAAGGCTTCTGCCGCTCCAAGCCAGCGCAATGCCCGCAATCAGCGCAAGCAGGCCCGCAATAGGCGCCGTCGTCGCCTGTACGATGTCAGGAAAGGTCATCACCGCGAGGGTGACATAGGGCACATAATACAGGAAGGAGCGAATAAAGCGGTTTTTGATGGGCTTTCTGATCAGCGTCAGCGGCAGCACGCGGATGAGATACGTAACCACGAACATGACGAGGATATACACATAGATGTTACGCTCCATAGCCGTCCTCCTCCTTCACCGGGAACAGATACGCCGCCGCGGCAGAGATGACCACGGTCAGGATAATCACGCGCATGCCGGCAGACACGCCGGACAAAAGCGGCAGATACGCAAACGCACAGCTGGCCGCCATGGCGATCACAACCAACGCAGCGATGATGCGGCTCTTCTTTGCCGGGGGAATGATGATCGCAAGGAACATGCCGTACAGGCCCACACTCAGCGCGCTGACGATGTTGGCGGGCAGGACGTTGCCCATCACCACGCCGAAATACGTGCCCAGCGACCAGCCCGGCAGCGCCATGGTGATCACGCCGTAGGTATAAAACGGATTGATCATCCCCGGCACATTCATCTGTACGCCGAAAATCTCGTCCGTGACCTCAAAGCCGATGATCAGACGCGGAATGAGTCCGGTCTTCGGTGAAATCTTCTGACTGAGCGAACAGGACATGAGCAGATAGCGGGCGTTGATGATGAGCATCATGATCGCCATGGCGATATAGCCCTCGTTGTGTTCTATGACCGTGAATCCAGCCTTTTCGCCGGCGGAAGCGTTGTTGAGCAGGCTGGCCAAAAACGCCTGAAAGGCCGTCAGCCCCGCATTGCGCGCAGCGATACCCAGCGTGAAGCCGACCGCCGCATAGCCCAGCATAATCGGCACGCCGTCTCGCATGCCGCGCAGATACCACGTCTTGTTTTCCTGAAGCATATAATCCCCTCCTCCGGGACTTTGGTAAACTAACGTACATCATAAACCTTTTGGATGGATTCGTCTACACAAAACACCAATTTCTTATCCATGAATTCTTCAGAATGCCTCTTCGCATATTCTGCGTTATTAAATTCAATCTGCTTGACCCAAGCTTCGCAATATGAGAAAATGGACTGTATATTTCTGCAAATCTCAGGAGGATTCTCATGTCTATCCTTTTTGACCCAAGCACCAGCGTTTTCCATCTGTCCAACGACCGCGTCAGCTACATCTTCCGTCTGGCTGGCGGCAAATATCCCATGCATGTGCACTGGGGCCGCCGCGTCCGCAAGGTAACCGACAGGATGATCGAGCGCCGCACGATCTGGACGGAGGAGACGTTCTCCCTGAACGAGACTGCGTTTGATTTCCTGCCGATGGAATGCCCGACGTTTGCAGGTGACCTTCGTGAGGGCATGATTCATGTCATCCACGAGAACGGCATGTCCGCGCTGCTGCTTGAGTATGAATCCCACCGGATCATGACCGGAAAGCCGGCGCTTGGCGCGCTGCCCTCCGCCCGCGGCGAAGGGGCTGAGTCCCTTCTGCTGACGCTGCGCGACAAAGTCAGCGGCGTAGCGGTCGAGCTGTGCTACACGATTTACAGCGATGTGGATGTGATCGCCCGCAGCGCGCGCATCATCAACGGCGGAAAGACTGCCGTGACCGTCGACAAAGCGCTGAGCGCCTGCGTCGACTTCGAGGGCTATGATTTCAACCTCACAACGCTCTCCGGCGCATGGACGCGCGAGCGCCAGATGTATACCCGTCCGCTCGTCCCGGGCGATCAGGGTACATCCTCCACGCGCGGCGCGTCCAGCGTGCAGACCAGCCCGTTCATGATGCTCGCCCGCAAGGACGCCACCGAGGAGCGCGGCGAGGTCTACGGCTTTGCGCTGTGCTATTCCGGCGGCTTCGAGGCAAGCGTGCACGTCGACCAGCACTTCATCTCCCGCGCGCAGATCGGCATTCAGCCGTTTAACTTCAGCTGGCAGCTGCAGCCGGGCGAGGATTTCCAGACGCCGGAAGCATACCTGTGCTATTCCTGCGAGGGCATGGGCGGCATGAGCCGCAGCTTCCATGCGCTGGTGCACAATCACATCACCACCGGTAAATTCGCCCACAGCACGCGCCCGATCCTGTGCAACAACTGGGAAGCGACCTATTTCGACTTCAACGAGGAAAAGCTCCTCTCGCTCGCCCTCTGCGCGAAGGAGGCGGACATCGATCTGTTCGTACTCGACGATGGTTGGTTCGGCCATCGCAACGGCGACAATTCCTCGCTGGGCGACTGGTTTGACGACCTGAACAAGCTGCCCAAGGGTCTTCGCCATCTGAGCGATGAGATCCACGCGCTGGGGCTCAAGTTCGGCCTGTGGATTGAGCCGGAGATGATCTCCGTGGACAGCGAACTGTATCGCGCGCATCCGGACTGGTGCATCCACGTGCCGGGCTATCCGCGCATCGAATACCGCAACCAGCTGGTGCTCGACCTCTCCCGCGACGAGGTCCGCGATCATATCGTGGATGTGATCATCGCGGCGCTTGATCGCGGCAACGTGGACTACGTCAAGTGGGATATGAACCGCTTCATCAACATGTGGGGCTCAGCAAGCCTGCCGGCACAGCGCCAGCAGGAGCTCGGCCATCGCTATATCCTCGGCGTGTATGACATGATGCGCCGCATCACACAGGCATTCCCGGACGTGCTCTTTGAGAGCTGCGCCGGCGGCGGCGGGCGCTTCGACCTGGGCATGATGTGCTTCATGCCGCAGGGCTGGTGCACCGACGACACCGACGCATGGATGCGCTGCAAAATCCAGCACTCCACGTCCTTCGTCTTCCCGCCGAGCACGATGGGCGCGCATGTTTCCGCCGTGCCGAACCACCAGACCGGCCGCTCCACCCCGCTTGCCACCCGTGCCGCTGTCGCGATGAGCGGCACCTACGGCTACGAGTTCGACCTGACAAATCTGCCTGCGGAGGAGATTGCCGAGATCCGCAAGCTGAACAAGCGCGTGCGCCAGCTGCAGCCGCTGCTGTTCTACGGCGATTACTACCGTCTGGTCTCCCCCTACGAGGGCAACGAAGCGGCGTGGATGACCGTCTCGGGGGACAAGCGCGAAGCCGTCGTCACCCATGTCTGCGCACAGGCCGTGCCGAACATGAAGGACAAGCTCATGCGCCTTGCCGGTCTCGATCCGAACCTCACCTACCGCGACGAGGACACCGGCATGACCTACGGCGGCGACGAGCTGATGTACTACGGCATCATCATCAAGAAGCCTTGGGGCGACTACATGAGCCAGCAGTTCTACCTGAAGGCAATCGACTAAACAGCAATCTATATGAACGGGACGGTTTTCGCCGTCCCTTTTTCCATGCCGTTTGACAGCTGCATCCCACAGCATGTATAATAGAGAAAATTGATAGCTTCGGAGGAATTTCTCATGTCCAATCATGTTCAGCTTTTTCTTGACTTCATCAAGCGCTCCCCCAGCGCGTTCCACGCGGCGGACAGCATCTGCCAGGCGCTGCGCAGCGCTGGCTTCGCCGAACTGAATGAGTGCGCGCCGTGGGCGATTGTGCCCGGCGGCAAGTATTTCGTCACGCGCAACCGCAGCGCGGTCATCGCCTTTGCCGTGCCGGAAACCGGCTTTGCCCATTTCCAGATCGTCGCCTCCCACAGCGACTCCCCGACCTTCAAGCTCAAGCACAGCACGGAGGACGAGGCGGCGGGCGGCCATATCCGCCTGAACGTCGAGCGCTATGGCGGCATGATCATGTCCACCTGGTTTGACCGCCCGCTCTCCATCGCGGGCCGCGTGCTCGTGCGCGAAGGAAACGCGCTTGAGACAAAGCTGGTCGACTTTGGCCGTGATGCGGTGCTCATCCCCAACATGCCCATCCACTTCAACCGCGAGGTCAACGACGGCTACAAGTACAATGCGCAGGTCGACCTTCTGCCGCTGTACGGCGGCAAGGGCGCAAAGGGCATGCTGCGCGCCGAGCTGGCGAAGGCCGCCGGCTGCGAGGAGGACGCCATCGTCGCGCAGGATCTGTTCCTCTATCCGCGCACGCCGGGCAGCGTCTGGGGCGCGCAGAACGAGTTCTTCTCCTGCCCGCGCATCGACGATCTCGAGTGCGCCTATACTTCCCTGGCCGCATTCCTGACAGCGAAGGCCGAGGGCCACATCAATGTCCTCGCCGTGATGGACAACGAAGAGGTCGGCAGCGGCTCCAAGCAGGGCGCGGACTCCACCTTCCTTGGCGATGTATTCGCGCGCGTGGGTGCGGCGCTCGGCGCGTCGGACAGCGAAATCCGCGCCGCCATCTCCGCCAGCTTCATGGCCTCTGCGGACAACGCGCATGCGCTGCACCCCAACCACCCCGAAAAGTACGACGCGCAGAACCGCACGTTCATGAACGGCGGCGTGGTCATCAAGCATAACGCGAACCAGAAGTACACCACCGACGCTGTCTCCTGCGCGATCTTCTCGGAGATCTGCCATCAGGCGGGCGTACCGGTGCAGCACTTTGCCAACCGCAGTGACGTGCTGGGCGGTTCCACGCTGGGCAACATCGCCAACACGCATATCTCCATGAACACGGTTGACATCGGCCTTGCGCAGCTGGCGATGCATTCCAGCTACGAGACCGCCGGCTGCGACGACGTCGATTACATGATCCGCGCGCTGAATAGACTTTACACAGCAAACATCGCCATGCAGGCGGACGGCGCATTCGTGATCGAGTAATCTTCGCATCCCCCTATTCCACAAGCCCATCAGGACGGAGACAGAATCTGTTCCGTCCTTTTCATTTTCCTTATATTTCGGGGAATTCTTGACAGTCAATTCCGTCGAATATATAATCTATGATGTAGTGAAATGTGATGCTGTACGTGCCTGCAGGAGGAATCCCCATGAAGCTGTCTTTCCGATTGATATGGATACTCTGTCTGCTGCTGTGTTTATCATCTGCAGCATACGCGGCAGAAGGTGTGCTGACCCTGCCCCGAAGCCTGTCCTCTGTGGCAGATGAGGCTTTTATGGGTGATGACAGCCTCACCTCGGTGGTCATCCCCGCCGGAGCGACGCGCATCGGCGCGAGAGCGTTTGCCTCCTGCGGAAACCTGACAGAGGTCACCATTCCGTATACGGTAAATGAGATTGCTGACGATGCCTTTTTAGGTTGTCACAAGGTTGTAGTAACAGCACTAGAGGGCAGCTATGCATGGGACTGGTGCGAAGCAAATCAGGTAGCCGTTCAGCCTCTGATCATTGATACCACAGGGTATACGTTCAGCGAAGCCACGAGTTACATCGATGGACAATGGGTCGTCATCGGCAGCGTAATCGATCGCTACAGCGGAAACAGTACGGAACTGCGCCTGCCTACGCATGATGAAAATGGATTGCCCGTTGTCAGAATCTCATACCGGGCTTTCAGCGGCAATACGCGGATCACGAGTGTCGTGATACCGGACACGGTCACGAATATATCATACGCATTTGAAGACTGTACTGCCCTTGAGCATGTCGTTCTTTCCCAAAACCTGACCGATATTGGCAGTGCATTTAAAAACTGCACAGCACTGGAGGAAATCATCCTGCCAGAAAGCGTTCAATATCTTGGAAGTGCGTTTGAAGGCTGCACTGCGCTTCAGAATGTGACGCTTCCGGATTCGCTGACAGTTATCCAATACAACGCATTTAAAGGATGTACATCCCTTCGGAATCTCACGCTTCCGAGTGGAATCAAGAAAATTTGGGCACGAGCATTTGAGGGCTGCACATCGCTGACGGAAATCCACTTCCCCAGCAGCCTCGAAAGCCTTGGTGAATCCGCCTTTAAGAATTGCGTAAATCTGGAAAGGTTCAATTATCCAGTCGGCCTGAAGCAGGGCCGAGATTATCTTGGCGTCGTGGAATACTATCTGTCTGATCAGTGGTATACATGGGTTGATCAGACAGAGGGCCCGTTTGAAGGCTGCCCAAAGATCACCAGCATCGCCATTCCAGAAGGGATTTCACACGTTGCTCCGTTCCTCTTTGCAGATAGTGCTATTCGCAGCATCTCTTTCCCTTCGACGCTGCGATCCATCGGTTCATGTGCATTCGCCAATTGCCAAAATCTGAGGGAGATCCGCATTCCGGATCATGTGACCGATCTGGAAACCTTTGCTTTTGCAAACTGCAAAAATGTGACGAATGTCAAGCTGCCTGTCGGCTGGAATGCGGTTGGTTTTTCTGCCGCTTCTATCGATCATAATCACGGAATCGATTATCTGGAACGCATCGACGCAAGCCCGTTCTATGGCTGCAGCGGACTCACCGCGATCACCATGCCGGAAGGCTGCACAAGGGTGCCGGAGCAGGCGTTCTACGGCATGAACAATCTGGTCAGCGTGCATCTGCCCGATACGGTGGAGTACATCGATTCAAAGGCGTTCTATGGTTCAGGTGTAGAGGAGCTATTCCTGCCCGAGAGCGTGACGTCCGTCAACCCATGGGCATTCTATGGAGACAGTACGCAGTACATCAAGACAATCTGGATGGGACCCAATCTGAGCGTCGGTACGCTGCAGCTGGGCGGATACAAGAAAAAGCTGACCATACACGGCCTTGCTGATACTTCCGCCGAAGCTTTTGCTGGAAATAACAGCCACACATTCATTGCAGACTACCGCGGCACCGATCACATCTACGTCCCATGGCACACCACTGCACGCCATGCGCACGTCATCCGTTATGTCTGCACGCATTGCGATGACAGCTACTGGCGCAATTCTTCTTTCCTGCCGGACTGCTGGCGCTGCTTACTGATGAGAGCCTACCCCAATGGAAGCGATCTCCCGATCGAATCGTTTGATTTCGTTGAGCGCTATCGCATCGGCGATCGAATCTATTACCGCGCTGAGCTGCTCAAGGAGCATGCCGGCATACAGCCTACCAACGAAAAGACCTCTTCGATGTTCTATCTGGATGAGAATCTGCGCGTGGTCACGGATGAAGCCGTGCTTGAAAAGCTGCTGACCATGTGGCTGTTTGTCGGCGATGACACGGCATGGGATCATGCTCAGGGCGAAAGCCAGACGCTGCAAAAGCGCAGGGAGTCTGTCAGCAGCCTGTTGAAAACTGCGGCAGAACATGCCGAACTGGCAAACGATATCCACAGCCATGATCTCAGCATGGAGGCGGTCGGCGAGATTGCGACCTCCGGCCTTCAGCTGCTGTGGGGCAACCCCGGCGCAGCGCTCAAGAATTTCATACAGGCTGTGACAGTGGATGCGGTAGATTCCAAGCTTCTTCTGACGCTGACGCAGATGAAGATCATCTCCGAGCTGCAGGAAACGTGCATCACAACCGCCCAAACCTACAATGCGCTGATCGATGAACTGGTGCAGAGCTATGCCGACGAGGAGCTCTATGATTATGATCTGTGCATGCAGGCGCTGGATTACTACGCGGCTGCCTCCGGATACTGGCGCATCACGACAGACATTTCTTCCAAGATCATTCAGGAGATCGTCGATTGCCAGTCTGCTTTCGGCGTCGGTCTGCGGAATATCAGCAAGATGCTGGACGCGGTCACGGAGGACGACCCGATTTACTACATGGTCCACAATGTATCGACCAAGCTGACAAAGGCCATCAGCGGCGGCGAAGTCGAAGCGCAGGATTTCCTTGATATCTTCGTGGATACGGCAAAAATCCTGACAGAGGACATCGCAGGAAAGAACACCGGCATCGGCGCATTTGTCACCGCATACAGAATGGGGACATTCAGCCTCAATACCGTCTTTGATGTGAAGGATATGTTTGAGACGTATGAAAAGTCGTACAATGCATTCCTTGTCGATCTTGCGGATTCCGAATTCCTGAATATGCATCTGCTGCTGGCAAAGTAAATATGTAAGCGCATACAGCGAAAGCTCCCCGGCGCCGCCGGGGAGCTTTCGTGTATGCGCTTTAGCTTCTATCAGTCGCGCTCCCACTCGATGAAGGAGCCGTCCACGTCCATTTCAAACTCGTAGCGGCGTTCATTCATGACCGCCTCGCCCTCGTATCTGAGATAGCCATCGTCCCAGTCGAGCTCCAGATCAGTGATCTCCACCGCGCCCTTCTCCTGCGCCAGCTTCGCCATCGCCTCGCTGGCCTTCAGTGCGCCTGCAGGCGGATTGAAGAGCTCCACACGGCGAACTTCATTGGTCGCCTCCAGCACCTTGCACACGCCGAACCGGCCGTCCTGCACGTAGAAGATGTTCCACTCGTAGCGTCCGTCGTCGCGCTCACGCACGGTATAGTCGACCTCCGCAGCCGGCAGGCTGACCTTCATCGCCGCAATCGCCGCCTCGCGCTGCGCTGCATACGGATCTGCGCTCTCGGCAAACACCTCGCAGGAAATCAGCACCAGCAGGATCACCAGCACGACCATAACCCAGTCCTTCTTTACGATGTTCTTCATACTTATATCCTCCTTTGGCTTGATTGGCTTTTGTTATGTAAATCGATTTGAGAAGCATCGGCCTCGTCCGCAAACATGCAAGATTTACATTGCTTTGTCGGTGATGCAGCCGGCATCATGCCGGTTTGTTTCTTTTATTGATGCCAGTATAAAGCCGGTAGATGAATCTAACATGAAGAAAATGAAAGTTTATCATCTTTTTTCAGTTTTTCTCTTTCTGTTCTTCGGCAGCCGGATCGTGAAGCAGCTTCCCTTTTCTTTCTCACTTTCGGCGTATGCCTCGCCGCCGTGCATCCGCGCCGCAGCGCGCACGATCGCCAGCCCGATGCCGGTACCCTGCGATGTCCTTGCGCTGTCCGCGCGCCAGAACCGATCGAACACATGCAGCAGATCTTCCTTGTCCATCCCCGGTCCGTCATCCGATACGGTGATGCACACCTCTTCCCCTTCGGCATGGAGCGCTATACGGACAAGGCCATTCTCTTTGCCATAGCGGATGGCGTTATCCGTCAGATTGATCACAGCGCGCATGAGCACCGCCCGGTTGCCCTGCACCACACAGGGAGTGATCTCCGTTTCGATCCGCACGCCCCGTTCATCCGCAACCGGCTGCATATCCTCTGCGGCCTGAACAACCATCTGTGCGAGATCGCAGGCATCCTCCAGCGGCGTCTGTCCTGCGTCCATCCGCGCGATCATCAGCAGCTGGCTAACCAGCGCATGCATTTCGCCGTTCTTTTCCAGCATGCGCACAATGGCTTCATCCTTCTCCTCGCAGTTCTCCCGGGTGAGCGCATATTCGCCCTGTATCCGCATGGCATTAAGCGGCGTGCGCAGCTCGTGCGCTGCATCCGAGGTAAACTGACGCTCATGTTCAAACGCCCGCTGCAGGCGCTCGAGCATCGCGTTGAGCGTCGCAGCGAGGGTATGCAGCTCATCACCTGTTCCGCCTTCCGGCGTCACTACGCGACAGGACAGGTCCTTGCCGCCTGCGATGGACGCTGCCAGCTGCGTCATCTCCTTCACAGGGCGGAATGCACGCGCCGTAATCAGATAACCGCCGCCCAGCGCAAGAATCCCCAGCAGAGGAAGCAGCCATATGCTGTAATGCGCAAGCGCATCATATACGCCGGAGGAGGCGTCTGAGGAGAGATACAGCCTCAGCCATACAGTTCCTTTCTCCGGTATACTGAGCCTGACATCATAAATATACCAGCTGTGACCGGCCCCTTTCGTCTCCCGTACAGCGCCATCCTCAAACGGAAGATTGACCCGCTTTCGCCCGTAAATCAGTCTGCCGTCCTCCTCGAACAAGGATGCATAGACATTGGGCACATCCTCAAGATCGGTGTCGATCTCCAGCATGCCATGCTCCACTTCCATCTCATCCATCAGGACGACAGCGGCGCTCATGAGCGTATCCCGACTGTACGCATCGATTGCATGCTCTGAAATGCCCACAAGAATCACGGCGGCAGCCGTACAGATCGCCACGAGAAGCATCGCATACCAGAGGGTAATGCGCGCCTTGATCGACAGCGAAATCCCTTTCTTCACGCTGCATTCCCCTTCCGTTATCCCTCTTTGAGCACATAGCCCGCATAGCGCACTGTGTGAATGAGCTTCACCGCACGTCCCTCGTCGATTTTCCTGCGCAGCGTGCGGATATAGACATCGACCATGTTGGACGCGCCCTCGTAGTCGTAGCTCCACACATGCTCCAGAATCTGGTTTCTGCTGAGAACGCGGCCCTTGTTGCGAATCATATACTCCAGCAGCGCATATTCCCGGCTGGTGAGCGCAATCTCCTCTTCGCCGCGGCTGGCTGTGCGCCTGTCCGCGTCCACAACCAGATCACAAAGCGCGAAGCGGTTGGTCGTCTGTTTGGTTCGCCGGGTCAGCACGCGCAGCCTCGCGGAAAGCTCCTCAAAGGCAAACGGCTTCACCAGATAATCGTCTGCACCGGCATTGAGCCCCTCGACCCTGTCGCTGACAGCATCGCGTGCCGTCAGCAGCAAAACCGGCGTATGGATATCCGCGCTGCGCAGGCGGCGCACCAGCGTCATGCCATCCATGCCGGGCATCATGATATCCAGCACCGCGACGTCATACGCCGCGCTGTTGAGATACGCCCATGCCTCCTGTCCATCATAGCAGACGTCCACGGCATAGTGCTCCTCCTTGAGCCTTTTGGCCAGCGTGTCCGCCGTCATGCGGTCGTCTTCTGCAATCAGCATCCGCATTTTCATCACCTTCTTTGCGCTTATTGTATCATATAGATTAGCTGTTTTGTATGAATGCAGGATGAATTCTCTCAGAAAACAATAGAAAAAAGAAGCCTCTCGGCTTCTTAGACTGTCTAAAAACTTCAATAGAATGAAAATCAAATCGGTCGCGGCGGCATGTACGGCGCGACCGCAGCGATTTTTATGGAGGGAAATCCCATTTCCCGGAAGAAAAATCGTTTCTTTGCAGATTTTACGGCCGGAAGCCGCAGGCTTCAAGTAAAATCTGTAGGGGGTGGTCGTGGCGGGGGAAAAGTTCCCCCGTCCACCAGCCTGTCAAAAACACTTTTTGACAGGCTGAGAAGCCTCTCGGCTTCTTTTCATTGAATGATTTACTTGACAAACAGCTTCGTCAGGCTTGCCAGCAGACCCGGCTTAGCGATCATGCTCAGGGACATCTTCGCCGCCTGAACCGCCACTTCCTTCTTGATGGCGTCCTTCTTCGCCTCGTCGAGCTTCGTCAGGTCAATCGCCTGCCCGCCGGCAAAGGGAATCTCCTCATAGTCCACCTGCTCAAGGGTCGCATCGGCCACCAGCGTCGCCGTGCCCGGCACCTCAAGCGCGGCAGTCGCCGCCATGCCGAATCCCAGATCATCCATCGTCGTCATACCGCTGACCGTCGCGCAGAGCACTGCGGCATCCTCGCCGTTCTCTCTGCGGTTCAGCAGCGCGCTGCCCTCAAAGAGCTCGCTCTCCGTCGCATCCTCATTCACAGAAACGCGGAAATCCATCTTCGCATCGACGCCGATGCCCACGGACGTGCTGTCCTTCTGATTGACAACATCCGCATAGCCGATAAAGTGGCTGACATTTTCGCCGTCCACATCTTCGCCGTTGAACACATCCAGATCGCCAGTAATGCGATGATCATCATAAATCTGAAGCTCACCGTGCGCGGTATGCCACTGCTGCCAGTAGTCGTCGGTCTTCAGCGAATACGTGAAGGTACCCTCGTACGGCAGAAGCACCGTGAACTGCTTGAGATCCGCATCGAAGCCGACCATGCCGCCAAAGTCGTCATAGCTGACGTCCATGCCCAGCGTGTTCAGCGCGCTGTATGTCCAAAGATTGTCGGTGCACTTAACCAGCTTCTTGAAGAAGTAGGACACATCGTCATATTCGCACAGCGCATCCTCGCTGCCCTGGAACACCGCCCAGGAAGTCTGCACCCAGTCCGTCGCAGGATCGATCACCTCATCCTTGAAGATGGCATCGATGACCGTGCGCATCTGGTGGCGGGTCACGCCGAGTTCGGCGAGTACATCCGCCAGCGCCTGCTGGAAGTCACCATGTGCGTCGCAGACCGTCGCTGCAACATTCCACATGAGCGTATTGAATTCATGCGCCTGAATCGTACCGATCATGCGCTGCGCCACAGGGTCGCGCGTCTCGGTCGCCTCAATGTACGTATCGTCAAAGACATACAGCTCGCCGCTCTCCATCTGGGTAAAGGACACCCAGCCGAGAAGATGGTTAATCACCGTAGAAATCAGATCGCTGCCGGTGATCTTGAGGCGCTCCAGGGCCGGCAGCGCCTTGAACGCAGCAATGCCTTCCGGCGTTGAAAAATCGTACTCCACGCCGCTGCTGCTGGAAAACGCATCGAGATTCAGCGTGCCGCCTGCAAACGTGCCCGCAGGAAGCGCCAGCACCAGATTGCCGGTAAGGTTCGTCATCATCTGGACGGAACCATCTTCATAGATCAGCACATCTGCCGTCAGCAGACTGACGTCATCGGAGTCAAATTCCGCATGGATACGGCCCGTACCAAAGTCATCATAAAAGGACATATGCAGTCTGCCCTCAGCAAGCACGTCTGCAATGGCCTGCAGCTTTTCATGGCTGAACTGCTTCGTCGCATCCACGCCAAACGCCACGTCCAGATTAATCTGATTGCCGCCAAAGTAGCTGTCGCCAATCACAATCGAGGTCATTTCACCCGCATAATAGCTGGGAACCGCCTCTTCCGCCATCGCAGCAGGCGCAGACAGCAGCATCACTGCGCTGAGCAAAAAGGAAAGAATCCGTTTTTTCATCGTGTACCTCCCTGTTATTTCGCTTCGTTTCTTACCGGTTTCCCGGTTATCCGCTGTTATTTCAGGCCTTCCATAGCCTTCGCCTGCGCTTTTTCGCTCATCCGGCGATAAATCTTTGCCGAAAGCTCCTCAACCGTGACAGGCATAAGCGGTATGGACTGCGGCGCATCTCCGCCGATGACCGCTTGAATCTTCGCGCCTGCCGCAAGGAATGCATTGCCGTCCATCGTCACATCCATGGTGACTTCATCGGTCAGCTCAATCCTCGCATTGCCGGACTCCTGCGTCTTCAGGCGAATGATATTTTTGCTCTCAGCCTCCGCCTGATTCAGGCGCATCATCCGCCTGCCCGGCGTATTGTCCTTATGGGAAAGCGCTGCAGATATGGTGATCTTCTCGTTGAGGTTTTCGCCGTCCGCCGTCCAGTTGTTGCGCAGATTGACGCTGAGCCGGCTTGAAATGTCATAGCCTGCGAGCTTTCCTGCCGCCTTGATCGCCGTGCGCACGGACATCGTTCCCTGCCGGTTCTTTTTGGCAATCTCACTTTCGCGCAGCGCGCTGTAGGACAGCTCCAGCCGGTTGCGCTCATCCTGCATCAGCACGAGCTCAAAGGTATCCTTAGGCGCGCGCCCCGCCGGCTGGCGCATAAACCCGGTTACGCTGTACGGCGCTTGCCCACCGCGCGCAATGCTGCCCGAGAGAAAGCTGATCTTCGTCAGACGCGTTCCATCATCGGACATCGTCCGTTCCAGCCTTACCGGCTCGACGACAGCAAAGCCAAATCCCAGCGAATCGCCCGCATCAAGGCCCTCCAGCCACTGCGCCACGCGCTCAAGCGGCACGCGTTCCAAAATGGCGCTGCCGCAGAGCGCCTGCGTCAGCCCATCCAGAAGCGGATCTGCCGCCCCGAAGTCAGGCTCATAGACCGCCAGCGTCTCGCCGCCATGCGAAAGAATCAGCCGCTCCTCGGTTTCCGTGCCCGTGTAGGAAAACGTCATGCCGGAGAGCATATCGCCAAGCACAGACAGATCGCGCGCATACATGGCCTTATCGATCGTGATGGACGCTTCCGCCGTCACCGGCGCGCCCTCCGCCTCCAGCGCGCTCACGCGCACAAGCCCGGGCGAAAAGCACTCGATACCCGGCAGCGTTTGCGCCGCCGCGCTGCTCAGCAGCAGCACAAGCATCCACACAGCCGCAGCAGCCGCTTTCCATTTGATTCTGATGTTCATGTCGTATGTATCCTTATGTTCATGGATAAACAATAGACGTATCCGGGTGTGTTTTTCTTCCCGAATCACCGAAACATTTATTCGTCGCGCTCCGCGGGTTCGTCCTCCCAGACAGCCACCTCAGGCAGGACATTTTCATCCAGAACAATCTTTTCCTCGTCAAGATCCACTTCCACCACGACGCGGCGCAGCGCAGGAATCATCATCTCACCGCGCGGCGTATCAAAGACATAGACGTCGCAGATCTGATTCGGGCTGAGCACGTCGACCAGCTCGCCGATTTCCTCGCCCCTGGTATTGACAGCCGTCAGGCCGATCAGGTCGCAGACAAAGTTCTCGTCATCATCAAGCTCAATCGCATGCTCGCGATCGACAAAGACCTTCACCCCGCGCAGCAGCTCCGCCGCATTGCGGTCATCCACACCCTCGAGCTTGAGGAACGCAAAGCCGTCATAGGTGCGGCCCTTCTGCACGCGCACCGCGCGATACGCACCGCGCTCGAGCAGAAACACGCTCTCAAGGCGCGCATAGCGCGTCAGATCGCTCGTCATCGCGCGCAGCTTTACTTCGCCCTTGATGCCCTGCGGGCGGACGATTTCACCGATCTGCAGATATTCAGTCTGCATCAGTTCACCCTCATTTCACAAATCGTTTACATACACAACTGCCGCGCATCGCTGCGCGGCAGTGTATGTACTTTCATGCATCTTCGTGCACGTTCATCCTGCAGGACGCATCCGCCTTGCACCGCGCCATGCGGCGCGACGTGTAGTGAAAATCACATGATCTCCACGAACACCGGCTTTTCGTTGCGGGCGGTCGCTGCCTTGACAACGGCACGGATGGACTTGGCAATGCGGCCCTGTTTGCCGATCACCTTGCCCATATCATCCGGGCCAACGCTCAGCTCGATAATGACAGATTCCGGACCTTCAACGGTCTTTACCTGCACCTGATCGGGATGATCCACGAGCGTCTTGGCAATATAGCGAACCAATTCTTCCATTGCTCAGCCCTCGCGGCGAAATGCCGATTAGGCGATCGCGCCGGTCTTCTTGAGCAGCGCGCGAACGGTGTCAGTCGGCTGAGCGCCGTTCTTGAGCCAGGTCTGGGCCTTCTCCACGTCGATCTTCAGTTCGACCGGATTGGAAACCGGATTGTAGTAGCCGATCTCATCCACGAAGCGGCCGTCACGGGTCGCACGCTCGTCAGCAACAACAACACGATAGAACGGCTTCTTCTTCATGCCCATTCTCTTCAGACGAATCTTAACCATAATTGTATCCTCCTCAAATCTCTGTTGATAGAAATATATGACCACAATCTTGATGATTGGCGGTATTGAAGTAACTTAGCGGCCCATCGGGAACTTGAAGCGTCCCTTGCGGCCCTTCATCTGATTCATCATCATCTTCATCTGCTTCTTCGATTCCTCGAATTGACGAATCAGCTGGTTGACGTCCTGCACGGTCGTGCCGCTGCCCGCTGCAATTCTGCGGCGGCGGCTCGCGTTGAGGACCTCGGGATGGCGGCGTTCCTTGAGCGTCATCGAGCGGATAATCGCCTCAGGCTTTTTCATCGCATCGTCCGGGATGTCGATGTCGCCGATACTGCTCATGCCCGGCAGCATCTTGAGGATGCCGGAGAGCGGACCCATCTTTTTGATCTGCTGCATCTGCGTCAGGAAGTCATCGAGCGTGAAGTCCGCAGTCTTCATGCGCTTGGCGAAGTCCGCGTTCTGCTCAAGATCCTGCTCGCCGACGTTCTCCTGCACCTTTTCGATGAGCGTCATCATGTCGCCCATGCCGAGGATGCGGGAAGCCATGCGCTCCGGGTGGAACGCCTCAAGATCGGAGAGCTTTTCGCCGGTACCAGCAAACTTGATCGGCTTGCCCGTCACTGCGCGCACGGACAGCGCCGCGCCGCCGCGGGTATCGCCGTCGAGCTTGGTGAGGATCACGCCGGTGATCTCCAGCTTCTCGTTGAAGGTATTGGCAACGTTTACAGCATCCTGACCGGTCATCGCGTCGATGGTCAGCAGGATTTCCGTCGGGCCGACGGCCTCGCGTACGCGGGCCAGCTCGTCCATGAGCGTCTCATCGATATGCAGGCGACCCGCCGTATCCAGAATCACGACATCGTGCTGGCGGCTGCGGGCGAATTCCACGGCTTCCTTCGCGGTGGCGACAGGATCCTGGGTACCGCGCTCAAATACCGGAACGCCAACCTGCGCGCCGACGACCTGCAGCTGCTTGATCGCAGCCGGGCGGTAGATATCGCAGGCAACCAGCAGCGGCTTCTTGCCGTCCTTCCTGAGCCAGTTTGCGAGCTTGGCAGACATCGTTGTCTTACCGGCACCCTGCAGACCGCAGAGCATGAACACCGTCACGGGAGAGGAGCTGTACTGCAGGCGAGCGTTGGTTCCGCCCATCAGCGCGGTCAGTTCCTCATTGACGATCTTGATGATCTGCTGCTGCGCATTCAGGCTTTCGATCAGTTCCTGACCGACGCAGCGCTCCGTCGCCTTCTTGACAAAGTCCTTGACGACCTTATAGTTGACGTCCGCCTCGAGCAGCGCCATGCGAACCTCACGCATCACAAGCTTGACGTCTTCCTCCGTCAGCTTGCCCTTGCCGCGCATCTTTCCAAAGGCCTGCTGCAGTCTTTGCGTCAATCCTTCAAAGGCCATCTTACTCCTCCTCTTGTGAAAGCAGCCTCGTCAGAATCTCTCTGGCGCGCTGCGCATGATCTCCGGGCGCATCCCGGAGCACCTCAAGTCCTTCGCTCAGCCCCTCTGTCAGCCGGCGATAACGCTCGGCAAGGCCGAGCATCGCCTCGTATTCCTCCAGCTGGCGCGCGCCGCGGCGAACCGCGTCATATACGCCCTGACGGGAAATCCCCTCCCGCGCCGCAATCTCCGAGAGGGAAAAATCCTCCTCGCAGTACAGCGCAAGCAGCTTCTGCTGGCGCTCGGTCAACAGCGGGCCGTAGAACGTAAGCAGCCAGCCGGTCTCCAGCCTCTCCTCCACGTCCTTCACTCCCATGTAAAGCAAAATAACTTGACAGCCTGCACATTATACGACACTTTGGCAGTTCTGTCAAGTCTTTTTGCTTTACATGTTTTATTCTTTTTTCTGGATTCTTAGGCTTTCTGCCCTTTTCCAATCACAATGATGCTCGCACAGACCAGCACAAGCGCACAGCCATAGCGCACAAACGGCACCTGCGTGCCGGGAGAGAAGATCAGTGACAGCAAAACGCCGAAGATCGGCTGCAGGAACATAAACGGCGCAATTCTTGACACCGGATTGTACTTGAGCAGCACGGACCATACCGTATATGCCACCGCGGAGAGACCGGCCAGATACACAAGCACCGCAGGAGCGCCCCAGCCCGAGGGATTCAGCCTTCCGCCGAGGCAGAATCCGGCAGCCGCCATGATCAGGCCGCCAAACATGAACTGCCAGCCGCTGAGCGCCACAGGATCCTCCTTCTGCGCGAAATACTTGATCGCGCCTGCGCTGCATGCACCTGCGATCATCGAAATCAGCAAAAATCCTTCGCCCGTCAGTCGCATTCCCCCGCCCAGATCTCCGCCGAGATTGACCACAACGATGCCCGATACGCCCAGCGCACCGCCGATCCATTTCAGGGCATTCATTCGTTCGCTGCGGAAGAAATAGCAGGCGATCAGAATAGCGACAAATGCGTTAAGCCCCTGAATGATTGCGCTCTTGACGCCAACCGTATGCGCAACGCCAATATAGAAGAAGACATACTGCATCACCGTCTGAAGCATGCTCAGCTTGACAACCATATGCGCATTCTTCCTGCGGGGACGCACCAGTTTTCTGCCCAGCAGGCTGGTAAACAGAATGGTCATCAAACCTGCCAGAAAAAAGCGCACGCCTGCAAAGAGAATCTGCGTCGCTGTTTCTCCGGACGGAATATTGAAATACCGATAACCCAGATTGATAAAGGGGATTGCGCTGCCCCAAAGCATATTGCAGACAATGGCCAGCACCGTCACGACAAGGGGCTTTGCCATCATGTTTTTCTTTTGCATATCGTTATCCCTATCACCTTGATGTATTGAGCTTTCCTCTTGTGACAGTATATCACGTTCCATGCAGGAATCAACCCCTTATCTTTCACGCCGATTGGCCTTAAGGCAAAAGAAACGGCGCGATTACTCGCGCCGCTTCTCATAAAGAGAGGGGATGAAAATGTCTTTTTGCGCTTACAGGGCAAGGTGGGTCGCCACATTCTTACCCTTGGACTTAACAAAGGTCACAGCCTGATCAATCGGAGCCTGGTTCTCCTCGTGGACAACCTTCGTATCAGAAGTCTTGGACTGACGGAAGTGCACACAGAACTGACCGTCATAGTTGTTCTCAGCGCCGATCACTTCGCTGCCGTGCGGCTCGCCGTACATCGAGCAGGCGAACTGGTAGTTGCCGACAGTCGCAATCATGGCGCGGCGGACATAGTTGATGTCGGAAGCCTTGGAGACGCCATAGATGCTGCACATGATGGCGGTATCGTTGGCCGTCGCCGGCTCAACGTCAGCATGCTGGCCGGTGGACTGGACATAGACGTTGAAGGACTTGCCCGTCTTCAGATCCGTCAGCGTGAACGTCTTTCCGCGGGCAATGCCGACCGCATTATACACAGCCTTGTAGTTATACCAGTGCAGATCGTAAACCGTATTCTGCAGGTTCACGCCCGTGTTGCCAGAGCCCGCATTGCTTTCGGCGCTGTACGCCGCAACGATCGCAGCCATGGTCTTTGCGCCGACAACGCCGTCGCGGGACAGACCGTAGTCGCCTTGGAAGTCCATAACCGCCTGCTTGGTCAGGTTGCCGTAATGGTTGGTGATGCTGCCATCGTAGTAGCCCAGCTTCTTCAGCGCCTTCTGGACATAGCCGACATCGGAGCCGGTAGAGCCAAAGGTCAGCGCATCGGAGCCGGAAGAGCCAATGGAACCGCTGCCAACATAATCGTCAACCTCGTCGCCGCTCATGACCTTTGCGTAATCCTTGCTGATCCAGTAGCCGCTCTTGGTGCGGAACCAACCGTCCTCGGTATCGATGTAGTAGAACACATCGCCGGTATCAGCCTGATCCGCGCGGTCATAATCCCTGCCCGGGCCGACGCGCAGCGCAACGTTGTCTGCCGTCACGCGGATCATGCCCAGCGTCTCGGAATCGTGATCGTCACCATCGGAAGCGCCGGAGCCATACTCGTTCTCACTGATCGTCTCGATCATGTCGGAACGGACATAGCCCTTATAGGAATACTTATCAACCGTAACGGTAATGTAGTACCACTTGTAGTCGCCAACGGTATACACCTTGGTGATACGGCACTTCGTGCCCTGATCCAGGCTCGCCTTGGAGGCGGAACTGGTGGAGTAGGAGGCACGCAGATAGACATTGTCCTTGATGATGCGGCCGTAGGAGCTGGACATGGAGACGGTCGCCCCACCGGTACTGCCGGCGGAGGAGCCTGTCGAACCGGTCTTGGAGCGCAGCAGGTTGATGGTGTTCACACCCGCAATACCGTCGACCGTCAGATCATTGTCATCCTGGAAGGAGCGAACCGCCTTCTTGGTCAGACTGCCGTAATGGCCGGTGATCTCGCCGTAGTAATACTCAAGCTTGTTGAGCATCTGCTGCAGCTCGGTAACCGCCACGCCGCTATCACCCTCGCGCAGGGCAGAACCCACACCGGAAGAAGAATCCGGCACAGCACCGCCGCTATTCTTGACCGCGCTTTCAATCGCAGCGATGGTCTTATCGCCCGCAACGCCGTCCTGCGTCAGGCCGCGCGCCTTCTGGAACTTCTTCACCGCGCTCTGCGTCAGGCTGCCGTAATGGCCGGTGATATCCCCGTAGTAATAGCCCAGCAGCGTCAGGTTGCTCTGCAGGGAAGAAACGCCGGAGCCGGTGGAGCCCAGCTTCAATCCGGCAATGCCGGAAGAAGAAGAGACGCTGCCGCCGGCCGCCCTGACCTTCGCAGCGATGGCCTGCAGGGTCTTCTGGCCGGCAACGCCGTCCGCCGTCAGGCCGTTCTTCTCCTGGAATTCCTTGATGGCCGTGACGGTCTTGGAACCGACATTGCCCGTAATATCCGCATAATAGTAGCCCAGCTGCTTGAGATCGCGCTGCAGCTGAGAAACCGCATCGCCCTGACTGCCTTCCTGGATGATGCCGGAAGTGGACGAGCTGGTGCTGCTTCCCTTGCGGTTCATCGCCGCTGCAATCGCCTCAAGGGTCTTCTGACCCGCGATGCCATCGGCGGTCAGGTTGTTCTTGCTCTGGAAGAGCTTCACCGCAGCCTCCGTCTTAGAGCCGAAATTGCCGGTGATATCCGCCCAATAGTAGCCCAGCGCTTCCAGATCGCTCTGCAGATTGCGCACAGCAGCGCCGGTAGAACCCAGCTTCAGCCCGGAAGAAGAACCAGAGCTGCTGGAAGAAGAGACACTGCCCCTCTTGTTGTAGACGGATTCGAGTTTGGCAAGCGTCGCCGGACCGACAACACCGTCCGCCTCCAGACCATTCCTGCTCTGGAAGGACTTGATCGCCGTTTCGGTCTTGGTGCCGACATTGCCGGTGACTTCGCCGTTATAGTAGCCAAGCTCCGCCAGCATGCGCTGCACGGTCTTGATGGTTTCCTTGTTGTTATGCTCCGGAACGGTGGTCGCAGAGCCCGTACCCGGGCTGGACTCGCCTTCCTCGCGCTGGGCCGCAGTGAAGGTGCCCACACGCTTGCTGGGCAGATCGCCGCCCTCTACGTCAAAGAGCTCATCTGCCTTGGTCGCGCTGAGAATCTTGACATAGGTCTCGTCGCTATCGCTCTGGCAGAGCCAGCCGCTGCTGATCTCGCCATCGCTGTTGCGGTAGCGCACCTTAATAAAGGTGTTGCTTCCGCTGGTCTTAGAGGACGTAACGTACACGCACGCCCCCTTGATGATGTTGTCGATGACGTCCGCACTCGAAGACGCGCTCTCACGAACGCGGATCTTCGCCTGCGTCTGACCATAGACCTTGCTGTAGCTGGCGGCAAGCGCCGGCGCCGCAAGGGCTGCCATCAGGACGCACAGGATCGCGATCATCGACACACACTTGGTGATCCTGTTTCTCATAGTGGTTTGTCCCCTCTTTCGTGTCCGCCTACCGGCAGACGGCTTGATTGCGCGCGCCGCGCTTTGCTTCCTCCGCGCGGACATACGCACCCATAGATATCATTACGAGACAATTTTATTACAGAATTATTAATTTGTCAACCACATTTAGCTTGTTCGTTTATGGAATTGTCATCCTTTTTCGGTTTTTTATTCACATTTATCGGTATTTTCCGCCAGTTCCAGGCGCCTGCGCGGCACAAAACCAGAAAAAACCGTATCCCCATCGTGCGTCTCCAGCGTAATACGTCCGCCGAGCGCAGTCACCGTCTGACTGACAATATAGAGTCCCATACCCTGCCCCGTCGATTTGGTCGTGAAACCGGGTTCAAAGATCCTGCGGCGCGTCTTTTCATCAATCACCGGGCCATTGTTGCGCACGGAAAAGAACCAGCTGCGCAGATCCTCGCCCAGCACCAGCTCTACTGTGGGCTTCTCTCCCTCAGGATGCTCCGCTGCGCAGGCCGCGTCCAGCGCATTATCAATCAGATTGGCCAGCACACGGCAGATCTCCCACGCCGGCATCAGATCATCGTCCCATTTTGCAGCGATGGACAACTTGAGCTCCGCCCCGCGTTCGCTCGCCTCAACCACCTTCGCCTGAAGCAGCGCATTGACCGCCGGGCAGCTCGTTCGCAGCATGCGGCTCACGCGCTGCATGTCGCCGTAGACCTGATCCATATAGCTCATGGCTTCCCCGGGCTCGTTCATCTCAATCAGGCTGTAAACCACCTGAAGATGGTTCATAAAGTCATGCCGCTGCGCGCGCATCTCACGATTGAGATCCTCCAGCTGTCCGTAGGCCTCCTCCAGCTCCTGCGATTTCTTGACCATCTGCAGGCTGGTGATCGACGCGCCGATATCCGTCAGCGCACCCCAGCTGACAATGGTCACACACAGCAGCGTGGTCATGCGCGCAATATTGGCCTCCACGCTCTCCTGAAGCATCCGGCTGACGAGTATAACCATCGCCAGACCCGCCACAATTTCCAGAATGTTAAAGACGATCGAGAGCATCGCTGCTTTTCTGACCTTGGCATGCTCCGGCATGCCGCCCTTAAATGTTGACGGTTTCAGTTTCATAGACCTCTTCCTCCTTCGCTTCTGCAAGCAAAGGCCCTGTAAAGAATAGAATCGGGATTGTTTCCAAATCCCCCATGGAGCAACACCACAGGAGGAAAAAATCCCATGCAGCGCCCAGCCAGAGCGCCGCACGGGATGTGTTTTTATTACTCGTGGAGAGAAGCCGGATACACGCCGGAATCATGCAGGGCCTTCAGAGAAGCCTGAACGTTCGGCTTGTCCTCCTTGTAGGTCACGCCGAACCACTGCGCATCGGTGGTCAGGACGGAGACCTTAAGCTCGTTCGCCTTCATCAGGTCGTCGACCATGCGCGGGAGCAGCGCCTCGGCCTTGATCGCGTCCGGAGCAAGGCCCTTGAGGAAGTTATTGAAGTACTCCTCCAGCTTGGTGAAGAACCACGGGGTGAAGCCCCAGAAGTTCATGCTGGACGGCGCCTCGGCGTCAAGCAGCTTGCCCGGCTCGCCTTCGTCGATGTCGCGGATCTCGCCGTTCTCGCACAGCTTGATCTTGAGGGTCTCGACAACCTCGGTGAGGTAGCCGTTCTCGTCGGACTTGCACACGCCGCGGGAAACGGTGCCGTTCTTGGAAACGGTATTCTTGAGCATGTAGCCGACCATGCAGGCCTCGCCTTCAGCCGCCATCACCTGCAGCTTGTCATACGCAGCCTTGAACGCAGAAACACCGTAGTAGTCGTCAGCGTTGAGCACGCAGAACGGCTGGTTGATAACGTCCTTGGCCACGAGCACGGCGTGCACGGTGCCAAACGGCTTCACGCGGTCTTCCGGAATCTTATAGAAAGAAGGAACGCTGGAGAAATCCTGGAAGGCATAGTCAACCTTGACCTTCTTGGCAATGCGGTCGCCGCAGATACCGGCGATCAGCTCCTGCATGCCCGGCTTGATCACAAACACAACATGATCGAAACCAGCGCGGATTGCGTCATAGATGGAGTACTCCATCAGGATCTCGCCGTTCGGGCCGAGACCGTCCACCTGCTTGTTGCCGCCGTAACGCGAGCCCATGCCCGCAGCCATGATCAAAAGAGTAGCGCCCATTGTGAACATCCTCCTCCATAGTAGAGCTATTGTACGGTATCATTATACAGGATTTACAGGTCTGCTTCAAGGCATAATCACGGCATAACTCAACTTTTTTATCTCTTGCGTGCGCATCCGCTTGCACAGAGGCGCTGCGCTCGCGTATAATGATGCCAGCGCAATAACACCGGAAGGATGATATGCCCTATGAAAGTCATGCTTATCAACGGCAGCCCGCACGAGAGCGGCTGCACGTATACCGCCCTTGCCGAAATCGAAAAGGTGCTGCACGAGGAAGGCATTGAAACCGAGCTGTTTCAGCTAGGCAGCGCGCCCATCCGCGGATGCACGGGCTGCGGCGCATGCTTCAAAATGAAATGCAATCGCTGTGTGCACGACGACGACAGCGTCAACCGCGCGCTTAAAATCGCCGAAGGGTGCGACGGCTTTGTCTTCGGTTCCCCCGTGCACTATGCCAGCGCAGGCGGCGCGATCACCAGCCTGATGGACCGCATGTTCTACTGCGGCTCGCGCATCATGCGCGGCAAGCCTGCCGCCGCGATTGTCTCCGCCCGCCGCGCCGGCACAACCGCCGCGATCGACCAGCTGAACAAGTACTTCACCATCTCCGGCATGCCCATCGCCACCAGCCAGTACTGGCCGATGGTGCACGGCAACACGCCGCAGGAGGTTCTGCAGGACGAAGAAGGCCTTCAGATCATGCGCCATCTCGCGCGCAACCTCGCATGGATGATGAAGAGCTTCGCCATCGCCAAGGAACATGGCATTGAGCCGCCCGCCATGGAAAAGGAAAAAAAGCGCACGAATTTCATTCGATAAACCACATAAAGCACCACCGGAGAACGGGAAATCCCGTTCTCCGGTGGTGTTTTGATTTGTTTTTCAATCACCCTTCCACCGCTCACGCGGTCCCCCTCCCCTTTTAAGGGGAGGCAAGGGCTATGCACGCAACTTCGAGCTGCCAAAGTCTCCCCTTTTAAGGTGAGCTGGCGCGCCAGCGCCTGAGGGGTGGTTCCTTTCAGTTCAATACAACCTCAACGATATGCTTGCCCGGCTTTTCGTCCGCCGGGATCACGCGGCCGTCAATCGCCTTGCCGTCCACGGTGATCTCAAGCGCGCCCTTTTCATCGCCGGCCCTGTTCACAATGTGAATCGCATATTCGCTGCCGCGGAATCGGCGCGTGACCGTCAATTCTCCAAGCTCCGCCGGCAGGCACGGGTCGATCTTCAGTCCGTCATAATCCGGCTTCACGCCGAGAATACCCTGAGAGGCCGCATAGAACGTCCACGCAGCTGTGCCGGTCAGCCAGGAATTCTTCGCCTGACCAAACTTCGGCGCATACGGACCGGCAACCATCTGACTGTAGACGTACGGTTCGGTATGGTGCAGCTTCTGATCGGTGATATACGCCGGACAGGTACGGCGGTAGACGTCATACGCGCGGCCGCCGTGGCCAAGCTCCGCCTCCGCGAGCACGATCCACGGATTGTTGTGACAGAAGATGCCGCCGTTCTCTTTGTATCCCGGCGGGTAGGAGCTGATTTCGCCCAGTTCAAGGTGATAGACCGTATACGGCGGGGTATGGATGGCCACGCCGTGCTCGGAAAGCAGATGCTCGCGCACAGAGTCCAGCGCCAGCTGCGCATAGCCTTCCTTCACGCCCACGCCTGCCATGATGATGAAGCCCTGCGGCTCGATATAGATCTTGCCTTCCTCGCATTCATCAGAACCGATCTTCTTGCCAAAGGCATCGTACGCGCGCAGGAACCACTTTCCATCCCAGCCATGCGCGAGGATCGCCTGTTCCATCGCCGCATAGTGACCGGCAACAGCTTCAGCTTCCTCCGTCCAGCCATAGAGGCGGCAGAGCGTCTCATAATCCGGGCAGACGCCGCAGAACATGCCGGCGATGAAGAGCGATTCCGCCACACCGGACTCGAAGTTTGCCGTCGTCTGGAAGCTCTCGCCCGGGGTCGCGGAGAAGCAGTTGAGGTTCAGGCAGTCATTCCAGTCCGCGCGGCCGATGAGCGGCAGCTTGTGCGGGCCGAGATGGTCGAGCGTATAGTGGAAGCTGCGGCGCAGGTGCTCCATCAGCGGCTGTGCGAGGCTCTCGTCGTTGTCAAAGGGCACCATCTCCGAGAGGATGGACGCGTCGCCCGTCTCCTTGATGTACGCCGCCACGCCGAAGATCAGCCAGAGCGGATCGTCGTTGAAGCCGGAGCCAACGTCAAAGTTACCGCGCTTGGTCAGCGGCTGATACTGATGATAGGCGCTGCCGTCGGGGAACTGCGTCGCTGCGATGTCGAGGATACGCTCCCGCGCGCGCTCGGGAATCAGATGCACGAAGCCCAGCAGATCCTGTGTGGAATCGCGGAAGCCCATGCCGCGGCCGATGCCGGATTCATAATAGGAAGCGGAGCGGGACATGTTGAAGGTGACCATGCACTGGTACTGGTTCCAGATGTTGACCATGCGGTCAAACCGCTCCTCGCCGCTTCGCACCTGATAGGTGGAAAGCAGCTCGTCCCAGTAAGCGCGCAGCGTATCCATCGCCGCATCGAACTTCTTCTCGGTGTCAAACTGCTCCATAAGCGCATACGCAGGCGCCTTGTTGATAACGCCGGGCGCGATGAACTTCTCCTCCTGCGGGTTCTCGCAGTAGCCCAGCACGTATACAAAGCACACGCGCTCGCCCGGGGCCAGCGTGCCATGCAGGCGGTGGCTGCCAATGGGCGCCCAGCCGCTGGCGATGGAGCCGCGGCTCCTGTCCTCAAAGACGGCGGACGGCGCGTCGAAGCCATTATACGCGCCGAGGAAAGCGTCACGGTCAGTATCAAAGCCGTCCAGCGGCGCATTGACGGCGTACACCGCATAGTGATTGCGGCGCTCGCGGTACTCGGTCTTGTGGTAGATGGCGCTTCCCTCAACCTCCACCTCGCCCGTGGAGAAATTGCGCTGGAAATTGGTGGTGTCGTCCTGCGCATTCCACAGGCAGAATTCCACAAAGCTGAAGACCGAGATTTCCTTATGGTAATGCGTACGGTTCTCCAGCACGATTTTGCTCACAAGCGCATTCACGCCGCGGGGCACCATGCTCGTCTGCGTCACAGCGAGGCCGTTTTTCTCCGCATGGATGTTTGTATAGCCCAGGCCATGGCGGCACTCGTAATAGTCCAGCGGCGTCTTCACCGGCATCCAGCCCGGGGTAAAGACGGTGTCGCCATCTTTAATGTAGAAATACTGTCCGCCTGCGTCGGTCGGGACGTTGTTGTAGCGGTAGCGGGTAATGCGCAGCATGCGCGCATCCTTATAGAAGCTATATCCGCCGCTAGTATTGGACATGAGGGTGAAGAACTCCTCGCTGCCCAGATAGTTGATCCACGGGGACGGCGTATCCGGACGGGTAATCACGTACTCCCGCGAACGATCGTCGAAGTATCCGTATTTCATGGCTGATCGACCTCCTTGTTCATCAGATCGCCACATCCTATTTTGTTACAATATAACCGATTCCTACGCCGATTGCAAGGCATTTTGACGATACTTTCCGTCTTTTCGGCGCGCATATCCCACTTGCTTTCGCCACAGAAGTCCCGTATAATGGAGAAAAGCTATTTTTTCCCGCTGACAGACAGGAGGGACTACCATGAGCTTCCGCAAAGACTTTATCTGGGGCGCTGCGACCGCGTCCTACCAGATCGAGGGCGCCGCATACGAGGACGGCAAGGGCCTCTCCGTCTGGGATCGCTTCTCTCATGAACCGGGTAAGATTCTTGAGGGACACACCGGCGATGTCGCCTGTGACCACTATCACCGCTTTAAAGAGGATGTTGCGCTCATGAAGAAAATGGGCGTGAAGAACTACCGCTTCTCCCTCTCCTGGCCACGCCTGATTCCGCAGGGTGTGGGCGAAGTGAACGAGGCGGGCGTAGCGTTTTACAATGCACTGATCGACGAGCTGATCGCAAACGGTATCCGTCCGTTCGTCACGCTCTTCCACTGGGACTACCCCAGCGCGCTGCAGGCAAAGGGCGCATGGGAAAACCCGGATAGCCCGAGGTGGTTTGAAGCATACGCCGAGCTCGTTGCCAAGCGTTTTGGCGATCGTGTCAAGGACTTTATCACCCTCAACGAGCCGCAGTGCTTCATCGGCCTTGGCTACGGTAAGGGCGAGCATGCGCCGGGCTATCAGCTGCCGCTGTCCGCTACGGTCGCGATGAGCCATTATGTCATGGTGGCGCACGGCCTTGCGGTCAAGGCGCTGCGCAGGTATGCGCCTGGCTGCCGCGTCGGCTATGCGCCCTGCGGCAATCCACGTATCCCGGCAAGCAACGATCCTCAGGACATCGAAGCCGCGCGCAAGGCGTATTTTATGGTCAATGACTATCCGCCGTTCTGGGCGTTCAACGTCAGCTGGTGGAGCGATCCTCCGATGCTGGGCAAGTATCCCGAGCAGGGCCTGCAGCTTTTAGGCAAGTATCTGCCCGAAGGCTGGGAGAAAGACCTTGATACCATCCACCAGCCGCTTGATTATTACTGCCAGAACATCTACAACGGCGACGTCGTCCGCGCCGCAGACAATGAGCTGGGCTTTGAGATGGTTCCGCCGCCTGTCGGTCATCCCAAGACGGCCATCCAGTGGCCGATTACGCCGGATGCGCTCTACTGGGGCCCCAAGTTCCTTTATGAGCGCTATAAAACCCCGTTCATCATCAGCGAAAACGGCATGTCCGCGCATGACACGGTATCTCTCGACGGCAAGGTACACGATCCAAACCGTCAGGACTACATGCACCGCTATCTGAAGGCCTATAAGCAGGCTGCGGAGGATGGCGTAGACGCGGCGGGCTATCTCGCCTGGTCGCTGATGGACAACTACGAATGGGCGTATGGCTACACCGAGCGCTTCGGCATGATCTATGTGGACTACGAAACGCAGGAGCGCATCGTCAAGGACAGCTTCTACTGGTACAAGACCGTGATGGAAGAAAACGGCGAAAACCTGTAAGACACACCGAAGGTCGTATCTGCCGCTAAACAGCTCGGTGGCCTCAGTGCCCGCAGCATGATGACTTGCACCATTCTTTAGGAGCCCGAAACCGCCGGCAGATTAATCTGCCGGCGGTTTCTTCTCGCTCAATTGATTCAAATGATATTCGCGCCTCTAAAATATGATGTATTCCCGCTTTACGCGATATAGTCCCGGATAATCTCTTCGATCCTTTCTGCGTTCATCTCCGCGCTGATGGTATGCGGCGAGGAGATTGCGATCATGCCCGCAGCCATCGCAGTCTGAACAATCTCGTCCGCCGTCATGCCCTGGCGGCTGCCCCAAACGATGCCGGCCATCGCCGCTTCGCCCGCGCTGGTCACATCCACCACATCCGGGAACGGGCGCGCAATGCGATGCACCGTACCCTCGCGGCCGCGGTAAATCATTCCCTCGCGCCCCAGCGATACAAACACGCGGCGCACGCCCTTACGGAAGAGAATATCGCAAGCCTGCATCACACCCGCAATGCTGTCGGTCCTCACGCCGGTCAGTGCAGCGAGTTCCATGCGGTTGGGTTTCACGGTATCAAAGTAGCCGATGTACGGTGCAATTTCCTTGGCCCACGTGGTCGAAACCGGATCCAGATACAGCGGTGCAAGGCAGACCTCCGTCAGCCGGGCAATCGTCTCCTTAGAGAGGTTGCCATCACAGACGACCATATCCGCATTGCTCAGCACCACGCGCGCGCTCTCCACAAAATCCTCATCCAGACGCTTGACGATGTGCACGTCGCTCATGGAGATGACCTTGTCGCCCTTCTCATCGAGGATGGACATATAGCTCGAGGAGCGCTCGCCCTCAAGGATGCGCGTATGGCTCATGTCGATGCCAACTGCCTCGCAGCCGCGCAGGATGGTCCTTCCATTTTCATCATCGCCAACCGCCGTGATCAGCTTCACATTGCTGCCCAGCCGCACCAGATTCTCGCAAATATTGCGGCAGACGCCGCCCAGCGTCGTATACAGCGTACCGGGATTGGAATCACCCATGATCAGCTTCGAGTCACTCCTGCCGCGGATATCCACATTCGCAGCGCCGATACCAGCAATGTAGCCCATATCATCTTCTCCTTTGCACCGCCAAGCGCGCATCTATTCTTTATATATTGTACCTTTTTTCCCAAAGAAAGACAATAGAAATACCGGAGAAATCGGCATTTATCCCTTGTATTTCCGCAAAGTATCCTTTATAATATCGTCCGGCGCAAATGCAAGTTTGCCGCTTCAAAATTTCATACAAAGGAGTCCTGATTATGGAAAATCAAGGTATCCGCGACGCGCGTCAGCTCGGTCTGCCAAAGATGCTCGTCCTCGGCCTGCAGCATATGTTCGCCATGTTTGGCGCAACGGTGCTCGTTCCGGCGCTGACGGGTCTGAGCGTCTCTGCCACGCTGCTGTTCGCGGGTCTTGGCACGCTGCTGTTCCACTTCCTGGCGAAGGGCAAGGTTCCTGCCTTCCTGGGCAGCTCGTTCGCGTATCTGGCCGGCTATGCCGCCATCGCGCCGAACGGTGAAGCCGCTCTGCTGCCGTACGCCTGTGTGGGCGTCGCCTGCTCTGCGATCCTGTACCTGGTGCTGGCCGCGCTGGTCAAGAGCTTCGGCACCGATAAGGTCATGAGCTTCTTCCCGCCGGTCGTCACCGGTCCGATCATCATCTGCATCGGCATGACGCTGGCCAACTCCGCCATCAACAACTGCAATGGCAACTGGCTCATCGCGCTGGTGGCGATCGTGACCGTCGTCGTCTTCAACATCTGGGGCAAGGGCATGTTCAAGATCATTCCGATCCTGATGGGTGTGCTCGTCTCCTATGTGTTCGCCGCCCTGCTGGGCAAGGTGGACTTCTCCGGCGTGGCTTCCGCCGCGTGGATCGGCCTGCCGGTCAAGTTTGAGAACACTGTTTTCTCCCTCTTCGGCAATTGCGACACCAACCTGCTCATCTCCGCGATCATCGCGATCATGCCGATCGCCTTCGCGACGATGATCGAGCACATCGGCGACATCTGCGCCATCTCCTCCACCGTCGGTGAGAATTTCATCGAGGAGCCGGGCCTGCACCGTACCCTGATGGGCGATGGTATCGCGACCGCGCTGGCCTCCCTCTTCGGTGCCCCGGCGAACACCACCTACGGCGAGAACACCGGCGTGCTCGCGCTGACCAAGGTGTATGATCCGCTCGTCGTCCGCATTGCGGCCGTCTTTGCGATCATCGCGTCCTTCTGCCCGAAGTTTGCTGCGCTCGTCTCTGCGATGCCGACCGGCACCATCGGCGGCGTTTCCCTGATCCTCTACGGCATGATCTCCGCGATCGGCGTGCGCAACCTGGTTGAGAACCACGTGAATCTCTCCGAGAGCCGCAACGTCATCGTCGTCTCTCTGATCATGTCTCTGGCGCTGGGTATCACCTTCTCTGCTGCCGGCGCGATCACCTTCAACGTCGGCGCGATCACCCTGAAGTTCTCCGGTCTGGCTGTTGCGGCCATCGTCGGCATTGCCGTCAACGCGCTGCTGCCGGGCAACGATTTCAAGTTCACCAGCAACTACGCCAGCGGCAAGAAGAAGCATCACTGATTCACAGCCGTTTCCACGAGAAGTCGCTTCCACAAGGCTTCCCCGATCGGGGAAGCCTTTTTTATGCTGCAAACCAGAGCAAACTCCTATCAGTAGGCACATCGTGCATGCAGAACAGCAATCTGCACACAAAAAAACCTGCCTCCGGACGGAGGCAGGGGGAAAAACGTTCGATCACAGAGAACCGGTCAGCTGCGGCAGCAGCAGGCTGATCTGCGGTACGAAGGAGATCAGCAGCAGAGCGATGATCATGCAGAGATAGAACGGAAGCGTAGCCTTGACGACCTTTTCCATGGGGCGCTTGGCAACCGCGGAACCGATGAACAGAACCGCGCCCACGGGCGGGGTCAGCAGGCCGATACCGCAGTTGAGCACCATCATGATGCCGAACTGGATCGGATGCAGGCCAACGCTCTGCGCGACGGGCAGGAGGATCGGGGTCGCGATCAGGATGATCGGAGCCATATCCATGATCATGCCCAGCAGAAGCAGAATCACGTTCAGCAGCAGGATGATGATCACCGGATTGCTGGTAATGGTGGTGATCAGCGTAGCAGCCTTGGCCGGCACGTGCAGCAGCGTGAGGCAGTTGCCGAAAGCAGCGCTCATCGCGATGAGGATCAGCACGATGGACAGAGTCTCCACGCACTTGTCGAAGCTCTCCCAAACGCCCTTCCAAGTGATGCCCTTGTAGATAAACACGGACACGATCAGGGAGTAGACGACCGCGATAGCGGCAGATTCGGTAGCGGTAAACAGGCCGCCTACAACACCGACAACGACGATGATGACAGCAGCCAGAGCCCAGAAGGAGTCAAGGAGCTGCTTGCCAAAGGTCTTCAGGGAGAAGGGAGCGCCCTTCGGGTAGTTGCGCTTGACAGAGATGATGTAGGAACCGATCATCAGTGAGAGCGCCAGCAGCGCGCCGGGCAGATAGCCGGCCATGAACAGAGCGCCCACGGATACGCCGCCGGCAGTGGTGGCGTAGATGACCATGTTGTGGCTCGGTGGAACCAGCAGGCCCTCACAGGAGGAGGTGATGGTAACGGCGGTAGAGAAGTCCGCGTCGTAACCTTCGTCGACCATCATCGGGATCAGGATGGAACCCAGGGAAGCGGTATCCGCAGAAGCGGAGCCGGAGATGCCGCCGAAGAAGTAGGACGCAACGATGTTAACCATCGCCAAGCCGCCGCGCATCCAGCCGACCAGCGAGTTCGCCAAGGCGATCAGCTTGTCGGAGATGCCGCCGGAGCCCATCAGCACGCCCATGGTGATGAAGAACGGAACCGCCATCAGAGAGAAGGACCATACGCCCTTAACCATCTGCTGCGGCAGGGTAACCAGGTTCTGACCCATAGAGGACATGCACAGAACAGTGGAGATGCCCACAGCGTAAGCAATGGGGAACCGGAGAATGATCATGACAATGAAACTGCCCAGCAGAATCAGGGTAGACAGGGTTTCAGGATTCATACTCAGGCCACCTCCTTATTCTCATCATCTTTGATGAAAAGGCTTTCGATGTGCCGGAACACCTGCTCCAGTTCGAAGATGATCATGCCGACGCCGGCAACGACCACGGGAATATACTGCCAGACCTTACTCAGCGTGGGGATGGAAGCATACTTGCCACGCAGGCTCAGCGGGGAATTGCAGAACTTGGTACCGAACACAACCAGCACAACGCCCAACGCCAGAACCGCGAGGTCGGCCAGCAGGTCAGAAACCAACAGCACCTTTCTGGGCAGGTATTTGTCAAAAGCCGTCATGCGGATATGGGAACGGGTACGGATGGCCAGCGTAGCAGAAAGCACGGCCATGTAGACCATCAAGGTCAGGATAATTTCTTCACCCCAATAAGGAGTAGCAATGAAGGAAGCATAGCGACCCAGAACCACCCAGCAGGTGATGAGTATATCAGCAACCAACAGGATCTTACAAACAAACATGATAATCTTGTAAGTCCAGTCGTACACAGGCTTAATCTTATTAAGCGTCCGGAGGATTGCAGGCATAAATGCGTCTCACCTTTCCAATGTGATAAGAAGGAGCGCAGGATAACCCTGCGCTCCTTCAGGGCTGACTGATAATCAGTCAGGCTTATGCATTACTGCATGTCCAGGATCTGCTGGTACAGATCAGCCAGAGCAGCGGTGTTGGCCTCGATGGTCGGCTGGCAAGCCTCAACCCACGGAGCCTTGTCGGTAACTTCGATCACATAGCGACCCTCAGCAGCCAGCTTCTCGAAGGTCTCAGCTTCGATCGCAGCAACCTTCTCACGGCAGACCGCAGAAGCGTGCTTGGCACCTTCCATGATCCAGCCCTGCTGCTGCTCGTTCAGCTTGTTCCAGGCATTGTCGGTGATGATGATCTGCAGAGCGCCCAGGGTGTGGCCGTCCAGCAGCAGGTACGGAGCAACCTCCGGGAACGCGCCGGAGTAGTAGTTAGCGGTCGGCTGCTCAGCGCCATCCACAACACCGGTGTTCAGAGCGCTGTAGAGCTCGGTGAACGGAACGGTGGTCGCCGCAGCGCCCAGATTGCTGACCATGCCGGTCATGACCGGGTCAGCAGAAACGCGGATCTTGAGGCCCTTCAGGTCTTCGAGGCTCTTGACTTCGTTCTTGAAGAAGAAGTGACGGAAGCCTTCTTCGCCGTAGCACAGGCCGCGCAGCGGGAGACCGATCTCCTGCGGCTCAAGCAGGAACTCCTGGGCCAGCTCGCTGTCAGCGAAATTCCAGAAGTGCTCTTCGCTCACGAAGGTATACGGGATGGAGAGCAGGCTGGCCTTGCCGCAGCCATACTGGGTCAGAGCGAAAGCGGAAATACGGCTGATGTCGGTGATGTTGCCGTAGCCCAGCAGGTTGTCGAGGATCTGGTCTTCAGAGCCCAGAACGCCGTTGGCCTGAATGTCGATGATGATTTCGC
The DNA here is from genome assembly GCA_017521565.1 of Clostridia bacterium. Lineage (GTDB taxonomy): Bacteria > Bacillota > Clostridia > Christensenellales > Aristaeellaceae > Ventricola. Next base: position 1,165 of record JAFXCE010000124.1, on the reverse strand, counting down.
CAGCGGAAACTTCTTCAACCTTAGCCTTGAAAGCCTTAGCCATTTCGCCAACGATGGTGCCGTCAAGCGGGTTAACCTCAGCATAGGTCAGGGTGATCGGATCAGCCATGGCGACGGCGCAGGCCGCGACCATAACCAGAGCCAGCACGAGAGCGAGAAGCTTCTTCATAGGGGATTCCTCCTAGTCTTGTATTATTCGTCCAAATAGAAAGACCATTTCGACGAATTCTTGTCATTATTTTACCATATTCTTCACACCCTTGTCTAGTATCCGGTAAGGTACTTTATAAAAATTATTCAGATACTTTTTCACTATTTACATATTTATCTATATTGCTTGATGTACTTGCATTTTTATCCAGTCTGTGCAAGAATGATTCTGTTGTTTATATATGAAGAATTCTTGCCGCATAAATACGCACTTAACAGATTATGTGAATATTCCATAATTTCAGTTTTCATGGAGGCCTTTATATGAGAATTAATGCACTGACCGCGCACGTCCGGATGGATAGCCGCACCTTCCGAAGCTTCGCCCTGTTCGATACCTTCATCCGCCAGCGCCGCTGGAAAGCGCCGGCGCTCTTCCTTTTGATCTTCCTCGCCTTCTCCGTGATCGCCTTCGCCTCCGGCAAAGAACAGTCCGGCATGCTGGGCTCGCTGCTGCTTGCCGTGGGTTTCCTGCTTCCTATGGCCTATCTGCTCTCCTTCCTGCTGCAGGTGCATGACCAGTGCAAGCGCCTTGGCCTGAAAAAGCCGCGTCCGGTCTACACGATCAATCTGACCGAAAGCGAAATGCGCGTCATCAACGACATCAAGCCCGAGGATGAGCTTCGCCTCGCATATGATGCGCTGTACGGCGCATATCGTGTGAAGGGCGCGTATTATCTCTACGCTGCGCCGGCGCGCGCATTCATCCTGCCCGACGGACAATATACCCTCTCCCCCGCTGAAATGTGGGCTTTCCTGAGCGAGCGCATGCCGGAAAGCAAGCTGCACGGCAAGCGCCCGTAATCCCCGATCAAATCAAAACCACCGGCTAAGCCGGTGGTATGCTCCACGCCTTCAAGGCGAATGTACTAGCAGCGTCTCAAGACGCACCGAATAGTCCGGCAACCGCATGGTTGTCTCAGGCCGCCGCTAAAGCGGCCTGTTTTTTATGCCT
>JAFXCE010000123.1 GCA_017521565.1 Clostridia bacterium | reverse complement strand
GTGCCGTTGTTCGTGATCACCGCGGAAGACGCCGCAGCCGTCGTCACGCCCGACAGTACATTGCCGTTCAGATCAAGCGTAAAGTCCTTGTCTGCCGCAACCACAATGCCTTCCGTCAGCTCAATGTCATCAATCAACGTCACGGTATCGCCCGCCTGCGCCGCATCGATCGCAGCTGCCAGCGTCTCGTAGCCGACGCCGGTCGTCGTGTTGCGGGCAACATACTTGCCCAGCTTCACACCGTAGGTGCCGTCGCTGTTCTTGACCGGGATGTAGCCTTCCGCACAGTATTCCTCAGGCACTGCGGTGTTGTATGTACCGCCCGTCAGGAAGCCGGTCAGCGCCTCAACGGCGTTGTTGGGATTGGCATAGCTTGCAACAGCCTTCGCATTTTCAGAAGTGAAGGTACCACCCGTAACGATGACGGTAGGCGTACCGTAATTACCGCTATTGGTGCTGTTGTCGTAATGCTCCACATACAGACCGTCGCCGGTAACCTCAAAACCACTGGACACAGGCTGATAAGGCTTCGCCTCGCCGACACCAGAGATTGTACCGCCGGATACAGTCACGCTGCCGCCCTTTACAATCACACCAGAGTCACCGGTCAGCTTAGCATTACCGGAAATGTTCAGCTTGCCGCCCTGCGGATGATAGATCGCCGCAGTTTCAGCAGTAATAACGGCGTCGCCAGAGATGTTGATCTCGGTATTATCCCTCGATCCGTTGCCCTGGATACCCAGTCTGCCCTTCGCTTCAATAGAGCCGCCGGTCATGTTGATGGTGGTATTGTTCCACAGCAGAATGCCGTTATAACCAACCATTTCGCCGCCATAGATATTGAGCTCAGTTGCAGAGGTACTAGAGATATAGAATACAGCAGAATTATTCGTTTCGAGTTCAGCTGTAATCTTGCCTCCATTGATGGTGACAACAGCGGCTTCCTCATCAATCAGAATCGCGTTGTTCTTGGAGTAAATGCTGCCGCTTTCCAGCGTGAAGGTGCCGCCGCAGACGTTAATCGCGTTGCCGCCAGTACCAACACCTGCCTTGATCACACCAGTCTGCTCGGAAGAGCTGTCCTTGATGGTCAGAGAACCGTAAGACATCAGTGCGATTCTCACCTTCTCAGTACCATCAATTGTCTTGCCGTTCAGGTCAAGCGTGATGACATCGTCCTTCAGGATTTTGACCGTCTCCGTCAGCTCAATGTCATCAAGCAGCGTCACGGTATCGCCCGCCTGCGCCGCAGCAATCGCAACCGCCAGCGTCGCATAGTTCGTTGCGCCGATCTTCGCGACAGCGGAAACATACTGTCCCTCTGCCGTGACCGCGTAGTCAACCGGTGCACCGGCAGCGGAGAGAATGTTGAATCCGTTAACCGTTCCGCCGGTTACCCACAGCTCATTGACTTCGCACTTGACAGACGCCACGCTGCCTCCGGAAATCCGGGTCTCACATACCGCGCCGGTGCTTCTGGCCGTGTTGATCACGCCAATATTGCCGCCGCTGATATTGATCTCGCCCGTAGCAGGACTGCTCTCATTGGCAGATGCAGCCTGCGCCCAGATGGCGCTCGTGGTTCCATCGATCGTGCCGCCGGAAATGTTCAGAATCGCCGTTCCGCTTGCGCCGTGGCTGTTCTGTTCCATCCGGTTGCGGATCGCTGTGTACGTGGATTTCAGCTCACCGCCCATGATGTTCGTGGTCGCTTCTCCATGGTAGTTGCCGCTGTTGTCGACTACATACGCCATGTCGGTTCCGCCAAGGTGCTTGTACGTGCCGTTTTCAATGGTCAGCACACCGCCGCGGTTATGGAAAATTGCAGACAGTTTGTCCCAGTTGCGGTCTGTGGCGGCTGTCAGTTCGATCGTGCCGTTGCCCGTTACCGTCAGTTCGCCGTAAATGTAGAACAGCTCGTAGTTGTCTGCCGCCTTGTTATCGGAAACAGTGATCTTCTTGTCGTTCATGTCCAGCGTAACGGACATGCCGCTCTCGATGGTCATGGTCTCGGTATCGATCGCAATGTCATCAAGCAGCGTCACGGTATCGCCCGCCTGCGCCGCAGCGATCGCAGCTGCCAGCGTCTCGTAGCCGACGCCGGTCGTCGTGTTGCGGGCAACATACTTGCCCAGCTTCACGCCGTAGGTGCCGTCTCCGTTATCAGCCGGGATGTAGCCTGTCGCGCAGTATTCCTCGAGAACCGGAACTGCAAACGTACCGCCGCTGACAAAGCCTGTGACATTGCGCTGCGGATTGCTCGCATCCGGCTCCCAGTATGCCACTTCGGATACATAGCCGCCGGAGATGGTCGCGCTGAATTTCGCGCTCGGGCTCAGCAGGATCTTGCCAGTCGTCGCGCTGCCGGAGATATTCAGCAGTGCCTTCGGGTCCTTGCTGCCCGGATTCTGCATCCACAGGGCATAGGACGTACCGCGTACAGTACCGCCGGTGATAATCACCTCATTCTCGTTGACGGTGCTGTTGGCGAACATACGAATCGCTCCGCGGCCGGTTACCGTGCCGCCCTCGATGGTCAGGATCGCATCGCGGACCGTGGAGTTATTGTCGATCGGGAAGCATGCACGCGCTGCATCGCTCGTCGAATTCTC
>JAFXCE010000122.1 GCA_017521565.1 Clostridia bacterium | reverse complement strand
GTGATGAGCGCCGAGGGACAGGCCATCGTTGCGGCAAACGGTTACGTTGCTTCTGGCAACACCGACGCTTACGCGGGCAGCAGGCCGCAGGGCAAGCTGGTGATCGCCGGTTCTTCCTCCGTCTCCCCGGTGATGGAAAAGCTGGCTGAAGCCTATCAGGCGCTGAACCCGGATGCGCAGATTGAGATTCAGACGAGCGATTCCACGACGGGCATGACCGCTGCGATGGACGGCAGCTGCGAGATCGGCATGGCCAGCCGCGCGCTCAAGGAAGCCGAGGCGGCGCAGCTTGCGAGCGTGACCCTCGCGATGGACGGCATCGCCGTGATCGTCAATCACGAAAACCCGATCAGCGATCTGACCGTGGAGCAGATCGGCGCGATCTACACCGGCGACGTGATGAGCTGGGACGAGATCTGAACGCGCGAATAACAGAAAAACCACAAAACCCTTCCGGAGCGGATGACGCTTCGGAAGGGTATGGTCTTTGAAAGGAACGGAGCATGAAACAGGCAAAGGAAACATTCATGGAGATCGTCTTTCTGCTTGCGGCTTGCATGTCCATTGCAAGCGTGGCGCTGATCTGCATCTTTCTTTTTGCAAACGGACTGCCTGCGATGAAGGAAATCGGTTTGGACAATTTTCTGCTGGGCAGGATGTGGAAGCCCGGCGCGGACATCTACGGCATCTTCCCGATGATTGTCGGCAGCGTCTACGTGACGGGTCTGGCCCTGGCGATGGGCGTGCCGGTTGCCATCCTCACGGCGGTGTATCTGGCCTTCTTCTGCCCGCAGAAGGCGTATCGCGTGGTAAAGCCTGCCATTGAGCTGATGGCGGGCATTCCATCCGTCGTCTATGGATTCTTCGGCATCGCCGTGCTGGTGCCGCTTGTGCGCACGATCAGCGAATCTGTGAACGGACGGGGAAACTCCATCTTTACCGCGGCGCTGCTGCTGGCCGTGATGATTCTGCCGACGGTCATCGGCGTGATCGAGCCTGCGCTGCGCGCCGTGCCGCGCAGCTATTATGAGGGCGCGCTGGCGCTCGGCGCGACGCATGAGCGCAGCGTGTTCTTTGCCGTGATGCCTGCGGCGAAAAGCGGCATTCTGGCGGGTATCGTGCTGGGCCTTGGCCGCGCGATGGGCGAGACGATGGCGGTCATCATGGTGGCCGGCAATCAGGCGCGCATGCCCAAGGGCGTCTTTCAGGGCATCCGCACGCTCACCGGCAACATCGTCATCGAGATGGGCTATGCCACGGGGCTGCACAGGGAAGCGCTGATCGCCACGGGCGTGGTGCTCTTTGCGTTCATCCTGATCATCAACATGGCGCTGACGCTGATTCAAAGGGGTGAGCACAGATGAAAACGCTTTGCAGATATACACGCAGGATGTCAGCGTTTCTTCGCCGTCATTACGTGGGCAGCCGTCTTATGAATTTTGCCGTGCATGCCGCGGCTGCGGTCACGGTGCTGGTGCTGGGTTTTCTGGTGGCGTATATCGTCGTGCGCGGCGTGCCGAATCTGAAACCGTCCCTTTTCGCCTTGCAGTATACCTCCGACAATCAGTCGATGCTCCCGGCGATCATCAACACATGCACGATGACATTCATCTCGCTCCTGCTTGCCGTTCCCTTCGGCGTCGGCGCGGCGATTGATCTGACGGAATACGCCAGACGCGGCAGCAGGCTGACCAGGCTCGTTCAGATGACGACGCAGACGCTCTCCGGCATTCCCTCCATCGTGTATGGTCTGTTCGGCATGCTGATGTTCAACAATGCGCTTCAACTCGGCTATTCGATGCTCTCCGGCGCGCTGACGCTGGCGATCATGATTCTGCCGCTGATTATGCGCACGACGCAGGAAGCGCTTAGTGCCGTGCCGGATATGTATCGCGAGGGCAGCTTTGGCCTTGGCGCAGGAAAGCTGCGCACGGTGTTTTTTGTCGTTCTGCCCTCGGCGATGCCGGGCATTCTCTCCGGCGTGATTCTCGCCATCGGGCGCATCGTCGGCGAAACGGCCGCGCTGATGTACACCAGCGGCACGGTCGCCAAGGTTGCCGGACTCATGGATTCCGGCACGATGCTGGCGCTGCACATGTACAAGCAGGCCAGCGAAGGGCTGTATCTGAACGAAGCCTATGCGACCAGCGTGGTGCTGCTTGTGCTGGTACTGCTGATCAATCTGCTCAGCGCAAAGACCGCAAAACTCATGATGAAAGGAAGGGGATAAAGCGATGAATTCCTCCAATGCTTTTGAAGTACGCGGCATGAACCTGCATTACGGCAGCTTCCACGCGCTCAAGAATATCCATCTGGATATTCCGAAGAATCAGATCACAGCGCTGATCGGCCCGAGCGGCTGCGGCAAATCTACGTTTCTTCGCAGCCTGAACCGGATGAACGATCTGGTGGAGGGCTGCCGCATCGACGGCGACATCCGCATGGACGGCGAGGACATCTATGGAAAGATCGACGTGAACCATTTGCGCAAGCGCGTGGGCATGGTCTTTCAAAAGCCCAATCCCTTCCCGATGAGTATCTATGACAACGTGGCCTACGGCCCCAGAACGCACGGCGTCAAAAACAAGCCGCAACTGGATGCGCTGGTGGAAAAAAGCCTCAAGGATGCGGCGATCTGGGACGAGGTCAAGGACAGGCTGAAAAAAAGCGCGCTCGGTCTTTCCGGCGGCCAGCAGCAGCGCCTGTGCATCGCCCGCGCATTAGCGGCGCAGCCGGAGGTCATCCTGATGGACGAGCCGACCAGCGCGCTCGATCCGATCTCCACCTCGCACATCGAAGAACTGGCCCTTACGCTCAAGGATCAGTACACGATCATCATCGTCACGCACAACATGCAGCAGGCTGCGCGCATCAGCGACAGGACGGTGTTTTTCCTGCTGGGCGAGGTGATCGAAAGCGGCGAAACGGAGCAGATCTTCTCGTCCCCCAGAGATAAGCGGACGGAAGACTACATCACCGGCAGATTCGGCTAAGGAGGAAAACACATGCGTTCGCGTTATGACGAAGAACTCAAAAACCTGCATGGCGCGCTCATCGACATGGGCGCGATGATCGAAAGCGCCATCAGCGGCGCGATTACTGCGCTGGAAAACAGGGACATACAAAAGGCGAAGGATATCATCGCCTACGACGAGGAGATTGACGCGCAGGAGCGTTTGATTGAAGAGATGTGCATGAAGCTGCTGCTGCGCCAGCAGCCGGTTGCCAGCGATCTCAGAATGATCTCCACGGCGCTCAAGCTGATTACCGACATGGAGCGCATCGGCGACCATGCGGCGGACATCAGCGAGCTGGCCATCATGCTGCGCGACCTGCCGCAGATGAACAGCAACAGCCTTCGTGAGATGGCCGTGCAGACAAGCACGATGCTGATTCGTAGTGTTGAAGCCTACGTTGAGCAGGACGAAGAAAAAGCGCGCGCGGTCATCCGGCAGGACGACGTGGTGGACGATCTGTTTGTGACCGTGAAAAGCGAGATGATCGAAGCGATCCGACAGAATTCCGATTTCAGTGAAGCAGCGGCGGACCTGCTGATGGCAGCCAAGTATTTTGAGCGTATCGGCGATCATGCGACGAATATCGCAGAGTGGACAGTGTATGCGTTTACGGGCAGGCATGAAGATTGAACATATCAGAAAAAGCATCCATACAAACACCAAAACCGCCGGTGCATACCGACGGTTTTGGTATTTTGAGGCATTATTCAAAGGTATAAAGGCGTTTATAACTGGCCTCAGGATTGGGCGTGAGCACATAGTATGTTTGTGCCATGAGCGTTTGGACGTCGTGTCCAAAGTGATGGCAATAGGCTTCGACATGAGGTGCGAGCT
>JAFXCE010000121.1 GCA_017521565.1 Clostridia bacterium | reverse complement strand
CGTCCTGAGCCAGGATCAAACTCTCGTGTTTGATTCTGTATCGAATCCTGAAGTTACCTTCAAGTTTCAAAACTCATGTACGAATTGACTGTCTTTGTTTCTCTGCGACTCGTGAAAATCGCAGTTTCGCGTTCTTCTTGATTCTGTATCGTTTTCAAGGATCATGTCCGCGAGATGTTGTTTCTCGCTGACAGCTAGGCTAGTATACTACACCATCACCCGCTTGTCAACACCTTTTTTCAACTTTTTTCAAAAAGTTTTATTTCTCGCCATTTCCCGCCTACTTCGCCCACAAATCCGCTCAGCTTGCCTGATTTCACGCATTATGCTATAATATGATGAATCCAACGCAAGGCGCAGCGATTCTTCGCTTTTCAGCGCTTCCCGAAGGGAGTTTATCATCACCATATGCGTACACGATTATGGGCCATTGCCCTCTCTTTCATTTTACTTATGCTGCCCGTTTCCTCCTCAATTGCCGAAACGCTTGGACCTGCATCGACATATGACGAACTGCGCAGATACCTGTCCTCCGCCAATCAAGGAGATATCATCCAGATCACTGGTACGCTCTCGGCCGACAGCAGTGTACCGCTGAGCGCAGCATGCAGCGTCCATCTTTCCTCCGCCGACGGTGAATCCGCAACAATCCATCATCTGCGTCTGCGCGACGCTTCCATAATATTGACCAACATCACCCTCAAAGATTCGCTCGTCGTCGATGGAACCTCCCATATCCAGCTTGCATCCGGCGTTTCCGTCTTTGGAGCAGAGCAGCAAAGCGGAATTGATTTTTCCGGCAGCGGCACATTGATTATCGATCGCGGCTGCTCCATTACCGGCGGCAGCGAGAGTGCCGGAATCTCCATCAGACACAACAGCGGAGAATTCTATACCTCTATAGACGGCAATGTCCATGGCGGCAGCGGTCGAACCGGCGGCGCCGGAATCGTCATTTCCCCGCTCTCCAGCGCCGGCGCAGCCATGATCTCCGGATCCATTCAAGGCGGAGAGGGCAGCGATCACGGCGGACATGCACTGAACCTTTATGACCTGAACGGCAATGCCTTTGTCACCGTCGACGGTAATCTGCGCGGCGGCAGCGGCGTAATCGGCGGAGATGGCATCCAGCTCGTCGCTGCACGCGACAACGTCAGCGTCGGGATCGGCGGCAAGGTGAAAGGCGGCAGCGGCGAAATCTACGGCGGTGACGCCCTCATCCTGATGAATGCTGAAGGGGCTTCCGCTTTTCATCTCTCCGGTGCATTTTCCGGCGGCGACGCCTCCGGCAGCGACGCACAGCCCGGCACCTCGCTGCTGCTTGTCGGCGATTCCACCGCTGCGCGCACGCACATCACAGATTGCATTCTGGAAGATGGCATGCAGCTTACAGCCGCACCTTTGGCGACCGCCACGCCCAGCGTTCCGAATATCACACCGCTTCCTGAGATTACAGCATCTGTCGAGAACACAGAATCCCTTTTAGCCCCTCCGCAGGAAACAGAATTCGCTTCTCCTTCCGAAGTCCCTGTTCATACGCCGGCGCCGCCGGCCAAACCCGATCCGGCGCCCGAAAGCGCCCCATCGGCTGAACCTGAGGTCACGCCTGATCTCCCAAGCGAAGCCGGTAGCGAAACAGATTTTGCCGGTGAAGCCACGTCCAGCGAAGCCTTCTGACGCTTTATCGATCTATCAACGTCCTCAGAACACGAAAAAAACAAACTCTCCCGTGAAGAGGAGAGTTTATTTTTTACACTTTTACGCAATCCATATCCAAGGACGCCCTGCGAAGGTTACTCGTCCTCTTCTTCCTCGTGCTCCAGCTCGTCCACATCGTCAACCGGCGGCTTGAGACCTTCAATGGTGATATTGTGCTTCTTCGCATAATCCCACAGCGCAGCGTTTACCGCCTGCTCAGCGAGCAGAGAACAATGCACCTTGACCGGCGGCAGACCGTCAAGCGCTTCCATGACCGCCTTGTTAGAGACCTTCATCGCCTCCTGAACGGTCTTGCCGATGATCAGCTCCGTCGCCATCGAGCTGGTCGCGATCGCCGCGCCGCAGCCAAAGGTCTTGAACTTCGCATCACGCACGACCTGATTCTCATCGATATCCAGATAGATGCGCATGATGTCGCCGCACTTGGCATTGCCCACTGTACCCACGCCGCTGGCATTTTCAATTTCGCCAACATTGCGCGGATGCATAAAGTGATCCATGACTTTTTCGGTATACATAACAGCTTGCCTCCGTATTGAGTTGCTATAGATTATTGATTATTCCGAACGAAATCCTCGTACAGCGGGGACATGCCGCGCAGTCTCGGAATGATCTCCAGCAGCGCATCAACCGCCTTGTTTGCCTCTTCCATCGTCGTCTCCTCGCTCAGGGAAAGACGCAGAGAACCATGCGCAATCTCATGCGGCAGACCGATGGCCAGCAGCACATGGCTGGGATCGAGCGAACCGCTCGTGCAGGCGCTTCCGCTGGACGCGCAGATACCATTCGCATCCAGCAGCATCAGCATGCCTTCGCCCTCGATGAAACGGAAGCAGAAATTGACATTGCCCGGCAGGCGCTCCGTCCTGTGGCCATTCAGCCGGCAATACGGGATCTCCTTTTCGATTCGCGCGATCATGTGATCGCGAATCGCCGCGATCTTGTCCATGGCAGCGTTCATATTCGCCGCAGCTTCCTCCGCCGCAGCGCCCATGCCCACGATGCCGGCGACATTCGCCGTGCCAGCGCGGCGCTTTCTTTCCTGCGCGCCGCCATCCATAAACGGAAGCAGCTTTACGCCCTTGCGCACGTACAAAATGCCCACGCCCTTAGGGCCATGGAACTTGTGCGCGCTGGCGGACAGCAGATCGATATGCATTTCCTCAACGTTCAGCGGAATATGCGCATACGCCTGAACCGCGTCGGTGTGGAAAAGCACGCCCTTCGCGCGGCAGATTTCGCCGATCGCCTTGAGCGGCTGGATCGTGCCGATTTCGTTGTTCGCCGCCATGATGGAGACGAGCACCGTATCCGGACGGATCGCCCGCTCAAGCTCCTGCACGGAAATCATGCCGTATTCGTCCACCGGCAGCACCGTCACTTCCCATCCCTTGCGCTGCAGCGCCTGCGCGCTGTGCAGAATGGCATGATGCTCAATTGCAGAGATGATGATGTGTTTTCCCTTGGCGGCGTATGCCTCTGCCACGCCCTTGAGCGCCCAGTTATCGCTCTCCGTGCCGCCGGAGGTAAAGTAGATTTCCGCGCTCTTTGCGCCGATGACCTTCGCCGTCTGCCTGCGCGCGTTCTCCACCGCTTCCTTGCTTGCGTTGGCGAAGGAATAGGTGCCCGCAGCATTGGCGTACTGCTCCATAAAATACGGGCGCATCGCCTCAAAGGCGCGCTCGCTCATCCGCGTAGTTGCGGCATTGTCCATATAGATCATAGCCATAGCCTCTCTTCCCGATATGCATCTATGCTTTTTCTGTCTGCAAACCTGCTGCCGCATTTTCCTCTTCCGGCATCAGCTCGCGCAGTGTCACACTGTCAATAACGCTGTTGATTGCACTGTAGACCTTGGCAAATACAGTTCTGGACGGGCATGCGCCGCGCCGGTCGCAGTGCTGCGCGCCATCGAGCACGCATTCCGCCGGCGCAAGATCGCCCTCCGTCGCGCGCAGGATCATGCCCACCGTCATCTCATCCGGCGTCATCGTCAGGTGATATCCGCCCTGCGCGCCGCGTACGCTGCGCAAAAGGCCCGCCCGGCTCAGTACGCCGATGATCTGTTCCATATATTTGCCGGAGATATCCTGCCTCTGTGCGATTTCGCGCACGCTGACGGGCTCCATGCCATCGTGCTGCGCCAGATCAACCATGATCCGCAGCGCATACCGGCCCTTGGTGGAGATCATCATAGGCACCCCTCCAATTCATTGTGTCCAACTGGGAAATAGTATAGCATCCAATTCATACTTCGTCAATAGGATTTAGTCCTATTTTCTACAAAGTCAGTAGGAATTATACATGCCCAACCGATCCGCCGTCATTGCTCCGGCAGCAGGCTCTTTTCCTCGCCGCGCAGCTGCGCCGCCACGCGGTTGCCCGCCTCGCGCGCAGCATCCACGGTGCGCTTTCCTTCCAGAAGCCCGTCAATCAGCAGGCCAGTGAACAGATCCCCCGTACCCCACTTATGCCCGGGCACACGCTCAAAGGGGATTTCCGTCAGCTGCCCATCCTCATACACAAGCGTCGCCTCGCCGCCCTTCTTATCCGCAGCGCTCGTAATCAGCACGCTGCATCCGCCCCGGGCAAGCACGCGGGCGAGCTGTTCGCCCGGGCACGCCCCGCAGGGCGCATCCGCCAGCAGGCAGGCTTCCGTAAGGTTCGGCGTGATCAGATCGGCATGGGCGCAAAGCAGCTTCATGCCCTCCGTCTGCTCCTGCGACACAGAATTGTATTTTTTCCCATTATCCCCAAGAATCGGATCCACGACAACGCGCACGCCCTTTTCGCGCAGCCCATCCGCAATCTTCGCAAGTACGCGCGCCTGCTCAAGACCGGTGATATATCCGATATAGGCGATATCGCAGTGGATTCCCAGCTTTTCCCACGTCCGAAGCGAGCGCAGCAGATAGTCCGTCGTATCCAGCGCCTCGTGCATGCCCAGATTCAGCGTATTGGAAATCAGGGCCGTCGGGAGCATCAGCACCTCATGCCCACGCTCCTCCAGCACAGCAGAAAGCATCCGCAGCGCCACACGGCTGCGCCCTGTGATATCCCCCAGCAGCAATACCGTCATGTTCATCCTCCTATAAGAATACCCGCCTGTACGGCGGGTATGTGCTCTATTGTTTATCGAACCAGCGTAGCGAAATACAGAATGTCGCAGATCGGGCGGAGCTTTCGGGAGGACAGCGCATTGATCTTCTCGCCGCCCAGCACCATCGCAGAGGAAGAGCCACCGTCCAGGTTATACGCCTGCGTCGCGCCCAGGTCCTTCATCAGCTGCGCGATCTGCGGAATCGTCAAGCCGACAGAGCCCTCGTTTTCCGGGCCTTCGGTCGCCACGCAGATATACTCCAGCGGACCCACCTGGCCGATCGCCATGCGCTGGGTTGCCTTCTGCAGGCCGACGTTGATCACCTTGGTCGTTTCAACGATTTCTCCATTTACCACCAGCGCCGGGCCGAAATTGAAGGAGTTGATGATCGTCCCCTTGAATCCATGGGTCGCCTCTTCCGTCGGATCGACGAGAATGTGGAAATCACCCTGATCGTCGATGATCAGCACATCATAGGTGGCGTTCGTCCTGTCGCGATAAAGCTGACCCTGGCGAACCAGATAACCCTGGGAATGATAATTGAAGAAATCGCCATTGATCGCAAAGATCGCATTGACGCGCTTAGCCAGCTTGTGCGGATGGGTCGTGGTCTTCGTGCCGTAGCGCGCGGTCATCGCCGTGCGGATCTGGGACGGATGCGCAACCTTGACGCGCGCAATCATAATGGTTGTATCGTACAGCCGCGTGGTTTCGATCTTCACGCTCAGGCTTTCGTCCTCATAGCCCGCCAAATCCGGCAGATAGCATTCTGCCTTCGCCACCGGCGAGGGGGAATCGTCAATCGGGAGCGGCTCCAGGCCTTCGCAAAGCGCAGGTGTCGTCAGCAGCATCATCAGCAGCATAAGGCCGGTCATCCGGCGCAGAAAATGATTCACCTTGATTTCTCTCCTCTGTGGTCGGTTTGTCTTTATCATGCGGCGCTGCGCAATGCGCACGCCTCATCTTCCGTTCGATCATTGATTGTACCGCAGTTTCAGGCGCTTTTCAACTCTTTTTCTGCTTTTTGCACTTTTGATTGACGCACACACCGCGCCGATGTAAACTATATAGGTAGAAATTTGCACATTTGCCTATCACCTTGATAGCCAAAATAAGGGAGGTTCCTGACCATGCTGACCCGTACGTTCTTTGCCCGCGCTCCGCTCGCCCCCGGCCGGTTTGCCCCGCTGCCCGCCGGCGCTGTAACTGCCCGCGGCGATATGCACGACCGCCTTATCGCCCTGCGCGCAGGCCTGCTTTCCCGCTGCGCGGCGATTTACCCTGAAATGGGCGAGCGCTCCGCGTTTTACGGCGGAGAACTCACCGCTACCATCGCCTGCGCCGATCTGCTTGAAGCCCAGCTTCTCACCAGCGCGCTGCTGGGCGATGAAGAGCTTGGAAGGGATGCGCTCCGCCTCGTTTCCCTTGTCGTCGCCAATCAGCTTGAGGACGGCAGCTTCGGCGGCGAAGACGCCTCCTTCGGAGCACGCGGTCGTATGCTCCGCGCAATGACCAGCGCCTATACCATGACCGGCGACAAGCAGCTGCTCTCGTTCATGCTGCGCTATATGAAGTTCCTGAAGGACACGCTGAACGAAACGCCGCTTACGCGCGAGGATGCCATGCACACCGCCGATACCCTCGAAGCCGGTATCTTCCTTTATAATGTAACCGGTCAAAAGGCGATCCTGTCCGTTCTGATGACGCTCGTCACGCAGGGCGCTGACTATACCTCCCTGTATCACGCATTCCCCTACCGCACGCCGCTCTCCCGTACGATGAGCGAGGAAGACATCGAAGCCGCCCTGCAGACCGAGGGCGAGGACGGCTATGTCCGTCACCTGCTGCGCACAGCCAATGCCGCCAATCTCTGCGAGGGTCTGCGCGCCTCTGCTTTCTGCGGCGTGCTGACCGGCTCCGGCAAGCATCTTTCCGCCGCGGAAACCGGACTCGCCCGCATGAACAAGGCGCACGGCGCGGTTTGCGGCGGCGTCACAGGCGATCCGCTGCTCGCAGGCGCGCATCCCAGCCGCGGCGTCACCGCGCTGAGCCTGTGCGAGCTTGCCGCCTCTCTGGAGGCCATGCTCTCCTGCCCCTCCGGCGAGCACAGCGCCGACCAGCTGGACGTCCTCATGTACAATGGCGTTGCCGCCGCCTTTGCCAAGGACGGCCGAAGCGTGCAGCCCATTCAGCAGGCCAATCAGGCGGCAGTCACCCGCGAGGCCCGCTTCCCGCTCTGCGGCGAAAACGCCAATCTCTTCTCCCTGGATGACGGCGACAGCCTCGCCGCGCTGCTTGGCGCATGGCCGCGCTTTGCGCAGCATCAGTGGCTGCTCTCCCGCGACGACGGGCTCTTCGCCAATTCCTATGCACCCTGTCAGGTGCGCTATCGCCTCGGCGGCGCGTCGGTTCGTCTGAATGTCGAAAGCCGCTATCCCGCATCCGGCAGCATCCGCATGACGGTCAGCCTCGACCAGAGCGCCGCTTTCCCGGTGCATCTGCGCATCCCCAGCTGGGCCAAGGGCGCAGCCGCAGCCATCTCCGGCGACATTCTGCCCGCTCAGCCCGGAACCATCCTCACCATCAACCGCCAGTGGCACGACGGCGACGAGATCCTGCTCACGCTGCCGATGGCCGCCGAGCGCATTTCCTCCTTCCATCAGGCCGCCTATGTCGCGCGCGGCCCGCTGCGCTTCGCCTTCGTCCCCGCATACGACGAGACGACCGATGAAGAGGGGCTCGCCGTTCTTCGCGCACAGGAGGGCTTTGGCATGGCGCTCCTGTCAGCCGCTCCGCTGGAGACCATCGAAACCGAAACCGGCGTATGCATTCATACCCGCGGCGCGAAGGCGCCGCGCTGGGGCATGCGCGGCGCAAGCTGCGATCAGCCGCCGATCACGCTGGATCATGCCCATGAGGAATGCAGCGTCGCGCTCGTCCCCTATGCCGAATCCGCCGTGCGCCTGAGTGTTTTGCCGGTAATCTAAACAAACCGGCATGATGCCGGCTGCATCACCGACAAAGTGCTGTAAATCTTGCGTGTTTGCGGACGAGGCCGATACTTCTCAAATAGAATTACATAACAAAACCATCCTTCTTTCACAATGCTGCCACACGGGGCCGCTATACTGGATGCTAGAGGTGATCTGCCATGAATAAACAGCCGCGTATTCTGATCTGCGACGATGATCCAATCGTCCATCAGTCGCTTTCCCTGTATCTGGATAATGAAGACTTCCAGCACAATTCTGCCTATGACGGCAAAACTGCGCTGGACATGACCCGAAAAGAGCATTACGATCTCATGCTGCTGGATCAGATGATGCCCGGCATGACCGGCACAGAGGTCTGCCAGCATGTGCGCCGCGAAAGCCAGCTGCCCATCATCATGCTGACCGCCAGGGGCGAGGAAATCGACCGCATTCTCGGTCTTGAGATGGGCGCCGACGATTACATCGTCAAGCCCTTCTCCCCGCGCGAGGTGGTCTCCCGCATCAAAGCCGTTCTGCGCCGCACAAACGCGCCGCAGGGCGCCGCGCAGGAGGAACAGCTGACCACGCTCAAATACGGCACGCTGGAAATCCAGCCCGAACGCTACAGCGTGCGCCTTGGCGGCCAGCCTGTCGCCTGTACCCCGAGGGAGGTTGAGCTTTTGTATCTGCTGGCCAGCCATCCCGGCCGGGTGTTTGATCGCGAACAAATCCTTTCCCGCATCTGGGGCTACGACTTCTTCGGCGATACCCGCACGGTCGATACCCACATCAAGCGCCTTCGTCAGAAGCTCGCCTGCGCCGAGATGGGCCGCTCGTGGGACATCATCACCGTTTATGGCGTAGGCTATAAATTCGAGGCGGAAACATGAGACGAGGCGGTTTTTTCCGCAGGACGCTCCTGCTCGTCTACAGCACCGTCGCGCTCTTTGCGCTGCTGATCGTCGCCATCTATACCGGAATCTCTCCGCAACTTTTCGCCCGCAACAAGATCGACGATCTGATCCCGAAGGGGCAGATCATCAGCGGCTACATCGAAAGCACGCTGCGCGGCGAAATCTCCACCGCTTATCTCGTCCCTCTCATCGGCCGCAGCACGGCCCAGTGGGAAGCCACCGTCTGGGTTGTGGATATCGACGGCGATACCCTGATCCGCACCCAGCAGGAGGCCGGGCGGCGCGTAGGACGCCTTCCCGCGAGGCTGGCGCAGGCCATGCTGCCCACCGTACTCGGCGGACAAATCGCCACCCACATCGGCGATCAGGAGGACCTGAGTACGGCATCGCAGGTGACGCCGGGACGAGCATCCAACATTCTTGACGGCCTTGCCCGGCAATCAAGCGATGCGGACGCCTCCGCCGAGGAGGATCTCTCCGGCAACATCGTCGCCGTCGCCATCCCGATCACATTCTTCGGCGAAGTCGTCGGCGCGGTATTTATGGCGCAGACGATGACCGAAATCATGAGCGGCATGCAGGCGCTTTCTGATGCCATCACCTTTTCCGTCCTGCTCATCGCGCTGCTGATGCTGCCTATCGTGCTGTATTTTGCCTCCCGCATCTCCCGCCCTGTTGCAGATCTGCGCGCCGTTGCGCTGACCATGGCCGGCGGCGACCTTACCGCCCGCGCGGACGATCAGCGCAGCGACGAATTCGGCGAGCTGGGCGGCGCGCTCAACTACCTCAGCGCCGAGCTGGGCAGCACCATTTCTTCGCTCGAGCTCGAGCGCAACCGCCTGCAAAGCCTCATCAACGGTGTCAGCGAAGGCATTATCGCGCTGGATGAACGCGGAAGCACCACGCTGGTCAACCCTGCCGCCTATACGCTGCTGCGCCTCCCCGAAAGTGCCGGCGACCTGCGCAGCGCTGCGCCCGATGTGCTGGCGATGTTCGATGAATCCCTTTCCGGCATGCAGACCGTGCGCCGCACCATCTGGCGCGGACGCACAGCCATACACATCTCCGTCTCCCCGCTGACCCGCACCGGCGGCGCGCTGACTGGCTGCGTCGGCATCCTCTCAGACGTCACCAGCGCAGAGCGTCTGGAGCAGACGCGGCGCGATTACGTCGCCAACGTCTCCCACGAGCTGCGCACACCGCTGACCGCCATGCGCGCGCTGCTTGAACCTTTGCGCGACGGCCTGATCAAAACTGAGGAACAGCGGCAGCAGACCTACGACGTCGTCCTGCGTGAGACCATGCGCCTGACGCGCCTGGTTTCCGATATGCTTGAGCTCTCCCGCATGCAAAGCGGCAAGGCCTCTCTTTCCCGCAGCCGCTTCTGCCCTGCGCCGCTGCTTGAGCTCATCCGCGAAACCTACTCCGCCTATGCGGAGGACTACCAGCAGGTTTTCATCTATGATGTGCCGGACACGCTGCCCGAGGTCATCGGCAATCCCGACCGCACGCAGCAGGTCCTCATTGCGCTGCTTGACAACGCCTTTAAGTACTCACCCGAGGACGGCGTCGTCACCCTGAGCGCCGCCATCGATGCAGATGTCATCCGCATTACCGTCCGTGATACAGGCATTGGCATCAGCGAGGACGATCTGCCGCATGTGTTTGACCGCTTCTACAAGGCGGACAAATCCCACGGCGGGCGCGGCACAGGGCTCGGTCTGGCCATTGCTTATGAGATCATGCAGCAGCTGGGCGAAGAGATGGCGGTGGAAAGCACGCTGGGAGAGGGAAGCGCCTTCTCGTTTACCCTGCATATTGCCACATAACAGAAAAGCCACGGAACAGATATCCGTGGCTTTTCTGTTATGTATATCGTATTGCAGAATATCGGCTGCGTGTGCAAAAGCACAAGCTTTACAGTGGTTTGTCGGTGATACAGCCGGTATCATATCGGTTTTGTATGGTTACGGCCTGATCGTCTTCAGCTGCACCGCCATGCCGCCGTTCTTCCTCGACTGCTCCGCAGCAAAAGCGATGTAATGGCTCTCACCGGACGCCTCCAGTGTGGTCATGCGCGGCGTAGGCACGCCCGTCTCGCCATGCATCGCCAGGAGCTCAGCCATCAGCCTGTTGTCTCCGCCGCCATGCTCCTTATGATCGCCCTGCAGCTGCCCGACGTCGATCACCGTTTCCGGCTTGCCGAACGGACGAATGCGCAGCGTGTTGCTCTCCATGTCGCCCTCAATGCATCCGCGCGTGCCAAAGACACGGATTGTTCTTCCGCCATGCTCGCAGAACGCCGTCATCATCAACTGGCAGAGCGTGCCGTCCTCCATCTCCATGTTAACGATCTGGCTGTCAACCACATCGTTGTCACAGGCATAGACGCAGCGGCCATACGGTCCCTTCTCGATTGCTTCGCGGATCTTTTCCTCCGTCGGCTCCTGCGCGAGGATGCTGCACGGCCAATCCGTATTGCCCGCAAGGATGCCTGTCCTCTCATTATAGAGATAGATTTTCTCCGCATCGTAGGGGCAGCTTTCCTTCGCTGCGCAGCCCGCCGTGCAGCGCGCCGCCGCGCCCTCCGGCGCGCATTCCTTTCTGAAATGGCGCAGGCTGCCAAAGGAGGAGACCCTTGCGCAGCGCTGTCCCGTCAGCCAGACGAGGTAATCCAGATCGTGGCAGCACTTTGCCAGCAGCATAAACGTCGATTCCGCTTCGTTGCGCCAGTTACCGCGCACAAAGCTGTGCGCCTGATGCCAGTAGCCCACGTTTTCAAGCGCCTGAATGCAGGTCACCTCGCCGATATCCCCCGCCTCAATCGCCTCGCGGATGCGCTCAAAGAACGGCGCATACCGCAGCACATGGCAGACCACAACGCTCCGGTTCATTTCCTTTGCCGTCTGCTCAATCAGTCGCACATCCTCCATCGTCACGGCAATGGGCTTTTCAAGCAGGAGATGATAGCCCGCCCGCAGCGCAGCCAGAGCATGACCCACATGCATCTGATCCTGTGTGCAGATCAGCGCCACGTCCGCAAGGCGCGGCTTGGCGAACATCTCCTCGCCCGTCTCAAAGCACAATTCCTGCGGCACATGGTAACGCTTTCTGACATACTCCCGCTTTTCCTCAATCGGCTCCGCGACGGCGGCAATCACCATCTGATCCGGCAGAATCTCCGAAACCGGCGCATAGGTATCCTTTCCCCGGCTGCCCAGACCGCAGATCGCCACGCGCACGGGATAGGTCATCTTCATACACAGCATCCTCCCATGTCATTCTTAGTTCCATTCTATTGCGTATCACCAGCACTGTCAAGGCATAGAAAAAGGACCATGCCGTGTGGGCCATGGCATGATCCCCTTTTTACACATTGCTTTGCTGCTATCCTACGGCCTCGACCGCAGAATCAGCTTCATTCCCCACTTTCGTCGGAAATGCCGCCGACAGCATGCCGGTTACTTCGCGAGCTTCTTGAACTCGTCGAAGACGAACTGCACCTTCGGTCCAATGATGACCTGGACGCTGGTCTTGCCCGGGCGGATGACGCCGGCGCAGCCGGAAGACTTAATCTTCTTCTCGTCAACCAGCAGGCGGTCCTTCACCTCGAGGCGCAGACGGGTGATGCAGTGATCGATGGAAGCAAGGTTCTCCTTGCCGCCGCAGCCTTCCATGATGATGGCGGCCATAGCGGTGAAGTCGTTGTTGCTCAGCTCGATCTTGGTCTCGGCGTCCTGGTCGTCCTCACGGCCCGGGGTCTTCAGATCCCACTTGGTGATGGCGAACTTGAACACGAAGTAGAACACCACGAACGCGGCGATGCCGGTCGGGATGATCAGCCAGGTTTTCGCAGCAGCCGGCAGAGAAGCAGAGAAGATCAGGTCGGTCAGGCCCGCGGAGAAGCAGAAGCCGGCGCGGAAGCCCAGAGCGACGGTGATCGCGGAGAAGATGCCGTACAGAGCGGAGTACACCACGTACAGCGGGAAAGCCAGGAACATGAACGCGAACTCGAACGGCTCGGTAACGCCGCACAGGAAGGCACAAACCGCAGCAGCGCCAACCAGACCGATCGCGGCCTTACGCTTCGCCGGCTTCGCGCAGTGCACGATCGCAACCGCAGCACCGGCAATACCGAACATCATGCACGGGAAGAAGCCGGCCATGTACATACCGACGGACCAGTCGATGACGGTGCCGTTGGCCATGGTGCCGCCCTCGGTGAGCGCGCCCCAGTAGGCGGTCAGGTCGCCCAGACCGATGGTGTCAAACCAGAACACGTTGTTCAGGGCGTGATGCAGACCGGTCGGGATGAGCAGGCGGTTCAGGAACGCGTAGAGGCCGACGCCGATAGCGCCCATGCCCTTGATCGCGTTGCCGATGGAAACCAGCAGACCGAAGATCACCGGCCAGATGAACAGCAGGATCGCGGAAACGATGATGGACACAACGCCGGTCACGATGGCGACGGAGCGCTTGCCGGCGAAGAACGCCAGAACGTCCGGCAGCTTGGTGCCCTTGAACTTGTTGTAGCAAACCGCGCCGATGATACCGGACAGGATGCCGGTGAACGGGTTGGCGATCTTGGCGAACGCAACAGCGCTGACCGGATCAGCCATCTTGCTCGGGGCGATGGTGCCCACGGAGCCGGTAGACAGCAGCGTGGTGATCATCAGCCAGGAGACCAGGCCGGCCAGACCGGCGGTACCGTCGTTTTCCTCAGCCAGGCCCACAGCCACGCCGATGGCGAACAGCAGCGCCATATTGTCAATCAGAGCAGCGCCGGCCTTCACAAGGAAGAAGCCCAGCACATACATGAAGCCCTCGGTCGCACCAGCAGCGCCCATGACGGCCGGAGCAAACGCGTAGCCAAGGCCCATCAGAATGCCGCAGATCGGCAGACAGGCCACGGGCAGCATCAGAGCCTTGCCCAGTTTCTGCAGATAACGCATCATAAGTGAAATTCCTCCTGAATCTCTTCATATTATCTCACAGGCCGCTGGCCCACAGCTGCCCAGGATAAACGGTTTCATTGCTCACTTCGCGAGCTTGATGACCACATCGCCCTCGGCGACAAGCTTGCCGGTTTCAGTCTCAAAGGTCTTGAAATCGTCGCTGTTGCAGACCACGACCGGGGTGATGGTGTCATAGCCCTCAGCAGCGATCGCATCCTTATCAAATTCGATCAGCAGCTGGCCCTTCTTCACCTGATCACCCTGCTTGCAGTGCACCGTGTAATACTTGCCCTGCAGGTTCACGGTATCGATACCCACATGGATGAGCAGCTCCGCGCCAAACCCGGTCGTCAGGCTGACGGCATGACCGGTTTCAAACATCATATCCACCGTCGCGTCGCACGGCGCAACCACACGGCCCGCAGCCGGCTTGATCGCCATGCCCCTGCCGAGCATCTCCTCGCCGAAGGTCGGATCATTTACCTCGCTGGAGGGAACGGCCTCGCCCGCCACCGGCGCGCAGATCTCGTCGAACTTCTTACCAAAGATTTTATCAAACAGTCCCATTTCTATTACCGCCTTTCGCGTTTCGACCTTAGTAAGGCATATGAATTCTCATGCCCACATACCCCCAAGATTGTAGTATATTATAGCAAGTCCACCGTACGATGTCAAATGTATTCCAAAAATTTCACATAATTCTTTCACAATTCGGACACATTTATATATTTTCATTATCGTGCCTTTTCAAGCGCTTTCCGGGCAGCGCGAACCTCGTTTTCATCCGTCCGGAAAAGCTCGAATTCGCTCATCATCGGCAGGCCCATGGGCACGCCCTCCCGCCTAAACTGCATTGCGCTTTGCACGGTACCCTTCGCCGAAAGGTGATACGCATTTGCATTCGTTCTTTCTCTCAGCGCCGCGATGTTCGTCGATTTTACGCCGCTTCCCGGCATGATCGTGATGCGCCCGTCCGCCAGCTTCACCATCTGCGCAATCAACTCCGCGCCTTCCGCTGCTGTCGCCCGCTGCCCGGAGGTCAGGATCGTATCAAAGCCCAGGGCGATCGCCTGCTCAAGCGCCTTTTCTGCGTCCACGCACACATCAAATGCACGGTGCATCGTCAGATGCAGGCCGTCCGCCGCCGCTCGGCAAGCCCGCAGGAATTCCACATCCAGCGCGCCGTCAGGCAGAAGCGCACCGACAACCGCGCCGCTTGCGCCCAGTGCCTTCAGCTGCGCAAGGCTTTGAAGCTGCTCGCGCTTTTCATCCTCCGTAAAGCAGAAATCGCCGAAGCGCGGACGAATCAGCACATTCACCGGTATCCCAAGACCGACTGCCTCGCGGATGAGATAGGGCGAGGGCGTCGTGCCGCCGATGATCAGATTGGCGCAAAGCTCCAGCCTGTCCGCACCGCCGCGCACAGCCGCGCGCGCCGATTCCATTGAATCGACGCAGACCTCGATCAGATGCATGCTTTCCATATTGATGCCTCCATGAAAAAGGACTGTATCTCTACAGCCCTCTTTTGCTTATTGCTCTTATCTCTTGATGTCGTAGTTCATGTTCATCAGGTTCTTGATGCTCTGCACGTCGTCCGTGATGTTCGCGTCACCATGGATGGTGTGCTTGATGACGCTGGAGGCCACCGCAAAGTTGACCATGTCCATCGGCTTGTACTCGTGGAACATCGCATAGATCAGGCCGCTGGCAAAGGCGTCGCCGCCGCCGACACGATCGAGGATGTTGAACGTGAACATGCGGCTCTCGAAGGTATGGCCCTGATACCACATGAACGCCTTGAGGCTATTCTCCGAGCCGGAATGCGCATAGCGCACATGACGCGCGATGCACTTCAGATTCGGATAGCGCAGCACAAACTTCTGGAAGATCTCGTCCTGCTGTTCATAGGTCGGCTGCAGCGGCACGCCATCCTTCCAGTCGCCCTTGCTGTGGTCCTCTTCGTCCTTCCACAGATGATACGGCTCAATGCCCATCAGCACGTCGACATACGGCAGGCACATGGTACAGTAATCGCGCGCCTGCTCCCATGTCCAGAGCTTGGAGCGGAAGTTGCCGTCGAAGGAGACCGTCAGGCCCATTTCCTTCGCGGTCTTGAGCATGTTCATGATGACCTCCGGGCAATGGCCGCCGATGGCCGGCGTGATGCCGGACAGATGCAGCCAGTCAAAGCCCTCCAGCAGCTTATGGAAGTCGTAATCCTTGAAATCATACTCGGAAAGCGCACTGTGCTTACGGTCATAGATGACCTTGCTGGGACGGATGCCGTAGCCGGTCTCCAGATAATAGGTGCCCAGCCGATGGCTCGGCGTCTCCTCCGGGGAAGAGAGAATCACCGGCGTGCAGTGCACGTCGTTGGAGCGCAGCAGACGGATGGCGCTCTTGCCGATGGAGTTATTCGGCACAACGGTAAAGAACGTGGAATCGATGCCCAGATTGGCCAGCGCCAGCGCGATATTCGCCTCGCTGCCGCCGTAGCTGGCCTCAAAACTCGACGCCATGCGCAGCTTCTCATAGTTGGGCGGGGTCAGGCGGAGCATGATTTCGCCCATGGTGATAAACTTCTTGCTGGGCTTGTCGCTGATGAGCGGATTGTGATGATTCATAGCAGTTACCGTCCCTTTCACTTCATCTATACATGGCATATCCAATACGATGTCGTCACAGTTAAGAACAGTATACCATGATTTCGCATGCAATTCAATGCAGTTTCAACAAAATCAACTCCTTTTACACCCTTTTTGCTCATCCATTGCAGATCTGTGCTACAATGCCTTTATCCGGATCGCACCTCTTTTAACCAGATTTGGCGATCCTGCGAAAGGAAGGTACCCTCCATGGCCGAAGCTGTCAAGACCAATGTCATACGCATCCTTGAAAAAGAAGGCGCCGCGCATCGCGTTCATTATTATGATCCCGAAAAGGGCATCGACGGTCTGTCCGTCGCCGCGCAGCTCGGTCAGGATCCGCAGGCTGTATTCAAGACGCTGGTCACGCAGGGTAAGAGTCGTGCCTTTTACGTCTTTGTCATCCCCGTTGGCGCAACGCTGAATCTAAAGCGCGCTGCCGCTGCCTGTGGGGAAAAATCCATTGAGATGATCCCTCAGAAAATCCTGCTGCCCACCACGGGTTATATCCACGGTGGCTGCAGCCCCATCGGTATGAAAAAAGCGTTCCCCACCTTCATTGATGAAACTGCGCAAATTTTTGACAATATCTGCGTCTCAGCCGGGAAAATCGGCGCGCAGGTGGAGCTTTCCCCCGAGGATCTTTTGCGCCTATCCTGCGCCCAATACGCCCAGCTGACGGACTGATTATTTCACAATCCATTTTATCAAACGATTTCACTTAAATAAATTAAGTAAACACGTGAAAACCCTGCAAGCATCGGCAATTCGGATGAATATTATTAAAATTGTCGATATTTGCAGGATTTGTTGTTTTTTTGACGAATTATACTCAGGCTATCGGTTCCGGACAGGCCGGACACCGGGAAGCAAGAAAGAAGAAGGAGACTGAATCCCATGAACAAGATGCTCAAGCTGGTCGCTCTGCTGACCTGCGCGTGCATGCTGCTTGGCTCCGTCGCGCTGGCTGAGACCTACTCCGCCTCCGCGAACGCCTACGGCGGCGCGCTGACCGTCGATGTCACCATCGAAGACGGCACCATCAAGGACGTCGTCCTGACCGAAAACCACGAGACCAACGTCGTCATCGACCGCGCCTTCCCGGTGATCCGTGAGCGCATCCTTGCGGCGAACTCCCCGGATGTGGACAGCGTTTCCGCTGCCACCTTCTCCTCCTACGCGGTGAAGCTTGCCGTCGCTGACGCGATGAAGCAGGCTGGCCTCGAGGCTCCGGCTGTTTCCATGCAGAACGCTGAGAAGCCGGCGACCGAGCGCGCTGCGGAGTCCTGCGATATCGTCATCGTTGGCGGCGGCCCGGCGGGCCTGGCTGCGGCGATCGGCGCGAAGCAGGTAAACGCCGACGCGAACGTCATCATCGTCGAGAAGCTGGATATCCTCTCCGGCAACGGCAAGTTCGACATGAACTTCTTCGACATGATCAACACCCAGGCGCAGCACGCTGCGAACACCGAGCGCTACATCACCAATCAGATTGCTAACTTCATCGAGGACAAGGCTGCTTCCGGCGAGACCGCCGAGCGCATCGCTGTCTGGGCTGAGGAAGAGAACAACATCGACGCCTGGCTGCGTGAGATGGGCGTTGAACTCAACTACAACTACGGCGGCACCAACCACATGGCTGAGGCTGACCGCTATGCCGGCGAGTGCATCCAGGAAGGCCTCGAGAACGCCGTCTTCGGCTACGGCGTCGACGTGCGCACCGGCACCAAGGGCGTTGACCTCGTGATGGAAGACGGCGTCTGCAAGGGCGTGATCGTCACCAACAACCAGAACGAGACCTACACCATCAATGCGAAGAACACCATCATCGCCACTGGCGGCTGGTGCTTCAACAAGGAGCTCCTCGCCAAGCACGCCCCGGGCTACGAGGTCTTCAACACCTCCAACCAGATGGGCGCGACCGGCGACTTCGTTCCGGTCTTTGAGAAG
Organism: Clostridia bacterium; assembly: GCA_017521565.1. Classification (GTDB taxonomy): domain Bacteria; phylum Bacillota; class Clostridia; order Christensenellales; family Aristaeellaceae; genus Ventricola. The sequence continues at coordinate 5,067 of JAFXCE010000121.1, read as the reverse complement.
TACGGCTTCAAGATGGATCAGATGGGCAAGATGTCCTTCTTCGCCAACATCATCGTTCCGCGCCGTGACCTGACCGGCGGCGCCGACATGAACCTCTTCGTCAACAAGGAAGGCGCCCTGCTGCCGAACGCTTCCGGCAAGGCCCGCGGCGAGCTCGTCTTCGCTCAGACCGATAAGGCCGCCTACTACATCACCGACAAGACCGGTTATGACTCCTTCTACCGCATCCGCAAGCATGTCGGCCTGGGCTACTACACCGAGGGCGCGACGCTTGAAGATCTGGCCGGCAAGCTCGGCATCGATGCCGCTGGCCTGACCGCCTCTGTCGAGCAGTACAACGCCGACGCCGCTGCGGGCGCGGAGAACGCCATGATCACCGCTGTTCCGAAGCGCGCTCTGGACGCCGAAGGTCCGTACTACGGCGTGCGCGTTGAGGGCGCGAACCACATGACCAAGGGCGGCGTTGTCTGCAACGAGAAGGCTCAGGTCCTGATGGCGGACGACACTGTCGTTCCGGGTCTCTATGCTGCCGGCGAGTGCACCTGGCAGTCCGGCGCTTACTCCCAGTCCGTTTGCTTCGGCAAGGTCGCTGGCGAGCAGGCTGCTGCCGCGCTGTAATTCTTCCGGATTACACGCTTTCTGCGCAATCGACCTCCTGCCTTTGGGCAGGAGGTCTTTTTATGTGCGTTATTCTCGCTTTTGTGTCTTTGGGAGTTTCCCTTCATATTCCGTCAGCATCTGCCGGAATGCAGCCTCATCCCGAAGAAAAGCATACTCTTCGCTCTCTTCGATCTCCCGAAGAATCCCGCCCAGCATATCGTGTCCGCCACGTCCGCTCTGCTTGGCGCCGGATTGGTCATACATCAGGCAGATCCCCGGCGACCATATTGTTTCCAGCGAACCCAGCATATTCCGCAGATGCATAATACTTCCCTGTACATCCTTTTCTGCCAGAGCAGGCATCAGGCAGGCAAGATAAGCAGTATAGGGGTGCATCTGCATCAAGCCGACAAATCTGCGTGTCGTCTCTGCCAGCGCCTTTGCATGTGCCATCTGTCCTTCATCAAGCTCCGCCTGAATCAGCCGCAGCAGTATCTGCTGAATATCTCCCGCCAGAATGAAGAGTTTCTGTTCAAGCAGCGCCTTGGCCTGCTCTTTTTCACCCTTTGCCAGCAGGAGGGAAACCTCCAGCGGCCAGCGCGCCACTCTATTCTCCCGAGGCAGACGCGCCATGATTTCCTGCGCCTCATCAATGTTCCCCCGGTTCAGCGCATATGAAGCCAGAAGCTGCGCCGCTGCCTGCCGCGTCTCCTCGTCGCCGCATTCCGCCGCACGGGCATACCATTCACCGGTTTGAGCGCTGTATTGAATACGTTCCTCGGCATTCATTCCGGCCATCATCATCCGCCCATCAAGCGTTGCTGCCAGCCCAAAGAGAAGCGCTCCGCAATCAGGGTATTCTGCTGCTATATCCTGCGCCAGCGCAAACCCCATCTCTATGCCCTGCGCTTTGGCCGTTTCGTTGATCCGGGTCAGCATCTTCGCGATCTCTGTCTTTTCCGGCTCGCGCCGAAATCCCATCAGCGTATTCAGGTCCGTATGCAGCGCCCTCGCCAGCGATAGCAGCAGTGTCACATCCGGAAAAGACGCACCCTGCTCCCATTTGCTCACCGCAGGCCCGCTCACGCCCAGCATCTGCGCAAGCTGTTCCTGCGTCAAGCCGAGTTCACGGCGGCGTTTCCTGATGATTTCACCCATGTTCAACATTGCTGTTTTCTCCTTCTGTCTCGTATTCAGGGCGCGCTCCTGATATATTCAGCATAGCACATCACCCGCAATACCGCAATGGAAGCGTTTTCAATCCAGGACAAATCCACTTAACCAGCAGTTAAGTGAATACAAAAACAAAAAACCTCTCCCCGAAGGGAGAGGCAAGCCTTGAAAGGCAATCGATTACTTCGCAGCGGCGAAAGCAGCGGCGTTGGCGCCAGCAATGCGGCCCCAAACGAACGCGTTGGTGATGGTGAAGCCCATGTAAGCGGAGTTCGCAGAAGCCTCGCCAGCGGTGTACAGGCCCGGGATCACGGTGCCGTCGGCGCGGATGACCTCGGAAGCCTCGTTGCGGGCGATGCCGCCGTAGGTGATGATCTCACACGGCATGACGCGCACAGCGCAGTACGGAGCCTCGAGCTTCGCCAGCAGCAGACGGCCGAACTCCGGATCATGGCCGGCGTCGACGTAGCTGTTGTAGTTGTTCAGGGTCTCAGCGACGGTCGCGACGTCGAGGCCCATCTTCTCGGCCAGCTCTTCAAAGGTATCCGCAGTGATGAATTCCATATCGAGACCGCGCTTGACGCCCTTCGCCTCGAGGGAAGCCTTATCGGAGATCGCCCAGACGTAGCCCAGGTCATCCTTGTGCATCTGATCGAACACCGGGCTGTTCAGCTTCTGGGTCATGTAGCCGATGTCCTTCTCGTTGACGAAACGCTTGCCGTTCGCGCCGAGGAGCACGGTGTTGTCACGGCTGATGAAGGAAGAGACATTCGCGGTGGTGGAGTTGCCGTTGTGCTCGGTCATGATCTCGTAGTCCTTGAGGACGCACATCATGTCGTTCACGTGGGTCAGCAGCGCGCCGACGTTGGAGGCCATCATGATGCCCTCGCCAGTGGAAGCCACATGGCCAATGCCCATGGTGCCGCGCTTCTCCGGATCAAGACGCACGGTCATCTCCGGGTTGTAGGCGTAGCCGCCGGTGCAGACGATCACGGAATCCGCATAGACGATCACGGTGTCGATGCCGTTCTTGGCGACAACGCCCTTCACGGAGCCGTCTTCGTTCATCAGGATCTCAGTTGCCTCGGTCTCGAGCATGAGCTCGATCTCCGTGCCAGCCAGCGCAGTTTCCATGGCGGTCTTCATCGCCGGGCCAGCGCCTTCGACCAGGTGCATCATCTGCAGCGGGCCGTAGCCAACGATAACATCATAGAAGTGCATGCCCAGACGGTCAGCCATGAAGTCAATGGCGGAGCCGGACTGCTCAATGGTGATGGAGGTGAGCGCCGGATCCAGACGGTAGGAAGCGTTGCTCATCAGGTTGCCGTACATCTCCTCGAAGGTGTAGTGCACATCCTTCTCCTTGGTGTACTTGCTCTCGTACGCGCCAACCATGCCCTGGCTGGTCGCGGTGGTGCCGCCGATGACGCCCATCTTCTCCAGCAGGACGACCTTCGCGCCGGCGTCATAGGCCTCAACAGCCGCGGCAACGCCCGCGCCGCCAGCGCCAAGCACGACGACGTCCGTGGTGATTTCGATGGTCTGCGCCTCGCGGGCCTCAACCTCAACAACCTTCAGCGCCTCAACATCGGCGCCCGCAGCGGTCAGCGCAGCCTCAGCGGCGGCGAGGATCGCCTTGGAGGTCACAGTTGCGCCGGAAACGGTATCCACCGCCAGGCTCTGCTTCTCCACGATCGCGGCCGGGACGCCCGCCAGCGCCGGATCGGCGATGCCGGCGGTCTCGCTCTGGGCGAGAACCTCGACCTTCTCAATGGCGTTCTCGGTGACGGTCACAGCAACCTTCACCGCGCCCATCATGCCCTGCGCCTCGGCCTCATAGGTACCGGCGGTCATGGCGGACGCGCTGGCGCACACCAGCATCATCACAGCCAGCAGGAGCGCAAATACGTTCTTCTTCATGATGGTATTCTCCTTTCTTCTTCCACGACAGGCCATCTGAAAATAAAGATTGATTTTTTCTTTTCATTCCAGTACACTGTATATATTGATATACACGGAACACAGCCTGTCCAATAGTTGTATTGTAACATCTCAAGCCACTTGAGAATCAAGCCCTGTTTTCGATTTCAGTCATTTTTTTGTCAATATAAAGGAGATCTATATGAAGGTATCCATCTCCACCCTCTCGACCGCCTACGGCCTCACCCCTGAAGCGCTCCGCTACTACGAGGAAAAAGGGCTGCTCTCCCCCGAGCGCGCCGGCTCCAGCGGATTTCGCCGCTTCTCCATCGCAGACGTTCAGATGCTGGGCATCATCAAAAGCCTCCAGCGTCAAGGCTTTTCTCTGGATGAAATCCGCCGCGTGGTCTATACCGGCTGCTCGCTCCATGAGCTCATCGCCGTCATGGATGAAAAACGAACCCAGCTTGCTGATCAAGCCTCCTTTGCGATGGCCATGTGTATGCGCGTTACCTCATGCACAGATCTCCTGCGCGACAGCGAGCGTCTGCTGATGCGCCCTCGCATCTGTCAGGGGACGGCCGCCTATCTGATCGATTTTGATTCCGTCGCCCATCTCTGGGAAAGCGTGCCCAAGTCCCCTGTCCTCAAGGATCTGATCAACGCGCTCCCGCTCTCCACATACTGTACGATCGTTCCCCTTGCCCTGCTCAGCGGTCAGAATGTTCCCACGCGGACCGGCGTCTGTGCGCCCGCGGAGTATTCGGCGTTCATCCATGCGGACTTTTCACAGATGCGCATGAGCGCAGGCCCGCGAAGCGTGCGCATGCTCTTTGATCTGCGCCCGCCGCAGCAGAACGCCATGCGTCCCGCAATCGCCACGATGCAGGCCTTCCTTCAGGAAAATGGACTCACGCCCGTCAGCGACGGCTATACCCGCCAGTATTCCTGGCATGTCGATACCGATGGAAGGCAGCGTCAGTTCTCCGAGTTGATCGTACCGGTTCTCTGATAGCCCCCCGCAGCGGGCGGAAGTTATCAAACAGATCGCGGGCACGGCAGTTTGATCTGCTGTGCCTGTTCTTGTCCAGTCGGACAGAATATGACGGACTCCGTTAAACAAACTTGAATTTGATAAACACGAGAGGCAGGAAAATGGAAGATATTGAACTTCAAAAAGTTGACAAGGGCACTCCTCTTGCAGAGGACTTACTGAACTTTGTAAAGAACTTTTCCTGGTTAGATGTAAAAGAGCATACGGTGAGAGTGCTTGAAAACTGGGAATTCGAAGAATGGGAAACTCCATTCGTAGCAATAGTGAATGGGCAAATTGTTGGAATGACGACCATCATGAAATCTGATTATTACCCATTG